>NZ_JBNCKJ010000003.1:0-595819 GCF_049841475.1 Micromonospora sp. DT15
ACAAGATCCCCTACCAACCACGGCCGACAGATCAGGCACCCGTCCCCGCTTGACGAAACCCATAGGGACACCCCCCCGGGCAGCGGAACTGGTGTGACCTGGTTCGTTGTCCTGCCACCACCGTCGCGGACGTCGAGTCAGCTCGGCGGCTGTTGCCCCTGCGGTCCGGCCAGCCATGTCGTGATCTGCCTCAGTGGCTGGCTGCTGTTGACGATCTTTTTCATCCGTTGCCACGCGGCGTGGGCCGGAGATCCGCCCAGCACGGCGCCGAGACCCCCCATGCCGCCGCCAGCCACCGTCCCGCTGCTCTGAGCAAGCTGCTGGGTGCTCTGTCCGAGCTGCTGGGTGGCCTGCCCGAGTTGTTGGCCGACCTGCTGGGTTGCCTGCTGCAGCGTCTGCGACAGCGGTCCATCGGGTCCCAGCGCCTCCTGCGCCGTCTGCCCGACCTGGTTGACGGCGTTGTCCACTGTCTTCACCAGCGACTCGACGATCTGGGGGTTCCGCTCGATTGTGCGGAGGGCGCTGTCGAGGATGCCCCGGAGCTCATCGAGCCGAACCTCAAGCATCGCCTCGGCCTCGACGCCCTTGATGTCGACCTTCACCGTGCCGAGACGCGCCTGAACGCCCACGTCGAGTTGGAGCAGGCTGCCCAGCCGTGCTCGCAGAGAAACAGAGGTGTCCAGATCGTCTACCTCGACGTAGATCTGATCAACCTTGACCTGCGGGATCTGGAGGACGACGTCTGGGTCTGACATTGTTTTGCTGCTGCGCCCACCAGCCGGCTGAGGAAGGCCGTGCGCACCACTTTCCGGAATGAGGGGGTGTTCGCCGGGCTTGGCACCCGTCGGCCCGGCGGCGACACTGCGGCTCTCGCCCGGCTCGGCGGATTTTGCGCCTTCCTCGGCGTCGCGCTGCCCATCAACGCGTTCACGCGGTTGCGCCGGCGACTCCCGTGCGCCCGTGTCCCGGCTCTCCGGTTCGGTCATCACGCACTCCTTGGGCATCGCCTGACGTCCGAACGGATTAGGTGCCGATCCGGCGGGGCTGAAGCTGTCCCGACCCCGGCCCGGTCAACTGCCAGAACTCCTGCGGCAATTGGTCGACGAAGTCCCCGTACTCCTTCGCGCTGGCAGCCTCACGGAGGGTGTCCAAGACGGCTCGCTCCGTCGGTGGCCACCTGGTGATCCACCCTTGCCTGGGACTGCACCCGTTGGAGGAATTCGGTGAGGCCGAACCGTTGCGGATCTTCGGTGGGCCTGGACACCAGGCCGCGTAGCTCCTCGGGGAGTTGGGAGGCGAGGTCCCTTGCCTGGCCACCGGTGACCCGTTTTGCCACGGTCTCAAGCGTGGCGCGGGTGATCGGTTCGGCCTTTTCGGGCGGAACCTTGGGTCGTGCTGCCACAGACTGAATGAACTCGTTGTAGTTCACCTCGGATCCCCTCTCTAACCGGATTGCGGCGGGTACCCGCCGCAATCCGGGTTAATCGGCGGTTCGTCCGTCCTCAGGGTCGGGGCGGAGGACTGTGGGTGATACGTCGGGTCACGGGCGACTGGTACAGGCCAGCGCTGGTGATGGCGTAGAAGACGGGCAGAAGGACGAAGATGGCCAGGCCGATCAACGGCGCGACAAGGTAGCCGACCAACCCCGCGAGGACGTACAGGACGACCCCGACGAGGGCTCTGAGCCGCTCGACGGGAAAGAAGCCGCCCCTGGCCTGGTCCTTGAGCAGGTCCGGGTTCTTTGCCAGGTAGTGGTAGAACGCCAGCCAGGTAGCGCACAGCAACGCGCCGATCAGCGCGTAGAAGGCGACGGCCACCCGCTGGTCCGTGTTGTTGTGCTCCTGAAGCGCGTCCGACACGACGGCGGTCGGAAACGGCAGCAACGCCGTGCTGAACAGCACGAACAGGTTCATCCAGTGCAGGCCGCGATCGACCTGCTGGATGCGGTTGAACGCCGCCTTGTGGTTGAGCCAGACGACGGCCACATACGAGTAGGACGCGAGATAAGCGGCGTACGAGGGCCACTGCTCGAGGAGTCCGGAGAGGAGGCGGCCAGGAGGAACGTCCGGCACCCGCAGGTCCAGGACCAGCAACGTGATGATGATGGCGAAGATGGCGTCGCTGAACGCCACCGCGCGGCTGGTGTCTGACCGGGTGCCTAGGTCTGCGTCTGGCCCGCTCACCGACTGCGCCTACCCAGGCTCGTCCATGGCAAACAGATGGAGAGCCGGGGGTGCGAGTGCGGCCGTCCGCAGAAGGTCGGCGGCCGCGGACAGACGCCGCATCCGGCCACCGGGCGTGCCGCGGTGGCCGGATGCGGGTGGTGGTCAGGGTTTGAGGACGACCTTCTCGCAGTTGTCCTGCTTGTTCTTGAATATCTCGAAGCCGCGTTCCGCCTGGTCGAGTGGCAGGGTGTGGGTGATGACCCGGGTCGGGTCGATCTCCCCACGTTCGATGCGCTGCAACAGCGGTTTCATGTAGCGCTGCACGTGGCATTGACCGGTACGCAGGGTCAGCGCCCGATTCATCCACGCCCCGGCCGGGAACTTGTCGAGGAAGCCGCCGTACACGCCGATCACCGACACGATGCCGCCGCTGCGGCAGGACAGGATCGCCTGCCGTAGCGCGTGCGGGCGCTCGGTCTCCGATCGGACTGCCTGCTTGATCCGGTCGTAGGCGTGCACGTGCGCGGCACCGTGGCTGGCTTCCATGCCGACCGCGTCGATGCACTTGTCCGGCCCCCGCCCACCGGTCAGTTCCAGCAGCCGGGACCGCACGTCCACGTCCTCGAAGTTCACCGGCGTGTGGCCCGCCCGTTCGGCCATCTGCAGCCGGTACGGCTCTTTGTCGATGGCGATGACCTTCGCGGCGCCGAGCGCCCGGGCGCTGTCCATCGCGAACTGCCCGACCGGGCCGGCGCCCCACACCGCCACCACATCGGTGGGCTGGATGTCGCACATCTCGGCGCCCATGTAGCCGGTGGGCAGGATGTCGGAGAGGAACAGCACCTGCTCGTCGGTGAGGTCGGCCTCGATCTTCAGCGGACCGACGTCGGCGAACGGAACCCTCGCGTACTGCGCCTGACCGCCGGCGAAGCCACCGGTCAGATGCGAATAGCCGAAGATCCCGGCAACCGGGTGGCCGAACATCTTCTCCGCGATCCCGGCGTTGGGGTTGGAGTTCTCGCAGCAGGAGTACAGCTCGGCGGCGCAGGCACCGCACGCTCCGCAGGCGATCGGGAACGGCACCACGACCCGGTCCCCGAGGCGCAGCCGACCTGGGTCGACGCCCCGGCCGACCTCCACCACCTCACCCATGAACTCGTGACCCATGACGTCGCCGTCCTGCATCGTGGGCACATACCCGTCGAGCAGGTGCAGGTCCGAGCCGCAGATCGCGGTGGAGGTGATCCGTACGATGGCGTCGCGGTCGTTGAGGATCTTCGGGTCCGGTACGTCACGGACCTTGACCTTGTTGCGGCCCGCCCAGGTGTTCGCCCTCACGCGTCTGCCCCCTTCGCGAGCTCGGAGTCCGACAGCGGTTGCGCCGGACGCTGCGGGAACTCCTTGCGGGCCCGCTTGCCCCACGGGGCCCCCTCGGATCGAACCACCTGGCCGGTCTCCAGCACCTGCTTGAGCCGGCGCAGGTCGTCGTCCAGCTGCTGGTGCGGTTCCTCACCGAAGTACCTGGCAACCACCTTGCCGACCGGGCCGCCCGGGATGTCGTACGACATGACGACATGCACCTCGGTGCTGACCCCATCCGGGGCGGGAACGAACCGGACCGTGCCGGCGTTCGGCACGTCGGCGTTCCCGGTGGACCGCCACGCGATCATCTCGCCGGGGTTCTCGTCGGTGATCTCCGCGTCCCACTCGACATTCTTGCCGAAGGGCGCGCTGGCGGACCAGTGGCTCGTACGGTCGCCGGTGGCGCGGATCGTCTCGAGGTGTGCCATGAACGTGGGGAGGTTGTCCAGGTCACGCCAGAACGCGTAGACCGTGGGCGGGGGTTTGCGGATGGTTGTCGTGGCTGTCAGCTCCATGGATCCTCCTTCGCGTGGGCCTCGTACCGGCACCGCCGAACCGATCCTCGTGGCGCGGGTGGCCTGGACGGCGGTCAGCAGGTCCACCACCGTGATCCCGACGATGGCGCCAGTGACACCGACGAGGCGACGGCGGCGGTGCCCGCTTCGGTGGGCGATGGCCACCCCGAGAGAGGCGAGGTCCATCGCGTCGCCCACGACCCGGGTCCACGCCCAGATGCCCTTGCGCCGGCTCGTCAGGAGCCCGGCCGCATGGACCAGCTCCCGCGCCCCGACCAGCGGCACCATGGTCCGGGAGGTCGAGGAGTCGTCCACCCCGCTGATTCGGCGCACCGTGTCCGGTGCCGCCAGCTGTGCCATCCCCAGACCGAGACTCATCCAGCCGAGCCGGCGCCCTCGCCGTTGTAGGTCTTCCTGCCTGGCCTGAGCGGCCTCTCGGGTTGCTAGTTGAGTCACGGGTCGCCTCCGTATCCGGTCGCACCCCGGCCGAGCCATTCCGGCTCGTGGAAGTCCGGTACGCAACCCATAGAGGCCCGCATACCCCTCGGAAATCACCTCAATCCGCGCATCGGTCGCGGTATGGAGGTGCTCCCTGTTCCGCTGCTCAGCGCGGCGTCAGGGATGCCACCGCTGTGGGGGCCCAGGCCCGCCCCGATGCGCCGGATCCTGAGCCCCGTCGCGTCAAGCCGTCGCCGTCTGGCGGACGTTCTCGCCCTGAGCGAACACCTCGACCATCTTGGCGCAGAAGGCCGAAAGGTCACCGGGGTTGCGGCTGGTGACCAGGCCGTTGTCGACCTGTACCTGTTGGTCCACCCAGTTCCCGCCCGCGTTGCGGATGTCGGTCCGCAGACTGGGGAACGAGGTGACGGTCCGGCCGTTGACCATGCCGGTCTCGACCAACGACCACGGGCCGTGGCAGATCGCCGCCACCGGCTTCTGTTGCTGGAAGAACGCCCGAACGAAGTCCATCGCCTGTGGGTTCATCCGAAGCCGGTCGGGGTTGACCGTCCCGCCCGGCAGCAGCAGGGCGTCGTAGTCGGCCGCGCTGGCCTCGTTGACAGTCCAGTCCACCCGGTAGTGGTTGGCAGGGTTGATGTCCTGGTTCATCGACTGGATCTCACCGGAATCCAGTGAGATCAGGTGGACCTCGGCGCCGGCCTGCTCTGCGGCGGCTCGGGACTGGGTGTACTCCACGTCCTCCACCCCGTCCGCGGCGAGACAAGCGATTCGTTTGCCGGTCAGTGGCTGCTGGCTCTGCGCCATTGTGGCGGCCTTCCCTTCGCGGCGCCGCCCCGTCGGCAGCGCATCGTTCGCTCGCGGTCGCCTTCCCGGTGTCAGAACCGGGAAACAGGTCATCGAAGGCTCCTACGGGCGGACGGATGGGCCTGCTCGCCGATCAGGCAGGTCTGCGGAGGAAAGGTCGCCCTACGGAGACTGCTTCCTGTCGATGCGGGTAACGCGCACTGACCCCACTGGCGCCGAGGCCTCGGAAAGGCCGACATGACACTCCCTACCGCTTCGATCCAACTGCCGTCGGGCCAGACCATGCCCGTGCTCGGCCAGGGCACGTGGTACCTGGGTGAGCGTCCCGCAAAGCGACGGGATGAGCTGGCAGCCCTGCACGCCGGCCTCGACCTGGGCATGACCTTGATCGACACTGCGGAGATGTACGGCGATGGCGCCTCCGAGGAGCTTGTCGGCGAGGCCATTGTCGGACGACGCGACGATGTGTTCCTGGTCGACAAGGTGCTGCCGTCCAACGCCAGCCGCCAGGGGGCCGTGCAGGCCTGCCGCCGTAGCCTGCAACGACTCGGCGTCGACCACATCGACCTCTATCTGCTGCACTGGCGCGGCAACCATCCACTCGCGGAGACGATCGAGGCGTTCGCCGAACTTGTCGACGCCGGCGACATCGGACAGTGGGGCGTGAGCAACTTCGACCTCTCCGACATGACCGAGCTGCTCGAGGCCGGCGGGGACGACTGCGCGACCAACCAGATCCTGTACAACCTCACCCGCCGCGGCCCCGAGTACGACCTGCTGCCGTGGCTACGTGAACACCGGATTCCGGTGATGGCGTACTCCCCGATCGAACAGGGCAGACTACTCGGCCACGACCAGGTCGCGCAGGTCGCCGCGCGGCACGGGGCGACGCCCGCTCAGGTCGCGCTGGCCTGGGTGCTGAGGCAGGACATGGTTGCGGCCATTCCTCGATCGTCCAACCCGGAACACACCCGGGAGAACGCGGAAGCGCGCGACCTGCACCTGACCGAGGAGGACATCACGGCACTCGACATGGCATTCCCGTCACCTACCGGCCCACAACCACTGGAGATGCTGTAGGGCCGGCGGCCGTCTCGGTACAGGCCAGGCGAGATCATCATCGCGCGCTGCCAGCTCCGTCGCCGCGCTGCCCCCGCTGTTGACCTCGATCGGCAACGCGGTCAAGGCCGGCGAACACCCGCCGGATCTCGGCCCGCTCAACGTCCAGGCCGCCCTGATGCACGACATGATCAGCCATCGGGAGTCCATTGGCGTGGAAGCCGTGCGGATGCGAGAGGTCAGGGACCTGATGAACCGCCGGATCGCCGACGGCTTCGGCGCTCAGGGGTTCTCGAGCTTGTTCGAACTGCTGACAAAGCCCTGACGGCGGTCTCTCGGCACCCGGGACGCCATGCCACGGACCGCAGCGTCATCCAGCCCTCTGCCGCAAGACCATCACGGCGGCCTCCGTTGAGGACGAGCTGGCCGCCGCCGTTCTGACGTTGACTGGGGCTGGGCGCGTGCCATCCGGCGTGCGCCCAGCGCCCGGTCGTCCTCACTGGACCGGAACGAAGGTGGCGGCCAACACCCGCCAGTTGTCGTCCTCACGCACCCAGAGTCGGGTGTAGCGCAACCGCGCGGACACAGCGGCACCGCTCTGAACGGCATCCACCGCAGCGACCATGCGTGTCACCCCGGTCTGGCCGTCTTCCTGGATGTCGAGTGACTCCTCCACCAGGCTGGTGATCCGCAGTGCACCGGAGCGGTAGCCGGCCAGGTCGTCTTCCTTCGTAAAGACCGTGCCGTCCGGTCCGGCACCCACGACCTGCGGGTGCAGTAGCGCGTCGAGGGACTCGACGTCAGCGGCGCGCTGGGCGGCTTGAAGTTGCCGTTCCGCGGTCAGGAGATCCATCCACCGATCCTCCGCAGCGGGCCCCAACAAGACAAGCGGGTTAGCTCGCGGCAGAACGGCGGTGTGGGCTCGCGCCGTCCGAGGACCGCCCGGACCGATGGGTTGCGCTCAGGGCTCCTGCTTGGCTTCAGCTCGGTGGTGGCTCAGCAGTCGACCGAGCAGCCGCCGCAGCTCCGCGCGCTCGTTTTCGGACAGTGGCGCAAGCAGATCGTTCTGGATGTCGAGGATCTGCTCGTCGAGCCAGTGCAGCCGCTGGCGGCCGGCCGGCGTGACGGTGATGACGTTGCGCCGCCGGTCGGCCTGGTCAGGCATGCGCTCCACCAGCCCGGTCTGCGCCAGCTCGTTGATCGTCGCCACGATGTCGCTGACGTGGATGCCGCTTCGCCGCCCCAGTGCGGCCTGGCTGGCCGGACCAAACTCGTCCAGCGAGGCCAGTACCCGGTAGTGGTAACCCCGCGCGCCGGCCCGGGCGAACCCGTCCGCGACCAGCCGCCCCGCGTGAGCGGCGGTCTGCGTCATCAACCAGCTGGTGAGGCCGCTGAGTCGGGCCGGCGTCTCGTCCTGGACGGATGGATCCACGGACCCATCCTACCAGTCTGTTGGTGACACCTACGATTTGATACCGTTGGTCGTCCAAACGTTTGGTCAACCAATGAATGAACTGATCGTGAGGTGACGAACCATGAGCGAGGCCACCCACACCCTCGACATGACCATGATGTTCGCGGTGCACGACGCCCTGCGCCGAGACCTGGCCCAGCTGGCCCGGGTCTCCGCCACCACCAATGACGATCCACGGCAGATCCTGCATGCGGCGGTCGGCTGGGAGATGTTCAAGTCGTTCCTCCGGGTGCACCACACCTCCGAGGACGTCGCTGTCTGGGGCCCGATGGAGACCCGGCTGGCCGACCAGCCGGACAGGGCACTGCTCGATGCCATGGAGGCGGAACACGTGGCAATCGATCCGCTGCTCGACGCCGTGGACGCCGCCATCGCCGATCGGGAGTCCGGGCCGCAGCGCCTCGGCGACGTGGTCGACGCCCTCTATCTGAGCGTCGCCGGGCACCTGCGGCACGAGGAGGACGAGGGCCTGCACCTCGTCGAGTCGGTGCTCACTCCGGGGGAGTGGGCGGCGTTCGGTCAGGACCACCGGAACCGTGTCGGCGCGGACTCCGCGCGTTACCTGCCCTGGCTGCTCCAAGGGGCATCGCCGGAGACCGTCGCCGCCATCCTCGGCCGCATGCCGGAGGCAATCAAGAGGGCGTACGCCACCGAGTGGCGGGCCGAATACCTCGACCTCCGCCCCTGGAACCCCCGCATTCGCTGATCCGCAAACGCCGACTCTGGAGAAAATCAATGCCTGTCTACGAAGAATCGAAGGCCTCGCTGGCGGTGGAGCCGGAAACGGGCCCACCACCACGACTCGGCCTCGCACTGCTGGTCATCGCGGCCGCCCAGCTGATGCTCGTACTGGACAACACCATTACAAACGTTGCCCTGCCGAGCATCCAGCGGGCACTGGGGATGGCCACCGCCGACCTCAACTGGGTGATCACCGCGTATGCGCTCGCCTTCGGCGGTCTCCTGCTAGCCGGTGGCCGAGCCGGTGACCTGTTCGGTCGACGGCGGGTCTTCCGGATCGGTCTGGTCCTGTTCACGGTCGCCTCACTGCTGGGTGGCTTCGCCTGGTCCGGCACCGTCCTCATCGCCGCCCGGGTGGTGCAGGGCGTCGGCGCCGCCATCGCGGCGCCGACCGCGCTGTCGCTGCTGGCCACGACGTTCCCGGCCGGGCCGGCACGGAACAAGGCGCTGGGTGTCTACGGGGCGATGGGCGGCCTGGGCTCGGTGGTCGGCCTCCTGCTCGGCGGCGCCCTCACCCAGTACGTCAGCTGGCGGTGGGTCCTGTTCGTCAACGTGCCCATCGCCGTGCTCGTGCTGCTCGGCACATCGGTGCTGCCACGAGGAGAGCGCGAGCGCGGTCGGGCGGACCTCTCCGGTGCCGCCACCGCCACCGCCGGGCTCGCCGCACTGGTGTTCGCCATCAACCACGCGGCCCTGCACGGCTGGCGCGATACCGTCACGCTGGGCTTTCTAATCGCTGCCGCGGTCCTGCTGACCGCGTTCGTCCTCGTCCAGCGCTCCGCAGCGGCGCCCATGCTGCCCGGCCGGATCCTCAGCGACCGGGCACGGACCGGCGCGTACGTCACCATGTTCCTGGTAGGCGGCGGCATGTTCGCCCTGTTCTATTTCCTCACTCTCTATATGCAGGTGGTCAAGGGCTACCCCCCGATGCGGACCGGCCTGGCCTACCTGCCGTTCACCGTCGGCATCGCGGTAGCGGCTGGCGGCGTCGGTCCCCAGCTGCTGTCCCGGCTGACGGCCCGCGCCCTGACGGTGGGCGGCCTGGTGCTGGCGGCCATCGGCATGGGCTGGTTCGGGGTGCTCAGCCCGACGTCGAACGCCCTTACCGCGCTGCTGCCAGCTCAGCTGGTCGCCGGCTTCGGACTGGGACTTACCTTCGTGGCCACCACAGTGGTCGCGATCAACGGGGTGGCTCCGCAGGACACCGGCATCGCCTCTGGTGTGGTCAACACCAGTCAACAGATCGGCGGCGCACTCGGCCTTGCGCTGCTCAGCGGCGTGGCCGCCGCAGTGACCGCTGCCCAGCCCTCGGGCACCGCCCTCCCGGACGCACTGACCAGCGGGTACGTCGACGGGCTGCTGCTCGGCGGAGCGGTCTTCCTGGTGGCCGCGATCGTCGCGGCCGCGACGATGAACGCACGCGTGGTGGCATCGCACTGACACCACGCGGCTGCCGCCCGGTTCCCTCTGCCGGGCGGCAGCTCCGCGGGTCAGGGTGGGCTCGCCCTTCTGCCGTCATCGGGTCACCCGGCGGTGGCCACCTCGTCCTCGGAAACCGTCGCAGTGCTCGTCCGACGGATGGCGACGGTGACGAGCAACGCGGCAGATGCGCTATGTCGCTGCCTCCACGCCTCTTTGGGGTGGGCCGGCTGGAGTGGGGAGCTGTCCCGCGACGATTGCGGCGAGCGAGAGCCCGAGCCCGCAAAGCTGGATGGGGCCGAGCGTCTGATCGAGCAGGATGGCGCCGAGCAGCGCGGCGACCAGGGGCGAGAGTAGACCGAGAACCGCGACGGCGGTCACGGGCAGCGTGGTGACGCCGCGGAACCACAGGACGTACGCGGCCAGGCCGCCGACCAGGCCCAGCCAGAGGTAGCCGAGTATGGCGGGCGGATCGATCACTGGTGGCGGCCCTTCGACGAGGAAGGTGACGGGCGTCAGGAAGAGACCGCCCGCGCTGAGCTGCCAGCCGGCGAAGGCCATCGGGCTCACCCCGGCGGGACGTCCCCACCGCCTGGTTAGCGTCACCCCGAGCGCCATCGTGGCCGCGCCGACGAGGCCGGCCACGATCCCCACCAGGTCGAGTGCGGCATCTGGCCCGATCACCACGAGGCCGACGCCCAACACCCCGGTCGCGCCCCAGACGGTACGCCAGACGGAGAGTCGCTCCTGTAGGACCGCCGTGGCCATGACGGCGACGATGAGTGGCTGCACCGCGCCCAGGGTCGCCGCGACGCCCCCCGGCAGCCGCTCGGCCGCGACGAAGAGTAGCGGGAAGAAGAGTCCGATGTTCAGTACGCCGAGCGCGCCGGCTTTTCCCCACCAGGCACCTTTGGGCAGTGTGCGGGTGACCGCCAGCGCCAGCAGGCCGGCGGGCAACGCGCGCAGGAGTCCCGCGAACAGCGGGTGGTTGGGCGGAAGAAGCTCGGTGGTGACGACGTAGGTGGTGCCCCAGGCCAGCGGGGCGAGCGCGGTCAGGGCAGTGCGCGGCAGGTTGCTGGGCAACGTGCCGCCGCCAGCTCCGCGGAGGAGCCTGTCCGCTCCGGAACTTGTCATGTTGAAATTCTGGTCACGTGCTTATCGATGACTCCAACACATGTTTGTCATCTGATCGATCGACAGGAAAGATGGATCAATGGAGTTCCATCAGCTGCGCTACGTTCTGGCCGTCGCCGAGACGAGCAGTTTCACCCGGGCGGCCGAACGGTGCCTGGTCGTCCAGTCCGCGTTGAGTCACCAAATTGCGCGCCTGGAACGTGAGCTCGGTGCGAGGCTTTTCGAGCGGACCAGCCGCCGGGTGCGGCTGACCCCGGCGGGTCTGGCGTTCCTCCCTGCCGCCCGCCAGTGCCTGGACGCCGCCGAGCGCGCGGCCGCAGAGGTCGCGGCGGCGGTGGGGGAGGTGCGGGGACGAGTGACTGTGGGTCTGATCCCCACGGTTGCGGCCGTCGACATTCCGACCACGCTCCGCGCGTTCCGGGAGCGGTACCCACACGTGCGCGTAAGACTCCGTGTCGGCGGAAGTGACGAACTCGTGGGGCACATCAAGCAGGGCGTCATCGACATCGCGTTCGTGGGACTGCCGGGAGGGGTTCCACCGAAGGGCGTTGACGTTCACGAACTCGCCCGGGACCGGCTCGTCGCCGTGATCGCCCCCGATCATCCGCTCGCGTGCGAACCGGCAGTCGACCTTCAGCGGCTCGCTGCCGAGGTCTTCGTCGACTTTCCGGCCGGGAGCGCGGGGCGGGCCCAGACCGATCAGGCGTTCGCAGCCGCCAACCTTGTCCGCGACGTCGCGTTCGAGGTGACCGCCGCTGACCTGATGGCTGAGCTCGTCGCCGCGGGTCTGGGCGTCGCCATGCTCCCCTCCGCCTACGTGCCACGGCTCAGCGGCGTGAGCACCGTTGAGGTGGCCGACGCGCCGGCCCGTGTCGAGTACCTCGTCTGGAGCCGCCTGGGTCGAACCCCCGCGGTAGACGCCTTTCTCGCTGTTCTGAAGGTCCCGACCGGGCCGCCCACCGGGGCGGCAGCGAACTGACCGCTGCTGCTGGGCGTACGTGGTGTCGGCTCATCCGATGCATCGGTCGCCGATCGGCCCGGCATCCCGGTCCGGGGTGGAAGGTGTGCGGGCCACCTCACAGCGAACGCCACATCAGCGCGTGTCCCGGCGTCTCGACGACACTGTCGATGACGATGTCGACCATGCGCTCTGCGCCCGGGTGATCTGCCAGCCGGCCGGGGTTCCAGTCAATGGAGGCACTGCCCGTCACCTGTAGGGCAGGTCGGGAGCCGGTCCAGTCGATGAACAGCAGGCCGCAACGCGGCTGTACGTGGATATTGCCGAGGGTCATGTACATGGCGTTGCCGCGGTATTCCGGCCAGGACAGCGTGGTGGCGCTGCGGCCGACGACAAACCCGGGGCTGCCGCCGCGGTGGGAGACATCCGCTCCATGGCCTTCGGCGCCGGTGGCTATGAAAAACGTGTCGGCACCGGCCACGACGCGTAGTTGCTCGTCGGAAAGCCGGTCGCTGGGGGCCGCAAAGGTACCTGTGGTGACGTCACCGTGGGCCTCCCGGCGGGTGATGTGCCTCGGGCAGTTCGCAAAGATCTGGTCGGCCGTGATGATGAGCCGATCCCCCTGGATGTGACCTGTGCCGTTGATGCGCATGCGGTGGCGGGTGGCCGGCTCGATGGCGAGTGCACCGAGAGGAGCCGGGGTGGCGAACGCCGCTTCCAGTGGGTCGCCCGCGGCGGGCGCGGCCTCCGCGATCACACCGCGCTCGCCGCTGGCACGCAGGAAGCCGGGTGGTCCATACAACGGGCTCGCCCATAACGCTCCGGCCTTGTCGTGTCCGCCGATCACCACCATGCGCTGGCGGGTGAGGAACTGGCGCGCGATCTCCGGAAGGCGCACGCCGATGCTGGCCGAGCCGAGCCCGTCGCGTGTGTAGCCGGACCTGCGTTGGACGTACACCTCGCCTGAGTGGACTTTCATGCCGTACCCCTAGAAGAAGCCGCACGGCGGGCCGTCGCCGGTGGCGGTCGCCGGCCGGGGCGGACGCTGGAAGGCGTACACCTCAAGGCGGATGCCGTCAGGGTCGTAGCAGAACAACTGCCCGGCGGCGGCCAGCTCACCCGGCACACCGTTGTCGTCGCGGATGTCGGCACCCAGCCCGCGCAGTCGGCGCTCGACCTCGTTCAGGGCCGGGACGTCGGCGACCTGGAACGAGAGGTGGTGCAGGCCGGCCCGGTCAGCCGCGAACGGCGCGCCACTCTGCTGCCAGAGTGTGATCATGAGCAGGTCGTGGCGGCCGAGGAAGCCGTAGCGCCTGCCGTCGACATCTGAGCGGCCGATGACCTCAACGTCGAGCGCCTGACTGTAGAAGTCGAGCGAGCGGTCGAGGTCGGTGACGTTCAACCCGACGTGGCCCGTGATGATGCTCTGATCGGTCATTCGCAGCCTTCCTAATGGTCGTCTCACCAGCGGCCGTTAGAAGCTAACAGGGTGAGCTAATGGCCACAAGGGGCAGGTATCATTAGTTCGTGCGTCTTGCGATCGAGCTCGCCAATACCGTCCGCAGTCGTCGGGGGGAGGTCTGTGACGAGCTTCAGACACCTGCGGATCTCGCCGCTTGGCTTGGCCGCGTCAGCTTCCTGTGCGCCGTGCCGGTCGACACCGAGGCGCTGAGCGCCGTAGGTCCCGCCGAGCTGGCCGCCGCCCGAGGCATCCGAACGGCCATTCGTGCCATAGCTGGTGCCGTCTCGGCCAATCAGATTCCCGCCGCAGTGGACGTCGGGAGCCTCAACGCCGCCGCCCGACTGGCGCCGCGCTGGCAGGAGCTCGCCTTTGCCGATAGGGGGCCACGACTGACGACGCGACACGGAGCAGCGGCCATGACCGGTGTCATCGCCGAGGTTGCCGCCGACGCTGTCGCCCTCGTCGCCGCCGGCCACCTGGGTACGTGTGCGGCGCCCGGATGCGTACTGCTGTTCCTCCGTGACCGGCCCAACCGCGAATGGTGCGGCAACTCCTGCGGGAACCGGGTGCGAGTGGCGCGCCACTACGACCGCCGTAAGCACGCCGCTTCGGATGGCGAGGCGGTCTGATACGCCAGGGCCTGCGAAATCGCGGTGCCGGACCGGGCCACGGGCGCGAGGGTCCCCCGCTCTCCACGTGCCGAACGGGCAGCTTGGGTCAGGTGTGGTGGCCTGCGGTCTACGTGCTCTCGCCGCGGCCGAAGGAGCGGCGGTAGGCGGCTGGCGTGGTGTTCACCGTGGTGCGGAAACGGCGGCGCAGGTTGGTGGCCGTGGACAGGCCGACTCTGGTCGCGATTGTCTCGACCGGCAGATCGGTCTCCTCCAACAGCGCTCGTGCAGCCGTGATCCGTTGCTGGAGCAGCCACTGTCCTGGGCTGACACCCAGTTGCGCGGTGAATCTTCGGGCGAACGTACGCGGGGACATTCTGGCCTGGTTGGCGAGGTCGTTGACGGTCAGCGGATCCTGCAATCTCTCCGTGGCCCAGTCGAGCACTGGGCCCAGGGACACCGGAGTGTGCGCGGTCCGGGATGCTGCCGCGTACTGCAGTTGCCCGCCCTCGCGATGTGGCGGCATGACCATGTGCCGGGCGATCTGGTTGGCGTGAGCGGCGCCGTGGTCATTGCGAACCAGGTGCAGGCACAGGTCGATGCCGGCCGCGGTCCCCGCGCTTGTCGCGACGTCGCCGAGGTCGATGTACAGACTGTCGGCTTCGACCTGCACGCCTGGAAATCGGGCGGCGAACTCGGCCGCCATCCGCCAGTGAGTCGTCGCCCTGCGCTGATCGAGCAGGCCGGCGTGGGCGAGCAGGAAAGCGCCGGAGCAGATGGCGACGATCCGGGCACCGCGCCGGTGAGCGCGCCGCAGCGCATCGATCACGGCGGCCGGCGCGGGCTGCTCCCTGCGTTGCCACCCCGGAATCACCACAGTGTCCGCGGTCTTGAGCGCGTGCAGCCCGCTGGTGACCGCCATGTCGTAACCAGCAAGGGTGGGCACCATGCCCGGCTGCTCGGCACACACGTCGAACCGGTAATTGACTGGTAGACCGGGGCGCCGTACGCCGAACACCTCAGCGACACAGGCGAGTTCGAAGGTGGACTGCGGCGGCAGAACCAGGGCGACCACCCGATGAATGATCATGGCAGGAATGTACCTGTCAACGTCATTGCAGACACTAGCCGGTGCGGCGCGAACACGACGATCATGACTGCATGACCAATGCATCCGATGATGTGCAGATCCTGCAGGTCGACGAGGTGGAACCCGTCGAGGTCGTGCCCGGCATCATCCGGCGGCGCCTGCCGGCGACCGAGCGGGCCCGTGGCTGGATGTACGACTTCGCCCCGGGCACGGAGTGGCCAGAGGTGGACGTGCACGAGGGCGAGGAACGCTACTACGTGGTGTCGGGTGAGTTCATCGATCGAGGCCACCGTCTGGGCCCGGGCAGCTACGTGGTGTTTGCTCCGGGCAGCACGCACCGCCCGCGTACCGAGACCGGCGCACGAATGATCGGCATCAGCATCGTCGCGATGTAGCCGGCAACTCCGAACACGCCGTCGGAGAGCGGGCTCGTGATCTGCCGGCGACCCAAGGGTGGAGGATCGGCCCATATCGGATCGAGACGGTCCACAGTGTCCTGCCAAGGCTCCCTCGATCCGCACGTGCAACTTGATATGTCCAACAACCTCCAAGCTAGGAGCGGTAGATGAGGAAGACCCTGGCTCTGGTCATAGCGACGGTAGTTCTGGCCGGGGCAGTGTCTACCAGCGGCGCTGCGCAGGCGGCACCCGACCCAGACACCGCGCGAGCCGCCAGCCGTGCCATCGGCACCGCTCCAGCGCCGCACACCCCCGAGCCGGACCCGATCACCCCACCGGTCCCGAGGCCCAAGCCGTTCGAGGAGGCCCCGCCCAGCATCGCGCCGCACAAGGCAGTCACTCCGCCCGACTTCGGACCGAACGAACGGATCCTCTCGTCGTACCACCAGGGCAAGCTCTCCCGCGACGACGCAGTGCGCTACGGACTCACCGCGCTTCGCTCACCCCGGGCGGTACCCGCCCACCTACGGCAGGCCGATGCCATCCGCGACCCGCAGCGGTACCTGACGTACCTCTCGATGCTGGCGGCGAGCGTTGAGCCCGAGGCGGCGAGGATGATCGCGCCGGACGTCGCCGCGCCGGCTGCCGCCCCTGCGGGGGCCGGCTACGACGACTGCGCCGCCGACCCGTTCGACTATCTCGGTGTCACCTACCGCTGCCGGGCATCCGCCGGCGAGTTCCTCATCCTGTTCAACATCGCCGGAGCAGGCCGACCGGGCATTCCGGCGGACTACCATTCGAACGGCCGGGCCAAGGCCGTCCAGCACCTACTGAATTCGCTCGCGATCGCTGTCGACGAGTATCGCGAGATGGGTTACCCGCTGCCGGTGCGCGACGGCAAGCCGTGGGTGTTGGTCTACGGCGTCGACGAGATCCCTGTCGTCGGCGGGCTCGGCATCCCGATCGACGCGCCTTTCGTGTTGCCGTTCGGGCTCAATCAGCAGGCCACCATCCTGGTGCCGAACGGGCAGACCGACTGGGACTACCTGCCCCGGCATGAGCTGTTCCACGTCATGCAGTACCAGTACTGGGACAAGTCTGACATAGCCGTCGACTTCGTCTTCAATTATGTTGGCAGCAAGGAGTTCGGTTCGATGAACTGGTGGATGGAGGCCACCGCGGAGTGGGCCGCCCACCAGACCTACGTCCGAGAGCCGTACCTGCCCATCCCCGGCGAGGAAGAGCTGTATGCGCGCAACGTCTACGACGTGCTCAGCATGCCGGGCTCAGCGCTCAACTCGTGGGGTGGCCTGGGTGGCGGCCCGCAATACGGGGCGTTCCTGCTGCCCACCTATCTCACCGAGCAGATCGACCCGGTCTTCGTGCGGCGGACCTGGGAAAGCATCCGGGACCACGACCATCTGCCGATCGAGGCGATCCGGCACGCCGCGCAGGGCTATGGCCTGAACTTCAAGGACATGCTGCTGGGCTACCACATCGCCAACTATCGGCTGGCCAAGGCGAACGCCGCCCCCGCCCCGACGGTGGACGCGTGGCGCAGCTACGGCTACACCGACGCTGACACGAGACTGTGGCGCGTCAACGTCAGCGCCCTGAGCGGGACGAGCAGTGACGTCCTCGGCGGAGCGAGACCGGCTCGCAAGAGTCACTCGACGCCCGCTGGTACGCGTGTGGAGTATCAGGACATCCTGCGTAAGGGTGGCGCCGTCTATCACGACTTCCGGGCGGTGAAGAACTCCGGTGACCCGGCCTGTGGGTACTGCTCGACGCTGCTGATCGATACGAGCAAGGACACCAACCGCAGCTCCGCGGTCATCATCTGGTCACCGACCGGCAGCACCGGCACGCTGGCGAAGTACCCGAGCATCCAGACCGTGCTCTACCCCGACGCCGGTGGCCTGATCACGGTGCCCACCTTCGCCTTTCCCATGGTCGCTACCCTGGTGAGCACCTGGACCGAACTGGACATCCACTCCGCCGACGCGGACAGCACCCCGAGGACGTTCTCCACCCACGTGGAAAGCGTGCTGCCACTCACCGGCCGCTCCTGCGTGCTGCGCCCGCTGTCGGTGCGCAGCGTGGAGACCACCGTCGAGCCGGAGGGCACCTTCAACAGGTACGCCGCCAGCACGCGCGACGGCTGGACCGGCGGTGACTCCACGTACTCGGTGAAGCTGCCCGACGGTCAGATCGTCTGGCTGTTCTCCGACACCTGGATGGGACCGCTCAACGGCGACGGCACCCGACCGGTCAGTGCACCGCTGGTGAACAACACTTTCGTGGTGCAGAGCGGCGGGACCCTGACCACCTACCAGGGCGGCACCGCCGGGTCTCCGCGAGCGTTGATGCCGCCCTCCGGACCAGGTAAGTGGTACTGGGTCGGTGACGGTCACCTCTCTGGCGGGCAACTCCAGGTGGTATACCAGGAGTACGAGCGCTTCGGCTCCGGCGCCTGGGACTGGCGGTTCAACCGCAACGTCGTCGCCAACTTCGCCCTGTCCAACCTGCGGACCCCGGTCAGCGTCCGGGAGTTGCCCTCTGCCAGCGGGGTCGCCTGGGGCTCGGGGCTGCTGCCGGCCAGCCGCAGCGGCGACGGCTACACCTACGTCTACGGCGTGGACGACTCGCCGATCAACAAGCAGATGCGCATCGCCCGCGTCTACGGCAGCGACCTCGCCACGGGCACCTGGCAGTACCACACACCGTGGGGCTGGACGATGCGTGAGCAGAACTCCCGCAACCTGCTGACCGGCATCGCCAACGAATACAGCGTCACCCCCTGGGGCGGACAGTTCCTGCTGCTCAGCCAGGACAGCACCCAGGCGTTCAGCGGCCAGATCAACGCCTGGACGTCCTGCTCACCCTACGGTCCCTTCACCCAGAAGACCCCGGTCTACCGAATGCCCGAACCCGGACCATACGGCAGCTACTGGAACCCGAACGTCATCTCGTACAACGCCCACGTGCACCCGGCGTTCAGTTCCGGCGACACGTTCATCGCCTCCTACAACGTCAACAGCATGGACACCCGCGTCTCGCCCGACGCTGACCACTACCGCGACCCCGGCATCTACCGCCCCCGCTTCTTCCGCTTCACACTCGGATAAACACCTGCGGTTCCGCCGGGCGTATCTCACGCCCGGCGGAACCAGCAACAGGTCGAAGGCGGTGCTTGCGGTGAAAAGCCAGCGCCCAGAGGGTTCGGACCGGCGACTGACAGCACCGTTGACTCCGCCGCGTCGATGACGGCCTGCATCTGGCACAGTTCTGCGGCGCGCCTCGGCACTACGGGCAGTAGTGAATCACCGATCAGAAGCCCTGGTACTGATCGGCGTGTTGCCAGTCGGCGGAGTAGAACGGCGGTCGGTGGCCACAGCCGCGCGTCTGGTTGGAAACCCGTGTGCCCGGGCGGTGATCACCACCACCAGTGCCGGCATCAGGAGCACCAGGGCGCTCCAGGGGAAGGACCGGGGACCTAGGAGATTGAAGAGGAGTCCGCCGGCGGCTGCGCCGCCGGCCATGGCAGCGTTCCAGAGTGTGACAAGCATGGCTTGTGCGGCGTCCGCCGACTCGCCACCCGCGTCGCCGACGGCGGTCTGCAGAAGAGTCGGAGCGCCACCCCAGCCGAGGCCCCAGAGCACCACCGCGGCGTAGACCAGCGCGGGGCTGTCGGCCCGCACCGCCAGCACGGCGGCTGCCACGGCGATCAAGAGGGCGCTGGCGATGGTGAGGACACGCAGTCTCCGGTGGATGTGGGCGCCCACGATCCAGATGCTCAGTAGGCAGGTGACGCCGAAGACCAGCAATACGAGGCCGGTGGAGTCACCCAAGCCGACCCTGTCGAGGAAGGTGGCGATGTAGGTGTAGAGGATGGTGTGTGCCAGCACGAAGATCAGAGTGACGAGCAGGACCGGTGCCACGCCGGGGACGCTGAGCGTCCTCAGTGTCGGCGTTCGGCTTTCCGGCCGCTGTCCCGGATGATCCGGGACTGTCGCGGTAATCCATGCGAGTAGAACGACGGTTAGCAGGGTCATGACCAAGAAAGCGGCTTGCCAGCTGAGCGCCTCTCCGAGGAAAGTTCCCGCAGGCACGCCAAGGGACAGTGCGATCGGAATGCCCGCCATGGCGATCGCGATGGCCCTGCCTTGAAGGTGAACAGGGGCCATGCGGCGGGCGTACCCGGGCAGCATCGCCCAGGCGAGGCCTGCGGCTACCCCGGCGACGAATCGGGCCATCATGGTCAGCGGATAGAACGTCGAGACTGCGGTAACCGTGTTGGCAAGGGCAAAACCCGCCATTGCCGTCAACAACAAGGGCTTGCGTCGCCACCTCGCGGTGGCTGCGGTCAAGGGTATCGCCGTTAACGCGGTCCCGATCGCGTAGACCGTGACCGACTGCCCCATCGCCGACTCGCTGACCGTGAGGTCGGCGCGCATCGCGGGAAGCAGACCTGCGGGCAGTGTCTCGGTCAGGCTGGTGATGAAGACGGCCGTGGCCAGCGCCAGCAGCGCCCCCATCGGCAGCCTCTGGCCCGTGGTCTCGGCACGGGGATCGACAGACAGCGAACTGCGGGTGGCCATGGTCCGAATCCTCAATCCTCATACTTACTAATGATCAACGGCAGCGAAGGCGGCACACCGGGAGAGCCTGCGGAGGCGAGTGCGCCGCCCTGGTAAACCGTGGCGCTCGGAGAACCGGAATCTGTCCTCGTACGCCTCACCGGGGGGCGAGTGGGCAGGCGTAGAGCGCTCGAGTGGGCTGGCTGGTTGAAAAGACGGATCGCCATTTGTGCTCGACATGTCGGTACGGTAAAACTTGACATCAGTGTCAGTTGCAAGTCGCCAGTCGGGTGAGGTGGAGGAATGCGAATCGGGGAACTGGCCAAGCGCACCGGTGTGAGCGAGCGGTCGCTGCGCTATTACGAGCAACAGGGACTGCTGATGGCCGACCGCACCCCCGGCGGTCATCGTGACTATTCCGAAGGTGCAGTCGACCGGGTCATCCGCATCCAGGAACTCTTCGCCGCCGGGCTCAACAGCACGAAGATCACGCATCTGCTGCCCTGCATGCGGGACACGGACGGCGGTCCGTCCGAATTCGCCACTCCGCAGCTTGTCGCGGACCTCACGACAGAACGGGCCCGCGTCGATCGAATGATCACCGACCTGATCCGCGCGCGGGAGGTTCTGGACGAGGTGATCGACACGGCGTCAGGCCGGGGCGGGTCAAGCGCCATGCCCTGATGCCGCCGTCAAGCGAGCCAGTGACGTGGCCGAGGGCCGTGATGTCTTCCTGTCTGCTGGCGCCAGCATCGTCCAGCAAGACATCGCCGCACGGCTGCTCGACGAGCTGCAGCTGCACCAGCCAACGGTGTTGCTCGGCGACGGGGTTCGGTTGTGGGACGGGATCGGCGCCGCCTGGTGCTCCCGTGTGGGTCACGCCCGGCGACGGGGTGACTGACCTCGTGGTCGATCGCGCCGTTGCTGTCACCGGCCAGTCGCATCCGTAGATTGCCGGCCCTGTGATCAGGCTTGCTCCGTGGAAGTCAGCCATTCATCGCTGAGCAGTCCATAGATCAGGGTGTCGGTCCATTCGCCCTTCGCCCACTCGTCGCGGCGCAGATGTGCCTCCCGGGTCATGCCCACCCGCTCGCAGAGCCGCGCCGATGCCGTGTTGCGCCCGTCGACGCGGGCGATGACGCGGTGCATCCCGTAATGCGCGAACGCCACACCGATGACCGCGCGGACCGCCTCGGTGGCGAACCCATGACCGGCGACTGCCGGGTGAAAGGCCCATCCCATCTCGCCGCGCGAGAGCGTGTCGTCGGCTGGCCAGAGGATCACGTCGCCGACGACCTTGCCCGGATGCTCCGCCAGGACCGCGAAGCGGGCTTCCGGTCCGGTGATCGCGGTGCTGCCGAGCCGCCGGGTAACGATCTTGTCGGCGAACTCCCGCGACCACGGCTCCCACGGGATGTACCGGGCGACGAGCGGGTCGCTGTAATACGCGAGCAGGGCGTCCACGTCGTCGGGCCGATACGCGCGCAGGACCAGTCGTTCGGTACGGATCGGCAGTGCCCGCAGCCGACCTGGCGCAGACGCTGCGCTGGTCGGCAGTGCCTGGCCATCCCGGGTGCTCGAACATCCGCAGGGCTGGAGCTGACCGCGATCCATACGCGGCAGGCAGCGCCGGAAGGCGTTGTAGCCGGTCTGGAAGGCTGCCCGGGCGCTGCCGCAGCGACAACTGATTGACAAGCTTAGATGTTTTAACCACACTCAACTCGCGAGAGAGCGCTCTCCGCCTGTTCCATGCCTCCTCCGCCACCGTCGGTCCGCAGGCCTCGCGCGACCGAGAGCTGGAAGGAATTGTCATGCGATCTCTACCGAGGATGCTCGGCATCGCCGCCGTGGTGCTCGCCACGCTCAGCCTCACGCCCACCGTCGGCTTCGCCGACCCGGGGCCGGCTCCGGCCGCGCCGACCGCGTCGCCCACCCTGGACATGGATCCCGCGATGGCCGCCGCCATGCGCCGGGATCTGCACCTCACCGACGCCCAGATCCTCAAGCGGGTACGGGTCGAGGCCGTCGCGCCCGCGGTCGAACGGCGGCTGCGTGAGCGGCTTGGCGCGTCGTTCGCCGGCGCTTGGATCCCGGAGGGCGGCGATCGTCTGACCGTCGCGGTCACCGACGCCTCCGCCATCGCCGTCGCACGTGCGCAGGGCGCGGACGCCAGCCTCGTCTCCCGCAACGAGAAGCAGCTCGACGCCATGCTGGCGGCGTTCGACCGGCACGGCGCCAAGGCCGGCAGAAGCGTCTACGGCTGGTACGTCGACGTCCTGACCAACCAGGTCGTCGTACGGGTGGAGGCCGGAGGCGAATCGGCCGCCAGGTCGTTCGCCCGGGCGAGCGGCGTCGACGACGACGCCATCGCCGTGGTCGAGACCCCGGAAGCACCCCGCCCCCTGTACGACGTGCGCGGTGGCGACCAGTACGTCATCAACGGCAACACCCTCTGCTCGGTCGGCTTCGCGGTCGTCGGCGGCTTCGTCAGCGCCGGACACTGTGGCGGCGTCGGCAGCCCCACCCTCGGCTACAACAACGTCGCCCAGGGCAGCTTCGCCGGATCATCATTCCCCGGCAACGACTACTCGTGGATCCGTACCAACAGTTCGTGGTCACCCCAGCCGTGGGTCAACAACTACTCCGGCGGCAACGTGACCGTGGCCGGTTCGCAGGACGCAGCGATCGGCAGCTCGGTGTGCCGATCAGGCCGCACGACCGGCTGGCGCTGTGGCACGATTCTGGGCCGCAACGAGACGATCAACTATGCCCAGGGCGCCGTTTCCGGCCTGAGCCGCAGCAACGCCTGTGCCGAGCCCGGAGACTCCGGCGGCTCGTGGATCTCGGGTAACCAGGCGCAGGGTGTGACGTCGGGAGGATCCGGAAACTGCAGTTCCGGTGCCACGATGTGGTTTCAGCCAGTCAACGAGATTCTCAGCACCTATGGACTCAGTCTGGTCACCACCGGCGGCGGGGGGAGTAGCCGCCTGATCAGCAACTGGAACAACAAATGCATCGACGTGCCGTCGTCGAACTTCTCCGATGGAGTGCCGCTACAGACCTGGGGATGCAACGGCACCGCCGCTCAGGCGTGGACGTTCAGTGGCGGGGCGCTGCGGTCGGCGAACAACAAGTGCATGGACGTCGCCGGCGGGTCCACCGCCAGCGGGGCCGTCGTTCAGCTCTGGTCGTGCAACGGCACAGGTGCCCAGCAGTTTGTCCTGTCGGCGGCCGGTGACCTGGTGAACCCGCAGGCCAACAAGTGCGTCGACATCGACGGCTGGAACGGCAACGACGGTGCCCGCCTGATCATCTGGGACTGCGCCGGCACCGCCAACCAGAAGTGGCGCCAAGGCTGACCGTCTCGCCTGAAAGCCCTCTATCCGCCATGCAGGCGGACCCGCCAGGACGATCTGCGGCACTGCAACCGGACCGTGTCGCGCGGATCGCGGCGGCTGGAGAGGGCACAGGCACCAGGTCTCACGGTGCTACACGATGAGCTGGCTGCGAGGCCAACCGTCCAACGGTTGGCCTCGCGGGCGAGGAGGGTCAGGCGGCACCGCGATCAACGAATGGCTATGACTTCGAGACACTGCCTAGCGGACCTGCCTGCCCAGCCAGTGCTGAAAGGTGAGCAAGTCAGGGAAGAGGTCGCGCAGTGTGGTGAGGTCAGCCTGGTAGCCGCTTTCAGCGAACCACTCGAACATCCTGCCCTCGACCGGCAGGGCGACGAGGCGCGTTGGCACTCCGGTGACCTTCTCGTAGATTGCGGCCACCTCGGAGAAAGTCAGCTCGTCGCCGGCGATCTCAAGTTCCACACCCAGGTAGTCATCCCGGTGGTCGATGACGTACGCGGCGATGCGGCCGATGTCATCGGTGGCGATCAGCTGCATCGGCCGGTCGGGGAGCACAGGGAGCTCCATTTCCCTTTGGCCTGTGGCGTCGGTGTAGTGCAGCAGGTTGTCCATGAAGAACACCGGCCGCAGGATGGTCGCGGGCAACCCCAGAGCGCGGATGTAGGACTCGATTGCCGCTTTGCTCTCGAAGTGCTCAATTCCGGTGTGCCGCTCGGCACCACCGACCGAGCTGTAGACCAGGTGCGCGACTCCGGCATCCAGGGCGACGTCGGCGACGAGCATGCCCTGCCGTACCTCAGCTTTGAGGGTTTCGGGCTCGTAGGCCAGGGCTTGCATGCTGAACACGGCATCGACGTCACGCATGACTCGCTCCAGGGAAGCGGGGTCTCCCAGGTCGCCGACCGTGAGCTCGGCGCCAGCCAGGCGACGCGCCTAGCTCCGCCGCCCCTCGAAAGCGCCCGGGTAGGTCGGGAACGCTGCCCGGAGGGTGGCCGCGATTTCCGCGTGCCCGGCCGGGTCCACTGTGCCCTCCCGAGCGACGGTCCAGGGTGTCATGCGGCCAACAATAGATGGCACCACCAGCCTCGTCACCGGCGCGAGCCGGGGCATCGGTCGCGCGATCGCCAAGCGCCTCGCCTCGGACGGTTCGCTGGTCGCCGTGCACTACGGCACGAACAAGTCTGGTGCCGAGGAAACCGTTGCTCAGATCATCGAGGCGGGTGGCGCGGCGTTCGCGGTCGGCGCACAGCTCGGCGTCGTGGGTGACGCCGATCGACTCTGGGCCGCCGTGGACGCCGGGTTGGCCGAGCGTGGCGTACGGCCCGGAGTTGACGTGCTGGTGAACAACGCGGCGATCGGAGGGGCCACGCCGACTCTGGCCACCGCACGGTCGGACGATTTCGACGAACTGTTCGCGATCAACGTCAAGGCGCCGTTCTTCGTGGTTCAGCGTGGAGTAGACCGGCTGCGGGACGGCGGCCGGATCGTCAATGTCTCGTCCGTCGCCACCCGGATAGCGATACCCGACACGCTTGTATACGCCATGACGAAGGGGGCAATCAACACGTTCAGCCTCACGTTGGCGCAGGAACTTGGTGCCAGGGGTATCACGGTGAACGCGGTGATGCCTGGGACCACCGCCACCGAGGTCAACGCGGCGTGGTTCGACGCCCAGCCGGCACTCCGCGAGGCCGTGACCGGGCTGTCGCCCCTGCGCCGTGTTGGAGAACCGGAGGATGTCGCGGACGTGGTCGCCTTCCTTGCCTCTCCGGCGGGCCGTTGGGTGAGCGGCCAGGTGATCGACGCGTCCGGAGGGGCCCATCTCGGCTTCTCCGTCGGCCGGGTGCCGCCGGAGAAAGTGTGACTGCTTCATCTACGGCGTGGGTCGGGCTGGCGAGGGCCGGCCCGACGCACACGTCCGTCCCGCGTTGAGGCATCAGGGTCCGAGGGGACTCGCAGGTCGGAATCACGTGGCCAATGTCGGGGTACGCCTTAAAAGTGCTTCTATTCGGTGGTGAAACTCCACCCGTACCTGGATGAGGAGGTGGATACAAGATTTCGGACGCCCGTGCCGTGGCATGCCCGCTCCAGCCCTTGCGAGATCTGCCTACCCTGATAGACACGGCATTCTCAGGGGGTGGCAGGAACATGTCCCAGTTGACCAATGTATTGGCCCTTGTGGTTGCTTTAGCCGCCGTTGTCACATCGTCGTTCTTGGCCTGGCGAGCGCTTCGCTTGAACCAGAACGCCAACCATCTGCCCATCGTGCTCGACGCACTGAAGGCGCAACGATTGCCAGAGTTCACGCGTCGAGAGGCGGAGCTGTGGGAGGAGCTGCCCAAGCATGACGTCGCCCTGGGCTTCACCAGACTCCCGGAGCCGCTCCGAGGTCGCGCCTTCGAAGTCAGTTGCTACTACCAGCACCTGAGCTATCTGGCGGAATACGGTCTGGCCGATTGGGACTTCATCGCAGTGCAGACCACTTACCGGATGTTACGAACCTGGGATTGTATTCAGGCGCATGTCTATGAGGAGCGGAAGTACCGTGGATCGGAAAGCTCCTTTCTGAACTCGTACGAGGTGTTTGCCGGAAAAGTAAGGCGAGCCGACATCGACGCCGCGACTGCACGGCTTTACCGCCGAGGGCAGCGCCAGCGCGAACTTCGTTGAACATCGTCCCCCGCGCTCGGCGACCTGGCGTAGCCGACGGACGTTCGCGACTCCTCCCGCAGGCGGACCGACGTCGATGGTGGCCGCGTTACTTCGTGGCATACGCGGCTCTGCATGGGTGCGCGTTCGCGGCGTTGGGCGGTGAGAACGTGCGGGCGGCGTCAGTCAGCACACCGCCCGCACAAGCTTCCGTCAGGTGCCGGCGACCACGACGACGGCGCCCGTCGCCGCCTCGATGCGGTGGATCGGGTCGAACTCGGCGTAACTACTACGGTCGGAACAGGTGACGCTGCCCTCGGCGACGAGGTCGTTCGTTGCTGAGGTGGCGGTGTTCCACCTCGTCACCGGTCCGCCCGAGTCACCGCCGAGCACGGGACCGTCCTGCGCGTGTCCGGTGACGGTGTCGACCTCCACCACCGGGGAGCCGCTGCATCCGGTGTTGCCGGTGTCGGTGACCTTGCCGTACACCAGGCCGCCGTTGGAGCCGGAAATGTAGACGGCGGAGCCGATGGCGGGCCACCCGGTCAGCTTCGCCGTGACCGGGTTGGCTGTCGACGTGTCGCGCTCGCCGAACCAGGAGTACCGGCTGAAGTAGGCCCCGTTCTCGCCGGCGACCATGGAGACGTCCGTGCCCAGGGCCAGGTAGTTCGAGCTGACGCGGAGGTTCCAGCCGCCGTTGTGCCAGAAGGTGGTGCCATTGGCACCGCAGTGCCCAGCGGTCGTCACCCAGTTGCTGTTCGTTCCCCCGCGAGTCATCCGGAAGCCGGTCGTGCAGTACGCGTTCACGCTACGCGGGTTGTCCCCCGCGGCGGTGACGTTGTAGTTGAACATCGCCAACCCGCCGTAGTACGGGATGCTGTCAACCCGGCGGCTGGCGGGCGTGATCCCGGCCTGCGAGACCGATACCCGGGGAGTCACGCCGGTAGCCTTGACGGCGGCGGCGACGAGTGCGTCCGCGTCCCCGGAAGCGTGGATGACGACCTCTCCGGCCAGGCGGTCCAGCTTCACGCGGTCAACGCTGGCGGCGTGGGAGCCAGCCCAGGCGCGGCTGTTTGCCAGCCGCTCGGCTGCGGCTTCCAGCCGTTTGATCGGTACCGCAGTGGTCTCGAACCGGACCGGGACCTCTCCGGCCTGTCGCGAGCGGGAGCCGACCGCGGAGCGAAGCCGGGCACCGTCGGCGTTCTGTACCTGGCGGACGACCAGTTGACCGGTCACCTCGTCGAAATAGGTGCCGCCCGCGCCGTCGGGGTGCGCGGCGGCAGCGGCTTCCAGTCGGTGGAACTGCGCGGTCATCGCCTCGACGTCGACTGCTGCGGCAAAGCCGGGTTGCGGGGCCGGCCCGGCCGAAGACTCCTTCGCCTGGGCGGGGGACGATGTGACCGCGATCGTGGTGACTAGGCAGCAGAGCAACACCATGCTTTTACGCATGGAGCCTCCTTAGTGGAAGGTGCCCGGATGGTGCGGTGATCGTATAGTCCCGATCGCGGCGGCGATGTCCCACGCATTGATAAACGACATAGTCTGACTTGTTTCATTCGTCCAGACCCGAAACGGGTCCAGGGCCCCCACGCGGAGGGCTCCTGGACCGGTGTACGACCGCGCGACCCGTCAGAAAATGTTCATGGCGATGCCGTTCGTGAGCGACGTGGTGCTCTGTACGCCGTCGATCTTGATCGGGTTGCCGGAGACGTGCTGCACGAAGATCCGCATGATGAAGTTACGGGTGCCGCAGGTCGGGTCGACCGGGATGCCGGACAGGGCGAAGTTCGCGACGTAGTGGTGCGCGTCGTCGCGGATCGTCTTGCGGGACGTCGCCGTGCTCGTCGTGCGACAGGTGTGCGCCGTCGTGTCCAGCTGGATCATCTCGAAGCGCACATCCACCACAGCGTTCGTGCCGCGCGGCATTTCGTAGGCGTCGACGCTGCTGTTGCACGAGGCGGTACCCGTGTAGCAGGTAGTGAGCTCGAGATTGGCCAGCGCCTGGACGCTGGTGGCGTTGCTGTGCGCGTTCCACTTGTACACGGGCGTGCCGTCGTTGTAGAACACCCAGGCCGTGGAGGTGCCCGCGCCGACGTAGGTGCAGGTGCTGGACGTCCCGGTGCTGTTGCAGGAGGGGTTCTGCCACCAGCGTGCGCCCACCTGGTTGGTGTCGCTCACCTCGAGCCAGGTGTTGGTGGCGACGGCGGTCAGATGGTAATCGGTGAGCGAGCTGGAGGCCGTGTATCCGTAGAGGCCGCAGGTGTAGGTGCCGGCCGACGGCGCGGTGAACAGCAGGTCGGCGTAGATCGGCAGATGCCCAGGCGTGGCGTAGTACGTGGTGTCCGAGCCCTCGTGGTTGCGGGACGACGTTGAGGTGGTGCCGACCACGGTGCCGGCTGCGTCCACGCACTTGAGCGTGTTGTTCATCGCCACGATCTGCGTGACGCTGCTCGTCGCCTCAAGACGGCCCCGTACGTGCCTCGACTCTCCGGCCGAGAGCGTGACCGTTCGGCTCAGGAGGCGCTCCTCGACTCTTGAGTAAAAGTTGTTCCCGCTCGTCAGCGTCAGTCTCGTCACCGGCCCCGCATCCGCCTGCGCGGCCTGCGCGGAGCCGGTGATGATCAGCAGCGCCACGAGCATGCTGAATGCTTTCCGCACGTATCGACTCCTTCAGTGTTGAGGAAGGGCGCCCGGGAGGGCGCCGCGTCGGCCGAATTGCCGGCCATGACCCGAATCGGACCGCAGTTCGAGGCGAGTGAATGTTAATGCCGGCTGATGCCCCACATGGTCTGTACCAGCCGCATGGTGAGCAGCCTTCTGTCGGGTGAACATTGGCCGTGCGAACAACAGAACGACGGTGCGGGCCACCTCCAGGTGGCCCGCACCGTTATCGAACGCTGGGCGCGTTACGCCCGTCTGCAGAACGCTGTTGGGTTCGAGTTCCCGGCCTACAGGTCGGCCGTCGTCACCCGGGAGGACTCGTACGTTGTGGAGGCCCGGGGGAGGTCCGGCACGTTGGAGACGTGCTTGACCAGCATGCCGGTCGTGGCGTCGATGGTCAGCACCTCGCTGACCTCGCCGCCGAACACCTCGGGGCCGGCGGTGATCGTCAGCGTGGCCTTGCCGTGGGTGGTCGAGTCCTTGACGCTGACCGCGGCGATGGTGGACAGCAGACGCAGCACACCGGCCCGGACCTGCGTGTTGCCGTCGCCAGCGGACAGCGCTTCGATGCTGAATGTCCACAGGGCATTGTCGAAGTGCCGCTGAACGGCCTGAGGGCTGTACGGCTTCGGCTCGGCGTTGCCGCCCTTCTGCTTGATGATCACCTGGGCGTCCGCCTGCTGCTTGTCCCACACCGCCTTCTGCGCTGCGGGGTCGAGGCCCACCAGCGGGTCCTCGGCTGCCTTGAGCATCTGGGTCCGGCCGTCGGCCGGGCTGCTGTCCGCTGCGGCGACGGCTGCCTTGAGGAGCGGAGCGTAGCCGCCGTCCGTCATCTGATCCTGATGACGGGCGATCGCGCGCTTGATGTCCCGCACGCTGTTGCCCGAATAGATCGCGTGACCGTCGGTGTACAGCGTGTACACGACCTGCATGGTCTTGGTGCCGTGGACCTGCGTCGCCTTCACCAGCCACGCGTCGCCCGCTGACGGGGTGAGCGTCTTGATGGACCCGGCCAGGGTCATCAGCGGCGCGCGCTCGGCAGGCCGGTCGACGGTGGTCGAGCTTGAGGTGGCGGCCGACGAATCCTTGCTGGCCTCCGTGACCCCGGTCGCCGACGAGTTGAGCACCACGGCGACGACTGCCGCCGCGGCGGCAACCCCCACCCCGGCGCCGATGCCCAATCGGCCCGCGATACCGATCCGGCGGCGGCGCTGCTCCCGCGTGGTTGTCGTCGTTTCCATGGTTGAAGTCGCCTCCATAGTCGTGTCCTCCGCTGATACCGCCCCCAGCAGCCGCACGGTTCCGGGATCGGCCATAGCCGCCCGCAGCACCGCCCGCGCCCGCTGATACGCCTCCGGGCGTAGTGGTTCCGCGCTGCCCAACGCACCGACCAGATCGAGCTCGTCGGTCATCGGTGTCTCTCCTTCGCGCTGTTGCGGTCCTTCAGAAGCGCGGACACCCCCGGGGCGTCGCGCAATGCCGTCCTGGCCTGGCTCAGCAGCCGCCGCGCGGTGCCGGCCGGTATGCCGAGTGCCCGCGCGGCGTCGGCTGCGGTCAGGTCCTCCCAGGCGACGAGCCTCAGGACCTCCCGCTCTTCGGGTTTGAGCCGCGTCAGGGCCGACCGGAGCACCGCCCGGGCGTCCACGCCGAGGTCCACCGCCGACCACGGATCCCATCCAGTAGCCACGTCCGGTACGTCCGCGACCAGGTCCTCGGCCGGCCGGGACCGCCAGTAGCGCCGCAAGCGATTCAATGCCACCCCGTACAGCCACGGTCGCGCATCGTTGTACGACCGGTCGTACGAGCGCCGCGACTCGAACGCCGCAACCCACACCTCGCCCAGGAGGTCCTCGGCCGCATCCCGCCCAACCCGGCGAACGAGGTACGAACCGACGGCGGCCTCATGACGCTCGACCACCTCTACGAAGGCGTCGACATCGCCCTCCAGCGACCGGCCTATCAAATCCGCATCCGAAGCCATGGCCCTCCTCGGCAAAAATCCGCGCTTCAACCTGACATTGCCGATCAGGCGGGAAAGTGTTCAGGTGCCGAGGTCCGACGGCGAGGTAGGCATGGGCGTACCAAACGAGCGTTACGGGTCAAGCGGTTCGATGACCTGCTTTCGGGCGTGTTGATAGATGACAGAGCTGCGGAACCCGACGATCTCGCGGCGTCCGCTGAACTTGTCCATGAGGAAGGCGTGCAGGCCGTCGACGCTGGGTACGGCGACGTGGACGAGGAAGTCGTCGCCGCCGGCCACGACGTACACCGACAGCACCTCGGGCAGCTCCATCGCATATTTCTTGAAGCCGTCGATGACGGTGCGGCTCAGGGGCCGGACCTGAACGTGCAGCAATGCTTGGACGCCGCGGTTGAGGGCGGCCAGGCTGATCTCGGCGTGGTAGCCGGTGATCACGCCGCGTTCCCGTAGTGCGCGCACGCGTTCCAAGCAGGTGGACGGCGCGATGCCTACTGCCCGGGCCAGTTCGCGGTTGGTCTGCCGCGCATGTGTCTGCAGGTGCTGGATGATCGCCGTATCAAGTTCGTCCACGACCGAAATCTTGCCAGTTCTCCGAACGTTGTTCGCTTTGAGCCGGTCAGTGCCGCGCACCTGCCTACTGTCGATCTCGTTTCGGCGAGCACACGACAGGAGCCATCATGGTCGCGACCCATCTCGACACCGAGTCCATGCACGAACACGTCGTCCTCAGGCGGGGCGTACGGTCGGGCCTGCCGATCGTCGTCGCGGTGCACTCCACAGCGCTCGGTCAGGCCATCGGCGGCTGCCGGCTCGCGCACTACCCGCATTGGCGCGACGGGCTCGCCGACGCGCTGCGGCTGTCGGCCGCGATGTCGGACAAGTGCGCGTTGGCTGGGCTGCCCAACGGCGGCGGCAAGACCGTCATCGCACTGCCCCCGGGCAGGACACTTGACGCGGCCACCCGTCGGGCGGTGCTGCACGACGTGGGCGACGTCATCGCCGGCCTGGATGGCGCCTATGCCACCGGCCCGGACGTGGGAACCGGACCGGACGACATGGTCACGATCGCCGAGCGGACCCCGCACGCGTTCTGCCGACCGGTGCAGGCCGGTGGCAGCGGTGACTCCTCCGGCCACACCGCCGTCGGCGTCGTCGCCGCGCTGCATGCCCTGTGCGCCGAGCGATTCGGGTCAGCCGACCTGTCCACGCGCAGCTTCGCCGTGCTCGGCCTCGGCCGCGTCGGCAGCCACGTGCTGCGCATACTCGCCGACGCCGGCGCGACCCTGGTGGCCGCCGACACCGACGAGGGCAGGCGAACGTTCGCCGACACAGCGGGTGCCGCCTGGGCCAGCCCGCAGGACTGCCTGACCGCCGACGTGGATGTGCTCGTCCCCGCCGCTCTCGGCGGTCTGCTCACACCGCACACAGTGCCGACACTGCGCTGCGCCGCGATCGCCGGACCGGCCAACAACCAACTCGACACTCCGGCCACCGCCGACCTGCTGCACCAGCACGGCATCCTCTGGGCGCCCGACATCATCGTCAGCGCCGGCGGCATCATCCACGCCACCGCCATCGAGCTACACCGGGAAACGTCCGCCCAGGCCACCGCCCGGGTCCACGGCATCGCCGACACCCTCACCGACATCCTGCGCACCGCCCGCGCCGCCGGCTCGACCCCGGCCGCCGCCGCCCGCTCCCGCGCCCGACACCAGATTGAGCACGGCCGCCCCTGACCCTGCCGCCAGCCGACCGCGAGAAAATGGTCAACCGCCGCTGTCCGACGCGGCCCGAACACCGGTATCCGCTGCTCAATAGCAGAACGGTGGCGGGTCGTCCGGGTCCCTGGTGATTCCCAGGTCCGCGCAGTTGAACGCGCTGCCCGCTCCATGGATGCGCCAGCCCCGGCTCGGCGTGTACCGGAAGAGGTACGCGCCGTCGCCCTGCTGCTTCGGGTCCCAACCGGTCGCCCAGTCCTTCCAGCAGTCCACCCTGTCCGGGCTGATCCGGTAACCGCCCGGCAGACCGGGGACGCGGTTCAAGGTCGCCGCCGTTACCGGGCAGCCATGGTCGGGCCGCCCACCCGCCGTCGTCTTCGAAGGCCGTGCTGGGGATGTCGGCGCCGACGGTGATGGCGATGATGCCGACGGTGTCGGCGAGGCGGAGGTCGGCTCCGTCGAGGGTGGGGGGATGGGGACAACCGTCGGCGGATCGGTGGCCGGCGGCGCTGGGGGGCCAGAGATTCGGCCGCCGACCAGCGTCGCGGAGGCGACGATCGCCAGCACGCCCGTGGCTGCGGCGGCGCTCCTCGTGACAACGCTGCGCCGGCGCAGTCGGCGGGACTCGTGCAGCGCGCGCTCATACAGGTCGGTGCTTCCGCCGTGCTCCGCCACATCGGTCATGACGCCGCGCAGCCGGTCGAGATCGTCGGTCAACGGGGGACTCCCTTCGTCTCCGTCGCCGACAGCAGCTCGGGCGCGATCTGTCGCACGCGGCTGCGGACGTTCCCCGGCGGGTACGTCGACCTGCCCGACGCGCCACGGCCCGACCCGGACACCCCGGCACCGGTGCGGTACCTGTACGACTTCGACAACCTGCTGCTGTCCTATCGTGACCGGACGCGGGTGCTCACCGACGAGTTCCGCAACCGGGCGGTGACCCGGCACGGTCCGGTCCCCAGAGCGGTACTGGTCGACGGGTTCACGGCGGGAGCGTGGACGGTCGCAGCCGCGGCGCTCACCGTTCGGCTCTTCGTACCGCTGACGGCCGCCGACCGCGACGCGGTGGCCGCCGAGGGTGCCGCGCTGCTGAGTTTCCTGCACCCGGACGCCGCGCCCGACGTGCGGCTCGTCGAGGAATTCGAATAAGGAGAAGAACAGCACACGAACGGCACCTGCCGGCATCGCCATCAGCTTCCCTCTCAGCGGCCCGGGCCAGGCCAGGGCTCAGTCGAGCAGATAGCTGGCAGGGACCGCGTCGGTCAGCCAGACGCCGTTCGCGCTGCGGTGGAACACGTGCCCGTCGGCGGCCATCGCCGCCGCGTCGACGGTGAGGATCACGACCCGACCGGCCCGCCGGGCACCGACCCGATGGGCGGTCTCGGTGTCGGTGGAGAGATGGACGTGGTGCCGGCCGCCGCGGTGCAGGCCGGTGGCCCGGATCGACTCCAGCGCGTCGGCGCTGGTGCCGTGATAGAGCCGGTCCGGTGGGGTCACCGAGGGCAGTCCGAGGTCCACCGGGACCGAGTGGCCCTGGTTGGCCCGGATTCGCAGCATACCGTCGGTGCCGCGCTCGACAGCGAACCGCTGCTTGTCGTTGCCGGCGACGACCGCGTCCAGCTCGGCCCGCTCGATCCGTAGGGCGGCGAGCAGAGCGTCGACGGGAGTCCAACCGGCCGGGTCGAGCACCAGGCCGGCCCGGCCGGGGTCGTGCCGGAGGGCCTTCGACATCCGTTTGCTCAACTTCACCAGGCGCTCGCGATCCACTGTGGCATTGTGGTCGATCCCCGGTGGTCGAATCGAGAGGTTTCCCGAGGCGGTTCGAACCGGTGTCCCCACCCCCGGCGTCGCATAGTGGCCGGCGGCACCGGACGCCTGATAACCGCTGTAACTGTGACGGCGTATCGGGGCAGGATCATCAGCCGTGACACTTGTCCTGCCGCCGCGTCTGACGGCCTCGGCTCGGAGCTTGCGCGACGCCGCTCATCGACGCGGAATACACACCGTCCAGCTCGGCTCTTTCGAGGTGCCCGCCGGGCTGCGTGCTGATCACCTTCATGCAGGACCGAGCTTCGCGGATGTCGTCGCACCGTTGCTTGGGATCGCGCCGCTGGAAGCGGAACCTGGTTGGCTGACTGGGCTTCCTCGTGAACTTACCCGCCGCGACATCACCCTGGTCGCCATCGGCGAGGCCTACGAACTCCGTCGACCGGCGTTCATCAAGTCGCCCAATGACAAGAACATCCCGGCGATGATCTACACGGATGGCTCCCGCCTGCCCGGCCCCGATGCTGTCGACCGGCGGACTCCAGTGCTCGTCAGCGACATCGTCGACTTCAGCGCCGAGTACCGGCTACACGTGCTCGACGCTGTTGTCTACGCAGGCAGTCAGTACGCCGCGCACGGTCGACTGCACCTCGGCCCTCCGTCGACCGACGCGCTAGCCTTCGGCGCCGATCTCATCGCCGGCTACGGGCACACGTTGCCCTCCGCCATCGTCGTCGACGTAGGACTGGTCGACGGTCACTGGGCCGTGATCGAGGCAAACGCCGCATGGGCCAGCGGCGCCTACGTAGCGGATCCCGACCTGGTCCTCGATGTCGTCCTTCGAGCGGCAGGCCCAACCGCTTCGGTGACCGCCCGCGACCGACAGTTCATCCGACGGCCTCAGCCGAGCGCTGCGCTGTGAGCCGGTAGGTCCAAGCCGGTGTACTGATCTGCCGAGTCGAGTGCTCCCTGACAAGGGTCTTGTGGCACGGCTACGTTAGGGCCCATGACGACGACCTTGGGCCGATTTGCCGGCGTCACGATGGATTGTCAAGACCCACAGAAGCTGGCTGACTTCTGGTCCGCCGTGCTCGGCGGCCGGGTGACGGAGTCCCTACCCGGCTGGCGGCGAGTCATCGTTACCGACGGTGGGCCGGTGCTGACGTTCCAACCGGTACCGGAGCCCAAGGTCGGCAAGGCGCGTCTGCACGTGGACATCGCTGTCGCCGACGCCGGTGAAGCGGTGGACCGGATCGGGGCGCTGGGCGGCCGGTGGACCGGCGAACGGCACGACTACCCGGAAGGCGCGGTTCTGGTGATGGCCGACCCGGAAGGCAACGAGTTCTGCGTCGTGCAGTACTACCAAAAATGACGTCCGTCGTTCAGTTCGAGGTCACCGACGCTGAGTGTTCGAAAAGGGTGGCGCGTGCGGGACGGTGATTGGGTAGCGTCCCGGGCGTGATCGAGCTTGTCGAGCGGCATACGGCACTCGCCGTTGTGGTCGGGTCCCGGGCGTACGGGCTGCACGACCTGGCCTCCGACTACGACCGCCGTGGTGTGTATGTAGCGCCCACACGAGCGTTCTGGCACCTCGACAAGCCGCCCACCCACCTCGACGGTCCGGCGGCGGAGCAGTTCTCCTGGGAGTTCGAACGCTTCTGCGTCCTGGCCTTGCAGGGCAACCCGACAGTTCTGGAGGTGCTCTGGTCCCCGCTGGTCGAGACGATCACCGTCGACGGGGAATGGTTGCTGGCAGCACGGCAGGCGTTCCTGTCGAGGCGGGTGGCCGAGACCTACGGCAACTACGCCAGGGATCAGCTCAACCGGGTGGCGGCCCGCCGCGAGCGGACCGGCGAGACGAATCACAAGCAGGCCATGCACATGGTACGGCTGCTGATCGCCGGGGCGCATGTGCTGCGTACGGGGGAGGTGCTGGTCGACGTCAGTCACCTGCGCGACCGTCTGCTCGCGGTGCGGCGCGGCGAGTTGCCCTGGGATGAGGTTGCCGCCTGGGCGGCGGACCTACTTGCCGAGCTCGCCGACGCGACCGCCGCCACAGTGCTGCCCGATCAGCCCGACCAGATTGACGTGGATCGGCTGCTCGCGGCCGTACGGGAGAGGAACCTGTAGTGACCACCGAGGTGCCGTCGTGGGCCGCCGAGGCAGCCCGCGACCTGCCCCGCCCGCTGCTGTTCGCCACCGTCAGCGGTGCGCATCTGTACGGATTCGCGTCCATCGACTCCGATCTGGATCTGCGTGCCGTGCACCTGCTCCGGGCCGAGGAGGTCGTCGGGTTGCGCACCGGTCCGCAGACGCTGCAACACATGGGCGTGCGCGACGGCGTCGAGTTGGACGTGGTCAGCCACGATCTGCTGAAGTTCGTCAAGCTGTTGAACAGCCGCAACGGGTACGTCCTGGAGCAGTTGCTGTCACCGCTGGTGGTCGTGACTACCGCGGTGCACGCCGAACTCATCGCCCTGGCCCCGAGACTGGTCACCCGTCACCATGCGCACCACTACCTCGGTTTCGCGGCCACTCAGGAGAGGTTGTACGCCAGGACCGGGCAGCTCAAGCCCGCGCTCTATACGCTGCGGGTCCTGCTCACCGGGATCCACCTGATGCGGACCGGCCGCGTGGAGACGAACCTTGCCGTGCTGGGGACGAGGTTGTCGTACGTACCGGATCTCATTGCCGCCAAACGAGAGGCCGAGCATGGCCCGCTCCCCGCGGGTGTTGCAGGGTGGCTCGCTACCGACGTGTCGCGGCTGCGCGCCGAGCTGGAGACGGCCCGGGACACCTCGGTCTTGCCCGAACGCGCAGATCCGGCAGCCGTGAACGCCCTGCACGATCTGGTGGTGCGCACCCGACTGCACGGGCTCCCCACCAGGGTCGTGAGTCAACGGGCTGAGGTCGGCCGCAGGTCCGTCACCTGAGACACAGGCCGACGGGCAGTGGGCGGGCGAGATCGATCTCGCCCGCCCACTACTGTGGCGCGTCTCGTCGGGGTGCCTACTACTTACGTACCGTCAACTTCTGGTAGTCGGCGGCGTAGGGCTGATAGGTCGGGTTGCCCGAGTAGGCGACGTGGACCTGGTAGGCCCCGGGCCGCAGGTCGGCGGTCTGCAGTTCGACGACGGCCTTGCCGTGCGCCAGTGGCACGACGTACGCGATGCCGCCGAAGGTGACGGTGACCTCGCCGGTCGGGGTCGGAGCGTGCTGCTTCGGTCCGCCCGCCGGCCCGACAGTCACGTTCAGTCTGAACATGTCCCCGCGGACAACGGACGCCGGCGTGGCTTTCGCCTTGACCTTGACGGCGGCCGGGCCGGAGGGCACCTCGATCGACGCCGTACCTTCCGACGCCGTCAGGTAGTCGAAGCCGAGGTACTCGGCTTTGACCGTCCGGGCACCCGCGGGCAGACCCGTCGGCAGCGTGACGGTCGCCGTACCGTCGCTCAGGTGGGCGAGTTTCGACCACGAGCCGATGCTGATCCGTACCTGGCCCCCGGTCTCGAACCCGTCAGCTGCCGTTACCGTCACTGTGGCAGTGGTCGTCTGGGCCCCGCTCGCGTACGGCTCGACAGCCACCTCTGTGGTGGTGGTGACGTCGCTGTTCGGGATTCCGCGGATGTCGTTCCACTCGCGGACGGTCAGCGGGATCACGGTGCCGTGCCGGGGACGGACGACACCTGCGTTGGTCATCGTGATCGCCTTGGCGTTCCACGTCGGAGCCTCGATGTTCTCGTGACACGCGGCCTGGTACCCACCACCGTTCGTGTACCGGTCACCCCAGAGGTAGAACTGGCCGGGGCAGGCGGTGTCACCGGGGTTGGCCTTGAAGACGACCGGTCCCTCGTACCCCTGGTTGGCGACCCACGTCGTGCGCCCCAGAGCTGGCGCGACCAACGTCCAGTTGGCGATGTTGCTGTCCAGGAAGTCGGTGTGCTTCTCCGAGAAGATGTCCGAGCCCTGGTTGCCGGCCTCGTTCTTGGTCACCCGGTAGTAGTGGTCACCGACGCGGATCGCGGTCGTGTCGATCCGCGACAGCGGGGCCGGATCTTGCCAGACCTGGGGAGAGGAGAACGTCTTGAAGTCCCGCGTCGTGGCGTACCACATCTGCGCGTTCCCCTGACCGGTGCGGTTCACGGGATCGTTCCACAGCGACTGGGCCCAGAACACGACGTAGGCGCCGAGCTCTTCGACCCACAGCGACTCTGGTGCGAAGGCGTTGCCCGCGTTGTCGGGCGCCACCTTCACGTGCCGCTGAGGGGTCCAGTTCACCAGATCGTGCGACTCGAACACCTCGATGTACTGAGTGTCGTTGATGGCGTACCCGCCCTGGTCGTACCAGTTCAGGTCGGTGGCGATCATGTAGAACGTGTCGCCGTCGGGGGAGCGGACGATGTGCGGGTCACGAAGCCCCTGGTCGCCCAGCTGGGAGATGAGTGACGGCCGCCCTCCGGTCAGACCGGTCCAGTCCAGAGCGGTGTTTCCGTTGGAAGTGGCGAACATGATCTGCTCGCCGTCGGCGATCCCCTCTCCCTTGAAGTACCCCATGAAGTACCGCTCGTACTCCTCCGATCGCGGCATGGCGGTGATGGTCACCGGGAACGACTTCTTCTGCGAGGCCTTACCCTTTTTGATGGTCGCCGTCAGGGTGGCGGCAACGTCCGCACGGCCGAAGGCCGGGCGGCTGACCACGCCCGTCGGGGTGACGAGACCGGTGGTCGACCTCCAGGTGATAGTGGATCCGAACTCGCCCTCGGCGGCGAGGTCGAGGTTTCCGCGTACGCCATCGGCGCCGTCAACTGTCAGATCGAAGGCGTCACGGTCGACAGCCTGCGCATCGTCGAACTCGGCCTTCACCACCACGGGGATCTCCCGTGTGGTGACCTCCTGCGCGCCCTTGCGGACAGTCGCCGTGAGCGTCGCTGTTGCGTCGGCCTGTCCCTGTGCGGGCCGGGTGATCCTGCCCGTCACCGCGACCTTGCGTGCGCTGGCGACGGCCGGCGGGGTGTTGACCTCGACGACGGACGGGTCGGAACTCGTCCAGGTGATGGCCGAGCCCGCCACGGAGCCGACCTTGGGCAGAACGAGGTCGCGTACGACCGCGCTGGTGCGGCCGAGGTCGATGGCCGCGGCGTCGGCGCGAACGCCGTCGGAGACCGTCTTCTCGGCCAGGAGGAGTGTCTCGTCCAGACTCACGGCCCGGTCGTACACGCGGAAGTCCCGGATCGTTCCGCGGAACGAGTAGTGGCCCGCTGTCTGCGAGCGACCGAGGAAGTTGCAGTTGGTCCCCGCCGCGTTCACCGACGGCGCCGTCGTCAGGTTCGTCGACGTCGCGTGCAGCACACCGTCGAGGTAGACCCTGCCGGTCCAGCTCGTCCCGTCCGAGTTCAGTGACTGGGTGTAGGTGACGTGGGTCCACGCCTTTTCGAGCATGCGGACCCGGTTCTGTTGGAGGTTCGTCGGACCCACCGCGACGCGGAACCGCTGGGTGTTCGACGCGAAGATGGAGCCCTCGGCGCCGGTGTCGGCGTCACACGAGCCGGACTTACGGCCGAAACCCCACATCTGGTGTTCGCCGACGTTCGCCGGGTCGACCCACACGTCGTAGTCCACGGTGAGGTTGGACATGCCGGCGGTGATGTCGTTCGGCAGCGCCACGTATGCGCCGTCGAGGGCGCTTTCGTAGGAGTCGGGGTTGAACCTGACTCCTTCGCCGGTCAGGGTCGCCTTCTCGGGATTCACGAGCGTGGCGTTCGCTGCCGCACCCGCGCTACCCGAGTTGACCAAGGTCGTTCCACTGGTCTCGTCGAGGGCGAAGTGGTGCACCAGGCCTTGGGTGAGCTGCTCCTCGGCAGCGTACGAGGGCGTTGCCGCGATCGAGACCGAAAGAAGCGCACCCAGTGCCAGGACCGCGACACCTCTGCCCTTCCGACTCCGCCCGAGACGTGGTCTTGGCTGTCGCAGTCTCAATTGATCCTCCTTGGCCGGTTACGTTTGTCTCCAAACTGGACGGACTTGTTAACGCTAACTACGGGGTGCTGCCGGGTCAACGCGATGCGTTGCGGCCCGAGCCCAGGGCGGCCCGTGGCGGACGTGCCCCCGACCGCCCGGCCGGTCGGCGTTCAGATCGTGATCCGGTACGCGGTCGTCCGGGGCGGGGCAGCTTGGCCGTTCCTCGAAGTGCCAGTGGCGTGGTGTCACGATCGCCTGTGACGTGGTGTCACTGTTCGCTCGCTGGTGAGCGCCGAATACTGGGGTGGTCACCGCACGATCGTCGCGTCACACCCGCGTCGATCGCGGCGGCTGCGGGGGCGCTCAGCGCGTAGGCGCTGCGTCCGGTCCGCCGTGGCCGACCTCTTGACCGGCCGATTCGGCGCAGGTCAGGACACATCACTCGTTACGTTGATCCACCGGATGCGCCGCCGCGCTCGGGAGCTGGACGGTGCGTCGTCGGACCCTGCCAGGGTGCGGCGCTCGTTGAGCCGACCGAGCCGGGCGGGGGCGCGACCGACAACCAGGAAGGACCCGCCCATGACCGCGTCGTTGATCGAGAAGCCCGATTTCACCGGGTTGCGAGCGATGTACATCAACTGCACCCTCAACCGTTCCGCAGGGCGTAGCCACACCCAGGGGTTGATCGATCGCAGTGCGGCGATCATGGAGGCGAACGGGGTCGCCGTGGACCAGATCCGCGCCGTCGACCACGACATCGCCACCGGCGTCCGACCCGACATGACCGAGCACGGGTGGGACGCCGACGAATGGCCCGCGTTGCTGACCCGGGTACTCGCCGCCGACATCCTGGTCATCGCCGGGCCGATCTGGCTCGGCGACAACAGTTCGGTGACCCGTCGGGTGATCGAGCGGCTCTACGGCTACTCCGGCGTGCTCAACGAGCAGGGCCAGTACGCTTACTACGGGCGCGTCGGAGGCTGTCTGCTCACCGGCAACGAGGACGGCCTGAAGCACTGCGCGATGAGCATCCTCTACAGCTTGCAGCACATCGGCTTCACCGTCCCGCCGCAGGCGGACGCGGGCTGGCTCGGCGAGGTCGGCCCCGGCCCGTCCTACCTCGACGAGGGCTCCGGCGGGCCGGAGAACGACTTCACCAACCGTAATACCGCGTTCATGACCTACAACCTGCTCCACCTCGCGTCGATGATGCGCAGCGCTGGTGGATTCCCGGCCTACGGCAACCAGCGCACGGCCTGGGAGGCAGGTGCACATCCGGACGCCGGCAACCCCGAGTACCGCTGACGCGACGACCGGCCACGACAACGACCTCTGTCACCCTCTCGTGACAGCGCCAAGGATGTGAGTAGTGATGACGAGCCCGGCAACGATGACCTGGCCGAGCCTGCGGGTCTCGGACTGGACCGCCACCCGCGACACGGTGCACATGTGGACCCAGATCGTGGGCAAGATCCGTATGGCCCACGCTCCGTTTCTCAACCACTGGTGGCAGGTGACCCTGTACGTGAGCCCGCGCGGGTTGACGACGTCCGCCATCCCGTACGGCACGGGAGCCTTCGAGATCGAGTTCGACTTCATCGGCCATCGGCTCGACATTCGGACCAGCGGCGGCGGCGCGCGGAGCCTCGCACTCCGGCCGATGCCGGTCGCCGAGTTCTACTCGCGGGTCATGGCCATGCTCGACGAACTCGGGATCGAGGCACCGATCCGGCCGTACCCCAACGAGGTCGACCCGGCGATCCCGTTCGCTGAGGACCACGACCACGCCTCCTACGACGGCGACGCGGCCGCCCTGTTCTGGCGTCAGCTGTTGCAGGCGAATCGGGTCATCGGCGAGTTCCGGTCGCATTTCGTGGGCAAGGTCAGTCCGGTGCACTTCTTCTGGGGCGGGATGGACCTCGCCTGCACACGCTTCTCCGGCCGGTCGGCCCCGCCACACCCCGGGGGCGTGCCCAACTGCGGGGACTGGGTGATGGTCGAGGGCTACTCCCGCGAACTGTCCAGCTGCGGGTTCTGGCCCGGCGGCGGCGAGGAAGGCGCCTTCTACTCGTACGCCTACCCCGCACCCGACGGGTTCGCCGAGCGGCAGATCGGTCCCGACGGCGCCTACTACAGTTCCGAGTTCCAGCAGTTCCTCCTGCCCTACGAGGTCGCCCGCGCCGCACCGGACCCCGACCGCGCGGTCGCCGAGTTCCTCCGCACCACCTACGAGGCCGCTGCGGACCTCGGGAACTGGGACCGCTCCGTGCTGGAGGACGACCCCCTCCGGTGGCACCGTGGCCCTGTTAGGTGAGGACCGACAAACTGTGACGTTCACGAGTACGCGGACAAGGTCGATTCCGGCGCGTCGTATGGAGGGCACGAGATGGTGGAAGTGACGGACGCTCCCGAGGCCAACCGGTACGAGGCCCGGGTCGACGGGGAGTCCAGGGTCGCCGGCGTCGCACAGTACATCCGCACCGCGGAACTCGTCGCGTTCGTGCACACCGAGGTCTCGCCGGAATACGAGGGCAAGGGGGTCGGGTCGGCGCTGGCCCGCACTGCTCTGGACGAAGCCCGTGCCGCGCATCTGCGCGTCCTGGCCACCTGCCCGTTCATCGCGGGATGGATCGACCGGCATCCCGAGTACCAGGATCTGGTCTACCAGTCCCGCAGCAGGGTCAGCGACTGAACGGAGGGGCGTGGCGGTGCCGCGGCGCTGCCCTCCCGGCGCGATGAGGGGACGCTCGGGGGCGTGCTCACGGCATGGTGAAGTCGGCGAAATCGAAGCCCGGACTCACCACACAACTGACGAGGACGTGCTCGTCGCCCGCCGGTTTCGCGGACTGCCACTCGCCCGCCGGAACCAGGACCTGCGGGCACTCGGCACTCAGGATCGTCGGCCGACTGTCCCTACCGATTGTCAGCGCCAACGGACCACCCGAGTGCCAGAACCAGATCTCATCCGACCGCACGGTGTGCCAGGCCGACGAGTCACCCGGCTCGAGAAGAAAGAGGATCGCCGTCGCGGCGGCACGGCTGCCCGGGTAGCCATCGGGCTCGAACGTGACAGCGGACCGATAGGTTTCCCTGAACCAGCCGCCTTCAGGGTGCGGGCGCAGATCGAACTGTTCGGCAAGAGGCGGACGTACGGACATGATGGCCACTGTAGTGGCCCGCCTTGACCTCCCACCTCTGCGCCGACCCCGGCTGAGCGGACCGACGTCACGATCGTCCTTCAGCCCGGCGCGGGTGTTCTGCCTGGCCTCGCCGAACCTGACATGGGCGTTCTCGCAGGCCGTCGCCGAGTGCGCACACCGAGAGATGCATCGTCGGATCGGCTGATGACACGCTCGTGCAACGCCACCGGTCGATCCGCTGCGCCCCACGGAACGGGCACATCGGCTTCGCCGGGCGGACCGGCGCGTGGCCGAAACACTCCGCCGAAACTGGGAGTCATCCATGGACAGTTGCCCGTTTTCTCTGGACACCACCGGAAAAGATATCCACGGTGAGGCCGCGAAGCTGCGTTCGCAGGGCGCCGCTACTCAGGTGGTTCTGCCCGGCGGCGTGGTGGCGTGGTCGATCAACAGCTATGCGGTGATCAAGCAACTGCTCACCGATCCGCGGGTGACGAAGAGCGCCCGCAACCACTGGCCGGCGTTCATCAACGGCGAGATCCCGCCGGACTGGGAAATGATCAGCTGGATCGCGATGGACAACATGGTCACCGCGTACGGCAAGGACCATGTGCGGCTGCGCAAGCTGGTCGGCAAGGCGTTCACCCCGAGGCGTACGGAGGCGATCCGGCCGTGGATCGCCAAGATCACTGAGGAACTTCTCGACGGTCTGGCCGCCGCCGCCCCCGGTGAGGTGGTGGACCTGCGTGAGCGGTTCGCGTACCCGTTGCCGGCCCGCCTGGTGGCCGACCTCATCGGCATGTCCGAGGAGGCTCGCGCCAAGACGGCGAAGGTGATCGACATGATGGTCGACACCACCGTCACCCCGGAGCAGGCGCAGGCCGTGCTGGCCGGGTGGCGCGGCGCGATGGCCGATCTCATCGCCACCAAGCGGGAGAACCCGGGCGAGGACATCACCAGCGACCTCATCGCCGCGCGTGACGAGGACGGTTCCCGGCTCAGCGAGGAGGAGTTGACGGACACCATCTTCGCCATCCTCGGCGCCGGCTCCGAGACCACCATCAACTTCTTCGACAACGCCATCACGGCCCTGCTCAGCAACCCGGAGCAGCGGGATCTCGTGCTGTCCGGCGAGGCCACCTGGAACGACGTCATCGACGAGACGCTGCGGGTCGAGTCGCCGCTGGCGCACCTGCCGCTGCGGTACGCCGTCGAGGACATCGAGCTGGACGGCGTGACGATCCCGCAGGGCGATCCCATCCTGATCAACTACAGCGCGGTGGGTCGCGACCCCGCCCTGCACGGCGACGACTCCGACCGCTTCGACCTGAAGCGCGCCGACAAGGAGCACCTCTCCTTCGGCCACGGACCGCACTACTGCCTCGGCGCCGGGGTGGCCCGGGCGGTCGCGACCACCGGCCTCTCCTCGCTGTTCGAGCGCTTTCCCGACATCGCGTTGGCGGTGCCGGTCGCCGACCTGCAGCCGTTGCCCACCTTCATCATGAACGGCCACCGGACGCTGCCGGTCCGGCTGACCGCCCCCGTGCCCGCCGCCTGACATCCACCGACGACCTCAGGGAGCCGCCGTGCTGACCACCACCGACACACCCAGGCGCGAGGAGATCGTCGCGCGCGTCACGGACCTCGCCCCGCTGCTGCGCAAGAACGGCGTGCAGGCCGAGCGGGACCGCCGACTGCCCGACGAAACGATCGAGGCCCTGGCCGACGCCGGGGTCTTCAAGCTGCGGGTGCCGAAGCGGTTCGGCGGCTACGAGGCCGACACCCGCACGCTCGCCGACGTCGCGACCGCGCTCGGCCGGGCCGACGGTGCCACCGCGTGGACCGCCTCCGTCTACTGGATCCCGACGTGGATGGCCGGCCTGTTCCCCGAGGCCGTGCAGGAGGAGGTCTTCTCCACGCCGAACGTGCGGATCTGCGGCACCCTGAGCCCGTCCGCCATGGCGGTCCCGGCCGATGGCGGCATCGTCGTCAACGGCAAGTGGGGCTTCATCAGCGGCGCGTTGCACAGCCACTGGCAGGAGATCATCGCGGTGCTGGTCGGCGGTGATGGTCCGCCCATGCCGGTGATGGCGCTGGTGCCGACGTCCGAGTTGCAGATCGTCGACGACTGGCACACGTCCGGCCTGCGCGGCACGGGCAGCGTCAGCACTGTCGCCCAGGACCTGTTCGTGCCGGCGGAGCGGTTCCTGCCGCTGCCGGTGGTGCTCCAGGGCCGGACCGGACCGGACGCGGCTGGCGCGCCCGCCATGTACCGGGCGCCGCTGCTGCCGGTTGCCTCCGCGTCGTCGGTGGGCACCGTGCTGGGCCTGGCCCGCGCGGCCGGTGAGACGTTCCTCGAGCGGCTGCCCGAGCGCAAGATCACCTACACGGGGTACGAGAAGCAGGCCGAGGCGCCGCTGACCCATCGCCAGGTGGCCGAGGCGGAGCTGAAGACCGACGAGGCCGAGTTCCACGTGCACCGCCTCACCGCGCAGGTCGACGACAAGTCGGCCGGCGGCCAGCCGTGGAGCCTGGCCGAGCGCGCCCGTGCCCGGGCCGACCTGGGAGCCGCGTGCCGCCTGGCGAGGGAGGCGGTCGGCATCCTCGCCGGCGCCAGCGGCGGCTCCTCGCTCTACGACGACGTGCCCATCCAGCGCATCGCCCGCGATGTGCAGGCGGTCAACCTGCACGCGCTGATGAACCCGGACACCAACACCGAGCTGTACGGCCGGATCCTGTGCGGCCTCGAACCCGACACCCTCTATCTCTGAGCCGCCGAGAAAGGACACCAGAATGACCACGAGCACCTTCAACGCCGAGGCTCAGGCCGCCGTGGCCGCGGTACCGCGGCACATCGTCACCGCGTGGGCGGAGCACGACGCCGACGCGTTCGCCCGCACGTTCACCGAGGACGCGACCATGATCCTGCCCGGGGTCTTCTGCCGTGGCCGGGACAAGATCCGCGGATACATGGAGCAGGCGTTCCAGGGCCAGCTCAAGGGCACCCGGGTCACCGGCACGCCGGTCGACGCCCGCCTCATCGCGCCCGGCGTCGCGGTGCTGACGACCGAGGGCGGTGTCCTGGAGCCCGGCGCCGAGGACGTGTCGCCGGCCCGGGCCATCCGGGCGTCCTGGATCCTCGTCGAGCGCGACGGCGAGTGGCTGCTGGCGGCTTACCAGAACAGCCCGCGCGGCGAGTCGTGAGCAACCAGGCCAGGAAGGGGCAGCCGTGAGCGCACAGGTGGGAGAGCGTGCCGTCGTTCTCGGCGGCAGCATGGCGGGCCTGCTCGCGGCGCGGGTGCTGGCCGACGCGTACGCCGAGGTGGTCATCGTCGACCGCGACCGGCTCACCGGCGTCTCCACGGCCCGACGTGGCGTGTCACAGGGCCGGCACGTACACGGTCTGCTCGCCCGGGGCCAGCAGATCCTCGACGAACTGTTTCCCGGTTTCACAGCGGAGGCGGTGGCCGCCGGGGTGCCGACCGGCGACCTGGGCGAGCTGCGGTGGTTCTTCAACGGGCGCCCGCTGGCGCCGGCCAGTACCGGGCTGACCTGCGTGTCGGCCGCCCGTCCCGTGCTGGAGCAGTTGGTGCGCCAACGGGTGGCCGAGCTTCCGGCCGTACGCTTCGCCGAAGAGCGCGACATCGTCGGGCTGACCACCACCGGGGACCGCCGGCGGGTCACCGGGGCGCGGGTGCAGGGGCGCGACGGCGCGGCCGAGGAGACGATCACCGCCGACCTGGTGGTCGACGCCACCGGTCGCGGGTCGCGCACCCCGGTCTGGCTGGAGGAACTGGGGTACAGCCGGCCGGACGAGGACCGGATCCGGATCGACCTGACCTACACGACGCGCCTCTATCGCCTGGCCTCGGACGATGTTCTGAAGGGCGACCTGTCGATCAACCCGGTGTCGTCGCCGTCGCACCCCCGTGGCGCCTTCCTGTCCCGTATCGACGGTGGCCGGTGCATCGTCTCTCTGACCGGGGTGCTCGGCGACAGCGCGCCGGCCGACCCGGCCGGATTCCTGGAGTTCGTCAAGTCGCTGCCGGTTCCGGACATCTACCAGGCCATCCAGGACGCCGAGCCGCTGGACGAGCCCGTGTCCCTGCGGTACCCGGCCAGCGTCCGTCGCCACTACGAACGGTTGTCCCGGCTGCCGGACGGCTTCCTGGTCCTCGGCGACGCGGCGTGCAGCTTCAACCCGGTCTACGGCCAGGGCATGACAGTGGCGGCGTTGGAGGCGCTGACCCTGCGCGACCACCTGGCCGGCGGCACGGCACCCCGGCCGACCGACTTCCAACAGGCCGTGTCCGCGGTGACCGACGTGCCCTGGGAGATCTCGGCGGGTGGTGACCTGAGCTTCCCGCAGGTGCAGGGCCCGCGACCGTTCAAGGTACGGATGGCGAACGCGTACATGGCCAAGATGCAGGCGGCCGCGACCCGCGACCCGCAGGTGACGCGGACCTTCATGCGGGTGGCGGGGCTGGTCGAGCCGCCACAGGCCCTGATGCGACCCGCCATGATGCTCCGGGTGCTGACCCGCAGCCGCCGTCCGGCACCCGAGGTGCCGGCGTGGCAGCCCGACGCCGTCGGCACCGCCTCGGAGGTCTGATCCAAGAAATTCGGTGCCCCGGCCCTTTCGGGCCGGGGCACCGACGGGTCCGGGCCGGCGTCAGCCGGCGAGCACACCGCGCTTGCGCAGCAGCGGCAGCACGCCCTCCCCGACGACGTAGGCCTCTTCGAGGTGCGGCTGCGCCGACAGGATCAGGTGGTCCAGGCCGAGCCGGTGGTATTCCTCGATCCGGTCCGCCACGTCCTCGTGGCTGCCCACCAGCGCGGTGCCCACGCCGGGACGGACCAGGCCGTACCCGGCCCAGACGTTCGGGTAGACCTCCAGGTCGTCGGTACGCCCACCGTGCAGCGCCGCCATCCGCTGCTGCCCCTGCGACTCGGTGGACCGGAAGCGCTGCTGCGCCTGCCGGATCCGCGCCGGGTCCATGCCGTCGACCAGTTGCCGCGCCACCTGCCAGGCCTGCGCGGAGGTGTCCCGGGCGATGACGTGGAAGCGGGTGCCGAAGCTCAGCGTGCGTCCGTGCGCGCCGGCGAGTTCGCGGGCCCGGCCCATCGCCTCCGCCATGGCCGCCGGCGGCTCGCCCCAGGCCAGCAGCACATCGGCGTGCGCGGCGGCCACCTCCCGGGCCGCGTCGGAGGAACCGCCGACGAAGATCTCCGGAGCGACCGGGTACGGCCGGGTGAGCAGGCCCGCGCGGATGCGGTAATGCGTGCCGGTGTGGTCGAACCGCTCACCGGTCCAGGCTCGGCGGAACACGTCAAGGAACTCGCCGGTGCGGGCGTACCGCTCGTCGTGCGACAACCAGTCGCCGTAGCGCCGCTGCTCGTCGGCGTCGCCGCCGGTGACCACGTTGAGCTGGAGGCGGCCGCCGGAGAGACGTTGAAGGGTCGCCGCCGACTGCGCGGCCAGCACCGGCGAGATGAGCCCGGGGCGCATCGCCACCATGAAGCGGATCCGCCGGGTGTCCGCGGCGAGCGCGGCAGACACCAGCCACGGGTCCTCGCAGAACATGCCGAACGGCACGAGCATTCCGGTGAACCCGAATCGGTCCGCCGCGAGGGCGACCTGACGCAGGTAGTCCGGGTCGACGTCGCGGCGCGCGCCGGGCGGTGGCGGGCCGGAGGACGGCTGGGCCACCTCGCGTCCGTCCCCGTGCGTGGGCAGGAACCAGTGCAGCTGCAACGACATGTGTCGTCCTCTCGATTCGGCGGTGAGCGCCGGCGGTCAGCTCAGCAGCAGGGCCGCGAGCACGTCGTGCGGTGGCACGGAGGTGACCCGGTGGGCGTCCAGCCACAGCGCCCGCCGGTAGCGCAAGTGCAGGCCGAACTCCCAGGTCATGGCGATGCCACCGCAGACCTGAAGGGCCACCTCGCAGGCCAGCACGGCCGCGCGAGGACCGGCCACGGCGGCACAGGCCACCGCCTCGGCGGCGCCCTCGCCGTTCAGCGTCACCGCCGCCCGGTAGGCCAGCGACCGTGCGGTCTCGATCTCCGCGTACGCCTCGGCCAGCTGGTGTGCCACCGCCTGGAACGACCCGATCGGCTGGCCGAACTGGGTCCGGGTTCCGGCGTACCGCACGGCTTCGGCCAGGGCGCCGTCCGCGACACCCACCGCCTCGCAGGCCAGCAGCATGGCGCTTCGCAACCGCAGCGCGGGCAGCAGCTCGGCGGTGCGGCCGGGGTCGGCGAGCAGTCGGGCGGGCGCGTGCAGCAACCGGACGGTGGCGTACCGGCGCAGTGGATCGATGTCGTCCCGCTCGGCGATGGAGACCTCCGAGGGCGCGACGCCGAACAGCGCCACCCCCTGGCGGGTCGTGGCGGCCACCACCAGTTCCGTGGCCAGGTGCGCGTCGACCACGCCGGGTGCGCTCCCGCTGATCCGCCAGTCCGGCGTATCGTGCGCGGCGCACGTGTCCGAGGAATCGACCAGCGCGGCCGGTCCGGGTAGCGGCAGCCCCGCCGACTGGTACACCGGCAGAGCCGATCCGGCCGTGCCGACCCAGGGTTGGGGGAGCAGCGCCCGCCCGCTCTCCTCGGCGAGCAGGGCGAGATCCACAGGTCCGAGCTCCGCGTCCAGCCAGCCCTGTCGGTCCAGCGCGGCCCAGTCCTCCGGATCGAGGAGGCCGTGATCCGCCGTCGCGGCGAGCCGGGACGGTGGGAAGCGCTCGCTCAGGTGGCGTCGGGCCGCGTCGGCCAGGTCCCGCTGTTCGGTGGTGGTGGCGAAGTCCATGGTGCGCTCTCCTAACGGTGCCGAGGCAGGCCGAGAACACGTTCGGCGACGATCCCGCGCAGGATCTCGGAGGTGCCGCCCTCGATGGTGTTCGCGCGGCTGCGCAGCTGCGCCCGCCGCCAGTACGCCGCCCACTGCCCGGCGTGTCCGACGGTGTCGCCCTGCACCAGCCGCAGCCCCAGCCGGCACATCTGCTGGTGGGTCTGCGACCAGCGCAGCTTGAGCACCGAGCTCTCCGGGCCGGGCTCGCCGCCCCGTTCCAGCTGCGCGAGCGCGCGGTAACCGGTGAAGCGCAACCCCTGAAGCCGCACGTGCAGATCGGCGATCTCCCGGCGCACGGCCTGGTCAGCGGTGGCACCGACCGCGTGCGCGGTACGGATCAGCCGGTCCAGCTGCACCGCCAGGCGAGCGGTGAGCGTGATGCCGAACGTGCCGCGTTCGTGCGAGAGAGTCGTGAGCGCCACCTTCCAGCCTTCGCCGCGCGCACCCACCACGCTGTCCTCGGGCAGTTCCACGCCGGTCAGCACGATCTCGCTGAAGTCGGTGTCACCGGAGATCTGGCGCAGCGGGCGCACCTCGACGCCGGGGGCGCGCATGTCCAGCAGGAAACAGGTCAGGCCGCGATGCTTGGGCGCGTCGGGTTCGGTGCGGGCCAGCAGGAGACAGCGGTCGGCGAGATGGGCGTACGACGACCACACCTTCTCGCCGGTGATCGTCCACCCGTGCGCGGTTCGCTCCGCCCGGGTGCGCACCGCGGCCAGGTCCGAGCCAGCCTCCGGCTCCGAGAAACCCTGGCAGAAGATGATGTCGCCGGACAGGATCCCCGGGAGGTTGACGGCCTTCTGGGCCGCGGTGCCGTACCGGATCAGCGTGGGACCGACCATGTGCAGGCCGATGACGTTGAGGTGGTCCGGGGCGCCGGCCAGCGTGCTCTCCTCGGCGTGGATCGCCTGGTACAGCGGTGGCAGGCCCCGCCCGCCGTGCTCCCGCGGCCACGTCAGACCGGCGTACCCGGCCTTACCGAGGGTGGCGCTCCACTGCCGCATCTCCGGCTCCGGCCACAGCTGTGGCGGACCCGCGGAGGGGGCCGGCACATGCGCGCGCAACCAGGCGCGCAGCTCGGCCCGGAATTCGCCTTCTTCGTCGCTGTCGTCCAGCCGCATAGAGGCACGCTAATGCCCACGCGGGCCGGCGTCGCCATTTGTCGGCGCATTCCGCAACGTGCGAGAAGAAGGGGCACCGGAAATGCGAGGCGGCAATTTTGAAGATGCGCCAGTACGGGCCGGGCGGCGACGATGGCGTCGGATACGGACCCGGGGAGGCACTCGTGCACGTCATCGTCGATTTCGACCAGTGTGACGGCAACGGCCTGTGCGCCGACGCCGCCCCGGAGGTGTTCGAGTTGGGCGAGGACGACGTGCTCCGGGTCCGCGCGGAACACCCGGCGCCCGCACTGTGGCCGGCGACGGAGATCGCGGCCCGGGGCTGCCCCAAGCTCGCCATCACGCTGCGGACCGACGCGTGATCGCGTCCGGTGAGCGACTGCCGGTCATGGTCGCGGCCACCCGTACGCCGATCGGGCGGCGGGGTGGCGCGCTGGCCGGTCTCAAGGCGGTGGAACTGCTGCGGCACGTGCTGCTGGCGGTGTTGGACGAGACCGGCACCGACCCGTCCGACGTGGAACAGATCATCGGCGGGTGCGTCACGCAGTCCGGGGAGCAGAGCCTCAACGTCACCCGCAACGCCTGGCTCAGCACCGGGCACGACCCGGCTGTCGGCTGCACCACAGTGGATGTTTCCTGCGGGTCGGCCCACCAGGCCAATCACCTGGTGGCCGCGCTGATCGCGGCCGGGGAGATCGACGTCGGCATCGCCTGCGGCGTCGAGTCGATGAGCCGGGTGCCGGTCGGCACGAACCTCTACCAGGGCCCCGGGCACTACAAGACAGCCGACTATCCGTGGGACGACCCGCCCCAGGCGCAGTTCGGTGGCGCGGAGCGGATCGCCCGGCGCGAGGGCATCACCCGCGCCGACGCCGACGCGTACGGGTTGGCGTCCCAGCGGCGGGCCGCCGCGGCGTGGGCCGATGGCCGGTTCACCGAGGAGGTGACGCCGGTGCGCGCGCCGGTGCTCAACGGCGACGGCAGCCCCACCGGTGCGGTCCGTCTGGTCGAGCGCGACGAAGGGCTGCGCCCGACGACCGCCGCAGGGCTGGCCGCGCTGGCGCCGACCATCGAGGGAGGGGTGCACACCGCCGGGACCACGTCGCAGATCTCCGACGGCGCCTCGGCGGTGTTGTGGATGTCCCAGGGGCGGGCCCGCGCCGCCGGCCTGCGCCCGCGGGCGCGGATCAGCCACCAGGTGGTCACCGGCGCTGACCCGTACTACCTGCTGGATGGTCCGGTCGCCGCCACCGGTCGGCTGCTCGCCCGGGCCGGGCGCAAGATCAACGACATCGACCTGTACGAGGTCAACGAGGCGTTCGCCGGCGTCGTGCTCACCTGGCAGGCGGCGTACGGTGCGGACCCGGAACGCGTCAACCCGAACGGCGGGGCGATAGCCCTCGGCCACCCGCTCGGTTCCACAGGCACCCGGCTGCTGGTGACCGCACTGCACGAACTGGAGCGCTCCGGCCGGGAGTCGGCGCTGATCACCATGTGCTGCGGGGGCTCCCTCGGCACCGCCTCACTGCTGCAGCGGCTCTGACATGCGGGCCGAGGACTTCTACGCCGAAGCGCGGACCGACCTGTCCGGGCCACTGCACGGCGTCCGCGTGCTCGACGTGACGAAGGTGTGGTCCGGGCCGCTGGCCACCTGCGTCCTGGCCGACCTGGGCGCGGACGTGATCCGGGTGGAACTGGCGCACGGCCGCGACGGCGAGGTGCCCCCGGTGATCCCGGGCACCTCGCTGTCCTGGTTCCGCCAGACGGTGCACCGCAACAAGCGCAGCCTCGGCCTCGACCTGCGTACGCCCGAGGGTCGCGCCGAGTTCCTGCGGCTGGTCCAGGTGGCCGACGTGGTGGTCGAGAACTACCGACCGGGCACGCTCGCCAGGTGGGGCGCCGGATACGCCGACTGCCGTGCCGTCCGCCCGGACGTGGTGTTCGTGTCCGTCTCCGGGTGGGGCCAGTACGGTCCCGGCCGGGACCGACCCGCGTACGACCCGGTGGTGCAGGCGGCCGGCGGCTGGATGGCGCTCAACGGGCCGGTCGACGGCGATCCGGTTCGCGCGCCCACCTTCATCGCCGACGAGCTGGCCGGGCTGCACGCCGCGATCGGGGCTCTTGCCGCGCTCGCCCACCGGGACCGGTTCGGCGAGGGTCAGCACGTCGACGTGTCCATGCTGGACGCTCTGCTGTTCGGTAGCAGCGGCCTGCCGACCCTCGCCGCCGCCGGGGCCCCACCCGGCAGGCACGGCAACGAGACCCCGTTCGCGGTGCCGTCGAACGTCTACGCGTGCGTCGACGGGCATCTCTACCTCGTCGTCGCGCTGAACAAGCACTGGCGGGTACTGGCCCGCACGATCGGCCGCCCCGAACTGGCCGACGCCGACGGGTTCCGGACCGGCGACCAGCGGATCGCCAACCGCGACGCGGTCAACCTCGTCGTGGCCGGCTGGTGCGCGGGACGCCCGGTCACCGAGGCGGTCGACGTGCTGACCGGCGCCGGGCTGGTGGCCGCTCCGGTCCGGACGCTGAGCGAGTCGGTCGCCGACCCGCACGTACGGGCCCGCGGGATGCTCCAGGACACCGTGCTGAGCGACGGAACCACAGCGCCGCTCGTCGGCCCGGCGGTGAAATTCTCGCGTACCCCGACCCGGATCCGCCGGTGCGCACCGGCGCCCGGCGCCGACTCGGCGGAGATCCGCAACGAGCTGAAAAGCGATGTCGCAACGTGAGAGAAGGGACCCCGGCCGGTCGGCCGATAAAGTAGGCGAGTAGCGATCTCCACCATTTAAGGCCAATTCATCAATGCGGCTGTTAATGGTTCGCGCGCAAATTACGACGGAGGCGAAATGGCCGAACAGCACCGGGCTCTGATCACCGGGGCGTCGCGCGGCATCGGCCGGGCGGTGGCCTTGCGACTGGCCCGCGAGGGGTACGCCGTCGCCGGCTGTCACCACACCGGCGACGACGCCGCCCGGCGTACCGAGGAGGACGTCCGGCTGCTCGGCGTGCCGTGCTACTTCGCGCGCTGCGACGTGGCCGACCCCGCCGCCGTCGAGGACTTCGTGCGCGCCGCCGAAGACCAGCTCGGCACGTTCGACCTCGTCGTCAACAACGCCGGCATCACCCGCGACGCGCCCCTGGTGCTGGCCCCCGCGGACGACTGGGACGCCGTGCTGGCCACCAACCTCACCGGAACCCGCAACGTCTGCCGGGCCATGGCGTTCCGCTTCATGAAGCAGCGCAGCGGCGCCATCGTCAACATGTCGTCAGTGGCCGGGGTCTACGGCAACGTCGGCCAGACGGCCTACGCCGCGAGCAAGGCCGGCATCATCGGGTTCAGCAAGTCGCTGGCCAAGGAGGTGGCCCGGCACGGCGTACGGGTCAACGTGGTGGCGCCCGGCTTCATCGAGACCGAAATGACCGACGCGCTCCCGGACCGGCTCCGCGAGCAGGCGCTGGGCCAGATTCCCGTACGCCGGTTCGGCCGGGCCGACGAGGTCGCCGAAATGGTCGCCTTCCTGCTCAGCGAGCGCGCCTCCTACGTCACCGGCCAGGTGTTCCAGGTGGACGGGGGGATCACGCTGTGACCCGGGCGGTGGCATCCCCGTTGTGTGACGCCGACCTGGTGCGCGTGGACTCCTCCGGGGCGGCCTTCGCCGTACGGGTTCCCGTGCGCGGCGACGATCCGTACCTGCGGGGCCACTTTCCCGACCTGGCGGTGTTCCCCGGGGTCTTCGTCGTGGAGGCGCTGTGCCGGGCGATGGCCGGCGCCGCCGGGGACCGCCCGCCCGAGCTGGTCGAGCTGCGCTCGGTGCGGTTTCTCGCGCCGCTGCTCGACGGTGACACGCTCACGCTCACGGTGCGGGCCGAGGAGTCGCCCGGTGGCTGGGACGTGCGCGCGGTGGCGTACCGCGCCGACGGCACCACCACGGCCAAGCTGCGCGCCCTCTTCGCCGCCGCCGGAGCCGGCGATGGGTGAGCACAACGAGATCCGGGCGGTGCTCCCGCAACGTCATCCGATGCTCCTGGTGGACCGGGTGCTCGCGCTGGAGCCGGGACGCTCCATCCGGACGGTCAAGCTGGTCAGCGCGACCGAGCCCTGCTACGCCGACCTGCCGGAGAGCGCCGAGCCGTGGCGGTTCGCGTACCCGCGGTCGCTGTTGATCGAGTCGTTCGGCCAGAGCGCGGCCCTGCTCTGGCTGGGGGACAGCCCACCGCCGGACGACGACGGCGTGCTGATGTTCGCCGGCGCCCGGGACTGGCAATTCGCCGGCTCGGCATACCCCGGTGACGTCCTCCGGCACGAGGTCCACCTCGACTCCGTGGTCGCCGACACCGCGTTCGCCCACGGCGAGACCTGGATCGGCGATCGCCGGGTGGCCACCGTGGGCACCCTCATCGCCACCCGCCGCCCCGTCGCCCGGCCGGCGGTCCCGCCGTCCGGCGTTGCCCACCCTCATCCAATGGTTTCGGTCAGCACGGAAGGACAGCGATGACGATCAAGGAACAGCAGCTGGAGGAGCTTCGCGAGATCGTCGCGGAGGTGCTGGAGGTCGAGCCGGAGGAGCTCACCGACACCGGCGACTTCATGGACGAGTACGAGGCGGACTCGCTGCGTGCCATCGAGATCCTGGCCCGTATCGACAAGCAGTTCAAGGTGGAGATTCCGCAGGCGGAGCTTCCCGAACTGCGCAACCTGAAGGCCGTGCACGCCGCCCTGACCCGGCACGCCACCGGCCGGGACTGAGCCGTGGTCCGCGTCGCGGTGACCGGGCTCGGTCCGGTATCGAGCATCGGGGTCGGCGTGTCGGCGTTCGCCGACTCGCTGCGCTCCGGGCGATCCGGCATATCCCGGATCACCAGCTTCGACACCTCCGGGTTTCCGTTCGTGAAGGCAGGTGAGGTGCACGGGTTCCGGCCCGGTGAGCACCTGTCCAGGCTGGACCCGTCCCGGTGGGGCCGGTCCAGCCTGTTCGCGGCCACCGCGGCGCGGCTCGCCGCCGCCGACGGCGGTCTCGACCCGGACCGGATCGACGCCGGACGCGCGCACGCGGTGATCGGCACCACCAGCGGCGAGTCGCAGGTGCTGGAGGCGCTGACCGCCCAGATCCTCGCCGAGGGGTTCGCCGGCCAGGACCCGAGCCTTCTGGCGCAGCTACCGGCGAACCGGCTCGCGCACGCCGTGAGCGAGGAACTCGGCCTCGCCGGTGAGTCGCTCACCCTGGCCACGGCCTGCTCCGCCAGCAACTACGCGATCGGGTACGGCTACGACCTGCTCGTCGCCGGTGAGGCCGACGTGGTGTTCGCCGGCGGTGCCGACGCGGTGTGCCGGTGGGCGCACGCCGGCTTCTTCAGGCTGGGTGCGCTCACCGAGCACGCGTGCGCGCCGTTCGACCGGGACCGCTCCGGCATTCTCACCGGCGAGGGCGGGGCCGTGCTGATGCTGGAGACGTTCGAGCACGCCCGCGCCCGCGGCGCGCGGATCTATGCCGAGCTGCTGGGGTACGGGCGCAACTGCGACGCACACCATCCGGTGGCACCGCACACACCCAGCATCGCGGACTGCATCCGGCTGGCGCACCGCAACGCCGGGGTGAAACCCGAGGACGTCGACTACATCTGCGCGCACGGCACCGGCACACCCGCCAACGACCTGGTGGAGGGCGCGGCGATCCTGGAGGTCTTCGGGCCCGAGCCGCCGCCGGTGAGCTCGATCAAGTCGATGATCGGGCACACGATGGGCGCGGCGAGCGGGTTCGGCGCCATCGCCGGGGTGCTGGCGATCGACAGGGGTTTCCTGCCGCCCACAGTGAACTGGGAGCACCCCGACGAGGGGCTGCCGGGTCTCGACCCCGTGCCGAACGTCGCCCGCGACGCCACAGTGCGCGTGGTGCAGAACGACGGGTTCGCCTTCGGCGGCAACAACGCCATCGTGATGCTGGGAGCGGTGGCATGACCGGCGTGAGCGTGTTCGGCTGGTCCGCGCTCACCTCGGCCGGCACGGCCACGTCCGCGGCCCCCGCCTCGCTGCCGCGCTCCGACGCCCCGGTCGCCCCCGGCACCGGTGGCCTGTTCACCGAGTCGCTTCCGTCGCCGCGTGGGCACGTCGTGCCGGGCTTCGACATCCGGGCCCGGCTCGGCCGAAAGGGGACAAGCACGTACGACCGGGCCACCGGGCTGGCGGTGGTCTGTTGCGAGGACGCCCTCGGCGCGGCCGAACTGGCCGCCGACGCCGACCGCGGTCGCGTCGGTGTGGTGCTCGGCACGACGATCGGCAGTTTCCGGTCCACCAGCGACTTCAGCCGCGAGACGCTGGTGCAGGAGAAGCCGTACCTGGTGAACCCGATGCTGTTCCCGAACACCGTGATGAACGGCGCGGCCGGCCAGGTCGCCATCCGGCACGGCCTGCGCGGTGTCAACGCCACAGTCGCGGGCGGCGCGCTCGGTTTCCTCAACGCCGTCCGGTACGCCGAGATGGTGCTCGCCGGCGGATACGCCGACGTGATGCTCGCCGGTGCCGTCGAGGAGTTCTCCGCACACCGGGCGTGGGCCGCCCACCTCACCGGTACGACGGCCGAGGTGCCGCTCGGCGAGGCGGCCGCCGTGTTCGTCCTGTCCGCGCCCCAGCCACCGGCCTGGGTCGGCGCCGCGCCGGTCGCCGACCTCGTCACCGCCACCGGCTTCGGTCCGGGCGGCACCGGGGCGCGCGCACTCCTGGCCTGCGCCCGGCGTGCCCTGGACCGGGCCGGCGTCGCACCCTCCGACGTCACCGCGGTCCTCACCGGCGAGGCGGACGAGGCGGGTCAGGACGAGTACCTCGCGGTCGCCGGGCTGCTCCGCCACCGACCTCGCCGGGTAGCGGCGAAGAGGCTGCTGGGGGAGTGCGACGCGGCCTCGTCCGCCGCCGCGCTCGCGGTCTGGCTGGCCGACCCGGAGCCGGCCGGTCCGGCCCTGCTGACCGCCCGCAACGCCGACGGCGCGGTGGCCGTAGCTGTCGTGAGGAGGTGCGCCGATGCCGGCACTGGTGACCGGTAGCGCCGTCCGTACCTGCCTGGGCGACGGCCAACGGACGTTCGCGGCGCTGCTCAGCGGCGCCTGCGGCGCGGCACCGTTGCGGCACCCCGGCCGGGCGCTTCTGAACGTCTCGCACGGCTACCACGCCGCCGGCGCGGCACCGTTCGGCGCCGCCCGGATGTTGTCGGCGTGCGTCGCCGAGGCGGTGGCCGCGTCCGGGCTGGACGCCGGCCGTCGCCGGGTCACCGCCCTGGTGGGTACCGGGCTGCGGGAACTCGGCGCGGTCGAGGAGTTCGCCCTCAGCGGTGTCCGTCCGCCGCGCTCGAAGCTGCACTTCGCCGACGCGGTGCGCCGCGTGCTGCCGGGCGTCACCGACGTCATCACGGTGTCCAACGCGTGCAGCGCGGGTGGGCATGTCCTCGCACTGGCCGAGGACATGCTGGCCCTGGGCGACGCCGACGCCGTCGTGGTCGCCGCCGCCGACACCATGACACGCTCCATGCTGGCGATGATCGGGCGGGTGAGCGATCCGCCCACCACGCGGGTCCGCCCGTTCGACCGGGACCGTACCGGTGTGCTGCTCGGCGACGGCGCGGCGGCGCTGGTCGTGGAACCGGCGGACGCCTCCCGGCCGGCGCTCGCGCGGGTCGCCGGCACCGGCCTGTCCTGCGACGCCCGGCACGAGACCGCGCCCGACGTGGACGGCATCTGCCGCGCCATGCGCGACGCGTACGCGCGGGCGGGGCGGGAGCCGTCGGAGACCGATCTGGTGATCGCGCACGGCACCGGCACTGCGCTCAACGATCCGGCCGAGTGCCGGGCACTGCGGGCCGTGGTCGACGCCGCGGGCGGCTCGCCGTTGATCACCGCGGTCAAGGGCGCGGTGGGGCACACCTCCGGTGCCGCGGCGCTCGTCAACGTCGACGTGGCGATCCGCTGCCTGGAGACCGGGCTGGTGCCGCCGGTGGCCGGCCTGCGTACGGTCCTGGACGAGGGTGCCGGACTGCGGTTCGTCGTGGGCGACTTCGTCGGGTCGCGGCCCCGGCTGGTGCAGGTGAACGCCTTCGGGTTCGGCGGCGTCAACGCGGTCTCCCTGCTGGAGGCGTCGTGACCACCGCCATCTACGCGACCGGTTGGAGCCTCCACCTGCCCGGTGCCGACCTGAGCGCCGCAGGAGTGGGGGAGTGGGCGCGCGCGGAGGCCGCCACCGCCGACCGGGCGGCCACGCTGCTGGGTCGCAAGGGCCTGCTCTCCAAGGACCCCGCGACGCGGCTCGCGCTCTGCGCCGTGCACCGGGCGCTGGGGTTGACCCCGGGCCGTCACCCGCTGCCGACGCCGCTGCCCGCAACCGCGGTGGTGGCGTGCAGCAATCTGGGCAACGTCGAGACCGTGGCCCGGGTGGCCCGGACGGTCACCGAGGAGGGCGGGCGCGCGGTCAGTGTGCTCGACGCGCCGGGCGTGTCCAGCAACGTGGTGTCCAGCGCGGTGGCGCTGTGGTTCGGCTTCGGCGGCCCGAATCTGATGATCTGCTCCGGCGCCCGGTCCGGGCGGGCCGGCCTGCGCACCGCCGCGCTGCTGCTGGCGGCGGGCCGTGCCGACCGGGTGGTCCTGGTCGGCGTGGAGCCGGCCGACGAGATCGCGTCGGCGCTGCACGCCGGTGCCCCGCCGTTGCGCGCGGGTGCCGCCTGCGTCGTGCTCACCGCGCGCCCGGGTCCCCTCGCCGTCCACTCGCGACAGCCCCTGCCCGCGGCCGAGCCGTTGCCGCCGGGCCCGGTTGACGACTGGGGTGACTCCTACGGCGCACGCGACATCGTCGCCCTCGCCCTGGCCGCGCACCTGGTGGCCGACGAGGGACACGGCGCACTGGCCGTGGGCGATCCCGGCGACACACCGTTCGCCGTTCTCGGCGGTGCGTCGTGACCGTCCCCGTGCACGTGCTCAACGAGGGTGATCCGGGCGCCCCGCTCGTGGCGTTCGCGCACGGGCTGGAGGACACCTGGCAGAGCTGGCGACCTCTCGCCGAGTGGCTCGGCCCGCGCCGGCGCCTGGTCGCCCTGGACCTTCCGTGGCGAGCCGGCAACGACTACCGGTGGCGGCACCGGTCGCCCGCGGACTGGCTGCGCTCGGGCCTGGCCGCGTTGCCCCGGACCCCGGACGTGCTGGTGGCGCACTCGTTCGGCGGTAACGCGGCACTCCAGCTGCTCTGCGCCGACGAACCCCTCGCCGGGCGGACCGTCGCGCTGATCTGCCCCCTGTACCGACCTCCTGGAGGGCCGGTCACCTGGGCACTGTTCGACCGTTCCCGGGAGACGTTCGTGCAGCACATCCACGACGGCCTGCGCGCCCGGATGGGCAGCCGGGCGGCCCGCATCGACGCCGGGCTGCTGGCGGCGATGACGGACCTGGCGATCGAGCGGGTCGGCCCGGCCGGGTTCCTCACCGTTTTCGAGCAGTACCTGGCGACCGCCGATCTGTCACTCGAGGCGGTGGGCAGGCCGGTCGCGGTGCTCGCCGGCGGCGCGGATCCCACGCTGACCCCGAAGGCGGCGGAGGTGCTCGCCGCCGGCATGCCGGGCGGCCTCCTGCACCTGCGCGACGACTACGACCACTTCTGCCATGTACGGCACGCCCAAGGGATCGCCGACCGGGTCGCCGACCTGGCCCGGCTGGCCCGGGCGACGATGGGAACGGCGGGATGAGCAATGACCGTGACGATCACACCAAGACCCACAGTGGTGCACACCGAACCGGGGTACGAGGGCGCCAACATCCGTACCTGGATCGGTTTCAAGCACTTCCTCTACCTGGTCGAGCAGGGCGTGCTGCGCTGGCTCCGCGACCAGGGCGCCGGCGCCGGTGAGCTGTACCTGCGGCACGGTCTCGGCCTGGAGATCGTGGAGAGCTCCGTACAACTGCCCGCCGTGCTCGAACTGGACGACGAGGTGCGGGCCGAGGTCACCTCGGCCACTGACAACCTGCTGAATGTCCGGCTCGTGTCGACCCGGGACGGACAGGAGGTGACCGCGCTGCGGGGCCGGGTGCGGGTCGCGCTCGTCCGCGAGCGCACCGCCGAGACCTACCGTCGCGCACCCGGCGGGCTCGACGCCCTGGAGGTCCCCGAGCTGGCCGCGGCGACAACGGTGCGACACCCGGACCACCGGTCGCTGGCACCCGGTGAGACCGCCGAGGACGTGCTGGGCGCGGAACCGGGCGCACACCTGTGGTCCTGGCGGGCACCGTACTTCTACTGCCACTACTCCGACCGGGTCCAGCACTCCGGGTTCGTGCGCGCTCTGGAGGAGGTGGTGGACCGGTTCCTCGCCGACCGTGGCATCTCCGTCGGCCGCCTGCTGACCGAGCGGTCCTGGATCCCGGTGGTGTCGCGCAGCCACCTCCAGCTGGTCGAGGCCGCGCGGATGGAGGAGACCGTGCACACCGTCTTCACCGTCACCGACATCCTGCGCGGCGTGCTCTTCGACGGACGGATGCGGTGCCACGTCCAACGCGGCGACAGCCTGGTGCAGGTCGCGCAGGCGCGGATCCTGCACGGCTACGCCATCGCCGCCGGACCCGGCGCGGGCGGCATGGCCGAGCTCGATGACGAGGTGGTCGCGGCGCTGCGGGGAGACCGACGATGAGCGCCCGGCCGCGGCTGTACTTCTCGTTCCGCAGCCCGTACAGCTGGCTCGCGGTGCGGCGGTTGCGCGAGGCCGTACCGGATCTGTTCACCAGAATGGACCTGCAGCCGTACTGGGACCCGGACGAGCGGTCGACGGCGGCACTGGCGGCGCGCGGCGGCGAGTTCCACTACGTGCAGATGAGCCGGGCCAAGCACCTGTACATGCTGCTCGACACCAAACGCCTGGCCCAGCGCCAGAACCTGACCATGGCCTGGCCGATCGACCGGGACCCGTGGTGGGAACTGCCGCATCTGGCCTGGCTGGCCGCACGACGCGAGGGCCTGGCCGAGGCGTTCTACGACGCGCTGGCGCAGGCCCGCTGGGGACGGGGTGAGGACATCTGCCAGCCCGACACGGTGCGCCGTGCGGCGAAGGAGGCCGGGTTCGCTCCGGAGACGGCGGTGCTGGCCGCCGAGTCGGCGAGTATCCGGGAGGAGGGCGTGGACTGCCTGTACCGCGCGTACCTCGACGACATCTTCGGCATCCCCTACCTGAAGCTGGGACGCCACCGGTTCTGGGGACTGGAACGGGTCGACGCCTTCCTGGAGATGTGGCAGGCGGGGGACGACCGGCCGGTGGTCACCGAGTCGGCCCGGCTGACCCCGCCGTACGACCTCGACACCCCGGGCGGATGCGGATGACCACGCGCCGCGAACCGCTCGCCGAACGGCGCTACCGCAAGCAGCGGCTCGCCGCGACACTGCGGCTGTTCGCCCGCTTCGGCTTCGACCACGGCGCCGGCGGACACGTCACCGCCCGTGACCCGATCGAGCCGGACCACTTCTGGATCAACCCGTTCGGCATGCACTTCGGACACGTGCGGGTCGCCGATCTGCTGCTGGTCGACGAGTCCGGCACTGTGGTCGCGGGCAAGGGCAGCGTGAACCCGGCCGGGTACGCGATCCACTCCCACGTGCACGCCGCCCGGCCGGACGTGGTGGCGGCCGCGCACACGCACTCCACGTACGGGCGGGCCTGGTCCACCCTCGGTCGACCGCTCGACCCGCTCACCCAGGACGCCTGCGCCTTCTACGAGGACCACTCGGTCTATGACGGCTTCGAGGGCGTGGTCCTGGAGTCGCAGGAAGCGAAGCACATCGCCGACCGGCTCGGCGACGCCAAGGCGGTGATCCTGCGCAATCACGGCCTGCTCACCGTGGGCGGGAGCGTGCAGGAGGCGGCGTGGTGGTTCATCACCATGGATCGCAGCTGCCAGGTGCAACTGCTCGCCGAGGCGGCCGGCCGGCCGGTACCGATCCGCCCGGACGCCGCGCGGGCCACGGCGGCCCTGATGGGCGCGCCGGGCATGGGCCGGCTCAACTTCTCCCCGCTGTACGACGACATCCTCCGCGCCCAACCCGACCTGATCGAGGAGTAGACGCGCCCATGCCGACGTTGATCAACGACCTCATCGCCGCGAACGGACACCGCACGGCCCTGGTCGACAAGCGCGGCCGTTCCAGCTGGCCGGAGCTCGGTTCGCGGGTGCATCGCTGGATGGGCGTCCTGGCCGCCGAAGGGCTGGGTCGCGGCGACCAGGTGGCCTGCGTGCTCGGCAATCGCCGGGAGACGTTCGAGATCCTGCTCGCCTGCCTGCACCGCGGGATCACCGTGGTGCCGGTGAACTGGCACCTGACCGAGCCGGAGATCGCCTACCTGATCACCGACTCGGAGTGTCGGGGGCTGATCGTCGAGGAGCCCTACGCGCAGGTGAGTGGCCGGGCCGCCGCCCGCGCGCCGGGGGAGGTGCCGACGCGACTGGTGCTCGGCGACCGTGACGTGCCCGGCTTCCGGGCGGTGGAGCCTCTGCTCGCCGCCGCGGATCCGGCCGAACCGGCCGAGCAGTCCTGCGGCTCCACCATGCTCTACACGTCCGGGACCACCGGCGCACCCAAGGGCGTGCTCAACGGCATGTTCGTGGTCGGAGCGCCGTTCACCCGGGTGGCCAAACTGCTGGAGTACGCCCGCGTGGTCCTCGACGTCCCGGCGAACGAGCGGTTCCTGCTCGACGGGCCCTGGTACCACTCGTCGCAGCTGTTCCTCGCGCTGCTCGCCCTGCTGCGCGGCTGCACGCTGCACATCCAGGAGAGGTTCGACCCGGAGGCCACGCTCGCGGTCATCGACGCGGAGCAGATTTCCGCGGCGCATCTGGTGCCGACCCAGCTGGTGCGGTTGCTCCGGCTGCCGGAGCACGTCCGCCGCGGCTTCTCCGGCGCATCGCTACGGCGGGTCTGGCACGGCGGTGGGCCGTGCCCGCCGGACGTCAAACGGGCCATGATCGAGTGGTGGGGGCCGGTTTTCCTGGAGTACTACGGCGCCACCGAGGGCGGCGTCGTAAGCCTGATCAACTCGCACGACTGGCTGCGCCGGCCGGGCAGCGTGGGCCGCGCCGTGCCGCCGTACGAACTCGTGGTGGTCGACGAGGAGGGTGACCCGGTGCCCGCCGGTGTGTCCGGGCGGGTGTTCGTCCGGCGCCTCACCGGGCGCACGTTCCAGTACCACAAGGCTCCCGAGAAGACCCGGGCCGTGCACCTGGCCCCGGACAAGTTCACCTACGGCGAACTGGGACACCTGGACGAGGCCGGCTTCCTGTACCTCGACGGCCGTGCCCAGGACCTGATCGTCACCGGGGGCGTGAACGTCTATCCCACGGAGGTCGAGGCGGTGCTGCTGGCCCATCCGGCGGTACGGGACGCCGCGGTCATCGGCGTGCCCGACCACGAGTTCGGGGAGCACGTGGTCGCGGTGATCGAGCCCGCTCTGCCCGAGCCGGCCGACCTGTTCGCGCTGCTCGATCCGCACTGCCGCCGCTCGCTCGCGGGTTTCAAGACGCCTCGGGCGTACCACGTGGTGGCCGCCCTGCCCCGGGACACCTCCGGCAAGTTGCGCAAGGACGCGCTGCGCCGCGCCATCGCGCCGCCCGCGCCGGACGACCCGGATGCGGTGCTGGAGCGGACGTCGTCGGCGGAGCCGGTGCCGTGACCGGCGTGTCGGGCGCCACCCGGCCGGACATCGCCCATCCGGCCACCTACGCGCACGGGGTGCCGCACGCCGAGTTCGCCCGTCGGCGGCGCGACGAACCGGTGGCCTGGGTCGACGAGCCGCTCCTGACCCGGCACAGCGCGAGCGGCCGGATCACCGAGCGGGGCCGCGGGTACTGGGCGGTCACCACGCACGCGGCGGTGCAGGAGGCGTCGCGGCGCACCGGCGACTTCTCGTCCGGGCGGGCCGGCGCCTTCCTCGTCGACCCGCGGACACCGGCGGACCTGCGGCAGACCAGGCAGCTGCTGATCAGCATGGACGCACCGCAGCACGTCCAGATCCGCCGCCTGGTGACGTCGGTCTTCACGCCCCGGGCGGTCGGCGGTCTCGCCGACGGGGTCGCGGCACACGCCACCGAGCTGGTCCGGCGCGTCGTGCGCGCCGGCGAGCTGGACGTGGTCACCGACCTGGCTGCCGAGTTGCCGTTGCTGGTGCTCTGCGACCTGCTCGGTGTCCCGCGCGCCGATCGCCACCTGCTGTACGGGTGGAGCAACCATCTCGTCGGCTTCGACGATCCCGAGTTCGGCGGCGGGGACGTGGACGCGTACCGGCGGACGTTCGCCGAGGCGTTCACCTACGCGCTGGAGCTGGCGGCCGAGCGCCGCGCGCGCCCGCAGCCCGACCTGATCAGCCGGCTCGCCGTCGCCGAGGTGGACGGCCGGCGGCTGTCCGACCGCGAATTCTGCATGTTCTGGCTGCTGCTGGTGGTGGCCGGTAACGAGACCACCCGACACCTCATCGCCGGCTCGCTGTCGGCCCTGGTCGACGACCACGAGCAGCGCGACCGGCTGGTGGCTGGCACGGTGCCCATCGCCGCGGCGGTCGACGAGCTGATCCGCCATGTCACGCCGATCATGCAGTTCCGACGTACCGCCACTCGCGACACCGAGCTGGCCGGGCAGGCCATCGCGGCCGACGACAAGGTGGTTCTTTACTACACCTCGGCGAACCGTGACCCTGCCGTCTTCAGCGAGCCGGACCGGCTCGACCTCGGCCGCAGTCCCAATCCGCACCTGGCGTTCGGCATCGGCCCTCACTTCTGCCTGGGCGCCCACCTGGCCCGGCACGAGTTGACCGCCCTGCTCCGGGCGTTCCTCCCGCACCTGCCGTCGCTGGTGCGTACCGGACCGGAGATCCGGTTGGAGTCGAACTTCGTGAACGGTTTGAAGTCTTTTCCCGCACAGATCCGATAAGCGCGTGCTTCAGCCAATGGAAGGGAATTGCGCGATGGAAGAGTTCCGGATCGACATCCCACAATCCGACGTCGACGACCTGCGTCGCCGACTGGCGGCCACCCGGTGGCCCGGCGAGCTCGCCAGCGTCGGCTGGGAACGCGGCGTGCCGCTGGGCTACCTGCAGGAGCTCACCGACTACTGGGCCACCACCTTCGACTGGCGGGCCGCGGAGGCTCGGCTCAACCAGATGCCCCAGTTCCGGACCGAGATCGACGGCGCGAGCATCCACTTCGTGCACGTGCGCAGCCCGGAACCGGACGCGGTGCCGCTGATCCTCACCCACGGCTGGCCCGGCTCGTTCGCGGAGTTCACCGAGATCGTCGGCCCGCTCACCGACCCGCGCGCACACGGTGGCGACCCGGCCGACGCGTGCCACGTGGTGATCCCGTCGCTGCCCGGGTACGGCTTCTCCAGCCTGCCGGACACCGGTTGGGACGTGGTGCGGATCGCCTCCGCGTGGTCGGAGCTGATGCGCCGGCTCGGCTACGACAGGTACGTGGCGCAGGGCGGTGACGCCGGATCGGTGATCTCGCAGGCGCTCGGCGTCATCGACCCGACGCACTGCGCGGGGGTGCACGTGAACATGCTGATGACCTTCCCGTCCGGCGACCCGGCCGACCTGGACGGCCTGAGCGAGCGGGACATGGCGCGGCTGGGCCGGCTGCGCGAGTTCGACGAGCACCTGTCCGGTTACATGAAGATCCAGCAGACCCGCCCCCAGACGCTGGCGTACGCGCTCACCGACTCACCGGTCGGGCAGCTCGCCTGGATCGTGGAGAAGTTCCGGGAGTGGACCGACAGCGAGAAGGTGCCCGAGGACGCGGTGTCGCGCGACGACATCCTGACGCTGGTGTCGCTGTACTGGTTCACCGCCACCGCCGGGCCCTCGGCGCAGTTCTACTACGAGGGCGCGGCCGCGGTGAAGGCGGCGGCCGCCGGGGCGGCGCCTCCTCCGATCACCGTGCCGGTCGGTGTGGCCGTGTTCCCGAAGGACATCTTCCTGCCGGTACGCCGATTCGCCGAGGCGCACATCCCCACCATCGCCCGGTGGACCGAGTTTGACCAGGGCGGTCACTTCGCCGCCCTGGAGCAGCCCGGCCCCCTGGTCGACGACGTCCGGGAGTTCGTGCGTCTGGTGCGCTGATCGACAACCGCCGCGGCCGGCCGGGTGATCCCGGCCGGCCGTGGTGTGCGTCAGAGAACGACCGCGCCGGTGGTGATGGCGGACAGCAACGTCCTGGCCTGGACGTTGACGTAGTGCCCGTGCCGGAGCAGCGCGGTCAGCTGGCCCGGTGTCAGCCAGCGGTATCCCGGCGGCGGATCGGCGGGCGCCGCGTCGGACTCCAGGACGACGCAGCGGTTCTCCGCGTGGTAGAAACGCCCGCCCTCTTCGGCGTGCACCACGTCGTATCGGATCTGGCCGGGCGTCGCCGACCTGATCAGGTCCAGGAATGCCGGCCCGGTGCCCGAGCCGTGGTGCCCGGGTGTGCACTGTACGGTCGGCCCGAGCTCCACGGTGTTGTGGAAGCCGGCCTCCACCCGGGCGTGCGTGAGCAGATGCGGCACGCCGCCGAACCGGCGGGTCAGGAACGCGATCAACCCTCGTTCCAGCGGTTCGAAGAGTGGCTGGGTCCAGCCGCGTACCTCGCGGTTGTCGGCTTCGACCGAGACCGCCATCACCCGGAAGTAGCGGGGCGGGACGTGTTCGATGGTCCGTTCGCCGATGGTCCAGCCGGGCAGCCCGCGCAGCGGCACCAGCCGGCCGTGGAGGTCGTGGCGTGTGCGTTCCGCGGTGAACCAGGAACGCACCTCGGTGTCGTCGTGCCGGGCCACGGCATCGCCGAAGGTCACCGGCGCGCAGGCCAGAACCGTACGGGTGTCCATGTTGATCAGGTTGTCGACCTGCATCAGACGGCCGATCTGGCCGAGGGTGAGCCAGCAGAAGTCCGCGCCGGCGTCGACCGGGGCGCCAGTCTCGACGATCATGTTCCGGTTCGTCTTGTGGTGGAACCAGGACCCGTGCTCCGACTGCAGCACGTCGGTGAGCGGCCGGCCGCGATGCGGATCGGTGAAGAGCTCCAGGTGGCGCACCGGCGCCCCGCGGTGGGCCCCGGTGTAGTTGCTGCGGGTGGCCTGGACCGTCGGTGAGAGCTGCACCGGTGTCGGGTTGCCGGGCTCGGCCTTGGCCTGGAGGAGGAAGTGCAGAACGCCGTCGAACTCGGTGGCGACGATGCCCAGGATGCCCACCTCGGGCTGGTTGATGATCGGTTGCCACCACTCCAGGTGCGGCGACCCGCCGGTGCGTACGTGCAGGCCCTCCACAGTGAAGAAACGGCCGCTGTGGTGCACCAGGTTGCCGGTGCCCGGAGCGAACCCCCAACCGTCCAACTCCTGGAACGGGATCGGCGTCACCCGGAACCGCTGGGCGCGCGCCCGCTCCGCCAGCCAGCCCGGCACGTCCGTCGTACGGATGGCCGCGCCGGCCTCGGTCTCGGCCGCCGAGCGAGCCAGGCGTTGCGCCAGCCCGTCGTCCTCACGCGGGCGCAGCCGGAGCGCCGCCCCCGGCGCGCTCATGCGGCCAGCTCGATCCGGGTGTCGTCACCGATCACCAGCCGGTGCGCGAGGCCGTCGCCCGCGCTGACCGTCGCGGCGCGCCCGATCAGCGACCGGGCCAGTGGCGGCACCGCCGAGATGGTGGCACCAGCGAGCACCACCGAGTCGGCCACTGTGCACTGACGCAGGACGCAGTCCGGGCCGACGGCGGTGAACGGCCCCACCGTGCTGTCCTCGACGAGGGTTCCCGCCCCGATGACGGCCGGGCCGTCGATGCGGGAGCGCACCACCCGGGCGCCGGGCTCGACGACGACCTGCCCGGTCAGGATGCTGGCCGGGTCGACGTCGCCGGCGACGCCGGGCGTCAGATCGGCCAGCATCCGGCGATTGCAGTCGAGCAGGTCGTCGACCTGCCCGGTGTCCTTCCAGTAGCCGTCGTAGACGCTGGCACGGACGTCCGCGCCGGACGCGAGGAGCCACTGGACCGCGTCGGTGATCTCCAGCTCCCCGCGGGTGCTCGCGTCGATCGCTGCCACCGCCTCGTGCACCGCCGCCGTGAAGAAGTAGACGCCGATCATCGCCAGATCGCTGCGCGGCCGGGCCGGCTTCTCCACCACCCGCAGCACGGTGCCGTGCGGGTCGAGCTCGGCGACGCCGAACTCCTGCGGGTCGCTGACCTTGTGCACCACGATCTGGGCGGCCGGGCGGTGCGCGCGGAAGTCGGCGGCGATGTCGGCGACACCGTCGGGCAGCACGTTGTCACCCAGGTACATGACGAAGTCGTCGTCGCCAAGGAAGGAACGTGCCAGCCGGACGCAGTCCGCGAGCCCGCGCGGCTGGTCCTGGTGCAGGTACGTGATCGGTACGCCGAAACGCCGGCCGTCGCCCAGCGCCGCCCTGATGTCGGGCCCCCACCGACCGACCACCACCCCGATCTCGGTGACGCCGAGGCCGCTGACGGTTTCCAGCACCAGTTCCAGTACCGGTCGATTGGCCACGGGGAGCAGTTGTTTCGGCATGGAATGACTGAGCGGGCGGAATCGCGTGCCGGAACCGCCCGACAGGACCAGAGCCTTCACCGTGGAAATTCCTTTCCTTGCAGGAAGTGTGGACGCTCGTTCAGTGGCGTCCGGCGACGAATTCCCGGATGGTCCGCCCGACGTGGAGGATCATGTCGTCGGTGATGCCGGGATAGACGCCGATCCAGAAGGTGCCGTGCACCACCGCGTCGCTGTTGGACAGGTCACCGGCGACCCGGAACTCGACATCCCGGTAGGCCGGGTGCCGGGTCAGGTTGCCGCTGAACAGCAGCCGGGTACGGATCTGCCGCTCCTCCAGGTGTTGCTGTAGCTCACCGCGGCCGAACGGTGCGTCGGGCGTGACGGTGAGCGCGAACCCGAACCAGCTCGGATCCGAGCCCGGTGTGGGACGCGGCAGCAGCAGTCCCGGCACTCCGTCGAGTTCCTCGCGCAGCCGCTGCCAGTTCTTGCGCCGGGCCTCGCCGAACGCCTGGATCCGCTCCAGCTGGCTCAGCCCGAGCGCCGCCTGCAGGTCGGTCGCCTTCAGGTTGTAGCCGACCTGCGAGAACGTGTACTTGTGGTCGTAACCGGCCGGGAGTGTGCCGAGCTGCCAGTCGAACCGCTTCTTGCAGCGGTTGTCCTCCCCGGGCTCGCACCAGCAGTCGCGCCCCCAGTCCCGGAAGGACTCCACGAGGTGGGCCAGTTCCACGCTGTCGGTGAGCACGCAGCCGCCCTCGCCCGTGGTGATGTGGTGGGCCGGATAGAAACTGACAGTGCTGAGGTGGCCGAACGTGCCGGTGAGCCGCCCGCCGTACAGCGAGCCGACCGCGTCGCAGTTGTCCTCGATGAACCACAGCCCGTGCCGCTCGGCCAGGTCGGCAATCTCGGCCGCCTCGAACGGGTTGCCGAGCGCGTGGGCGATCATGATGGCGCGGGTGCGTGGCCCGATCGCTGCGGCCACCCGTTCCGCTGTGGTGTTGTACGTGCCGAGTTCCACGTCGACGAACACCGGTATCAGGCCGTTCTGCACGATCGGGTTCACTGTGGTGGGAAAGCCCGCGGCCACCGTGATGACCTCGTCGCCGGGCCGCAGACGCCGGTCTCCCAGCTCGGACGCGCGTAGCGCGGACAGGGCGAGCAGGTTCGCCGACGATCCCGAGTTGACCAGGTGGGCCTTGCGGAGGCCGAAGTACCGGGCGAAGGAGCGCTCGAAGCGCAGCGCGTGGAACCCTGCGGCGATCCGCATGTCCAACGCCGCCTCGACCAGCGCCAGCCGGTCTTCGGCTTCGAGTACCGCGCCGGACGACAGCACCGGCGTGACGCCCGCAACGAACTCCTGGTCGTCCGGTGTGCGTTCGGTGTGATAGGCCCGGACCAGGTCCAGGATCATTGCCTTGAGGTCCGGGGTCATCATGGTGTGCTCGCCTCCTGCGCGGGGTGGCCGGGGAACGGGTGGGACCGGGCGGCCTGCCAGATCCCGAGCAGCGTCTCGGGCAGCTCCCGGCGCGTCGACCAGCCGAGCACCGTGTACGCCCGGCGGGTGTCGGCCCGCTGCCAGTCGCCGTCGGCGGAGCGCGCGCCGGTCGTCGGCGCCGGCCGCAGCTCCAGTCGGTAGGGGACACCGCTGACCTCGGCGAGCGCCCGGACCAGTTCCTCTGCGGTCCGGGTGACACCCGACCCGATGTTGAACAGCCCGGGAGCGATCTGCCGTGCCGTGCCGGCGGCCAGGACGGCGTCGGCGGCGTCGCGTGCGTCCACGTAGTCGCGGTACTGCGCCAGGTCCGTCAGCTCCAGGTGTGCTGTCGTACCGGTCCGGTGTGCCGCCACCAGGCGGTTCACCGTCCGGCCCAGCACGCTGACCGGTGACATGCCGGCGCCGATGACGTTGAACAGCCGCAGCACCACCGCCTCGACGCCGTGCCGGGCAGCGAGGCGGCGTACCAGCTCGGTGCCGGCCAGCTTCGACCGTCCGTACGCGCTGCGCGGTGCGGCCGGGGAGTCCTCGGTCAGGGCTGTCGGCGGTGGCTGCGGCGCGTACTCCAGCGATGAGCCGAGATGCACCAGCCGGGCGTCGGCACCGGCCTCGGCCACGGCCCGCACGACGAGTCCGGCGAGTTCGACGTTGGCGGCGGTGAGCCGGTCGGGCTCCGGCCGCCAGATCTCACCGGCGGCGTTGACCACCACGCCGGGCCGCGCCGCGCGGATCGCCTCGGTCAGCGACCGGGTCGCGACCTCGGACCGGCGCCCGGCCACGACCACGTCCCAGCCCGCCGAGGTCAGCCGGTCACGGACGTGCCGGCCCAGCAGACCCGTGCCGACCACAAGGGCGCGCCCGGTCACGGCTCGCCCAGGCCGGCCGCCCGGCGGATGGTGTCGACCAGCCGCGCGTGCCCCAGCATCTCGGCGTGGTGCCCGGACAGGTCATGCTCGCCGCGCACCGCCGCCACGAAGGTGCGGACCAGAGCGGCGAACTGGTCCTCGGCGGCCAGCGTCCGCGACTCGCGGCGGTCCTGCTGCCGCAACCCGAGTACCGGGCGGTGTTCCGGCGGCGGCGTGAACGCGCGCTCCAGGCGCAGCTCACCGGTGCTGCCCCACAGCTCGTACCCGCTGCGGTAGAAGTGCTCGAAGCCGAACCCGACCTGCACCGCGACCTGGTTCGGCCCGCTCAGCAGCACGGTGCCCGCCACGTCCACGCCGGACGGTCCGGTGCGCAGGTCCGCGCCCACCACCCGCAGGTTCGGGCCGACGAAGTGACGTGCCGCGCGCAAAGGGTAGAAGCCGACGTCGAGCAGCGCCCCGCCGCCCAGGTCCGGGCGGTACCGGATGTCCCCGTTGTGCAGCGGCGGAATCCCGAACACGCTGCTGAAGGCGCGTAGCTCCCCGATCTCGCCGGCCTCGTACGCGCGGCGCACCGCGGCGTGCTGGCCGTGCAGGAGGAACGCGGAGTTCTCCATCAGGGTGAGGCCGCGCTCGGCCGCCTGGGCAACCAGGTCCGCTGTCTGCTTCTCGGTGCCCACCATCGGCTTCTCGGCCAGCACATGCTTGCCGGCGGCCAACGCCGCGCCCGCCCACCGGTGCCTCAAGCCGATCGGCAGCGGCAGGTAGACCGCTTCCACGTCGGAACGCTCGAGTAGCTCCTCGTACCGGTTCACCGCGGCGCAGCCGAACCGGGCCGCGAAACGGTCGGTGCGTGCCGGGTCACGTCCGGCGATCGCGACGGTACGCAGGCCCGGTTCCGCCGCAGCCGCAGGCAGCAGCTTGCGCCACGCGATGTCCGCGCAGCCGAGCACGCCCAGGCGAACGGGGACCGGCACGTGGTTCATCGGCGTCGCCCCAGAACGAGAGCGACCCGCAACCGCACGTACAGCATGGGAATCACCTGATCACCATCGCGGAGCACCGCCCGGGACGGCATCTCACACGTTGCGCAGCCGGGTCGTCCGTCCGCTGAGCGCAACTTGCGAGATGCCCGGGATGTCGCCGCTGCGGCACAGTGGTGCCATCGCAGGCAGCGTCGCCTGTCGATGTTCGGTCCGGGCGCCGGGCGGCACCGCAATCTGGAAGAAGATCGCGCGTGGCCAGAGCAAGCAGACTGAGCCGGATCAGTCGACTTATACCGATGGGTAGGTGCTCACATGGTTGCATCGCGCCGGCAGTTCCTCGGCTCGGCCGCTGCTGTCTCCGGCGCTGCTGTCACCGGCTTGGTCCTGCAGCCCGGCGCTGCGCAGGCCGTCGGTCACAGCGGTGGGGCGGCCTTGCCGAATGTGGTGGTACGTCCGGACGACCCGCGTTACCCCGAACTGCTGACGCGCGGGTTCAACGCGCGTTTCGTCTTCTCCCCGGATTCGATCGTGCTGGCCTACTCGGCCGGCCAGGTCCAGGAGGCGGTGCAGCGGGCGGTCAAGGAGGGCCGCAAGTTCACCGTCCGCAGCGGCGGGCACTGCCTCGAGGCGTTGGTCGCCGACCCGCGCTTCGACATGCTCATCGACGTGTCCCCGATGCACCAGGTTTCCTGGGACGCCAAGATGAACGCCTTCTCGGTCGGCGCGGGCAGCACGCTCGCGCAGGCGTACAAAGCGCTCTACCTGGGTTGGGGCGTGACCATCCCCGGTGGGGTGTGCCCACCGGTGGGCATCGGCGGACACACCGCCGGCGGGGGATACGGGCCGCTGTCCCGGCGGTACGGTCTCATCTCCGACCACCTGTACGCGGTCGAGGTGGTGACCGTCGACGCCAAGGGCAAGGCCCGCATCGTCGTCGCCACGCGCCGCCCCGACGACCCGAACCGCGACCTGTGGTGGGCGCACACCGGTGGTGGCGGCGGCAACTTCGGCGTCGTCACCCGGTACTGGTTCCGCGACCCGCGGGCCACCGGAAACAACCCGACCAAGGCGCTGCCGCGGCCGCCGGCCCGGCTCCTGATGACCTGGGTGACCTGGCCATGGGAGTCGCTGAGCCAGGCGGACTTCAAGCGGCTGGTGCAGAACCACGGTGCCTGGCACGCGGCCAACAGCGGGCCAGACTCGCCGTACGTCGTCATGCACAGCGCCCTGCACCTCAACATGACGAGGGACTATGCGCTCTACCTGGAGTGCCGGATGGACGCCACGGCGCCCAATGCCCGCCGGATGGTTGAGGACTACATCGCCGCTGTCTCCGAGGGCGTGTCAGTGCAGGGCTACGTCGAGATGAACGAGGAGCTCTGGCTCGCCAACGCGTTGTTCGAGTACCCCCGTTCGCTCGGCGCCCGGACGAAGTCGGCGGGCAGCAACCTGCGCAAGCCGCTCACCGACGACCAGATCGACATCGTCTACGGGGCTCTGACGGACCCCGACGCCAAGAACTCCTGCCTGGTTTACCTCGGTGCCTACGGCGGGCAGGTCAACGCGGTTGCGTCGGACGCCACCGCGGTGCCCCAGCGTGACTCCATTCTGCGCTTCTGGATTGACTCCACCTGGGCCGATCCGAACGCCGACGCGGAGGCCGTGGAGTGGACCCGCCGTCTCTACCGGGACGTGCACGCCGCCACCGGCGGGGTGCCGGTCCCGAACGACCAGTACGACGGCTGCTACATCAACTACCCCAGCAAGGACACCAAGGACCCGGCGTGGAACACGTCAGGGGTGCCCTGGCACGACCTCTACTACAAGGACAGCTACCCGAAGCTTCAGCGGATCAAGAAGAAGTACGACCCGCTGAACACCTTCCAACACGCGATGTCCATCGAGCCCGCCTGACCGGGCGGTTCGTCCAGGTCTTGCCCGCAGACCGCTGACACAGCCGGTCGCGAAGCGGCCCCACGCCCATCGACATGACGGGTGTGGGGCCGGTTGCGTACTGCCCTGACGACGGTGTGACGGAAGGGGTGGCGGTCCTTGCCGGACAGCCGGGACGACCTGAGTCCCGGCCGACCCGATCCGATCAGCAAACGGAGGACCGACATGACGAGCCCGGACGGCAATGCGAACGCCACGACCAAGGTGTTCCTGGTGCAACAGGGTGTCTGGGAGATGCCGCTGGAGTCGATGCCGCTGGCGTCGGGCTACCTGAAGTCGACGGCCTTGGCCGACGACCGGATCCGCGACGCCTGCGACATCAGCATCCACAACTTCCGCGGCGGCACCACCAACGCCACCATGGCCAACGCCCTGTTCAGCGACGAGCCGCCGGACGTTCTCGCGTTCAGCGTGCTGGGCTGGAACTACCGGTCCTTCGGATCACTGGCCGCGACGTTCAAACAGCTCAACCCGGACGGCTGGGTCGTCTTCGGGGGCACCCACGTGGCCGAGCAGGCCGACCGGGTGTTCCGGATGTTCCCCGAGGTCGACGTCGTGGTCAACGGGGAGGGTGAGCTGACGTTCCGCGATCTGCTCAACTGCTACCTCGACGGGGTGGACAAGCACGCGCTGCACGCGGTGGCGGGTGTGTCGTTCCGCGAATCCGACGGCGCCACCTGCCACAACGTCGCCCGGGACCGGATCGAGGACCTCGAGATCATACCGTCGCCCTTCCTGACCGGGGCGCTGGAGATGACCGACGCCGACGGCAACTTCCGGTACGACGTGGCGCTGATGGAGACCAACCGGGGCTGCCCGTACAAGTGCGCGTTCTGCTACTGGGGCGGCGCCGTCGGGCAGAAGGTCCGGGCGTTCTCGCCGGAGCGGATGCGCGCCGAGCTGGAGATGTTCGGCCGGCTCAAGGTGCACACCGTGGTCGCCTGCGACGCCAACTTCGGGCTCCTGCCCGGTGACGTGGAGTTCGTCGAGACGCTCATCGAGACCCGGGACCGGCTCGGCTTCCCGCGCGCGCTGGAGACGTCCTGGGCGAAGAACAAGTCGAAGACGTTCTTCCGCATCGTCAAGATGATGAAGGAGGCCGGCATGCGGAGCTCCTTCACGCTCGCGCTCCAGACGCTCAGCGACACCGCACTGGACACCATGAACCGGCGCAACATGAAGGTCAACGAATGGGAGGACCTCGCCGCCTGGCTGGACGAGGAGGGGCTCGACTGTTACGCCGAGCTGATCTGGGGAGCGCCGGGCGAGACGGTGCAGTCCTTCATGGAAGGCTACGACCGTCTGTCACGGCGGGTGTCGCGAATCGCGGTCTACCCGATCCTGCTGTTGCCCAACACCGACTACATGGAGAAGAAGGAGCAGTACGGCATCAAGGCCGTCCGCGGTGACAACGACGACTTCGAGTACGTGCTCGCGCACAACACCATGACCTTCGCCGAGAACCAGCAGATGCAGCGGTTCCTCTTCATGGCGCGGGTGGTGGCGGAGAACGCGGTCCTGCGCTGGATCTGGCCGGCGCTGCGGCACCTCGCCGGTATCACCCAGTCCCAGGTGCTGCGCCACCTGGACACCTGGATCAGCACCACTGACGACCCGGCAGCCGCGCCACTGCGAGGGTACGCCGCGACCGCTGTCGGCGGAACCGGCGCGTTCGGGGCGGCGATCACCTACCTCTACACCGACCCGGACGCGGAGCGGATGCTGCACCGCTGGTGGGACGAGGCGATCCGGCCGCTGGTGCCCGCCGAGGCGGCGCCGGTGCTGGACGAGGTGTTCCGGTACGACCTGCTCACCCAGCCGGTCTACCGCCCTGCCGACCATCCGGTCGGTGAGGACCTGCCGGTGGTGCTGGTACGCGATGAGGAGTACTACCTGCGCAGCGGGGTGCGGCTCCGCTACGACGTGCCGGCCATCGTCGGGGCCATCCGACGCGGCGAGGAGCCGGACCTGTCGCCGGTGGACTTCACCGTCGACCTGTACTACCGCACCGGCTCGGAGTCGGCGGTCACGTCGACCAACCACGAGATCGTCGTGCACTTCATGGGGATGACCGCCGAGGAGGTCCACGACAACGCGCGGGGGAGTGCCGAGGGCCTGAGCGAGGCGGAGTTCGAGGCCTCCTCGGCGTCGCGGTCCGCGGAGGCCGGCTCCCCGGCTCCGGACGGACGGACCACGCTCGGGATGCTCAAGGCGGACAAGGGCGGCTGTTCCTGAGACACGCCGCGGGCCCGGTGCCTCAACAGGAGGCGCCGGGCCCTGGCGTGCGCGCCGGCGCGCCGGCACGAACAGACTGAGGCGTGGACGCCGGTCGCGGGCAGACTGAGGCGTGGACGCTCGACGAGCGCCCACGCCGGTTCAGGGGTCCGCGGCGATCGCCGCCGCCTACTACGTCGCCAGGTGCGGCGCCGTCCAGCCGTTCAGGTCGTACTCGGACAGGCACTGCTCGACCAGGGCGATCATGTCATCGGTGACGCCGGCCTGGGTGCCGCGGCGCAGCACCTGGGCCCGGTTGTCGTCCGGGTTGCCGGCGTGGTTGCGCTCGTACAGCTCCTGACGCCCGCCGAACTCCGTGCCCACCGCGTCCCAGAGCAGCTTCATCACCTTCACCCGCTGCTCAGCGTCGGCGCCGTGCGAGCCGCGCAGGTACCGGTCCAGGTACGGGCGGATCTCCGGGTTGTGGAAGTCGGCGACACCCGAGTTCAGGTAGATCAGCCCACTGCCCGCTGTGTGCTGGACGATCTCGCGCATCTTGCCGTACGCCATCGGGGCGAGGGTCCGGTACGTCAGCGCGTACTCCTCGTTGGGCTGCACGTAGCCGTCGGCCCACGGACGGGACCGCTCGATCATGGCGTCGGACAGCGCCCACATCAGATGCCGCCAGACCATCAGCTCGCCGATGTTGCCCTGTACCTGACGGAACTCGTCGGTGCCGTTGATCTCCACGGCCTTCATCAGCAGGCCGCAGATGAAGTCGAACTTGACCGCCAGCCGGGTGGCGCCGTGCAGGGAGAACCGCGGCATGAAGCCGGAGTCGTGGAAGAACGTGTTCGCCTTCTCCAGGTCGCCGTAGACGAAGACGTTCTCCCACGGGATCAGGGCCTGGTCGAACACGATGACCGCGTCGTTCTCGTCCATCCGGCTCGACAGGGGATAGTCGAACGGGCTGGCGGTGCGGGCCGCGGTCATCTCGTACGAGGTGCGGCAGAGCAGCTTCACCCCGGGGACGTTCATCGGCGCCATGAACACGACACCGAACTGCTTCTCCTTGATCCGGAGCCCGTGGTGGGCGATGAAGTTGTAGTTGGTCAGCGCGGATCCGGTCGCCACCACCTTCGCCCCGCTCACCACGAGGCCCGCGTCGGTCTCCCGGTCCACGTGCACGTACACGTCGGCGACCTGCTCGGGGCGCAGGTGGCGGTCCACCGGCGGGTGCACGAGCGCGTGGTTGACGTGCAGCACGCGCTCCTGGCACTCCTTGTACCAGCGCCGGGCGTTGTCACCGAACGGGGCGTAGAAGTCGGCCTTGGCGCCCAGGGTGGCGAGGAACGACGCCTTGTAGTCGGGCGAGCGGCCGAGCCAGCCGTAGCACCGTCGCTGCCACGCCGCGATGGCGTCGCGCGAGCGGCGCAGGTCGGCCGCGTCGACCGGGGCGCGGAAGAACGGATGGGTGAAGCCACCGTTGCCGGTGTCGGTCGGGACGGTCAGCACGTCGCGGTCCGGCGACTCCCAGAGCGCGTCGTACATGTTCGCGATGGTCCGGGCATTGTTGCGAAAGGCCGGATGCTCGGTGACGTCCTTGATTCGCTCGCCGTACAGCCAGATCTCCCGACCGTCGCGCAGGCTATCCAGATATTCGGCCCCGGTGAATGGCCGTAGTCCGGACGGTTGCGCCTCCGGCGTCTCCGTCGTGGATTCTGCGCTCGGCATCGGCAATCAGCTCCTCGGCGTGGCGGTGCGGATATTCATGGAGCGTGCCAGCCGGCTCGGTGGCACGACAAGGCAATGGAAGCGGAACGGCAATTCAGGAGATGCCGCTGCTACGCAAGGAATGCGAGCGTGAGCGGGCGACGATCAGATTCTCACGACCCACGAGGGGGCACGGTGGCACGGGACGAGATGAGCGCCAGGATCTGGTCCATGGCGGGGCTCGGTACGCCGATGGCGATCCGGACGGCGGCGACGCTGCGCCTGGCCGACCACATCGACGCCGGGGCCGACACCGCCGAGGCGATCGCGGGGGCCGAGGGGGTGAACGCCGACGCGCTGGAGCGGGTCATGCGGTACCTGGCCGTCCGGGGCCTGCTGACCCGGGAGAGCGGCGGGCGATACTCACTGACCCCGCTCGGCGCGGTGCTGCGGGAGGACCACCCGTCGAAGGCCCGCGCCCGGCTGGACATCGAGGGTTCCGTCGGCCGGGCCGAACTGTCGTTCGTGCAGCTGCTGCACAGCGTACGGACGGGAGAGGCCGGTTTTCCGGTCCAGTTCGGCCGTTCCTTCTGGGAGGACTGGGCCGCCGACCCGGAACGGGCCGCGAACTTCAACCGGCTCACCAGCGACCTGGAGTCACGGTCTCCGGAGATCGTCGAAGGCATGAACTGGGGTCCGCTGGGCTGGGTCGTCGACGTCGGCGGCGGCAACGGCGCTCTGCTGATCGGGCTGCTCAACGCCTACCCGACGCTACGTGGCACGGTGCTCGAGATGCCGGACAACTGCGAGGCCGCCCGCAAGTCGGTCGCGGAGTCGGACCTGGGGGAGCGCCTGGATGTGGTGGCCGGCAGCTTCTTCGACCCGCTGCCGGCCGGCGCCGGCGGGTACGTGCTGTCGTTCGTGCTGCACAACTGGGCCGACGACCCTGCGCGGGAGATCCTGCGCCGGTGCGCGGAGGCGGCCGGGCAGACCGGCGCGGTGCTGGTGGTCGAGCAGACCGGGCCCGGTGGGGAGGCCACCCACACGGGAATGGACCTGCGCATGCTGACGGCCTGCGGTGGTCGGGAGCGGACCGCCGCCGATCTGACCGCTCTGGCGGCATCCGTCGGGCTGCACGCTGTGGCCGTCCATCCGGCCGGCTCGTTCTCCATCGTGGAGCTGCGCGCGGCAGGCTGACCTGCCATTCCGTTGCCGCCGTCGCGCCACCGGGTGGGTTACCCTGTGCCGCATGCGCTTCGGGATGCTCGGTCCGCTCGAGGTCTGGACCGCCGACGGCAAGCCGGTGCGCATCCCGGAGCTCAAGGTCCGCGCGCTGCTGGCCGACCTGTTGGTCCACGACGGTCGGCCGGTGGCGGCGCACCGGCTCATCGACGACCTCTGGGGCGACCGACTGCCCGCCAACCCGGCCAGCGTGCTCCGCAGCAAGATGTCGCAGCTCAGGCGCGCCCTGGACGACGCCGAGCCGGGGGCGCGCGATCTGGTCACGCATTCCCCGGCCGGGTATGCCCTTACGGCCGGCGACGACGCGGTGGACGTCGGCCTGTTCACCGAGATGGTGGGCCGCGCCCGCCGCGCCGTCCACCCCCGGGACAGGATGGCGCTGCTGACCGATGCCCTGGCGCTGTGGCGCGGCCCCGCGCTCGCCGATTTCCCGGACGAGGCGTTCGTCCGCCCGGCTGTCACGCGCTGGTCGGAGGCCCGGCTGATCGCTCAGGAGGAGTGGGCCGAGACAGCGCTCGACCTGGGTCGACACGCCGACGTGCTGGCCGATCTCGGCGACCTGGTGGAACGCCATCCGTTGCGCGAGCGTTTCCGCGCGGCGCGGATGCGGGCGCTGTACCAGTGCGGCCGGCAGGCCGAGGCGCTCGACGAGTTCCGGGTCTTCGGCGACCGCATGCGCGACGAGATGGGGCTCGACCCGGGGCCCGAACTGGTCGCCCTGCACCGCGCCCTGCTCCGCCAGGACCCGGCGCTCACCGGCCCGGCCACGACGCCGGCGCCGATCGAACCCGAACGCGGGAACCTGCCGGCCCCGCTGACCGGGCTGATCGGCCGGGACGCCGCGGTCGCCGACGCGGCTCGACTGCTGGACGCCGGCCGCCTGGTCACCCTGACCGGTCCGGGCGGCGTCGGCAAGACCCGGCTCGCGGTGGCCGTCGCCGCGCGGATCGCACCCGGTGTGCCGGCCGGCGCGTGGATGGTCGAGTTCAGCACCGTGCCGCGCCCGGCCGGCGGCGGACGGGCGGCGTCCGCCGTGATCGACGCCGTCGCCGGCACGCTCGGGCTCCGGGACGATGGCCGCTCGGGCGCCGCCGGCGGTGTCGACCGACTGGTGGCGGCGCTGCGGGGTCGGCGTCTGCTGCTGGTGCTGGACAACTGCGAGCACGTCGTCGAAGATGTCGCCGAGCTCGGCCGCGAACTGCTGGATGCCTGCCCTGACCTGCGCATTCTTGCCACCAGCCGGGAGTCGCTCGGTGTGCCCGGCGAGGTTCTGGTGCCGGTGCCGCCCCTGGCGCCGCCGGAGGCGGGTACGACGACGGTCGCGCAACTGCGTCGGTCCAGCGCCGGGGAGCTCTTCCTGGCGCGGGCGGCCGCCTCCGAGCCCGGCTTCGCCCCGGACGACGAGAACGCGGCGGCGGTGGCCACCGTCTGCCGGCGGCTCGACGGCATACCGCTGGCCCTGGAACTGGCCGCCACCCGGGTGCGCACGATGGGGATCACCGAACTGGCCGCCCGCCTCGACGACCGGTTCCGACTGCTGGCTGCCCACCGGCGCGGCGGCCCGGCCCACCACGCCACCCTGCGCACCATGATCGACTGGAGCTGGGACCTGATCGGCGCGGACGAGCGGGCCGTGCTGCGACGGCTGTCGGTGTTCACCGACGGCTGCGCGCTGTCATCCGCCGAGGAGGTGTGCGCCGATCCGCCCGCCGCCGGGGGAGTGTCCCGTGCCGACGTGGCGTACCTGCTCGGGCGACTGGTGGACTGCTCGCTGGTCACGCTGGTGGAGAACGCCGACGGGGTGCGGTACAGGATGCTGGAGTCGGTGGGGGCGTACTGCGCCGAGCGGCTGCGCGAGTCCGGCGAGGACGAGACGGTGCGACTGCGGCACGGCGCCTGCCAGGCCGCCCTCGCCGAGGAGGCGGACCAGAATCTGCGCGGTCCCGTCCAGCGCCGGTGGCTGCGCCGGTTGGACGCCGAACAGGCGAACCTGCGGGCGGCCCTGGCCGCGGCGATCGAGCGTGGCGACGCGGTGCTCGCCCTCCGGCTGGCCTGCGCCTGCGCCTGGTACTGGGTACTGCGCGGCCACTTGGGCGAGGGCCGCCGTGCGCTGGCGGCGGCGGCCGCGGTGCCGGGCGAGGTACCGGCCGGCCGGCGCGCCCTGGCGCTGCTCTGGGAGGCGGGCATGGCAGCGCTCGGCGGCGATGACCCACACGACCTGCTGTGCCAGGCGGAGGCCGAGGGTGAGGCCGGTGCCGACCCGCACGCCGTGGCGCGGGCCCGCTGGTTGCTCGCCTCGGCGCTGCCCGAGGATGTCACCGCCCGGCCCGGCGACGGCCGGTTGGACGGAGTGCTGTCGGACTTCCGTAGCCTCGGCGACCGCTGGGGGGCGGCGGCCGCGCTGAGCAGCCTGGCCTGGACGGCGCTGCTGCGCGGAGACGTCGCCGCGCTGCGCCGCGACGCGGAGCGGAGTCTGGAGGAGTTCCGCGATCTCGGCGACCACTGGGGAGTGTTGCAGGCCACCAACCCGTTGGCCGCGCTGGCCCGGATGACCGGGGACAGCGGCCGCGCCGCGCGGCTGCACCGCGATGCCCTCCGCATCGCCCGCGAGCTGGGCCTGTGGCCGGAGGTGTCGTACCAGCTGAACGAACTGGGACGGATCGCGCTGGACGCCGGCGACCACGCCGCCGCTGGCGACATGCACGCCCAGGCCCGGCACATGGCCAAGGAACAGTCCAATCTGGCCCTGGAGCAGTTCGCCGACCTGGGGTTGGCGATCACGGCACGCCGGCAGGGCAGATGGGACGCCGCCGAGCGACTGCTGCACCCGTGGCTGGAGTGGAACAGGCAGGCCGGCTGGCATGCCGGCGTGGCAGCGGTCGGCGCGGAGCTCGGCTTCGTCGCCGAGCAGCGCGGTGCGGCCGACGACGCGCTGCACCGGCACCGGGAGGGCTTTGCCGCAGCTCAGGCCAGCGGTGACCCGCGAGCGGTGGCGCTCGCCCTGGAAGGGCTCGCCGGGGCGTACCGGCTGGCCGGTGACCCGGTGCGGGCGGCCCGACTGCTGGGCGCGGCGGACGCCGCCCGCGACGCGGCGGGACTGCCGTCACCGGACGCGGACCGGCACGACTCGCGACGCGTCGCCGGGCTCCTGGCTGCCGACCTGGGGCCGGCCCAACTGGTCGCGGAGCGCGCCGCAGGGGCCGGCGCGCCGCTCGACGACCTGCTGCGCGACGACCGGTCGATGGCCCGGCGCTGACGAGCCTGCGCAACGCAGGAGATGAACATCGGGTCGTACCCGTGTGATGCTTCAGCTCGCGAGACAGTGAATTCCCGGCCGAGGGGATCCGGATGTCAGAACAATCGCGCGCCGATCTCGAAAAGCACGTCACAGCGATCTGGGAGGACGTGCTCGACACCGCAGCCGGCCCGCCCGACGCGACATTCTTCGAATTGAACGGGCAATCGATAGCGGCTTTTCGCATCGTCGCGCGGATAAGTGACCGGACCGGCATCGACGTTCCCGTCGAGGAATTGTTCAAGGATCCGACACGCGCCGCCTTCGCCCGGGCGGTTCTCGCGCGTGCGGAACGGCGCTGACCCGAGCGGGCTCGACCACGTGGAAAGGCACGGTGGAATGGTGTACGCAGAGAACCGCTTCCCGTTCTCCATCGAGCAGGAGTTCCTGCGCGGGCAGCATCAGGAGGACGGCTCCACGGCGGGGTTCGGCCCGCGCCCCATCTCCAGCGGTGGCTGGCGGCTCACCGGGCCGGTCGACGCCGACCTGCTCCGCGGGGCTCTGGACGACGTCATCGCCCGGCACGAACCACTGCGGACCATGGTGATCAGGGGCGCCGACGGCTGGGAACAGGAGGTGCGGGACCCGTGCCCGGCCCGGCTCCAGGTGCATGACCTGGGCGACGACCCGGACGGCCGGGGCGTACGGGCCGAGCGGTTCCTCGACGAGGCCGAGTCCGGTCACTTCGACGCGGACGAGCTTCCCCTGCTCTGGGCGTACCTGGGCCGTTTCGACGACCGGGACGCGGTGCTGGTGCTTGTCGCGTACCTGCCGCTGATCGATGTGTGGTCACTGGGCATCGTCATGGACGACCTGGCCGCGTGTTACGCCGCCCGCCTGGCCGGCGGCAAGCCCGACCTGCCGGACCCGCCGCGGTATCGCGACTACGTGCGACGCACCGAGGGAGATGCCGCCGCTGGCGGGTCCGACCCGTCCTTCGAGTACTGGCGTGAGCGGCTGGCCGGAGCGCGCCCCGTCGTCATCGCCGCGGACCGGCCGGCGAACCCCGACCATCCGGGCGTCACCCGCGTCGACCGTTTCCAGATCGACGCCCGGCTCGGCTCGGCCGCCCTGCGTCTGGGCCGTGCGACGGGAAGCTCACCGTTCATGGTGATCTTCGCGGCGCAGCTCATCCATCTCCAGCGGATGACCGGTGTCTCGGACGGGGTGGTGTGGACCCTCACCCCCGGACCCGGCCGCCGGCACGAGTGGGCCGAGGCCACGGTCGGCTACTTCGTCAACATGTCACCGCTGCGAACCGACATCTCGGGCTGCGTCACCTACCGCGACGTCCTCGCCCGGGTGCGCGCCACCTGCCTGGAGGCATTCCCGCACGAGGTGCCGTTCGTCGGGCTGGCGCAGCGGGCCCCGGACGTCATCGCGGGGTTGGAACAGGGCGGCATGGTCGTGCCGGGCTTCGCGGTGTTCCAGAACCCCGCGGCGTCGAAGACCCGGTCCGCCGGTGCGGTCGAGTACGCGCCGGTGCGTCGGCGGTTGTCCCAGGCGCAGGGCCCGGGCATCCCCGACGACGCGATCCTGTGGACCATCGACATCGACCCGGACGGTGAGATCTTCTGCGCCGTCAGCTCGAGCACGGACCGGTTCGAGCAGACCACAGTGGACCGCATGCTGGCCGAGTTCCGCGACCTGTTCGGCAGGGTCCTGGCCGACCCGGACGCGCCGCTGGCCGGCGCCCGTACCCACGAAGGGGCGCACTCGTGAGCACGCTGCCTCCCGGCTACCAGCTGGTCACCGACCTCCCTGACGACCGGTACGGGGAATGGCTGGACTGCTGGCTCGGTGCCTTCGGCAACCCGGTCAGCGCCGATCCCGAGATCCTCGACTTCTACCGGCGCACACACCCGCCGGATCGGGCCGTGGCGGTCGCCGACGACGAACGGTACGTCGCCACCAACACCGCGCTCGACCGTGACCTTGTACTCCCCGGCGGAAACACGGTGCCGGCCGCCGCGTGCACCGGTGGTTCCGCGCACCCGGTGGTGGCCCGGCGCGGGTTGCTGCGCGCCACTGTCGCGCACCTGAACCGGCGGGCCGTCGACGAGGGCAAGGCGATCGTCGTCGGGGGCGCGTCCGAGTGGCCGATCTACGGCCGGTTCGGTTCCGGCCCCGCGACCTGGTCCGACGCGGTCGAGTTCGATGTCCGGGCGGTCGGCCTGCGCGACGACGTGCCGGGCCGCGACCTGCGTCCGCGTCGGATCGACGGTACGCAGGCCCGGGACCTCGGGTACAAGCTGTACTCCCAGCAGGCGGCGCAGACGCCCGGTGAGGTGCTCACCCCCTCGTGCTACTGGGACCGGCTTGCCGGCGACCCCGCGTCCGGCGCGCTGGAGGAGGCTCTCGCCCTGGGCGCCCCGGGGTACGGGCCCCGGCACTGCGCCGCTATCGACGACCGTGGGCTGGTGACATACCGGATCATGCCGGACTGGACGGCGGAGTCCGCGCCGCAGAGCAAGCTGCACGTCATCGACTTCCTAGCGGCCGACCAGGAGGCGGAGGGCGCGCTCTGGCGGCACCTGTTCTCCGTCGACCTGGTCCGCGAGATCGACGTGTGGCGGATGCCGGTGGACAGCCCGCTGCGCTGGTGGGTCGACGACGCGCGACGGATGCGTGTCCGCCGCCAGGACGCCCTCTGGATCCGTCCGCTGGATGTGCCACGGCTCCTGCGCACCCGGGGCTGGGCCTGCGACGGCGTCCTCACGCTCACCGTGCACGACCCGGAGGGCCTGGCGGCCGGCACGTTCCGGCTGGAGGTGACCGACGGGCACGCCACGTGCGAGCCGGTCACCGGCGCGGCCGACCTGGAGATGGGCGTCGGCGCGCTGGCCGTCATCCTGCTCGGTGGCACCCCGGCGGCCGCGCTCACCAGGGCCGGCCGGATCAGCGCCCCGGACGCGCGCAAGGTGCGACTGTGGGACGCCATGGCGGTGCCGGAGCGCAGCCCGTACATCAGCTACTGGTTCTGACGGGGTCACCGTGACAGTGAGCCCGCTCGCCGTGACCGGGGCCCTGCACTTCACCGCGCCGGTGTTCCCCGACGACCGGGGCTTCTTCGGCACCCCGTTGCAGGCTGGCCTGTTCGCCGAGACCACCGGCCGTCCGCTGTTCCCACTCGCGCAGGCCAGCTACAGCCGTTCCCGGCGGGGGGTGGTTCGGGGGGTGCACTACACAGCCGCACCCCCCGGCGCCGAGAAGTACGTCTACTGCGTGCACGGCGCCCTGCTCGACATCGTGGTGGACATCCGGGTGGGGTCGCCCACGTACGGCCAGTGGGACGCGGTGCGGCTCACCGGCGACCGGATGGACGCGCTGTACCTGCCGGTCGGTGTCGGCCACGCCTTCGTCGCGCTGACCGACGACGCCGTCATGCAGTACCTGCTCTCGCGGGAGTACGAGCCTTCTGACGAGCGCGCCGTCTCCGTCCTCGATCCACGGCTGGGTCTGCCGGTGGGAAACCCCGCCGGGCACGATCTGTCCGAGCGCGACCGCGCCGCGCCGACCCTGGAGCAGGCAAGGGAGGCGGGGTTGCTGCCGGACTACGCCCGCTGCCGGGCGATCGAGGTGCGCAATCTGCGAGATGCCCCGGCCAGGGCGGCTGGTGGACGGTAGGCGGGCACACGACGACCCGACCGAAAGGGCACCGATGCGCGTTCTGTTCGCCACCTATGCGGAAACCACCCATTACTACAACATGGTCCCGCTGGCCTGGGCCCTGCGCACCGCCGGCCACGAGGTCCGGGTCGCCACCCAACCGGCCCTCATGGACGCGGTAGTGCAGTCCGGCCTGACCGCCGTGCAGGTCGGGGAGGACCACGACTTCATGTCGGTCATCGCGGCCAAGGCCGACGACCCGACCTGGGGCGAGCGGATCACCACGGCGCTGCGGACCGGCGGCGCCGACATGGACTATCCGGCCCTGCTGGCGTTCTTCGACGAGGCCGTGGAGACCTCGGCCAAGGTGTTCAACGACCCGATGGTCGACGCCCTCGTGGCGTACGCGCGGGAGTGGCAGCCGGACCTGATCATCTGGGAGAACTTCACCCTCGCCGGCGCCATCGCGGCCCGGGTCACCGGCGCCGCGCACGCCCGTCTGCTCTGGGGAGCCGACGCGCAGACCCGCATCTACAACCGGTTCCAGGCGTTGCTCGCCGAGCAGCCCGAGGATCAGCGGCGCGACCCGATGCAGGACTGGGCCGCCGCGCACCTGGAGCGGTTCGGAGTCACCTACGACGCCGACGTGCTGACCGGGCAGTACACCCTGGACCAGGCGCCGGAGAGCATGCGGCTGGACGTCGGGCTGCGAATCGTGCCGTTCCGGTATGTGCCGTACAACGGTCCGGCCCGGGTCCCCGGCTGGCTGCGCGAGCGCCCGGAGCGCCCGAGGGTCTGCGTGACCGCCGGCATCTCGATGCGTTACATGCTGGGCTACGACCCGATCCCGGTCTCGACGCTCAAGCTCTTCGCCGACGCCGACGTCGAGGTGGTCGCGACGCTGGCCGTCGACGAGAGCGAACTGGCCGACGTGCCGCCCAACGTCCGGGTGGTGAACTTCGTGCCGATGCACGCGCTGCTGCCCAGCTGCGCGGCCGTCGTGCACATCGGCAGCGCCGGCGTGGTGTCGACAGCGATGGCGTACGGCGTGCCGCAGTTGACTCTCGTCCCCGACCTGTGGGACGCCGTCGTGCGCGCCGACATGTTGCGCGAGCAGGGCGCCGGCCTGGATCTGACGCTCGACCGGGCGACGCCCGAGGCGATCCGCGACAACGTCCTGCGGCTGGTGCACGAGCCGGAGTTCCGGGCGGCCGCCGACCGGATCCGGGGCGAGATGCTCGCCGAGCCGGCACCGAGCGAGATCGTGCCGGTTCTCGAGAAGATCGCCGCCCAGCGGTGACCCGGGGGTTCCGGTCGGCGCACGTCCGGCCGGAACCGAACCGGAACCCCGGCACGGAAGGCTGACCACTGTTGCGGGGAAGCCGGCGAGCCGGGGAGAGGTGACGCCAGGATGAGCGAGAACCATCTGCGGTTGGTGATCGTCATTGCCAGCATCCGCCGAGGCCGGTTCGGTCCGGTCCCGGCACGCTGGCTGTGCGACGAGACCAACCGTGGTGGGCGCATCGAGGCGGACGTGATCGACCTCGCCGAGGCCCGCCTGCCCGAGGTCGCCGGCGACCCGGCTCCGCCCGCCGTTCGCGACCTCGCACCATGGCTGGCCGCCGCGGACGCGTTCGTCGTCGTCACACCGGAGTACAACGGCAGCTTCCCCGGGTCGTTGAAGACGGCCATCGACTGGTTCCGCGACGAATGGCGGCGCAAGCCCGTTGGCTTTGTCTGCTACGGCGGTCCGGCAGCGGGGCTGCGGGCGGTGGACCATCTGCGCCAGGTGTTCACCGACCTGGACGCGATGACGGTGCGCGACCCGGTGACCATCCCTCACCACCGGTCCGCCTTCGATCTCGCCGGCCGGCCGGTCGATCCCGGTCTGACGGTCGCGGCTGGTCGCATGCTCGAACAGCTCGTCTGGTGGGCCGACACGTTGCGGCGCGGACGCGTGGCGCCGACCGACACCCGACTCGGGAAACTTCAGGAAGGAATTCGATGACAACCGAAGGCACCACTGCGGCCGTGCCGCGGGCGGGCCGCCGGGAATGGATCGGGTTGGCTGTGCTCTGCCTGCCCACCCTGCTGGCCTCGGTGGACCTCACGGTCCTGTATCTCGCACTACCGCATCTCAGCGCCGACCTCGGCGCCACCACGACCCAGCAGTTGTGGATCGTGGACATCTTCGGGTTCCTCACCTCCGGCCTGCTGGTCACCATGGGCACGCTCGGTGACCGTTTCGGCAACCGCAGGATGCTGTTGATCAGCTCCGCCGCGTTCGCCGCGGCGTCGCTGCTGGCGGCGTACGCCACGACGCCGGAGATGCTCATCGGCGCCCGCGCCCTGCTCGGCGTGGCCGGCGCGGCAGGAATGCCCGCCGCCCTGGCCCTGATCACACACATGTTCCGGGACCCGGCGCAGCGCGGCATGGCGATCGCGTCGTGGATGAGCTGCTTCATGGGCGGTCTGATGCTCGGGCCCCTGGTCGGCGGCATCATGCTCGAGTACTTCTGGTGGGGCTCGGCGTTCCTGCTCGCGGTCCCGATCATGGTCCTCGTCCTGGTGGTGGCGCCGGTGCTGTTGCCGGAGCGCCGCAACCCGGGCGCGGGCAAGCTCGACCTGCTCAGTGTCGCCATGTCCCTGGTCGCGATGATCTCGCTGGTGTACGGGCTGAAGAAGCTCGCCCAGGACGGCTTCACGGCACCGGCGCTGCTCGCCATGGTGTTCGGCGTTCTGGTCGGCGTGCTCTTCGTGCGGCGGCAGCGGAGCCTCACCGACCCGCTGCTCGACCTGCGCCTGTTCGGCATAGCCACGCTGCGCGCCGCGCTCATCCTCGGCCTGCTGGTCAGCGCGCTCAACGGCGGCGCGTCTCTGCTGGTGACCCAGTTCCTCCAGGTGATCGAGGGGCTGTCACCGCTGCGGGCGGGCCTGTGGCTGCTGCCGCCGTCCCTGGCCATGATCATCGCGTTGTTCCTGGCGCCGGGCCTCACCGCCAAACTGAAGGCGGGCAGGGTGATCGCGCTCGGGCTCGGCATCGGGGTGGTGGGCTATCTGATCCTGGCCCAGGTGGAGAGCGTGGACGGTCTCGGGCTGCTCGTCGCGGGCTTCGCGGTGCTGCTGTTCGGTATGGGCCTGCCCTCGTCGCTGGGCACCATGCTGGTGATGGGCGCCGCGCCGCCGGACAGGATCGGCTCCGCGTCGTCGTTGCAGCAGACCAGCAACGAGTTCGGCATCTCGATCGGCATCGCCACGCTCGGCAGCATCGGCATGGCGACCTACCGCAGCGAGTTGGCGGACACGGTGCCCGACACGGTGCCGCCGGACGTGGTGGAGGCCGCCCGCGAGGGCATCGCCCCCGCCAGCGTGCTGTCCGCGCAGTTCCCCGACCTGCTGGCGCCGGCGCGGGCCGCGTTCACCGTCGGTCTGAACAACGTCGCCTGGGTCAGCGCGGCGCTGATGATCGGCCTGGCCATCTTCGCGTACTTCGCACTGCGGCACACCGAGCTGAGCGAGATGACGCCGCCGACCGACATACCGCCGCTTGCCGAGCAGGCTACGGCCGCGGACGCCGCCGGCGTCGAGGCCGGCCGCACCGACGACGCCCCGCAGACCGTTCCGCCTCAACGCTGACGCCGATGCCCGGCGGGCCTGGCCCGCCGGGCATCGCGGAAGGAGTAACCATGTCACTCGACGTGGATGGCACCCAGGTGACGCTGTGCCGGGACAGCGCGCGGCCCAGCGTGCGGCTGCGGCGCCGCTATCCGGCACCGGTCGCCGCGGTGTGGCGGTGCCTCGTCGAACCGGATCAGGTCAACGCCTGGTGGACGCCGATGACCGTCGAGCTGGTGCCGGAGGCTGGCGCCGCGATGACGTTCACCTGGCCCGGTGGCGACACGGACCTGGGCCAGGTCCTCGCCGTCGACCCACCCCACCTCTTCGCGTACACCTGGGGTCCGGACACCCTGCGCTGGGACCTGTCCGCCGCGGGGGACGGGACCGACCTCACGTTGCTGACCACGGTGGCCGACCCGGGCCACATCGCCTACAGCGCGGCCGGCTGGCACGCCGGCCTCGACCTGCTCGAAGATCACCTGGCCGGCCGCGAGGTCGTGCCACCCGGCCCCGATCCGGCACCTCCGGCGCTGGTCGAACGCTATCGTCGACTGCTCGACGGAGAACAGGGATGACACATGGCTGACGAAGAGATCCACGACAGTCCCACCAAGTGGGTGGCCGACCACGTGCGCTCCTACGTGGAGAGCGACGGCGCCAAGGGACACGACTTCCAGGGCAAGCTGCCCACCCTGCTCCTGACGACGCGGGGCCGCCGGACGGGCAAGCTGCGCCGCACCGCACTGATCTACGGGCGGGACGGCGACCGGTACGTGGTGGTGGCCTCGGCGGGCGGGCAGGAGGCGAATCCCGCCTGGTACCTGAACCTCTGCGCCGAACCGGAGGTGTCAGTGCAGGTGTACGGCGAGACCTTCCAGGCCAAGGCGTCGGTCGCCGCTGAGGCCGAGCGGCCCGCGCTGTGGGAGAAGATGGCGGGGATCTTCTCCACCTACCGCCGCTACCAGAAGAAGGCATCCCGGGAGATCCCGGTGGTGCTGCTGGAACCGCTGCGTTAACCCCCGAACAGGCTGTGCGCCTCCGCCGGCCCGCCCCCGTCCGCGCGGAGGCGCACAGCCCTGCCTCAGCCCGCCCGCCGGTAGGCCGCCGTCAACTTCTCCACGGCGGGCACCACCTCGTTGGGCGTGGGCAGACCCATCATCTCGGTACGCAGGCGGACCGCGTTCTCCTTGAACGACGGGTCCTTGAGCACCCGCATCAGGTCCTCGCGGAGCCCCGCGGGAGTGAGGTAGTCGGAGTCGTAGGCCAGCCACACCCCGGCGCCACGCTCCTGCAGCCCGTTCGCCTGCGCCACCGGGCCGAACCACTTCTCGCTCCAGTACGCGCTCGGCACGATGAGCTGCGGTACGGCGTGCTCGAAGGCTGAGGCCATCGTCGAGGATCCGCCGTGGTGCACGATGGCGCTGCACGTCGGCAGCAGGACGTTCATCGGCACGAAGTCGACCACCCGCACGTTGTCCGGTATCCGCGGCACCGAGGCGAGCTGCTCCGCGCTCATCGTGGCGACCACCTCGATGTCGAGGTCGCCCACCGCCTCGAGCAGGTCCACGGCGGAGGCCTCGGCGACGTCCGCCTCGCGGTGGGTCATGCCCAGCGTGACGCAGACCCGCGGCCGGACCGGCGGCTCGTAGAGCCACCGCGGCACCACCGACGGGCCGTTGAAGGCGAGGTGACGCATCCGGATGTAGTGCGGTGAGCTGGGGCGCCAGGTCCACGGCGGCATGGTGTCGATCGTCCACTGGCCGTGCACGACGTCGTCGGCGAACGCGCCGCCGCCGTGCGTGCGCAGCAGCGGCTCCAGCCAGGCGCGCATCGGGTCCGGGCGGGACCCGCCGGCCGCCCGGACCGCCTCCCAGAGCTGCACGAAGGCGTCCGTGCCGAACAGGATGCGCGCGTGCGCCGCGCCGCAGGCCCGGGCCACCACCGGTCCGGCGTAGGTCATCGCGTCCCAGAGCACCAGGTCCGGCCGCCAGGCGCGGGCGAAACCGATCAGGTCGGTGAGCATCTCGTCGGTGTGCAGGAACGGGAGGAGGTTGGTGGTGAGGTACTCAAGCTCGGCGTACGGATCGTCCCGGGCGTAGTCGGTCTGCACCGGCAGCGTGGCCGGCGCGGCCTGGCGCTTCGGCGGCTCGGACATCTCGTCGACCTCGGCCAGCGTCTCGGCCATGGGCTCACCGGCCAGGACGGCGGTGAGCCCCGCCTGCGCCAGCGCCTCGGTCGAGCCCGGCTGGCAGGCGACGCGCACGTCATGACCGGCGGTGCGCAGCGCCCAGGCCAGCGGCGTCATGATGTAGAGGTGTGACTTCAGGTCCGGGGGAGCGACGAACAGGACACGCATGGCGGGTCTCTCCTTCGGGTTCGAGGTGATTCACCAGCCCGCCGGCGGGCTGGCGCCGGCGACCGGAGGGAACAGCTCGTCCAGGCGCCGGATCACCGCGGGGTCGAGCGGGCTGTCGAGGGCGGCGAGGGCACCGTGCAGGTGCGCCAGGGTGCGTGGACCGATCACCGCGCCGGTCAGTCCGGGACGGCCCAGTACCCAGGCGAGCGCCACCTCGGCCGGGTCCAGCCCGAGACCGGCACAGTACTTCTCGTAGTCGGCGACGGCCTCGTACCGGTCCTCCAGGGCCCGCATCGCGCGCCCCTGCGCCGTCTTCACCGCGGTGCCGTCGGCCAGCTTCCGGAGCGCGCCGCCGAGCAGCCCGCCGTGCAGCGGGGACCAGGCGAACACCCCGACGCCGTACGCCTGGGCCGCTGGGATCACCTCCGTCTCGGCCTGCCGGGCCACCAGGTTGTAGGCACACTGCTCGACGACGAGCCCGAGGTGACCGCGTCGGGTCGCCGTCTCCCGCGCCGCGGCGATGTGCCACCCGGCGAAGTTCGAGGAGCCGACGTACCGGATCTTGCCCTGGCCGGTCAGCATCTCCATCGCCTGCCAGATCTCGTCCCAGCCGGCGTGTGGATCGAAGTGGTGCATGTGGTACAGGTCGATCCAGTCGGTGCGCAGCCGCCGCAGGGAGTCCTCGCAGGAGGCGACGATGTGCCGGGCGGACAACCCTCGGTCGTTGGGCCAGTCGCTCATCGGGTTGAACACCTTGGTCCCCAGCACCACCTTCTCCCGCCGGCGGTCGCCCTGGTCGAACCATGCGCCGATGAGTTCCTCGGTCAGCCCTCGATGCACCTGCCAGCCGTAGTGGTTAGCCGTGTCGAAGAAGTTGATGCCGTGGTCCAGCGCCTCGTCCATGAGGCGGAACGCCTCTTCGCGCGTGGTGCGCACACCGAGATTGAGCGTGCCCAGGCACAGCGGGCTGACCTCCAGGGCGGTACGGCCGAGTCGGGTGTAGCGCATCGTCGCTCTCCTTCGTCTCAGCCGCGCTGCCCGACGAACAGGCCGCGCCCGGTAAGCCCGTCATCCAGGAACTCGGCCGGGCAGCCGGCGTCCGCGAACGCACCCAGGTACTCGTCGCGGCTGAACAGCATGAGGTGCGACGTCTGGGTGAACTCCCGGATACCGCCCGCGTCCCCCACCAGGAAGCGCACCTCCAGGTGCGACATCCGCCCGGTGCGGGTGGTGTGCGACATCCGGGCCACCGCCCGCGTCCCGTCGGTGTCGGAGTCGACGGCCAGATGACCGTCGAGGAACCGCTCGGGAAACCACCACGGTTCCACCACCAGCACGCCGCCCGGCTCCAGGTGCTGCGCCATGGACCACACGGCCTGGCGCAACTCGGCCACCGAGCCCAGGTAGCCGATGGCGTTGAACATGCAGGTGACCGCGTCGAAGCGGCGGCCCAGGCGAAAGTCGCGCATGTCGCCGTCGTGCACGGGCACCCCGGGTAGGCGCGTCCGGGCCGTCGCACGCATCGGCTCGGACAGCTCCACGCCGGCCACCTCGTCGAAGGTGCCGGCGAAGGTGGCCAGGTGTGCGCCCGTCCCGCAGGCCACGTCGAGCAGGCTGGCGGCCTCCGGACGCCGGTCGCGGATCAACCGGGTCAGGGTCTCCGCCTCGGCGGCCCAGTCCTTGCCCCGGCTGCGGTAGATGAATTCGTAGATCTCGGCGAACTCCGCGGTGTAGGTCATCGGCGGACCCCGGCGAACAGGCCACGGCCGGGCAGGCCGCCGGCATCGGTGAGATGCTCGGCGGTACAGCCCGCCGACCGCAGGGCCTCGAGATAGTCCTCCCGGGTGAACAGGGTCAGCATCTGCACGTGGGAGAAGTGCCGGATACCGCCGTCGTCGGCGACGACGTAGTGCGCCTCGTGCCGGGCCGCCTGCCCCTGCCGCGCCGAGTGCGAGACCCGCACGACGGTACGGGTGTCGTCGTGGACCACGTCGTGGGCGACGTGCCCGTCGAGGAAGGTGTCCGGGGACCACCATGGGTCGATCACCAGTACGCCACCGGGAACGAGGTGCGCGGCCATCGTCCGGACCGTCGCGCAGAGCTCGTCGACGTCGTGGGCGTAGCCGATGGTGCCGGTCAGGATGCACACGGCATCGAATTCGCGGCCCAGCGCGAACGACCGCATGTCGCCGACGTGGACGGCGCCGGACGGCAGCTTGGCCTGCGCCACAGTGCACATCGCCGGGGACAGTTCGAGTCCGGCGACCTCCAGGAAGGTCGTCGCCAGCCGCCGCAGGTGCTCGCCGGTCCCGCAGGCCACGTCCAGCACGGACCGGGCCTGCGGCCGGCGCTCGCGGACCACGCGCGCCACGGCGTCCGCCTCGGCGGCGAAGTCCTTGCCCCGTCCCGCGTACAGCAGGTCGTAGATCTCGGCCACGTCGGCGTCGTAAGCCGCCGAGGTCACAGTGGGTTGGCCGGTCACCGGGTGTCTCCCGCCGCGACGGTGTGCCGGCCGAGCCGACGGGCGAGGGATGCGCGCAGCGCCGCGACGACCGCGTCCACGTCGTCGTCGCTGAGCGCCTGGTGCATCGGCAGGCACAGGGTGCGTTCGGCGGCCCGCTCGGCCCGGGGCAGCCGCGCTGTCGACCCGTACGCGGCCACCCGGTGCAGGATGGGGTAGCGGAACGTCGTGTAGATGCCCTGGGCGTACAGATCGCTGGCCACGTCGTCGCGGATTCCCTCGTCCATCTGCACCCAGTACAGGTAGTACGAGCTGCGCTGGCCGGGGGGCAGCGGCGGGGGCAGGGTCAGACCGGGCACGTCGGCGAGGCCGCTGTCGTAGCGAGCCTCGACAGTTCGCCGCCGGTCGGCGAAGTCCGGCAGTCGGCCCAGTTGCACAAGGCCGACGGCGGCCTGCATGTCGTTCATGATCGAACGCCTGGAGAACGACGAGATGTCGAAGTCCCACCATCGGTGCGCCGAGCGCCGGGCCTGGGAGAAGCCGCTGAACTGCTCCAGACCGAAGTACGCGAGCTTGGCGGCCCGCGCCACCAGCTCGGGATCGCGGGCGGTGAGCATGCCGCCGTCGCCGGCCACGACGATCTTCTGTGCGTCGAAGCTCCACACGCCGATGTCGCCGAGCGTGCCGCAGGGCACGCCGTCCACGCTGGAGTCCACCGCGCAGGCGGCGTCCTCGATGAGGAGGATTCCGCGTTCCCGGCACAGCTCGGCGATGCCCGCGATGTCACCGGGCCGGCCACCGTAGTGCAGCGCCAGCACTGCGCGGGTGCACGGAGTGAGTGCCGCCGCCACGTCGTCGACGGTGGGGTTGAGGGTGTGCGGGTCCACGTCGCAGAAGACCGGACGGCCACCGTGCGCCGCAATGGCGTTGCCCGCACCGACGAAGCTCACTGTCGGCAGCACCACCTCGGTGCCGGGCCCCACACCGGCGAGCTGCATCGCGATGAACGTCGCCTCGGTGCACGAGTTCACCGCCGTGACCCTGTCGGTGTCCACACCGAGGTGGCCGGCGAAGGCCGCCTCGAACGCAGCGGTGCGCGGTCCCTTGCCGACCCAGTTGCTGCCGAACACCTCTGCGATGGCGTTCAGCTCCGCCTCGCCGAGGGACGGCTGAAACACGTTGATCATGATCCGCTCACCACCTCTCGTAGTCGTCGTGGTGGCGGACCCAGTCCATCTTGTCCTCCAGGTGATCTTCCTGGCGACCCAGCGGGGTGAGGTCGAGGTAGTTGTAGGTGTTGTTGAGCAGGTCGCTACCGCGCCGGTAGGTGGAGTAGGCGTAGCGCACCACGTCGCCCTCGCGCAGGAACGTGCTGACGCCGGGCATCTCCGGCTCCGGGTCGTCGTCGTCGAGGCGCACGTGGAAGTCCTCGTAGAACGTGGTGCCGTGGCAGGAGACGAACGGCACGGTCCAGCCCATCCGCTTGACGAACTGCTCCGTCTCCGCTGGCGGCTCCGGTGACACCACCACCAGCGTGGTGTCCCGGGCGTGCAGGTGTGCCAGGTGACCGATGTTGTCCACCCAGAACGAGCAGATCGGACACCAGCCGTACCCTTCCAACGAACCCATGAAGTGGTACGTGATGAGCTGGCGCCGGCCCTCGAACAGGTCGAGCAGGCTCAGCCGGCGCCCGCCCGGGGCGATGAAGGTGTAGTCCGTGTCGACGGTCAGCAGGGGCAGCGCCTGCCGCTCCCGGGTCACCGCGTCGCGGGCCCGGGTCAGTTCCTTCTCCCGCTCCAGCAGCGCCTTGCGGGCAGCCAGCCACTGCGCCCGGTCGGCCGGGGCCGGCGTGGTGGTGGCGGCGGCCGCCCTGCCCGTAGCCCCGTCAGCGCAGCACGACATCGGCGCGCTCCAGCTCCGTCAGGAACACCCCGCGCGACAGCGCCTCGGCGGTCCGCTCGATGTCGTCGGACATGTACCGGTCCTCGTTCAGCGTGGACACGAGGCCGCGGACGGTGTCATAGGTGGCCCGGGCGGCCGGGCTCAGCCCGTCGGGCCCACCCCGCAGGTCCACCGCCTGCGCCGCGGCCAGGAACTCCACGGCGAGGATGCGGTCGTTGTTCTCCAGCACCCGCCGGGCGTTGCGGGCGGCGATCAGGCCCATGCTGACCACGTCCTGGTTGTCGCCGTTGGACGGCACGCTCTGGGTGCTGGCCGGACCGATGGTGCGGTTCTCCGCGACCAGCGCGGTGGCCGGGTACTGCGCGCCGGCGAAGCCGCTGTTCAGGCCGGGATCGCCGGCCACGAGGAACTCCGGCAGCCCGTCGCTGAGATGCCGGTTCAGCAGTCGGTTGGTGCGCCGCTCGGAGAACACCCCGAGCTGGGTGAGCGCGATGGTCAGGAAGTCCATCACGAAGGCGATCGGCTGGCCGTGGAAGTTGGCGCCGTGGAAGACCTCCTTGCCGACGAAGAACAGGGGGTTGTCGTTGGCCGAGTTGACCTCGGTCTCCAGCTTCTCCATGGCGTGGTACACGGTGTCCCGGACGGCGCCCACCACCTGCGGGATGGCCCGCAGCGTGTACGCCTTCTGCATGTAGATCTCCGTACGGGAGACGCCGTTCGCGGCCCGCTCGGTCGCCTGCAGCTGCCGGCGCAGGTCCTCGTGCTCCAGCGCCAACCCGCTGCCCCGCATCAGGGCCCGCATGTTCGCCGCGGTGTCGATCTGACCGCGGTGCGGGCGCGCGATGTCGTGGCCCTCGGCGAGGAACGGACTGGTCGACGCACGCATGGTCTCCAACACCAGCGCGGTGACGACCTCCGCCTGGCGAACCTGGTCGAGCGCGCGCTTGGCCACCAGGCAGCCCAGGCCGGTCATGCCCGAGGTGCCGTTGATCAGTGAGAGGCCCTCCTTGAAGCGGAGCTCCAGCGGCTCGATGCCGAGCTTGCGCAACACCGGGCCGGTCGGCACGCGGCTACCACCACGCAGCAGATAACCCTCGCCGATGAGGGTGGAGGCGATGTGTGCCAGCGGAGCCAGGTCACCGCTCGCTCCCAGCGAGCCGATCTGCGGGATGGCCGGCGTCAGGCCCTCGTTCAGATACAGCGCCAACCGCTCCAGCACCTCGGGGCGGACAGCGGAATATCCCTTGGCGAGGGCGTTGAGCCGGGCCGCCACGATCGCCCGGGCCTCGTCCTCGGCGAAGTCCGGCCCCACGCCGGCGCTGTGACTGCGCACGAGGTTGGTCTGGAGCTCGACCTCCTTCGAGGTGTCGACGAGCATGTAGACCATCTCGCCGTAACCGGTGGTGACGCCGTACACCGGCTCACCGCGTCGTACGGTGTCCTCGAACATGGCCCGGCTGCTGGCCGCACGGCCCAGCGCGTCCCGGTTCACGCCGCAGCGGACGCGGTCCACCGCGACCTTCCACACATCGGGCACGCCGACGGTCTCGCCGTCGAAGTCGACGGTCGTCTGGGTCTCGACAAGGGTCACAGTGCACACTCCATCGGATCGCGGTGTTTCGTTCTTCCGGTACGGAGGCCGGCCAGGGCGCGCCGGTCGACCTTGCCGCCGGTGTTGCGCGGCAGGGAATCCACGGTGGTGAAGGTGACCGGCAGGACGGGATCGCCGAACCGGCGGCGCAGTGCCGAGCGCCAGTGGTCCGGGGTCCCGCCTGGGCCGGGTACGACGTAGGCGTCGAGGCGGACGACCAGACCGTCGTAGCCGGTCACGGGCACCACGGCGCAGGCGGCCACGGCTTCGTCAGCGGACAGGGCGGCCTCGACGTCGGCGAGCTCGATGCGGACGCCGTACATCTTGATCTGCAAATCCCGGCGGCCGTGAAACTCCAGCACACCGTCCGGGCGCCACCGGCCGAGGTCACCGGTCCGGTAGTGCGGGGTGACGCCGTCGACGCCGGGCGGCGGGTGGAACACCCCGTTGTCCGCGGCCGCCGCCCCCACGTACCCGGTGGTGACGTACCGGCTGCGGATCACCAGGTGACCGATCTCGCCCGGCGGGCAGGGGCCGTCGCGGTCGTCGAGCACGAGCAGGTCGCGTCCGGGGATGGGTCGGCCGATCGCGACGGTGCCGGGCCCGGTGTCCGCGACGGACACCTCGTGCCAGGTGGCGAGGATGGTCTCGGTCGGTCCGTACAGGTTGACCAGCCTGGTCCGTGGCAGCCGCGCCCGGAGCTGGCGGGCGAGCGGGCCAGGCAGCGCCTCGCCGGCGAGCAGCAGGGCGGCCAGCCGGGTCGACGCCGGATCGCCGGCGAGCAGCGGCTCCAGCTCACGGGCGAAGCTCGGCACGGTCTGGAGCACTGTCACGCGCTCACGTGACAGCCACGGCACCAGGCGATCCGGGTCCGCGCGTATTCGCCACGGCACCGGGCACAGCGTGGCGCCCCCGCGCAGGGCCGCGAACACCTCGACGAGGCAGGCGTCGTAGCCGGGTGCCGCCCACTGCGCCAGCCGGGTGCCGGCACCGATGCCGAACTCGGCGGCGAACCATCCGGTGAACTGGGCCAGCGCGGCGTGGGTCTGCCGGATGCCCTTGGGTCGACCGGTGGTGCCGGACGTGTACGCCACGTAGGCGGTCGCGTCCGGAGCGACGGCGGACACCGTGGTGTCGGTGGCGCCGGGGATGCCGGCGAGGTCCAGCACGGGCACGCCGGTCGCGTCGACCGCCCGGCGTACCGGATCGCCCGGGTCCGAGTCGGTGATTACGCACGCCGGCCCCAGATCGGCGAGCGCGGCGTGCGCGGTCCCGGTGCCGGCGAGGCACACCATCGGCGCCCCCGAACCGAGCGCGCCGACGAGCGCGACGACCAGGTCCGCGCCGGGGGACGCGAGCACTGCCACCGGTCGTCCCGGCCCGGCACCGTACGCCCGTACCGCCGCCCGCACACCGGCCGCGCGGCGTGCCAGCTCGCCGTAGGTGAGCTCGACGTCGCCGTCCGACACGGCGATCGCTTCGGGATGCCGCCGGGCCTGCGCCCGGATCAGGTCGGCCACGGTCGGGCCGGCCTCGGCCGGCTCCAGACCCTGGGTGTTCGCGGTCACGCCTCCTCCTTTCCAGATCGGTTGGGGCGACGGGGAGATCAGCGCAGTCGCACGGGCAGCGCGTTCAGGCCGTGCATGACGACGCTCGCCCGCCAGGCCAGCGATTCGGCCGGGTTGGCCAGCCGCAGGTGCGGATAGCGGCGCACCAGCGCGCGGATGGCGATCGTCGCGTCCAGCCGGGCCAGCGGCGCGCCGATGCAGTGGTGCAGTCCGTGCCCGAACGCCACGTGCGCGTTCTGCGGCCGGTCGACGCGCAGCGTGGCCGGCTCGGCGAACCGCTGCGGATCGCGATTGGCCGCCAGCAGCGAGACCAGCACCACCGCGCCGGCCGGAATGGTGGCCCCGCCGACGGCCAGCGGCTGCCGCGCCCGCCGGGCGGCCACCTGCACGGGGCTCTCGTACCGGAGAACCTCTTCCACGGCGTCCGGCACCAGGTCCGGATCGGCGCGCAGCCGCTCGAGCTGCGGGCGGTCGGTCAGCAACGCCAGCATCGCGTTGCCGATCAGGTTGACGGTGGTTTCGTGTCCGGCGATCAGCAGAAGGAACACCATGGAGGTGAGCTCGTCCTCGGTGAGCCGGTCACCGCCGTCCCGCACCGATGCCAGGGCGGAGAGGAGGTCGTCACCCGGCGCGCGGCGTTTGTCGCGCAGCAGGCCCTGGGCGTAGTCCAGCATCTCCCCGGCGGCCGCCTCCAGCTCGGCGAGGCTCAGCGCGCTCGCCGTCAGTGTGGTCGTCCAGCGGTGGAAGGCGGCGTCGTCCGACTCGGGGATGCCGAGCAGCCCGCCGAGCACCCGGATGGGCAGCGGCAACGCGTACGCCGCGACGAGGTCGACCTCGTCCGCGCCGGCCATCGCGTCCAGCAGATCCTCGGCGATCCGCTCGATGCGTGGCCGCATGTCCTCCATCCGGCGCCGGGTGAACGCCGCGGAGATCAGCCTGCGCAGGCGGGTGTGGTCCGGCGGTTCCCGGTTCAGCATGTGATTGTTCATGCCGAGGCGGAGCCGCTCGGAAAGACCGCGCCGGTCGGCTACCGCGCCGGTGCGGCCCTCCAGGCGGGTGTCGGCCAGGCACCGGCGCACCTCGTCGTACCCGACCACCAGCCACGCCGGACCGCCGGACGGCAGCGTCACCCGGTGCACCGGTCCCAGCGCCGCCAGGCGTGCGGATCCGGCGTGCCGCTGTGCCGCGTCGCCCAGCAGGAAGTCCGCGGCGTGCGGCGCGACGGTCATGCCGTCATCCTGGCAACAGCGGGTGTCGCGCAGCGCCTTCGTGGTTGCGCTGCTGGAACGAGGTGCATCCGGCATGATCAGGACCGGCCGAACTGTCCCGGCGTGCGACCCGCACCGGCCGGCCCGCGGTACGCCTGGGCGATGTCCAGCCAGTGCTCGGCGTCGGCCCCCGTCGCGGTCAGGGACAGGTCGTCGCGGTGCCGGCGACGCGTGACGAGCAGGCAGAAGTCCTCGGCCGGCCCGGAGATCCGCTGCTCGGCGTCCTCCGGGCCGAACTGCCAGACGGCGCCGGACGGAGCGGTGAGCGTGTAGCCGAACTCGACGTCGGGGGTCGACTCGCCCCGAGCCTGATAGCCGAAGTCCCAGGTGCGCACCGCGAAGCCGCACAGGAACCGGATCCGGTCCGTCCGCACCTGACGCACGCCGAGCGTGTCGGCGATGTCCTGGCCGTGGCCGAACAGCTCCATCATTCCGGCGCAGGCGAGCACCGGCGCGGGTAGTGGCCGCACCAGCCAGGGCACCACTTGACCGTCCGGCACGGCGGCGAGAGCCTTCTCGGCGTTGGCGCGTTCCTCCCGCCACCGGTTCAGCAGGACGTGCGGCGGGTCGGAGAGATAGGCCGACAGCGCCACGTCGACGTTGCGGTCGAAGTCACCGCTCATCGTCGCGACGCGGGCGCGGAAGCCGTCCGGGTCCGCGGCGGCGAAACCGGCCAGCCGGAATGTCGCGGCCAGGTGGGCCACCTGATGGGCGATGGTCCAACCGGGAGCCGGGGTGTCCAGCTTCCACTGTGTGTCGTCCAGGCCGGCGAGCAGCCGGTCCAGCTCGTCACCGTCAGCGGTCAGGGCGGGGATCGGGTCGGGTCCGGTCACCGTGAGGTCCTCTCGATCGGGCGTACGGGTGGCGTCGGGCCGGTGCGAGCCGGGCGGCGGTGTGGCCTGGATCGGCGTCGGTTCTCGGCAGGTGGGGCCCGTGCGCCAATCCCCGGAAAACGTCTCCATGGTCGACCTCGCACGGAGGGTGATGCACCTTCGTCAGTGCGCTGCGGGGCAGTGTGGATCTTCGCCGCCGGGGTGTTCAGGGCGACTGCGCACGAACGCGTACGCGTGGCACGGGTGGCGACTCACCGGGACCGGAACGTTTCCGGACCGTCTTCGCACCGCCGCTGGGGCACCATGAACGCCGGACGGGCGCGTCCAAAGAACCGAAGGGAGTCACACGATGGCGCAAGGCACCGATCTGCCGAGCTCACTGGGCAAGCCCGCGCTGCGGGCACTCGAGGGTGCCGGCTACACCAAGCTGGAGCAGTTCACCAAGATCAGCGAGTCCGAGGTCAAGGAGCTGCACGGGATGGGCCCCAAAGCCCTGAGCACGCTCAAGTCGTCGATGAAGGCGAAGGGCCTCTCCTTCAAATGAACCGTGACGACCGGGTGGGTGGCTGTTCGCCACCCACCCGGTCTCGTCGTGACGGGCACCCGCCACAGCACTTTGGAAGAAGGCATCTGATGGGAAACGGGTACGAAGGCCACACCTCAGCTCCATCGCGAGGCAGTGTGGGGCGTCGACCCGGAGGAAGCGGCATGACACAGGCCAGAACAGCCATGATCATCGGTAGCGGCATCGCCGGCAGTGTGGCGGCGCTCGCGTTGCGCCGGGCAGGCATCGAGCCGACCGTGTTCGAGGCGTACGACCGACCGTCCGACGATGTCGGCGGCGAGTTGATGCTGGCGCCCAACGGCATCGACGCGCTCGGCATCGTCGGGGTCGAGGACGACGTGCACCGCCTTGGCAGCCCCATCCGCCGTACCGTGATGACGGACGGCCGAGGCCGCCCGTTCGGCGATTTCGAGCACCTGCCCGATCTGCCGCCGAGCCGCGCGGTCAAGCGCGCCGACCTGCAACGACTGCTGCGCGAGCGGACCGAGGCGGCGGGTGTCCGCATCGTCTACGGCCGGCGTCTGGTCGGCGCCACGGACTCGCCGGACAGCATCACCGCCAGCTTCGCCGACGGCAGCAGCGCGACCGCCGACGTCCTGATCGGCGCGGACGGCATCCGATCGGCCGTCCGGCGCCTCATCGACCCGGGCGCACCCACGGCGCAGTACACCGGGATGCTCGGCCTGGGCGGCGCCGTGGAGGTGCCGTCGGTCGGTGAGCCGGGCGTCATGCATCTGGCGAACGGGCACGACGCCTTCTTCGGCCACTGGATCGGATCCGACGGACGCGTCAACTGGTTCAGCAACATCACCAGCGACGAGCCGATGCCGATGTCCGAGGCGCGCCGGGTGCCAGCGGACCGATGGCTGAACCGGTTGCGCCGGGTGCACGCCGAGGACGTACCGGCGCGCGACGTGCTCGACCGGGCCGGGCCGCAGGACGTGTTCCCGTTCGGCGCCATCGAGATCCTGCCCCCGCTGCGGACGTGGTACCGCGGGCGGATGGTGCTGGTCGGGGATGCCGCGCACGCGCCCTCCCCGGTGTCCGGTCAGGGCGCCTCGTTGGCCTCGGAGAGCGCCGTGCAGCTCGCCCGCTGCCTGCGTGATGTGCCGGGGGTGCAGGCGGCGTTCGCCACCTACGAGATGATGCGCCGGCCCCGGGTGGAGAAGATTGCTGCCGATGCCGCGCGCGCCAATCAGGCCAAGGCACCCGGCCCGGTCGCGTACGCGCTCATGCGGCTGCTGGCCCCCGTCGCGCGGCACACCGTGCTGAAGCCCGAGCGGATGTTCGGCCCGGTGCACCGGCACCGGATCGACTGGAACCGGACGGTCACCCCCGCCTGAGCGGCGTCGAGCGGTCCGCGGTGTACGCCTCGTGAACCTCCCGCAGGGCACCGATGCCGCCGCCGAAGACGGTGACCGCCAGCTCGGTGACGCCGGCCTCGGCGAACTCGCGGAGCCGCCCGGCGATCCGGTCCACCGGCCCGAGCAGCGACGTACGGTCGACGAAGTCCGCCGGTACGGCGGCGGCCGCCTCGGCGTACCGTTTCGCCAGATACAGCTCCTGGACGTCACGGGCCGCGTCCGCGTATCCCATGCGTGCGGCGAGGAGGTTGTAGAAGTTGCGGTCTCGGCTGCCCATGCCGCCGAGATAGAGGGCGACGTGCGCGCGGACCCGGTCGACGCACCGCCCGACGTCGTCGCCGACGGCGAGCGGCACTGACGCGATCACCTCGAACCCGTCCATGGGCCGGCCGGCTCGCTCCCGGCCGGCCCGGACGTGCCGCAACTGCTCGGCCGCGAACTCCGGGCTGAGGAATGCGGCGAGCCAGCCGTCGCCGATCTCCCCGGCCAGTTCCAGGTTGCGCGGGCCGACCGCGGCCAGATAGATCGGCAGGTCCGGGCGGGGCGGATGGACGGTCAACCGCAGGGCTCTGCCGGCGCCGCCGGCCAGCGGCAGCGGGTAGTGCCGGCCCGGGTGGGCGAGCGGGCGCCGGGACAGGGCGAGGCGGAGCACGTCGACGTACTCACGGGTCCGCCCGAGCGGGTCGGCGAAGGGCACGCCGTGCCATCCCTCCGAGACCTGTGGTCCGGAGACGCCGAGGCCCAGCCGGAACCGACCGCCGGACAGGCGATCGAGGGTCGCGGCGGTCATCGCGGTGAGTGCGGGGCTGCGTCCCGGCATCTGCATGACGGCGGAGCCGATGTTGACGGACCGGGTGTGCGCGGCGATCCAGGTCAGCATCGTCACCGCGTCCGAGCCGTACACCTCCGCCGCCCACACGGTGTGGAAGCCGAGCCGCTCGGCCTCGACGGCCAACCGCACCCGGCCGGCGGCATCGCCGGCGCCCACCAGATGTCCCAGATTCAGCGACAGTCGCATCCGACCATCGTGGCGTCGGTCGCCTGGGCGGGCATCTCGCGCCGTGCCGTTCCCGCAGCGCAGGGCACCGGCGACGCCCGATCAGACGGGCCCTGGCACCTGCGCAGCCTGGGAGGTGCTCCCGGTCGAACTCGGGGCCAGGATGTGTGACGAGAGCAGGGGGTGGCGATGACCGGAGGGCACGGAAGTCGCACCGCTGCTGCGGTGAGCATGGAGGAGTTTGATGTCCATCCACGATTCACGTGTCGAAGCTATGGATCCGGTCGAGTTCGCCCGTCTGGTCAAGCACACTCCGGACGACGAGCTGCGCGAGGTCATGCGCGGTGAGCGGCGTGCCGAAATCCTCGATCACCTGATCGGCGGGATGCAGTCCGCGTTTCGGCCCGAGGTCGCCGGCCGGACCCGGGCGGTGGTGCACTGGCGCATCGGCGATCGACCGGACGGCGGCGTCGACACCTACCAGATGGTTATCGCCGACGGCGTCTGCACTCTGTCGTCCCGCGCCGACGGGCAGCCACAGCTGACCTTGAACCTGGCCGCGGCTGATTTCGTCCACCTGGTCACGGGCAACGCGCACGCGGTGATGCTGGTGATGAAGGGCCGGTTGAAGACCCGAGGCGACCTCGGTCTGACCGCCCGGTTCCCCACCTTCTTCGCCGCCCCCCGGCCCTGATCGGCGCGGCCCGGACCGGGCGGAGGCGTCGTGTCCATCTGGCGTTTCGGCAGGTGAGGAGCGAGAACATGACCGACACCGGTGCGCACGGTGAGGATGGGCGCGATGCCGAGGATTCGGCCGCAGACCCTCGCCACGGGGACCTCGAAGACCCGTGGCGCGGTATCCCGGCCACGCTCCTCGACGGTCCCGGCTACCACATCGGCGGGCCGGCCGGAGACGGGCGAGGTGCGCCGCAGACGCTCGGAAACTCTCGCGCCGAGAACGTCGAAGACCGCTGGCGCGGCATTCCGGCCACGCTTCTCGACGGCCCCTTCTACGACGCCGACCCAGCGGGTGACTCCCGATGAGCGGCTGGCTCGCGGCGCGCACCGTCAGGCGGTACGACCTCGCCAGGATCCGCGGGCGCCACCGGGTCGCGTACGCCGACTGAGGCGCGCGCACCGCGGCCGGTGCGGGTGTCGCCGCTCTCCCGCCGGGCAACGTGCCTGTGCCCGTCTCCCACGTGCCTCTCAGCTGGCACGGTCGGCCCGGCGGGGAAGCTGTTGGGGCACCCCGGTCGCCGGGTCGCCGGCGTGCCGCGTGCGGTTCGCCGGCGGCGCGTCGGTGGTGGGGGAGCGGCCGTGCGTCGACGGGGCCGCGCCGGACGTGTCGGCCGGTCTGCCGAAACGCTGGGTGACCAGGTGCTCCTGGGCCATCCCGCGCAGCGCGGCGAGCGCCGCGTCGAGCAGCACCGCGCGGGCCACCGCGGCGGCCCGCTCCACTTCCATGTCGTCGCGCGGAAGCAGACTGAGCTCGCGGTCCGCGGACTGTTCCGCGAGTTGTGCGTACGGATGGAAGAACTCGGTGCCGTGGCTACAGCCGAGCTCGCGCAGAGCTGCGAGGACATGGGCCAGTCGGTTCCGACCCGGGACGTCGTCGCCCACCTGCCAGCCCAGCTCGTTGATGAGGCGGTCGACCTCGGTGCGCTCGGCCGTCACGTCGTTGACGGCCTTGGACTTGTCGAGGTCCGGGTACACCACCCGGTTGGCGGTCCGGTACAGCCCGGGAAGTGGGAGGTCGTCGTCCTCGATGGCCGTCAGCAGTTCCATCACTGTGGACAGTTCAAGCTGGCCGATGCCGGTCATCGCTCGGATGAAGAGCAGGCGCCGTCGGTGCGCCTCGCCGTACTGCGCCTGGTTGCGGCCAGTCAGTCGGCCCGGTGGGACGAGACCCTCACGAAGATAGAACTTGATTGTTGCGACGGGCACGCCGGTGTAGCGGCTCAGGTCAGAGATGCGCATCGAGTTCCCCCAGCTGGTCAACACAGCCCCGCGGTGCGATTCTCCCACGTAGAAAGGGTGGAGATTGATGGCGATCCCATGGCACGCTCGTGGCGGAAGCGTTCGGGCCGTCACCGCGTCGCGGCTGTGGCCCGGGTGGGACCGGCAGTCGAGCAGTCAGGCAGCGGTACGGTCGGACTCGCGGAGCTTCGTGATCATTACGGGCGCGGCGCTCAGGGGCGTCTCGGCGGCCTGCTGTTCCGCCGCGACCCGGGCCAACGCGAGCTTTCGGCTGTCCATCAGGGCCAGTAGCACGGGCGGGTCGATGCTCTGGATCGGCTGTAGGTCGAGGTCCACCCGGATGTCGGAGTTCCATGCGACCGTCAGCGGCCCCTCCGAGGCGACCGCGATCGGTCGGTTCGCCTCGTCGGGACGCCCGCCCGCGTTGGTGTCGACGGCTTGAGCGAGCAGGTACCAGGTGCCCGGCGGCACCGTGTCGAAGTGGAAGTAGCCGCCGTCGGGTAGCACCGCGCAGCGCACCGGACGGCCCTCGGGGATGCGGTCCGTGAAGAGGCCGACGAAGACCGGCCCGTTCGGCCGGCCCGGCTGCGAGGGGATGCGGCCGTGCACCCGAGCCTCGGAGAGCGGGGCCGGTTCCGGGTCGGTCGCGATCTGCGGGGCGTAGCCGGCGCGGCGCCGGTAGGTGGTTGGCGACATGCCGACGCTGCGGGTGAACCGCGAGCTGAAGGTGCCGACGCTGTTGTAGCCCACGCGGAGGCTGATGTCGGCGACGTTGAGTGTGGTGGAGATCAGCAGCTGTTTGGCGCGTTGCAGACGCAGCGCGGACAGGAAACGGCCCGGGGAGACCCCGGTGGTCCGCTGGAAGATCCTGGTGAAGTGGAACTTGCTGAACATGGCAGCCCTGGCCATGTCGTCGACGGTGAGCTGCTCGCCGAGGTTCTCTCGCATGGTGCTGATCGCACGATTCACGGCCTGCTTGGTCGATTCCTCCATGATGCCTCCCCCTGACCTGTCCGGCGATTTTTCGTACTAGGTGGTAATAATTGTCGTGTAAAGCATCGCGGTTTTGGTCCCATCGAGCGCTGTAGTGATGCATATGATTGCGCTGGTATGCCCTGCTGCCTCACTCCCGCCGCCCCGAAGGGCTCCGCTTCCGGTCGAGGCTAGCCCAGCCCAGAGCGATTGACAATACTGCTGATCATCGAGGGCAATAGACCGCAATCGTGAAGAGAGGAACGCCTTGAGCAGTGCCTTCGACACTCATATGGAGCTTGACGGTCATCCATGCGGATAGCGGTGCGACCCACTTTCCACGGGGGGTGCCGAAAGCGGTCAATTTGGAAACTGGTCACAGATACGGTGCCCCTGGGCTGCGGTTTGACGCGAAACGTCGGTAATTGTCGATCATGTACCCGGTAGTTTGGCTACCTTCAGTGAATCTGGCGCTTTGCCGACTGAAAAAGATTATTGACCGGAGCGATGAGCGGAAGGTAAGATTATTTGCTCACGCTGTTGATCGGATTTAATGCAATGCATAGTCAGCGTTTCCCGGATTGCCAATAGCCGTTTCGCTCTTAAAGAGAATTACTATCTGAATTTCTCGGGCCGGGATCGCGTGGCCAATATTCGTCAATTCTCAATCCGGTGCTGATTGAGTGGATCAGCCGCTCGTCGCGCTGGTCTCGATCGGGCCCGGATGGTCAGTCGGGACGGATTCCAAAGGTCGCCGTCCGACCAGGTGAACAATAGGGGAAATGACAGTGGAATCCCGTCGGCCGCACCGCCTCGTGCCACCCGGCACGGTCCCTACCAGGATGGGGGCGAGGGTTGTCTGACCGACCCCTTTCGAGTATCCCGTCGGCGGGACACCCGTGGGAGACACACCCGAGGGGCGCGTCCTACTGCTCAGGAAGGCGTACGAGACGGGCCGCGTCGTTGCCACCTGAAGGCGCGACCGGCGACATCCAGGAGCTGTCGGGCGGGCCGTACGCCCTCCAGGATCAGCCGATGGTGCGCCGGCTCCAGCCCGCCGTCGGGGCCGGCGCCACGCGAAGGGCGCGCGCGCCCAGGTGACGGGCGGCGGTGAGGCTCGACCAGGCGGCCAGTTCGACCAGGCCGCGGTCGTCGTACCCCTGGGCGCGTACCCGGTCGACATCGGCGGCGGTGACCCGGTAGGAGGCGAACGCCACCAGCAACGCCAGACGCCCCGCCGGGCGGTCCGACTCCGGCAGGCCCGCGACGCACTCGTCGAGCCAACGGAGTCGCAGGGCGGCCGGGCGTGCGTCCAGGCCGGACGGGGGCGCGCCAAGGCGAGGGAGCTGCGCCGTCAACAGCCGGCGTACCGGTGCCGGGACACTGCGTTCGCCTGCCGCGTCGACCACCGCCGCGGACCGCGCGAACGCCGCAACCAGGTGCGGCCGGTCGCCGGTCCAGGACAGGTCCGGCGGCACCGTCGCCGGAGGCAGCAGGCCCGGGGACTCGCCCGGGACCACGGCCCTGCCGGCCAGCCCGGCCAGGATCCGGGCCGCACCCCGGCGCAGCACCGCAGCGACCGGGCTGGGCACCGGCGGCAGGGGCGAGTCCGGCAGGAAGACGTTGACCATCCGGTTCAGGTAGTGGAACACCACAGCGACGCCGACGAGTTCGGGACCGTGCTCGGGCGGGAACGGCGGCGGCCCGCCGTTGGCGGCCCAGCCGGCCAGCTCACGCAGCCGCGGGTCCCGCAGGTCGGCCAACTGCCCGGTCAGCATGGCGGCGGCGTCCGGGCCGCTCAGCAGGCCGGCGAGGGTGCCACCGTGCACGTCCACGCAGTACGGGCAACGGTTGGCCTGGGACACCCCGGCTGCCACCACCTCCCGGGCCTCCCGGCCCGTCTGCCCGGATGCCAGCAGCGCCTCGCGCAGCATGGTCCAGGCCGCGGCGAGCACGACCGGAGAGGCCGCGTGCAGCGCCACCGGCGGTGCGAGCATCCCGAAGTCCCGTTCGATCTGCTGGTACACGGCCGCCACCGGGGCGTCGGCCCGGCTCGGCGCGACTGGCGCGACGTGCCGGAGTTGCAACGCCGTGGCGGGTCGAGCGACCCTCGCGATGAGCTTTCGCACCGATTCCCCCTCGGAAGAACAGGCGCCGGCCGACGCCCGGCCGGCCGACGCCCGACGGTTCAGCGGGCGAACACCGCCCGGCGGCCGGCGGTCTCGCCGTCCGGCGACGGCGCGCCGTAGGTGACGGAGACCCCCCGCTCCTGCGCGGCCCGAATGATGCCCGGCATGGCGCGTTCGGCAAGGGCGGCGATCGTGAACGCCGGATTCACCGTGAGCGCACCGGGGACCGCCGATCCGTCCGTGACGAAGATTCCGGGGTGTCCGCGCAGCTCGTGCCGGTCGTCCAGCGCCGAGGTGGCCGGGTCGTCGCCGATCCGGCAGGACGCCAACGGGTGCACCGTGTACGCGCCGACCAGGTCGTTCGTCCACGGCTCGACCCGGGCCAGCCCGTCGCGCTCCAGGATGTCCTTGATGTCGGCGTCGGCCAGAGACCAGCCCCGCCGGGTGTTCGCGGTGGGCTTGTAGCTCAGCGGACCGTGCCCCAGCATCTGCTGGGAGAAGCGGTGCGCGTTGCCGGTCTCCGGCGGTGGTCCGAAGACGCCCTCGTTGTCGTCCTCGGACATGATGAAGATCGTCAGCCAGGACTGCCAGCGGCGCAGCATCTCCTTCTTGTCCACCCCGAACCAGGTCGGGCCGCTGGCGTCGGGTGCCTGCGCCAGGATGGTGCCCAACCCCGGCGGGAAGTAGAGCTGCTCCAGTGAGTAGCGCTCGAACTCGGGCAGGTTGCCGTCGAGCCGGTCCCAACTGGCCACCGTCGGGCCGCGCCCGATCTGGTACGCCTCGTAGGCCCGCCCGTCCGGTCGGGACAGCCCGAGCACGTCTCGGATCCGGTCCTCGTCGAAGACGGCGGTGTTCAGTCGCTCCCCGTTGCCGGAGAAGTAGCGCCCCACCGCGTGCGGCATGGTGCCCAGCCCGGGCTCCGACCGTTGCAGGATCACCGGTGTGGCACCGGCACCCGCCGCGACGATGACGAGCTTCGCGTCGATCGCACCTTCGTCGTGCAGGATCCGGTAGTCCTCGCCGTCCACTATCCGGTAGTGCACCCGGTAGCCGCCGTCGTCGTTACGGGAGATCTGCTGCACCTCGTGCAGCGGCCGGATCTCCGCGCCGTGGGCGAGCGCCGCCGGCAGGTAGTTCAGCAGCAGCGATCGTTTGGCGTCGAACCGGCAGCCGGACATCATCCAGTTGCAGTTGGTGCACATGTCCACGTCGACGGCGGACGGCGCCGGGTTGGCGGTGCGCCCGGCGTGCCGACAGGCCGCGCCGAACAGACCACCGGCGTACGGGATCTTGTCCCAGGTCTGCCGGGTGATCGGCAGCGCCTCGGCGACCCGGTCGTACCAGGGTTCGAGGGCGTCCCGGCTGATCGAGCTGGGCCACATCCGGCGGCCGATGCTGCCGCGTCGCTCGAAGACGAAGCGCGGCGCGCGCGGCATGGTGGCGAAGTAGACAACGCTTCCGCCGCCGACACAGTTGCCGCCGAGCACGCTCATGCCGTCGCCGACCACGAAGTCGAAGACCCGGGTGTACGACGAGCCGAGCAGGAAGTCGTGGTCGAACTCCTCGCCGCGCAGCCACGGGCCGCGCTCCAGGACGGTCACGCGGGCACCACCCGCGGCGAGGTGGTACGCGGGGATGGCCCCGCCGAAGCCGCTGCCGATGATGAGAACGTCTGTCGATTCGATGCTGGTCATGCGGGGCTGCCCGTCGCCGTCGTGTCGGGGTGGAGGTCGGCCAGTTGCCGGCCGTAGGAGAAGGACTCGAACCGCCAGATGCCGTCGGCCTGCGGCTGTTCGTAGCCGATGGTGAGCAGACCCGGGTGGCCGGCGGCCAGCGCGGCGGGTGTGCTGAGGTGCGCGGCGCTGTCGAAGGCCATGTTGCTGAACAGGGCCAGGCCCACCCACATCTGCTTTTCCGGGTGATCCGGTTGGGTGAGGTCCGCGACCAGGGCGGTGCGGTGGTCGAACGGCAGTGCCACGAACGGCGGCACCGTCGGGTCCAGCGTCAGGTCGCGGCCGGCCGCGTACTCCCGTGCGTGGTCGTTGAGGGAGAACACCAGGGAGTCCAGCCCTTCTGCCAGACCGCCGGCCGGGTTCTCGAGAAGCTCGACCGCACCGGCCGCCACCGCACCACCGCCGGCTGACACCCCGGCCACGCTGCGGTCCCCGGGAAACCGTTTCTCGCCGGGAATGATGGTGTCCGCGAACGCCTCTAGCACGAGGGTCCGATCCGGATTGCGCTCGGATTCGTCGGGCTGCACCGCATCGCCTCCTGTCCGTGGTCGGCGCGCCGGTACGGGTCGTCCGCCTGGCGGACGCGCGACCGGAGGAGGTGCCCGCCGGGCCGGTCAGTGCCGTGGCCGTCGTGCCGGACCCGCGGCGGTGACCCACCGGACACCGCTCACGGATCGCTTTCCCACATCGTGACGGCAGCACGACAGGGACCGCATCTTCGTCGTTGCGCTCGCACGGAACCCCCGAATATGGAGAAAAAACCCAGGTTCCGTGCGGGGCTTCTCCGGTCGTGCGCTGGACCGGTCGGCCCCACTCCAAGCGACCGCCGCCCGCTGATACTGACCGGGAACACGACGACGGATGGAGGACGGAGATGGTCGCCACGCGGGTAGCGTCCTCAATGGTGCGTCGGCAGGTCAGGTACGTGTCCCCGGTTTCGCCCGGGTCGGCCAACGGACTGGTAGCCGAGGTGTACGCGCAGGTGGCCGACGAGATGCGGCTCGTGGTGCCGCCCGCGTTGATGCACTCTCCGGCACCGGACGTGCTGGCCGCGTACTGGGCGCTGACACGGGAACCCCTGGTCACGGTGGGGCCGGTGGACCGGGCCACCAAGGAGGCGGTCGCCGCGGCGGTGTCGGTGGCCAACACCTGCCCGTACTGCGCGGACATGCACACCGTCGGCATGTACGACCTGTCCGGCGAGCACGCCGCCGAGGCGGTCGCCGGCGACCGGATGCAGGACATCACCGAGCCGGAGCTGCGCGTCGCGGCGGAGTGGGCGCGTACCGCACACCAGTCCGACGACGCCGCGCCGCCGCCCGCCGGGCTGTCCCCGGCAGACCGCGCGGAACTGATCGGGGTGGTCGTCGCCTTTCATTACCTGACCCGCATGGTCAACGTGTTCCTGGCGAACTTCCTGCTGCCGCCGGGCCTTGCTCCGTGGTCCCGTCGCCGACTCAAGCAGGGGATCAGCCGGGTCCTGCGTCCCACCCTGCGGGAGCCGCGCGAGCCGGGCCGGGCCTCGGGCCTGCTGCCCGCCGCGCCGCTGCGCGCGGCCACCGCCTGGGCGGCGCCCCGGCCGGCGGTGGCCGCCGCTGTGGGCCGGGCCGACCAGGTCTTCCGCGCGGCCGGTGACCGCGCGCTCTCTCCGGAGGTACGCGACCTGGTCACCGCGCATCTCTCGGGGTGGCGGGGGAGGGACACCGGAATCAGCACCGACTGGTGCGAGCGGCTGATCGCCGACCTGGCACCGGCGGACCGGGCCGCCGCGCGGTTGGCGCTGCTCACCGCGGTCGCCTCGTACCAGGTCGACGAGGAGGTGGTCCAGGAGTTCCGCCGCCACCACCCGGAGGACCGGTCGCTGGTCGACGGCGCGGCCTGGGCTGCCTGGTCGGCGGCTTCGCTGGTCGGCGCCCGGCAGGTGGCCGACCCGGTGACCGGACCACCGCCTCAGCGCCACGGCTGACCACCGCCCCGCATCCGGACGTGCCACCCGGCCGCCGGGTGGCGCATCCGCGGGTGCAGAGCAAAGGCTGCGGACATGGACGCGGCGACGGGCGAGGCGGCGGACGAGGCGGGTCCGGCGCCAACTGAGCATTGTGGAAGTAAGACGATGCGCCGCGACCCGGAAGGGTGGGAGGGGATGCCGTCCGCAGGGCTCGGGCGGCGACCGCTACGGCGACTGGAGGCCAGGATGAGTGTTGATGCGGCGCGATCCGGGAGGGTCGGCCCGACCAACTGGTGGAACGGTGCCCACCACCGTACCGCGCTGAACCTGTTCATGGTCGTGGTGCTGGCGCACTGGGCCGAGCACCTCACGCAGGCGTTCCAGATCTGGGCACTGGGCTGGCCCGTGCCGCAGGCGCGCGGAGTGCTCGGTCTGTACTTCCCCTGGCTGGTCACCTCCGAATGGCTGCACTACGCGTACGCGCTGGTGATGCTGGTCGGCCTGTGGCTGCTGCGCGGTGGTTTCGTGGGCCGGTCGCGCACCTGGTGGATGGTCGCCTTCGGGATCCAGTTCTGGCACCACATCGAGCACCTGATGCTCTTCGTGCAGGCTCAGACCGGCACGTTCTTCTTCGGCCGTTCCGTTCCCACCAGCATGTTGCAGCTGGTCCTGCCCCGGGTCGAGCTCCACCTGTTCTACAACACCGTGGTGTTCCTGCCGATGGTGATCGCGATCATCCTGCACCTACGGCCCAACCGGGCCGAGTCCGCGCTGATGACCTGCAGCTGCGCCCCACGGTTTACCGTGGCGCCCAGCATGCCGTGACGGCGCCGGAAGCAGCGCGTTCGGGGCCCGGGTCCCGCTGGTTCGGGTACCTCCTCGCCATTGTGGTCTGCGCGGTGGTGGCGCTGGCGGCACTCACCGACAAGCCGACCGCCCGGGTCGCCGCGGTGACGCCGGCGGACGGTGCGACAGTGGCCGGTCCGCCGGCCGAGGTGGTGGTCACCTTCGAGGGCACGGTGCGGGCGAAGGAGTTCCATCTGGCCGTGGCACCGGCCGGTCAGAGCCGTTCGATAGCGGCCGGTCCGGCGAAGCTGGAGGAGCAGCGGTTGGTGCTGCCCGTCCGCGTTCAGACCGCCGGGGCGTATCTGGCCGCGTACCACGTGCTGTTGACCGACGGACGGCAACTGAGTGGCACGACCCGGTTCACCGTGGCCGCTGGCGGGCCACCCGTGTCGGTGGCCGCCGACGCCCCCTCGGTCGGGCCCGGTGGGCACCAGCACGGTGCCGACGATCCGCTCAGCGTGGGCCTCCTCGTGCTGGACCTGCTGCTGGTGGTGGTCGTGGCCGTCGTGCTGCTACGACGGCCCCGAATCCGGGCGGGGCGACGCTGACGATGACCGGGAGCGCATGAACGAAGGCGCGCGAGACGCGGCCGGCGTACGACGATGGGTACGCCGGCCGCGGCACGTCGCCGGGCCGTGAGGGAGGACGACGATGCCGACGACCCTGGGTTCGATACGGCGGCTGGTCCTGACGCCGTCACTGGCGGAGACGACCTTCGCCCGTCGCGGCTTCCCCGTGACGCCCGGCCCGGTGACCCGCCGCCTCGAGGCGATTCCGCAGGCGGTGATCTGTGGGTTCGAGTGGGGCATCGACATGCGCGACCAGTGGGAGCTGGAACGTCGTCTGGAACTGGTCGAACCGGAGATGCGCGGCTTCGCGTACGAGGGTGCGGCGATGGCGCTCACCGTCATCGACGCGATGCCGGGACCACGCCGTCACCGAGCCCGGGAGCTGCTCTCCGGTCCGGGCCGACCGCACACCTTCCTGACCTACATCGGCATCGGGTTCGCCATGGCCCGCCTGCCGCGCCCACTGTGGAAGGGTGTGCTGCCGGATCTGGCCGGCACCCCCTACTACCCGACGATGAGTTGGCTGGCCGTCGACGGCTACGGCTTCGACCGGGCGTACTTCGAGACCGAGCGGTGGGTGACCCGGCAGGAGCTGCTGCCCGCGTACCCCTGGCAGGGGCGGGCGGACTACTTCCCGCGCGCCGTCGACCAGGGCATCGGCCGGGCGCTCTGGTTCATCCACGGGGCGGGCGCGGCGGACGTCGCCGCGGCGGTGCGGCGATTCGCGCCCGCCCGGCAGGCGGACCTGTGGAGCGGTGTCGGCCTGGCGGCCACGTTCGCCGGCGGCGCCGACCTGGGCAGCCTGCGCTCGCTGGTGGACGCCGCCGGCGAGGACCACGCGCACCTGGCGCAGGGCGCGATCTTCGCGGCGAAGGCCCGGCACTTCTCCGGTTTCCAGCCGGCGCACACCGAGGTCGCGCTGACGGCACTGACCGGCATGTCGGTCGAGGCCGCCGCCGCCCTGGCCGACGACGTCGCGGTCGACAGCCTCGCCGACGACGCCGAACCGGACTACGAAGTCTGGCGGCGCCGCATCCGCGCTCATTTCCCGGTGCCCGCGACGCGCGTGTCGTAGCGATTCCCGCTACCCATTCTGGCGCCCATTTTCCGGGCGCGGACCCTGCCTGCCCGAGGTCAGTTCAAAGCGCCGCAACAATGAAGAAGAATGTCCTCGCCCGGGCTGCGAATATTGGCGACATATCTATTGCCCTGGGGGTGCTGATGAGAGCTTGGCGAAGGCTGCGACGGCGTGTCCTGACCCCGGACATCTCCCAGACGACGTGTGCCGTCCGGGGCTTCCACGTCACTGACGAAGCGACGCGCGAGCGCTTGGAGACCGTCGGCGGGTCCTTCCTCGCCGGCTTCGGCGAGGCCGCGGAGGCCCGCGTCGTGGCCGACGTCGTGGCCCCGCTGGAGCGGTTGGCGCCCACCTGGCGCGGCTTCGCCTACGAAGGCGCGGCCATGGGCCTGAGCATCCGCGACGCGCTGCCCGGGCGGGGCGGTCGGGTGGCCGAGTTCCTCGCCGGCCCCGGTGACCCGCACGTCTACATGGCGTACGTCGGGGTGGGCTGGGCGATGGCCCGGCTGCCCCGGTTCCTCTGGTCCCGGCTGTACGCGCCGGACCCGCTGCTGCGCTGGCTGGTGCTGGACGGCTACGGCTTCCACCAGGCGTACTTCCGCACCGGAAGCTACATCGAGCAGCGCTATCGCGAGGAAACCTTCCCCTGGCCCGGCGACGACCCGGGCAGGTACGCGGTGCGTGCGATCGACCAGGGTGTCGGCCGGGCCTCCTGGTTCGTGGTCGGGGCCGATCCGGACCGGTTGGCCCGCCTGTTCGCCGGGTTCCCGGAGCGGCGTCGGGCGGACCTGTGGGCCGGTGCCGGGCTGGCCGCCACCTATGCCGGCGGCGCCGACGAGGCGGGGCTGGAGCGGCTGCGCGAGCTGTCCGGGTCGTACCGGGGCGACCTGGCCCAGGGGTCGGCCTTCGCGGCCGGGGCCCGGGTGCGCGCCGGCCTGACGGTGCCGCACAACGAGGTGGCCACCCGGGTGCTGTGCGGGTTGTCGACGCGGGACGCTTCGGCGGTCACCGACGACACCCGGATCGGGGTGGCCCCGGCGAACGGCTTCCCCGCGTACGAAGTGTGGCGGCAACGGATCAGGAACGCGCTCGTGCCGATTCGGAATAGTTGATTTGCTTCATTCACCGAAGACCGTGCGCGAATTGTTCCGTGCTGCGCCGGGCGTTTGAGGAAGGGCGTAGTCAGTATGACAAGAATCGCTGTGGTGGGCATGGCGTGCCGCTATCCCGACGCCACGTCTCCGCGGGAGTTGTGGGAGAACGCACTGGCTGGCCGGCGGGCCTTCCGGCGGCTGCCCGACGTGCGGTTGAAGCTGGACGACTACTGGGACGCCGATCCGAAGACCCCGGACCGGTTCTACTCGCGCAACGCGGCGGTCATCGAGGGATACGAGTTCGACCGGGTGGCCTACAAGATCGCCGGCAGCACCTTCCGCTCCACCGACCTCACCCACTGGTTGGCGCTGGACGTCGCCGCCGCCGCGCTGGCCGACGCCGGCTTCCCGATGGCCGAAGGGCTGCCCCGGGAGCGGACCGGCGTGGTCATCGGCAACAGCCTCACCGGTGAGTTCTCCCGCGCGAATCAGCTCCGCCTCCGCTGGCCGTACGTGCGCCGGATGGTCGGCGCGGCGCTCAAGGAGCAGGACTGGGACGACGACCAGCTCGCCACCTTCCTGGACGGCTTCGAGGCCACCTTCAAGAGTCCGTTCCCGGAGATCGACGAGGACACCCTGGCCGGCGCCCTGTCGAACACCATCGCCGGGCGGATCTGCAACCACTTCGACTTCAACGGTGGCGGATACACAGTCGACGGTGCCTGCTCCTCGTCCCTGCTGTCGGTGGCCACCGCCTGCAAGACGCTGATCGACGGCGACGTGGACGTCGCGGTCGCCGGCGGCGTCGACCTTTCCATCGACCCGTTCGAGATCATCGGCTTCGCCAAGACCGGTGCGCTGGCCACCGGCGAGATGCGGGTATACGACCGCTCCTCCAACGGCTTCTGGCCGGGCGAGGGCTGCGGCATGGTGGTGCTGATGCGGGAGGACGAGGCCCGCGCCGGAGGGCACCGCATCTACGCCTCGATCGCAGGCTGGGGCATCTCCTCCGACGGCAAGGGCGGCATCACCCGGCCCGAGATCAACGGCTACCAGCTGGCGCTGCGCCGCGCGTACGAGCGCACGGGCTTCGGCATCGAGACCGTCGGGCTGTTCGAGGGCCACGGCACCGGCACCAAGGTCGGCGACGCGACCGAGTTGGAGGCGCTGTCGCTCGCCCGCGCCGAGGCGGACCCGACGGCGCCGCCAGCCGCGATCGGTTCGGTGAAGGGAATGATCGGTCATACCAAGGCAGCCGCCGGAGTGGCCGGCCTGATCAAGGCCGCGATGGCGGTGCACCAGGAGGTGCTGCCGCCCGCCATCGGCTGCGTCGACCCGCACGCGCTGATCAGCGAGGGCACCCCCGCGCTGCGGGCACTGCGCCGGGCGGAGGCCTGGCCCGCTGACACACCGGTTCGCGCGGGGATCACCGCGATGGGGTTCGGCGGCATCAACACCCACATCGTCCTGGACAACTCCCGGTCACGCCGCAGGTCGACACTGGACACCCGTACGCGCGCGCTGGCCACCGGCCTCCAGGACGCCGAACTGCTGGTGGTCGACGCGCCCACTCCGAATGATCTGGTGCAGCGGCTGGACCAGCTGATCGAGTTCGTGCCGTCCCTGGCGTACGCCCAGCTCGCCGACCTGGCCGCGACCCTGCACGGTGAGCTGCGCGAGCAGCCCTTCCGGGCGGCCGTGGTCGTCTCCTCGCCCGAGGACGCCGAGCGGCGGCTGCGCAAGGTACGCGACTCGGTGGAGGCCGGGGAGACCCGGATGTTCTCCGCCGACGGCCGCTGCCTGGTCGGCCACGTCAGCGGGCCGGGACGGATCGGTTTCCTCTTTCCCGGCCAGGGCTCCGGACGGGGCGTCAGCGGCGGCGCGCTGCGTCGCCGGTTCGCCGAGGCGGAGGAGGTGTACCAGCGGGCGAACCTGCCCACCGGCGGCGACGTGGTGGCCACCGAGGTGGCCCAGCCGCGCATCGTCACCGGCTCCGCCGCGGGCCTGCGGGCGTTGACCACGCTCGGCATCGAGGCCGCCGTGGCGGTCGGTCACAGCCTGGGCGAGATCTCCGCGCTGCACTGGGCCGGCGCGATCGACGAGGCGTGCCTGCTGCGTATCGCCGCCGTGCGGGGCCAGACCATGGCCCGGCACAGCGCCTCCGGCACGATGGCCAGCCTCGGTGCCGCGCCGGAGGCCGTCGACCCGCTGATCGCCGACCTGCCGGTGGTGATCGCCGGCTACAACAGCCCCGACCACACCGTGATCGCCGGTGCGGAGGACGCGGTCAAGGCTGCGTGCCGGAGGGCGTCGGACGCGGGGCTGAACGCCTCCGTCCTGTCCGTCTCGCACGCGTTCCACTCGCCGCTGGTGGCCCCGGCCGCCTCGGCGTTCGGTGCGGCGCTGGCCGACGAGCCGTTCCGGCCGCTGGACCGGCGGCTGGTCTCCACTGTCACCGGCGACGTGCTGCCGGCCGACACCGACGTGCCCGCCCTGCTGAGCCGCCAGATCACCGACCCGGTGCTGTTCACCCTGGCTGTCACCCTCGCCGCGAAGGACGTCGACCTGTTCGTCGAGGTCGGGCCGGGCCGGGTACTGACCGGGCTGGCGTCCCGGACCACCGACGTACCAGCGGTCGCCCTGGACACCGACGAGGAGTCGATCGCCAGTCTGCTCAAGGTGGTCGGCGCGGCGTACGTGGTCGGTGCGGCACCGGTGGACAGCGGGCTGTTCCACGGCCGGCTGATCCGGCCGCTCCAGATCGGCCAGCGGTTCTCCTTCCTGGCCAGCCCGTGTGAGGAGGCGCCGCCGCTGCTGCTGCCGGAGGCCACCGCCGCGGCGGCGCTCACGCCGGCCGCCCGGCCCGCCGAGCCGACTGTCGCGGACCTGCTCGGCGAGTCCGCAGAGGAACAGCTGCGCCAGTTGGCCGCTGAGCGGGCGGAACTCCCGCTGGAGACGGTGCAGCCGGACAGCCACCTCCTGGACGACCTGCACCTCAGCTCGATCACCGTTGGCCAGGTGGTCAACGACCTCGCCCAGCGGATGGGGGTGCCGACCGCGGCGCTGCCCACCAACTTCGCCACTGCCACCGTTCGGGAGCTGGCCGAGGCGTTGGACGAGTTGGCCGGTACGGCTGGGCAGGCCGGGTCGGTGACCGAGCCGTCGGTGGCCGGAGCCGCCGCCTGGGCCCGGCCCTGGCGGCTGGACCTGGACGAGCTGCCCGCGCCCGCGCGGGTGGCTCCCGAGGAGACCGGCCGGTGGCGAGTGCACGCCGCACCCGGACACCCCTGGGCCGACCGGTTGGCCACCGCTCTGCAGCGGGCGAACCTCGGCGACGGGGTGCTGGTCTGCCTGCCCGACCCCTGCCCGGAGGAGGCGCTCGACCTGGCGCTGACCGGGGCCCGGGAGGTCCTTGGCGGTGCCCCTGGCACCAGGTACGTGCTGGTCCAGCACGGTCGCGGCGCGGCCGGCCTGGCCAAGACCCTCCGCCTGGAGGCGCCCCGCGCCCGGGTCACCATCGTCCACCTTTCCGACGACGCGGCAGTGGTGGACCGGGTGGTGACCGAGGTGGCGGGCACCGCCGACTACCGCGAGGTGCACTACGACACCTCCGGCGTATGCCGGGTGCCGACGCTGCGCGCCATGCCGGTGCGTGCCGCCCGGCCCCGTCCCGCGCTCGGCGCGGACGACGTGCTGCTGGTCACCGGCGGCGGCAAGGGCATCACCGCCGAGTGCGCGCTCGCCATGGCCACCGACAGCGGGGCGAGCCTGGCCCTGCTCGGCCGTTCCGACCCGGCGTCCGACACCGAGCTGGCGGCCAACCTGGCCCGGATCGCCGAGGCCGGGGTGACGGTCCGCTACGCCCGCGCCGACATCACCGACGCCGACCAGGTACGTCGTGCCGTCGCCGAACTCACAGCGCAGCTCGGCCCGGTCACCGCGGTCCTGCACGGTGCCGGCCGAAACGAGCCAGCCTCGCTGGCCAGGCTGGACCTGGCGGACTTCCGGGCCACGCTCGCGCCGAAGATCGACGGCCTGCGGGCCACCCTGGAAGCGGTCGACCCGGACCGGCTCAAGCTGCTGGTGACCCTGGGCAGCATCATCGGCCGCGCCGGGCTGCGCGGCGAGGCGCACTACGCCACCGCCAACGACTGGCTGGCCGAGACCACCGAGGAGTTCGGCCGACGGCACCCGGGATGCCGGGCTGTCTGCCTCGAGTGGTCGGTCTGGTCGGGTGTCGGCATGGGCGAACGGCTCTCCGTGATCGAGTCCCTCACCCGCGACGGGGTCACCCCGGTCACGCCGGACCAGGGCATCGCGATCCTGCGCCGGCTGCTGGCCGACCCGGACGCGCCCGGCACTGTGGTGATCAGCGGCCGCACCGAGGGCATCGACACGGTCCGCTACGACCTGCCGGAGCTGCCGCTGCTGCGGTTCGTGGAACGGCCGTTGATCCGGTACCACGGCGTGGAGCTGATCACCGAGGTCGACCTCAACGTCGGTACCGACCTCTACCTGGCCGACCACCTCCTTGACGGCAACCTGCTCTTCCCGGCGGTGTTCGGCATGGAGGCGATGGCCCAGGTGGCCGGTGCGGTCACCGGCGACGGACGGGTGCCGGTCATCGAGCGGGCAGAGTTCCTCCGGCCGATCATCGTCCCGCCGTACGGCCGCAGCCGGATCCGGGTGGCCGCGGCGGTGACCGACGACGACACCGTCCAGGTCGCCATCCGTAGCGAGGAGACGGGCTTCGCCGCCGATCACTTCACCGCGACGATGCGCTTCACCGACACGGTGGCCCCCGACGGGCCGCCCGACCAGGTCTGCGACGAGATCGCCCCGCTGTCGATGTCACCGGCCGACGATCTGTACGGCGACGTGCTGTTCCAGGGTGACCGGTTCCAGCGGCTGCGCCGCTACCGGCGGGCCGCCGCCCGCCACGTCGACGTCGAGGTGGAGGCACTCGACGACGTCGACTGGTTCGCCCGGTTCGTGCCAGACCGCCTGCTGCTCGGTGACCCCGGTGTGCGGGACGCGCTGATGCACGGCAACCAGGTCTGCGTGCCGGACGCCACGCTGCTGCCGACCGGGGTGGAGCGGATCCACCCGGCGGGGGAGAAGCTGACCGGCCGGGGTGAGCTGCGCTACTGCGCCACCGAGCGTAGCCGCGACGGCGACACCTACGTCTACGACGTCGTCCTGCGGACCACCGCCGGCGAGGTCGTGGAGCGCTGGGAGGGACTGCGACTGCGTGCCGTGCGCAAGCAGGACGGTCGAGGCCCCTGGGTGGCGCCGCTACTAGGGCCGTACCTGGAGCGGGCGCTGGGCGACGTCCTCGGCGCGCAGGTGGCCGTGGCGGTCGAGCCGGACGGCCCGACCGAGGCGACCGACCAGCCGGGCGGGCACCTGGCCGTGCGGCGGGCCCGGTCGCGGATCGCGGCGCGGCGCTCGACCGGCGAGCCGGTCGAGGTGACCTACCGCCCCGACGGCCGCCCGGAGATCGCGGGCGGGCGGACGCTGTCCGTGGCGCACGGCGCGCGGCTGACACTGGCGGTGACCGCGACCGGGGCCCTCGGTTGCGACGTCGAAACGGTGCTCCACCGCGACGACGCGGTGTGGGACGGCCTGCTCGGCGAGCACGCCGGCCTGGCCCGGCTCGTTGCCGCGGACACCGGTGAGGACGCCGACACGGCCGCGACGCGGGTCTGGACGGCGCTGGAGTGTGTGCAGAAGTCCGGCGGCCAGCCCGGCGGACCGCTGACCCTGCTGCCCTCGCCGCGTCCCGGCTGGACGGTGTTCGGGGCCGGCGAGCTGCGGGTGGCGGCCTTCGTCACCGCGGTACGCGGCGTCGACGAGCCGGTGGTGTTCGCGATCCTCACCGAGGGGAGGTGACGACGGTGGAGCGCTGGTTCGAGTACCGGCACACGGTCGGGTTCGAAGAGACCAACCTCGTCGGCAACGTCTACTACGTCAACTACCTGCGGTGGCAGGGGCGGTGCCGGGAGATGTTCCTCAAGGAGAAGGCGCCGGCGGTCCTGGCCGACCTCCGGGCGGATCTCAAGCTGTTCACACTGCGGGTCGACTGCGAGTTCTTCGCCGAGATCACCGCCTTCGACGAGCTGGCCGTCCGGATGCATCTGCGTGAGCTGGCGCAGACCCAGGTCGAGTTCGGCTTCGACTACGTCCGGCTGGACACCGGCGGCGGCGAACTCCTCGTCGCCCGCGGCTCGCAGCGCGTGGCGTGCATGCGCGGCCCCAACACCCGCACCGTCCCCACCCGGGTGCCCGAGGCGTTGGAGGCCGCGCTCAAGCCGTACGCCGTGGGCGTACGGGCCTGACCGGCGACCCCAGGAGTCACTGTGACTGCTCATCCCCAACCCACCGGCCTGGTGACCGACCCGAAGACACTCCGCTGGGCACTCGCCGCCTTCGCCACCGGCGTCACGGTGGTCACCGTAGGCGGCCCGACCCCGCACGGCATGACGGCCAACTCATTCACCGCGGTCTCCCTGGATCCGCCGCTGGCCCTGGTCTGTGTCGGCCGGGACGCGATGATGCACGGCGCACTGACCGAGGCCGGGCAATTCGGGGTCTCGGTGCTCGGCGCGGCGCAGGAGCCGGTGGCCCGCTACTTCGCCGACCGGCGCCGGCCGCTGGGCCGGGAGCAGTTCGAGTTCGCCGAGTGGCAGCCCGGCAGCCGGACCGGCTCGCCGCTGCTGGTCGGCGCGATCGCGCACTTCGAGTGCGAGTTGTGGCAGGCGTACGACGGCGGGGACCACAGCATCTTCATCGGCCGGCTGGTGGCGCTGGACCGCAACGCCGACGATGCGCTGGTCTTCGTCGACGGTCAGTTCCGCCAGTTGGAGCGTGCGCGTAGCGGAGCCACGACATGAGCGTCGCGACGCGGGCCCGCCGGACGCCGCCCGGTCCGCCGCGCCTCGCGGCGCTACGCATGCTGATGGTGATGAATCGCGACCGGCTGGGAATGATGACCTCGGCCGCGCAACGGTACGGCGACGCGGCGCGCCTGCCCGTCGGCCCGAAGAGCCTGTACTTCTTCAACCATCCGGACCACGCCAAGCACGTGCTGGCCGACAACGCCGCCAACTACCACAAGGGCATCGGGTTGGTGCACGCCCGGCGGGCGCTCGGCGACGGGTTGCTCACCAGTGAGGGTGAGCTGTGGCGCAAGCAGCGCAAGGTGATTCAGCCGGCGTTCCAGAGCCGGCGGATCGCCGCCCAGGCCGGTCAGGTGGCGGAGGAGGCCGCGGCCCTGGTCGAGCGGCTCCGCCGCCGAGCCGGCGACGTCGTCGACATGTCGGACGAGATGACCTCGCTGACGCTGGGGGTGCTGGGCCGTACTCTGCTCGACACCGACCTGGGCCGGTTTCCGACCATCGGCGGTGACTTCGCCGCCGTGCAGGACCAGGCGATGTTCGAACTGGCGACGTTGAGCGCGGTGCCGCCGGTGCTCCCGCTTCCCCGGCAGCTGCGGTTCCGGCAGTCCCGGCGGCGGCTGGAGGGAATCGTCGACCAGTTGGTGGCTGAGCGCGGCAGTGCCGACGACGGCCGGGCGGATGTGCTGTCCCGACTGATCGCCTCCGCCGGCCGGGAGCGGGATCCGCGCATCGGGCGCGCCCGGCTCCGCGACGAACTGGTCACCCTGCTGCTCGCCGGCCACGAGACGACCGCCAGCACACTGAGCTGGACCCTGTACCTGCTCGACCGACACCCCGAGGTACGCGAACGGCTGCGCGCCGAGGTGGTCTCGGTGCTCGGTGACCGGCTGCCCACCATGGACGACCTGGGCCGGCTGCGCTACACCTCGATGGTGCTGGAGGAGGTGATGCGCCTCTACCCGCCGGTGTGGCTGCTGCCGCGCAAGGCCCTGTCCGAGGACGAGGTGGGCGGCTATCACGTCCCCGCCGGCGCGGACGTGCTCATCTGCACGTACACCCTGCACCGGAACCCGCGGTTCTGGGACGACCCGGAGCGATTCGACCCGGACCGATTCGACCCGGCCCGTTCCGTCGACCGACCCCGGTACGCGTACATCCCGTTCGGCGCGGGGCCCCGGTTCTGCGTGGGCAATCACCTGGGTCTGATGGAAGCCACCTTCGCCACCGCGTTGCTGGTGCGGGATCTGCGCCTGACCCGTCCGGCGGGTCGCCCGGTGGTGCCTGAGCCGATGCTGTCACTGCGGGTGCGCGGCGGCCTGCACATGCGCGTCGGCCTGCCCGACTGATAGTGCTCCGCCGCCGTCCCCGCCCGGTCCGCCGGGCGGGGACGGCGCGGTCCACGACTGTTTCCGGGCACTTTCCTTCCGAGTCACAACCGTTGTGAGCAGTGGCACTCGCCGCTTTCGGAAAACATTTCTTCATCCGTGCGCGCTTCGCCGTAAACAGCTTCGAGAGCAATTCCTGAGAAGACACCGCGCCGCGCCGGACGAAAGCATGGCGATGGTTCGTACCGAGACGCCGCGTCCGACCGCACCGCCCGCTGCCGGCCGACCCGTATGTCCCGGCGCCGTCTACCCGAGGGGGACACTTGCCACCGCAATCCGTAGGCATCCTGCGCCGACTCATTCCACCCGTGTTCGTCCTGGTGCTGGTCGCCGGCCTGTTCTCGGTGGCCCGGCTGCCCTCGGCCTCTGCCGAGGACCGCAGCGCGCTGGCCTCCCGATACGCGTTCACCGAACGACCGATCGCGCTGCCGCCCGGCCTGCCGCAGCGCACTGTGCGTCAGGTGAACCCCCGGTACGAGCACATCCGGTCCTGGATCTCGTCCGTCGGCGCCGCGGTGGCGCTCAACGACCTGGACGGCCAGGGTGGCGCGAACGACCTGTGCCTTGTCGACAGCCGCAGCGACGCGGCGATTGTCACCCCGGCCCCGGACAGCGGTGCCACGTACGCGCCGTTCGTGCTGGATCCGGCCCCGCTGCCGATGGGTCCGGCGATCGCCCCGATGGGCTGCACCCCCGGCGACTTCAACCTCGACGGCCGGATGGACCTGCTCGTCTACTACTGGGGCCGTACGCCGGTGCTGTTCCTGCAGCGCACCGGGGTGACCTCGCTGAGCCTCGCGGCGTACCACCCGGTCGAGTTGATCCCACAGCAGACCACCGGCCCCCTCTACCGGGGCCCGTTGTGGAACACCAACGCCGTCGCGGTGGCCGACTTCGACGGTGACGGCCGCCCGGACATCGGGATCTTCAACTACTTTCCGGACAGTCAGGTCCTCGACCCGCAGGGCCTGCCGCACGTGCAGATGAACCACTCGATGTCGCACGCGCACAACGCCGGTGGCGCGTACCTCCTGCGGTGGACCGGCGCTACCACCGGTGACTCACCCTCGGTGAGCTACGAGAGGCAGGTGGGCGGCGATCCGGAATTCTTCACCGGCTGGACCCTCGGCGCCAGTTCCGCGGACCTGGACGGCGATCTGCTTCCGGAGCTCTACCTGGCCAACGACTTCGGACAGGACCGGCTCTTCCACAACCGGTCCAGGCCCGGGCAGATCCGATTCGACCTGGTGGAGGGACAGCGCGATCCGATCACCCCGAAGTCACTAGTGCTCGGACACGACTCGTTCAAGGGCATGTCCATCGACTTCGCCGACCTGGAGGGGCGCGGACGGTTCGACGCGTTCGTCAGCAACATCACCGAGTCCTGGGGTCTGGAGGAGAGCAATTTCCTCTGGCAGAACACGGCCTCGACGCCGGAGCAGGCCCGGAAGATGCTGAGCCGGGGTGAGGCGCCGTTCCGCAACCAGGCCGCCGCCAAGAACATGGCGTGGGTTGGTTGGGGCTGGGATGCCAAGATGGCCGACTTCGACAACAGCGGCCGGTTGGCGGTCGTCCAGGCCACCGGTTTCGTGAAGGGCACCATCAACCGGTTCAACTGGTTGCAGGAGTTGGCGATCAGCAACGACCTGCTGCTCTCCGACCCGGACATGTGGCCCAAGGCCGAGCCCGGTGACGACCTCGCCGGCGACAACGAGCTCGCGTTCTGGGTACGCGAGGACAACGGCCGGTACGCCAACATCAGTAAGGAACTCGGTCTGGCCCTGCCCATTCCCACCCGGGGTGTGGCGGTGGCCGACACCAACGGCGACGGGGGCCAGGACTTCGCCGTGGCCCGCCAGTGGGGTCCGCCGGCCTACTACCGCAACGAGAAGCCCGGGAACGGCAACTTCCTGGGGCTGCGGCTGACCCGTCCGACGCTGTCCGGCGACGGTTCCTCACCGGCGTACGGCGCGCAGGTGCGGGTCACCACCGCCGACGGCCGCACCCAACTCGCCCAGCTCGACGGGGGCGGGGGTCACTCCGGCAAGCGCAGCTTCGACGTGTTCTTCGGCCTCGGCGCTGCCGGGGACCGGCCGGTCAAGGCCGAGCTGTGCTGGCGCGACCTCACCGGTGCCACCCACAAACAGACGCTCGACCTGACCGCCGGGTGGCACGACTTCATGCTGACCAGTCGAGCCGAGGAGTTGACCAAGCGATGACGGACGTCAAGCAACCCGAGGCGACCAGGGAGCTGTCCCTCGCCACCCCGGTCGCGCCGTCCGCGACGGCACCGCAGCCGACGCCCACGACGGACCAGCCCGCCGTACCGCGGGTGGACAGCAAGGATCCGCGCTACATGGCGCTGCGCAACTTCGCCATGTCGATGACGGTCTTCAACATCCTGGGCTACACCGTTCTCGGTTTCGAGCAGCCCTGGCTGTGGCCGATCCTGGCCCTGGCGGTCGGATACGGCACCGAGATCATCGTCGAGATGGTCTCGGCGCGGGCGCTGAAGCGACCGGCGGCCTTCAGCGGCAACGGCGCGTGGGGGGTCTACACCTTCCTGCTTCCGGCGCACATCACCGCGCTGGCCGCGAACATGTTGCTGTACGCCAACGACAACTTCTGGCCCATCGCGTTCGCGGTGGTCGTGGCGGTCGGTCAGAAGGCGGTGCTCCAAGCGCCGATCAAGGGCCGAATGCGGCACTTCATGAACCCGTCCAACTTCGGCATCACCATCACGCTGCTGATGTTCTCCTGGGTCAACATCGCCCCTCCGTACCACTTCACGGAGAACGTGCCCGGGGTGATCAGCATTCTGATCCCGGTGGTCATCGTGACGGCGGGCACGGTGCTCAACGCCATGCTGACCAAGAAGGTGCCGCTGATCGTCGGCTGGCTGGGCGCGTTCGTGATCCAGGCGGTGCTCCGGCACTTCATCTGGGACGTCTCGCTGGTCGCTGCGCTGGTCCCGATGACCGGGGTGGCCTTCGTCCTGTTCACCAACTACATGATCACCGACCCGGGCACGACCCCGGCGGCACCTCGGATGCAGTTCATGTTCGGTGCCAGCGTCGGCATGGTCTACGGCCTGCTGATGGTGTTCAACGTGGTCTACACGCTGTTCTTCGCCGTGACCCTGGTATGCCTCGCCCGTGGGCTGTTCTGGTGGGGCAGGTGGCTGGTGCAGCGCAACCGGCCCGAGGAGAACCTGACACCCGCACCGCCGCCCGCCGCTGTGGCGCTACCGGTCGCCCGTTGACCGTCCGCCGGTCCCGGTCACCGGTCGGCCCGCTCGTCGTGGGTCCGCCGGTGGCCGGGACCGGCCGCTTTCGTGGAGGTGCACCATGAACCTGCTCGTCGTCGGCGCCTCGTACCGGACCACTCCGGTCGACGTACTGGAACGGCTCGCGGTCGGATCCGCCGAGCTGCCAGGGCTGCTGCGCACGCTGCTCGACCGGCCGGCGGTCGAGGAGGCGGTGGTGCTGTCCACCTGCAACCGGGTGGAGGTGTGGGCGGCGGTCAGCGGCTTCCACGCCGGGCTGCGCGAGATCGGCGCGACGCTCGCCACGCACGCCGACGCGTCGACCGACGTGCTGGCCCGGCACCTGTACGCGCATTACGACGACGCCGCCGTGGCGCACACCTTCACCGTCACCGCCGGCCTGGACTCGATGGTGGTCGGCGAGGCGCAGATCCTCGGGCAGGTGCGGGCCGCGTACCGGGCCGCGGTCTCGTACGGGAGTGCCGGCCGGCTGACCCACGAGCTGGTGCAGCACGCGCTGCGGGTCGGCCGACGGGTCCGGGCCGAGACCGACATCGGGCGCTGCGGCGCCAGCACGGTGACCGCCGCCCTCGACGTGCCGGCGGGACACCTGCCCGGTGGCCTCGCCGGCCGCCCCGCCCTGGTGGTCGGTGCCGGGGCGATGGGCGGGATCGCCGTCGCCGCGCTGAGCCGCGCCGGCGCCGGACCGATCGCGGTCGCCGGGCGCGGCGCAGCGGGCATCCGCCGGCTCGTCTCGGCGTACGGCGTGCGGCCCGTGCCCGCGGCGGACCTGGTGCCGGCTCTCGCCGCCGCCGACGTCGTGGTGACCGCGACGACCGCACCGGACCCGGTGCTCACCGCCGAGCTGGTCGCGCCGGCGCTACGTCGCCGGCTGACCCGCGGCCCGGACCTGCCGCTGTTCGTGCTGGACCTGGCGATGCCCCGGGACGTGGACCCGGCGGTCGCCCGCCTCGACGGCGTGGTGGTCGTCGACATCGGCGGACTCGGCGCGGTGGCGCGCCACGGCGTCGAGCGCCGGGACCAGGATGCGGCCGAGCGGATCGTGGCCGCCGAACGCGACGCGCTGGCCGGCCGGCTCCGCGGGGCCGACGCCGGGCTGACCGTGGCCGCGCTGCGCCGCCGGGCCGACCGGACGGTCAGCGCGGAGCTGCACCGGCTGGCCCAGCGCCGACCTGACCTCAGCGAGGCGCAGCGGGCCGAGGTGGCCCGCACCGTCAACCGGGTGGTCCAACAACTGCTGCACCCCCCGTCGGTACGTGTCCGTCAGCTCGCCGGTGAGCCCGACGGCGAGCGTTACACAGCGGCGCTGCGTCAGCTGTTCGACCTGGAGGTGCCGCACAGCACCCCGGTCGCCGACGTGCCCCGGGTGGCCTGACCGTCGTCAGCGACCGTCGTCGGCGGGCGTCTCAGCGAGGGCCTTGATGCCCTCCAGGGTGGTGAACATGGCCTCCCGTAGGGCGGCCGTGCGGCGTTCGATGATGACCTCCTCCTGCTCCGGTGCGCGGTCGATGATGAGGCTCAGACCGGTGCGGCCCGGCCCGATGCGGACCGAGTGGGTCAGTCGACATCCACCCGCCTCCTCGACGAGCCGGAACTGCCAGGTCGAACCCGGACGCTCCGGGTCGGCCGGGCCGCCGCCGAACCGGCCGGCCTCGTCGACCACCACCCAAGCGAACACACGTGGCGCGTCGAGGCGCACCACGTGCGAGACGGTTTGCCACTCGCCCAGCAGGGGGTGGTGGTTCTCCCCTTCGAACCGGGCGCCCAGCGTCGGCCTGTCGCAGTCGTCCAACCACCGCACGCGCCGTAACTCCTGGCTGAACCGCGCGGGCAGTTCGATGTCCGTCACCAGGTCCCACACCCGGGCGGGGTCGGCCGCCACATGCAGGTCACACTCGATTGTCGGGCCGTCGGCGTACCGCACGTCACCGCTCCTCTGTTCGTTTCGGACTCGTGCCGGTCCACTACAGCGCATGACATGATCGGAATTCAAGTGCGCGAATTCGTGGTGGCGTCGAGCGGATGGGTGGCGTCGTCGCTATTGCCTAGACAGGCAATGCGCGGGTTGCGGTGTTATGGGTTGTTGGCCCGCTGGCCTGGAGGCGGCGGCATTGACACACGCCGACATTCATTCCAAGGTCGATGGATTCGTCTCTCCGTCGAAGGGGCCGCAGGATGGTCAGCAACGAGCACAGGTACGTCATCGTCGGGGCGGGTCCTGCCGGCGTTCAACTGAGCTACTACCTACAGCAGCACGGTGCCGACTACCTGACGCTCGAAAGCGGAGACGCGCCGGGCGGGTTCTTCCGGCGGTTTCCACGCCACCGCAGGCTCATCTCGCTGAACAAGGTGCACACCGACAGCACCGATCCGGAGATTCGCCTGCGCTGGGACTGGAATTCCCTGCTCAACGACTCCCCGGACCTGCTGTTTCCGAAATTCAGCGAGGAATACCTGCCGGCGGCCGATGACCTGGTGCGCTACCTCGCCGAGTTCCAACGTGTGCACAAGCTCAACATCCGATACGGCACGACGGTCGAGCAGATCACGCGTACGGGCGACGGCTTCACAGTGCGCACCGACCAGGGTGAGGTGCGCGCGCGCTGCCTGGTCGTCGCGACCGGCTGGGGCCAGCCGTTCGTTCCGGCCATCACGGGCATCGAGCACGCCATCGGGTACGAGGACATGGTCATCGACCCCTCGGCGTACGACGATCAGCGGGTCCTGATCATCGGTAAGGGCAACTCCGCGTTCGAGACCGCGTCGGCCATCCTCGGCCACGCGTCGATGGTGCACCTCGCCAGCCGGCAGCCCTTGCGACTGGCGTGGAACACCAAACACCCCGGGGACGTCCGTGGTCAGTACGGCGCGATCCTCGACAGCTACCAGTTCAAGACGCTGCACTCGGTGCTCGACTGCACGATCGACGAGATCCGGCCGGTCGACGGGCGTTTCCAGGTGTCGATCACGTACACCCACGCCCAGGGGGAGACCGCCGTCCTCGACTACCACACGGTGCTGAGGTGCACCGGCTTCCGGATGAACACCGCGATGTTCGACGAAACGGCCCGACCCGACATGGTGCGGGACGGGCGTATGCCCGGGCTGCGCCCCGACTGGCAGTCGAGCAACGTCGACGATCTGTACTTCGCCGGTACCATCGCCCAGGCCCGGGACGTCAAGCACGCGTCGTCACCCTTCATCGACGGCTTCCGGTACAACCTCCGTACGTTCACCCGGATTCTCCGTGAGCGCTACGACGACGTCCCGTTGTCGTACGCGACGACGCCGGCCGACGCCGCGTCGCTGACCAAGCTGATGCTCGACCGCGTCAACTGGTCCTCGGCGCTGTGGACCCAGTTCGAATACCTCTGTGACGTCTTCGTCCGCGACGACGCCAGCGGCGACTTCCACCACTATGAGGACCTGCCGGAGGACTATGCCGTGGAGCGCTTCGGGGCTGCCACGCAGTGGTACACGCTCGCGCTCCGGTGGGGCCGCGACAACTACGGCGACGTCTTCGCCATCGAGCGGCATCCGATCCCCGACCGGGCCAGGGAGAGCGCCTTCATCCACCCGGTGATCCGGCGGTACCGCGGTACCGAACTGATCGCCGAGCAGCACCTGCTGGAGGACCTGCTGGCCGAGTGGCGGCGAACGGACCGGCACGTCGAGCCCCTGGTCGACTTCCTGACCAGGGACCTCACCAGCGGATCATGACCTCGTCGAGGGGTTTGCGGGTCAGGTCGGGGACGTGGGCGTCCGGCGCGGGATACCCGACGGGCATCACCACGTACGGGCGCTCCTCGGGCGGACGCTCACACACCTCGTTGAGGAATCGCATCGGGCTGGGCGTGTGGGTCAGTGTGACCAGGCCGGCATGGTGCAGCGCGGTGATCAGCAGGCCGACCGCCATACCGACGGACTCCTTGACGTAGTACGGCTTCGGGGTGTTCGGCCCCTGGTGCACCTCGAACACGACGATGACGGCCGGTGCGGTCTCCAGGAACGGTTTGCGCCAGTCGGTGCCGAGCCCGGCGATCGCACCGAGCCACTCCTGCGAGGCGCGACGGTCGTAGAACGCGCGTTCCTCGGCCTCGGCCGCGTCGCGTAGCCGGCGTTTGCGGACCGGGTCGGTCAGCACCACGAACCGCCACGGCTGCACATTGGCCCCACTGGGTGCGGTCGACGCGGCCCGGATCGCCGCCTCGACCACCCCGTCGGGCACGGGGTCGCTGGCGAAGTCGCGCACGGAACGGCGTCGCGCCATGCGGTCGGCGAACGCCTCCGCCTCCCGCACCATGTCCGCGGGGGATCGACGCTCGAACTGGATGGGGACCTTGGAAAGCAGGTCTGTGTCGTGCACCTGGAACCTCCCCTGATCCGGCGTGCCGGTTTCTGCGGGAGGGTCACCTGCCGCCGGCATCCGGTTCGTTCAGCATTTCGGAGGCCTGACGGCATGTCGTTACGCAGGTGTGCTGTCTTCGCGGGTCGGCACGTCAGGCGCGGTCCGGGTGGCGATGTCGTCGACCACGTCGGTCAGGCGTCCACGGAGCGCCGCGGCGGCCCGCTGGCGGGTCGCCCCGTCGCCGTCCACGGTGAGCGACCTCAGCCATGCCTCCACCCGGTGGCGGTCACCCGCCTCGTCCAGCGCCGGTCCGGCGAGCGCTACCAGCCGTTCGGCGAGGGCCGTGGCAGGCAGCAGCCGGCCCGTGGCGGCGTCGACGCCGTGGCCGCCCATCCCGTCGCGGGCGGCTCGCCAGTACGCCAGTCGCATCAGCTCCGGGACCAGTTCCGGCCCCTCGTCGCCCCGGTCGACGGCATCCCCGGAGACGACCACCAGAGCCCGCACCAGGGCCGCGAGCGCCGCGGATTCGGCGGCGCTGACGGGTACGTCGGCCACCCGTACCTCAAGGGTGGGGTGGTTGGTGGACAGCCGGAGATCCCAGAAGATGGTGCCGTGATCGACCAGCGCGCCCGCCTCGAGCAGCATGTCCACGTGGTCGTCGTACTGTCGCGCCGAGGTCAGGAACGGCGGCGGGCCGGCCACCGGCCAGCGCCCCCACGTGACGCTGCGCCAACTGGCGTACCCGGTGTCGCGTTCGGGCCAGTACGGCGAGTTGGCCGTGAGGGCGAGCAGAACCGGGAGGTGCTGGCGCAGGTGGTTGCCGATCAGCACGGCACGGTCCCGGTCGGGCTGCTCCACGTGGACGTGCACGGCGCAGATCGCGAGCTCGTCGTGCAGCCCACGGTAGGTCGCGGTGCCTCGGTCCTGGCGAGGCCCTTCGGTGAGGGGCGGCGGCACGGCGCGGCCCAGCACCGGCGAGCCGCTGGCGATCACCCGCAGACCCGCCGACAGGGCTGCGGCCTGGACGGCGGCGCGGCCCTCGGCGAGCTGCGCGCCGATATCCTCGACGCTTCGGCACGGGTCGGTCCGCGTCTCCACCTGAAACTTGGTGATCTCACCACCCACCCGGGTGCCGAGGGCCGGGCGCGCGCGGTCGACGACGATGGCCGCCTCCGGCACGAGCTCGCCCCGGTCGGCGTCGACGACGAGGAACTCTTCCTCGACGCCGAGCAGGGGAATGGATGATCCCGCACGCTGTCCCGTAGTCATCCCGACGCCGACCTCTCGCTGCCGGTCGTGTGCCGGCGGTGAGCACGTTACGTTACGGGATCACGTCGGTGGGTCAAGATCCGAGACGCTCCGATGTGGACAAAGCCTCGACGAGCCCGGCCAGGAGCGCCGTCCGTTCGGGCATCCGGTCGAGGCAGACATACTCGTCGGCGGCGTGCGCTCCGCCGCCCACCGCGCCCAGGCCATCCAGGGTCGGTACGCCCAACGCGGCGGTGAAGTTGCCGTCGGACGCGCCGGCCGCGTACGCGCCGACGAGGCCCGGGATGCCGAGCTGACGGGCGACCGACTGGGCCAACTTCAGCAGCGGTCGTGCGAGCTCCTCGGACATCGGGTAACGGTTGATCCCGCCCTGCACGGCCAGCGTCGCCTCAGGCAGGAACGGCACCAGAGCGCGGATGGCGTGATCGACCCGTTCCAGCTCGTCCCTGGTCCAGGCCCGCACGTCAACGGCCAGGCTGGCGCGCTCCGGCACCGTGTTCGTCGTGGTGCCAGCGGAGAGCAGGGTCGGTGTGACGGAGGTGCCGCCGCTGTCCATCGCGCCGAGCGCACCCAAGGTGAGAACCTGGTGGGCCACCTCGACCGTGGCGTTCACTCCGCGCTGCGGTTCGACGCCAGCGTGGGCGGCGCGACCCTCGACGATGACGCGGTAGACCGAACCGCCCTTCCTGGCCACCTTCACCTGCCCGTCCGGGGTGGCCGCCTCGCAGACGAGAACGGCACCGGAACGCCGTGCCTCGCGTTCGATCAGCGGCCGTGACGTGACGGACCCGGTCTCCTCGTCGCAGGTGAGCAGCACGCCGACGGACGAGGTGTCCTCGATCAGTCGCAGTGCCGTGAACATCTGCACGATCCCGGCCTTCATGTCGCAGACGCCAGGTCCCGTCGCCACGTCCCTGCGTACGGTGAAGGGCCTGGATCGGATCGTGCCGACCGGGAAGACCGTGTCGAAGTGGCCCAGGAGCAGCACGCGCTGATCGGCGGCCGGCCACAGCAGGTGCGGCAGACCGTCGATCACGACCCGGCAGGCGGGCCGGCCGAGCGCCTCCTCGCCCCAGCGGGCGAGCAGGTCGGCACAGGACTCAAGATGGGGCAGCGAGCCCGGTGCCGACTCGAGCGCGACGAGCGCGCCCAGCCGGTCAACCATGTCTGCTCGGAGCTGCTTCGTCGCGGGGAGCAGCCGGCGTGCGAGGTCCATCGATCCCTCCAGCGTCACAGGTGCCGGGCATGGCCGGGCCTGTCCGTCGACCATCGCAGAGGGATCGGGGTGTGGTCACCCGTGTCTGTGCTCAGGCGGCTGGCGGCCCGCTGACCGCAGCCCCGTAACCAACCTCGACGATCCGACGTGCGGTCTCGGCGTAGGCGTCCCGGCCCTCGGGCGCGAAGGTGCCGAGCCCGTCGACGTAGCGGTTGAACATGCAGAACGCCGCGGCGATCAGGACGGTGTCGTGGATCTCCAGGTCGGTGGCGCCCTCGGCGCGGGCGTCGGCGACGAGTTCGGTGGTGACCTCGCGACCACTGATCTGTACCGCACCGGCGATGCGCAGCAGTGCCCGCAGTTTGGCGGAGATCGGGGCGGTGTCCAGGTCCGCGCGCACCTGGTCGACGAGGGAGTAACCCTCGTCGAGTTGCGCCGCGGCGAACGCGGAGTGCGACGCGCAGCAGAAGTTGCAGTCGTTACGCCCGGACACGTACGCGGCGATCAGTTCGCGCTCACCGGCGGGAAGCGAGTGAGGGGCACGCAGCAGCACCTCGGCCAGTTCGTTGAGTGGCTTCGCCGTCTCCGGCCGGTACCGCATCGGTCCGGAGATGCCGGGAAACTGCTTCTCGTCCAACCCGAGATCGATGTGCGCCATGGTCGTCAAACCCTTCGCTTGTGGGTCACGGCCCCGCCGACATCAACGTCCACAGCGGACAAGAGCGCGCGCGGCCGTGCGGCTGGTGCCGCGCAGCCACGATCCCACTCGGTCCGCCGCTCGGATCTCTTCATTTGTGCTCTCTTCCCCGTCGAGGTGGCGTCGGGCGCACCGCGACCACATCAGGTGCGGCCGGTGGACCTCGCTCAGGGGACGACCGATTCCCGGCAGACGCGGTCCTCACGACATCGGGTTGCGCTCGGCGAACTCCCACATGATCGCGCTGGCGTCCGGGCCCGCGTGATCGGTGTACTTGCCGTCGCCATCGGGGCCAGGCCAGGCGTGCCCCATGTCCTGGACGCGGTACGCCTCGACGATCGACGAGCCGTCCGGCGCGGTGATCTCCGTCCGCGTGTACGCGTGCCGGCCGGCAGCGCCTGGCACGGACATGGTCTTCGTGGTCGGGTCGAGGCTGTCGTTGGGCAGCCCGTCGTCGACGAGGTCATTCACCGCGGTCCAGTGGGCGACGAGTCGGGTGCCCACCAGGGGCGGCACGACCTCGTCCTGCTCGCCCTGAATGACCAGCAGCGGCACCCGTCGGGCCCGGTCGCCCATCTGTGCCCAGCCCTGACGTGCCGTGTCCAATGGCGGCGTGGCGTCCGGGTTGTCCGGGTCGACCTGGTTGAGCCCGTACTCGCCGCCGGCGACCGAGGTCACCGTGGCGAAAACGTCGGGATAGGTCACGCCGAGGATGACAGCGGTCCCCGCGCCCGACGAGGCACCAGCTACGTGCACGCGCGCCGGATCCGCGTCGTACTTCTGGACCACCTCGCGGGCGACACCGGCCAACAGCGCGGGTTCGCCGGTGTGCCGTTGCTGATGCCGTGGGTCGGCGGAGTTCCAGCAGGCGATGACGTTGCGGGAGATCAGTTGCGTGGGGTAGACGACGATGAAGCCCTCCCGGTCGGCCAGGCTGTTGAACTGCGTCGTGGACTTCATGGAGTTCCACCCGTAGCCGGTCATCGCGCAACCGTGGATGGCCATGACGACCGGAAGCCGGGCCGTCCCGTCGTGCTGGGGTGGAAGGTGAACCTGGTAGCGCTGCGAACCGGCGGCGCCTTCGTAGACGTGGTTTCGGTCGTTCTCGCCCATCTGCCAGGGCAGGCCGAGCTGAAGTGCGGCGACGCCGAGGCTGACGGCGGCCACGACGATGGCGAGAGTGCCGGAGACGATCCAGAGCCACCGCCGTCGCGAAGGACGGGTGGGCTCCATGTCGGTATCCACCGGGGAGGGCGGGAAGGTCATGGGTGTCTCCTTTCTACCTCGAAGGAAAGGTCCCCCACAGTGCGAAGCCGCCGTACGTGAGGTTCAGTCCACCAACGTCGAGGACGGGTGTCGGGGACATGCATCCATGACAGCAGCGTTCGCGGCCACCCGTCAGTGCAACCACGTCACGGATACCGGTGACGCTGTGTCACTGGTCGTGGCCGGGTGCAGTCATGCGGTCCGGGACCAGTCAGCTGACGGATCTACCCGAGCAACGTTGCCGCCGCGGTCAGTGTTGCCAGCGACAGCGTTGTGGTCACCACCACCGCCCGGTTGGCCACCGCCTCGCCGACGCCGTACTCCTGACCGTAGATGAACGTGTTCTGCGCCGTCGGCAGGCCGGCGCACACCACCACGGCGAGCAACTGCGGCGGGGACAGGTGCAGGGCCAGCCCGGCCGCGTACGCGATGACCGGCTGTGCGACGAGCTTCAGCGCGGTGATCACGGCCAGTTCGCCCGGCTCGGCTGGCTCGGCTGGCTCGGCCTGCGACAGCGCCCTGCGGTGCAGCGACGCGCCGAGCGCGACCAGGGCGGCCGGAACCGCGGCGCCCGACAGCAGGGCGAGCGACGCGCCGGCCGCCGACGGCAGATGCAGGCCGGTAGCCGAGAACGCGACACCGAGCAGCGACGCCAGGATCACCGGGTTGCGTACCGGCAGGGAGGCGATACGGGCGACCCGTACCCGCCCGGCCGAGTCGCTGTGCCGGTCCAGGGCGACCAGGATCACGGGTGTCACCACCAGCACCTGCAGCAGCACCACCTCCGCCAGGAACGACACGTTGCCGAGAACCTGCGTGGCGATCGGGATGCCGAGGTTCGCCGAGTTCACGTACCCGGCGGCCATGCCCCAGATCGGCCGTTCGCCGGACGTGCGACCGAACAGCCAGCTCGCGCCGACCCACCCGAGCCCGATGACCGTGGCGGTGCTTATCCCGAAGGCGAGCAGCGGGCGGCCGGCCAACCCGGAGAGCGGCATTCGGGACAGGGCGAGGAACAGGGCGGACGGCATCGCAAGGTGGAACACGAATCGGCCGAGCACCGACGCCGCCGCATCGCCCAGCAGACCCCAACGACAGGCCGCGTAGCCGACCGCGGTGAGGATCCAGATCGGTACGAACGCTGCTACCAGGCTCATACGGACATGTGCGTCGATCGGGAAGTCATGCGTTCAGACTCGCACCCAGCCCGGACCGGGCGGATGTCCCGCACCTCAGCGTTTCGCGGGTTCCAGTCCCAACCGTAGAGCGTCCAATTGGTCGGCTGACAGGCCAGCATGGGCAGCATCAGCGCCAGAAGGACCGCGCTGGCCGCGATCGACACCCGCACATCAAGTGCCGCGCCCGAGTCGTACCTTGCCCATGGCGACTAGCAGCGTTTCCAGCATCTCGTCGGCGCGGTACTGCCGGTAGGCCCGAGGGCACGCGCGCGGCGGCCACCGGTAGCGGCGCTCCAGGCCGGTCATGCCGGCGCCGTCCGAGCCGTCGCGGCCGTCGACTGTACGGAACGGTCTCGAACGACCCGGGCCGCAGCGGCCATCCGAGCCGCCTCCTCGCCGGTGAGCCGGTCCAGTGCGGCGTACAGCGTGCCGGTCGTCAACCGCACTCGCCCGTCGGACAGCTCCTGCGCACGCTTGACGATGGCGTAGCCGTGCAACGGTTCGTCCTGCAACGCGGCGAGGATGAAGTACGTGGGTTCCCGCATCGCCGCCGAGGGCTTAGTCATGTCATCAACATAGGCAGATGATCGACCTATGCGTCAAAATTCGGCGTTCCCCTTGTAGGCGTATCGGGCCGAACCCATCTCGGGCACACGTCAACCCAGTCGATCCAGCTTCTCGCGAGCGCTGGTGTCGGGCCGAGGCGTGAGGACCACGAGGCGCAGGTCGGTGTTCTGAGTGGTCAGGACGTTGGCGTCCAGCGGGATGGCGCCCGCGTCCGGGTGCACGGCGGTCTTGTGCGCGCTCTCGTGACTGGCCACCGCGCGGAGGGCCCAGAGGTGGCAGAACCTGTCGTTCCCCGCCATCCGCGCGATCAGTGCCGCCACGTCGGGGTCTCTCGGATAGCGCGCGCTCGTGGCGCGCAGATCGGCTACCAACGACTGCTCGAAGTAGGCGCGTTCGGCGTCGGTCTGCCGGACTCGGGGGTTTCGGGATTCGAACTGGACGATCAGGGCGTTGCGATCGTCGCCGCTGGCCCCTGCGGGGTCGCCGAAGACGGCCGCGAAAAGCCGGTTCCAGTGCAGCAGCCGCCACGCGGCGTCGTAGACGGCCACGGGGGTGTCGCCGAGGTGGTCGATGACGCGGTGCAGGCTGCTGGGGATCCGGTGAGGTATCCGGTCGGGGGCCGCGGCGAAGCCGGCGAGGCGCATCAGGTGCGCCTCCTCGTCGTCGGAGAGTCGTAGCGCGCGGGCCAGGGAGGCACACACCTGCGCGGATGGTGTGGCGGCCCGGCCCTGCTCAAGGCGTGCCACGTATTCGGGCGAGACGCCGGCCAGTGCTGCCAGCTCGCCACGTCGTAGCCCGACGACGCGGCGGGGTGAGGCGTTCGCGAGACCGACCGCGGCCGGGTCTGTGCGGTCCCGCCAGGCCCGCAGCGCCGCTCCGAGGTCATTCATGAACACCATGATCCGCCATCGGAGCCCAGAGCTGGGTGGTACCAGCGGTACGCGGAAGAACCGTGCCTTCCACAGTGGTGGTTGCGCCCTCGAGGATGGGGATCATGAGCAGAATGACCAGGATGCATCACATCGGAGTGCCGGTCAGCGATCTGGCGCGGTCGGTGAGGTGGTACGAGGACGTCCTCGGTATCGCGTCGACCGGCGTGACGATCTCGGCCGCGAACCCGGCCATCGGTGCGGTCGTCGAGGTCGAGAACGCCTCGATGAGGGCATCATTCGCACTGGCCGGTGACAACGTCCTTCTGGAACTCATCCAGTACGACAGCCCGCAGCGGAGGCCCTTCACCGGGCGCAACTGCGACATCGGGGTGATGCACCTGTGTTTCGAGGTCGACGACGTCGACGCGGCTCACCGTGACCTCGTGGAGCGGGGCGTCCACGTCAACGCCGATCCGGTCGTGCTCCAGGACGGGGACGGCGTCGAAGCGGGAGCGCTGGCCGGGACGAAGATCCTCTACCTGCGCGACCCCGACGGCATCCAGTTGGAACTGTTCGAGTTGCGCTCGTAGGAGCGCCGACTCCAGCTGTCGGTGACGGTCGACCCGACCGGGGCACTGCTGTGGATACCATCGATCGACCATGCGTCCGGTGACATGCGGAAGTTGATGACAGCTATCAGGTCGGGATTCTTCGTCGCTCGAGAGACGGAGTTGGGCGAGATCGCCTCGGTGACGGACTCGGCGGCGCGAGGCCGTGGCGGGGCGATGCTCGTTCTCGGTGAGGCGGGGATCGGCAAGTCGACGCTCATCGGTGCGGCCGCTTCACGGCTCGACGCGTGGCAGGTGCTGCGGGCCGGCGGTATCGAGTTCGAGAGCGAACTGCCCTACTCGGCCCTGCACCAGTTGTTTGCGCCCGTGCTCGATCGCCGCGCTGCGCTCCCCGCGCCGCAGCGGAGCGCGATTGAGGCGGTGTTCGGGCTGCACGCCGGGGTCACGCCGACCCCGATGCTGGTCGGCCTGGCCGTCCTGGGCCTGCTCAGTGCCGTAGGCCGCCGCCGGCCGGTGTTCTGCCTGGTTGACGACGTGCAGTGGACCGACGCCGGCTCACGGCAGGTACTGGCCTTCGTCGCGGCGCGCGTGGCGGCGGAGCGGGTCGCCCTGGTGTTCGCCGCCCGCGACGCCGCCTCGGTGCCGGAACTCGGTCGCCTACCCGCCCTCTCTCTCACTGGGCTCGCCGACTCGGAGGCCCTCACCCTGCTGCGGTATCGGGCGCCGTTCGGCCACGAGGCGGCGATCCTGCAGCGGATCCTCGCCGAGGCGGCCGGCAACCCTCTCGCCCTGGTGGAGATCGCCCGCGACGCCGGGCCGTTCGGACTACCGGGGGACGGCGGCCATGGCGCGGTGGAGCACCGGTTCGTGAGTCGGTTCCTGCGGCTGCCCGTACCCACGCGCTCGGTTCTGGCGCTGGCCGCGGCGGAGCCGACGGGTGATCTCGTTCTGCTGCGGCGCGCCATGGCGATCCAGGGGCTGGACGCCGCGAACCTGGCCGCGGCCGAGGACAGCGGCCTGTTGGTGATCGGGCCCCGGGTGCACTTCCGGCATCCGTTGGCGCGTTCCGCTGTGTACCGGTCGGCCGGTGCCGAGCCGCGACGGCAGGCGCACGCTGCGCTCGCCGCCGGTACGGACGTCGACGTCGATCCCGACCGGCGCGCCTGGCACCAGGCGAACGCGATCACCGGCCCGGACGAGGGGACAGCGGCAGAACTGGAGCGTTCGGCCGGCCGGGCACAACGCCGCGGCGGATTCGCGGCTGTGGCCGCGTTCCTGGAAAGCGCGGCGCGACTGACACCGGGCCGGTCGGAGCAGGCACGCCGCTTGTTGGCCGCAGCCCGGGCACGGTTGAGTTCGGGGGGACCCTCTGCTGCCCGGGAGCTCGTGAACGAGGCCGAGCGTCTCCAGCCAGAGCCGGCCGACCGAAGCGCCGCGCGACTGCTGCGCGCGACGATCGACTATCACGTGACACGCAGCATCCCGGCGACGATCGCCCTCGTCGACGCTGCCGACGGCATGGGATCCGATGATGTCCGCGAGACCTACCTGGAAGCCTTCGCGTCGCTCATGTTCAGCGTCGACGACCCCGGGAGGCTGCGGCGGCTCGCCCTGCACATCCGGGAACGGGTGCCACATCGTCAGCCACCACGTCCGGTCGACCTGCTGCTGCGGGCGTTGGTCGAGCAGAACCTCCGCCCGGTGGACGAGGCGATGCCGCTGATGCTTCGCACTGTCGACGCCTTCCGGGAGTACGCCCGCACGGCCGACGCGGATCCGTGGTGGATGGAGCGTGCCTGCGCGTTGAGCGTCGACCTCGGTGACAGCGATGCCATGGAGGAGATCGTCGACCGTCAGGTGGAACTCGCCAGGGCGCAGGGCGCCTACGCGATCCTCCCCCACGCGCTGCGTTTCCAGGCGGTCGCTCGGACAATCGTGGGTCGATTCGCCGACGCGCAGGTCTGCGTCACCGAGGCACGTGCCGTCGACGAGGCTGCGGGGACGTCCAACCTCGTCGGGTCCGACCTGATGCTCGCCGCGTGGAGCGGAGACGCCGACCGGTTCGGGGAGATCCGGGAGAAGCTGCGCGGCTGGGTCGGGGTGAACCCGACAGCGCTTCCCTACGCGAACGGCGTGCTGTGCAACGGCAGCGGCGACCACGAGGCCGCGCTGAACGCGTTGCTGCTGGTACAGGACCAGCATCGGCGTGGCTCGTACGCCGTCACCGCCTTCCACCATGAGCTGGTCGAAGCCGCGGCGTACGTCGGACGTCCCGAAGCGGCCACGGAATCAGCGGAGTGGATCGGGACCGTCGCACGGGTCAATCCGAACGCGTGGACGACGGGTGCGCATCTGTTGGCGGGTGCGCTGCTGGACCCGGGACTCGGCGCGCAGGACCGCTACCGCGCGGCGATCAGCCGGTTCGCCGGGAGCAGGATGCGAGTCCACTACGCGCGAGCCCGCCTGCTCTACGGCCAGTGGCTGCGACGGGTTGGCCGCCGCGCCGAGGCACGGGTGGAGCTGCGCGCCGCACACGACCTGCTCTCCACTATCGGAGCGCGCGGGTTCGCCGCCCGCGCCGCCCGCGAACTGGATGCCGTCGGCGAGCCGACCCTGGCCGACCACGCCGATCCGCTCGCGGGGTTGACCGCGCGGGAACTACTCGTCGCTCGCAAGGTCGCCTCGGGCGCGGGCACCAAGGAGGTCGCCGCGCTGCTGTTCGTCAGCCCGCGAACGATCGACGCCCACCTGCGCAACCTCTACCGCAAGCTGGGCATCACCTCACGCCGGCAGCTGCGCGAACTCCTCCGCTGACGGGGTCCGGGTCGATCGGGCGACGAACGGCCCCGCCGGCACGAGACCGACGGGGCCTGTGAGTCGCGTCAGCGCCGGGCCCGCTCACACTCCCGTTCGGCACGGGTCTTCAGCTCCGTCAGCCATGTCTCCAGACCAGCGCCGAGAGCCACGGTGGAGAATTCGGCGTCCTGCTCCACCTGCTCACCGCGCCACGTCTCCTCGGTGCGCACGAGAACCCGGCCGTCGATCTCGGTGAACGTCCACACGTGAACGCCCTCGTCGATGCGCAGCCCGGCACCGATCGCCGGGCCGTCCCACCGAAGGCACTTCTGGTGCTGGAGCTGCCGGACGGTGGACGTGACGACCAGGGTCGTGGCGGGATTCAACGCGGTCTCGCGTACCGGCGTCGTCCATCGGAACGACGATCCGGGACGCAGCGGACCATGATCGAGCCGCTTGCTGGAGAGGACCGGCTTCTGCCATGACGGCCAGCGTTCGACGTCGGTCTGGATCCTCCAGACGGTCCGTAGCGGAGCGTCGATCGTCGTCTCCGTCCGGTAGCGGATCTTCGCCGCGGTGTCGACGGTCTTTCCGGCACACCGCACCCCCGCGCGGTCGGAGCCACCGTCGTGCCATGCCTCGGCCCGAGCTGGTGCACCTGCGGCGCCCATGACGCCGGAGACGACCACTGCCGTCGCGACGGCAACCATACGAAGCTTCATGAGACGGTCGCCGCCTCGGCGGTGCGCTTGAGGCGTTCCAGCCAGCTGGCGAGGGTCGCGTCGAGGCCCTCTTGGAACAGCGCAGGGTCGGCATCGACGGGCGGGCCGGCGAAGGACTCCTCGGTCGACACCTCCACACCGTCGCCGGCTGGAGTGAGCGCCCAGACGTGGACGCCGAGGACGCCGTCCGGCCCGTCACCGTACCCCCGCCACACGAGGCGTTCCTGCGGCCGTACCTGAACGATCGTCGACTCGATGTCCATTCCGGCTGCGGACCAGCGGAACACGGAGCCCGGCGCGAGCTGACCGGCTGTCTCCACGCGTGCGTACAGGATTTCCGGCAACCAGGTCGTCCATGCGTCAATGTCCGTGAGGATCCGCCACACGGTGTCCGCCGACGCGGTCACCGTGACGCTGTGACGGCTGACCACCGGGGCTGACACGTCAATGCCGGCCTCGTCGGCGTCCGTAATGTTCTTCATCATGAAGCCCCTCTGCGGTCTCTGACGATCGGAACACCGGGGTATGGGAGAGCCGCTAGATCCACACCCGCTGGCAGCGATCGTGCCAAGACGGCAACCGCCCCACATCGGCAAGAATTACCTAATTCGCGGTACGTGGAGCAGCCACTGTGACCAGCCAGTGGATCCGACCTTCGCGAGCGCAGGGGCCGGTCACCGGGAGGCGATCTGATCGGGTTGGCGGCATCCGGCCACCGTCCTGTGGTCGTCGCTCTCGGCGGACGACGAAGTTCCTGCACTTGTGGGCCAACACCACCTTCGATAGATAATGGACAGCACCGAGCGCCGCTTCAGCGACCAATGTGATCCGCCGAACCGATGGAGGCCCGTCCATGGCGTTGACCCCGGCGACTGGGGGCGGTTGCGGCGAGTCGACGCCACGCTCGCCGATCCAGTCACCGAGGCCGGTCAATTCCGACGTGGAGTGGGACAGCTTCGACCCGCAGGCATATGTCCGGCACAACTACGCGGATCTGCGGTCCGACGATCGGGAAATACTCTGCCGCATCCGAGACTTCTTCGCCGAGGCGAAGCTCTCCGACGCGCGGTGCGTCGACGTGGGATCGGGAGCGAATCTGTACCCGGCCCTGTCGCTTCTGCCGTTCGCGAAGGCCGTCGACCTGTGTGAATGGTCGACGGCGAACGTGAACTGGCTGCGCACACAGGTCGACAGCTACGACCAGCTCTGGGACCCGTACTGGCAGGTGTGCGCGGAGCACCCGGCGTACGCGGCACTGGCGGACCCGCGTCGGCGTCTGGCGCAGGTGGGCAGGGTGGTACGGGCCAGCGTTTTTACCCTGCCGAGGCATGCGTGGAGCGCCGGCACCATGTTCTTCGTGGCCTGCTCCATCTCGGCCGACCGGGCCGAGGCCGAGCACGCGATCGGTCGGTTCCTGGACGCGCTGCGGCCCGGGTCGCCCTTCGCCGTGACGGTGATGCTCGGGTCTCTCGGCTACAGCGTCGGTCGACAGATGTTCCCGGCGGTGGCACTCCAGCGCGCCGACGTGGTGGCCAGCATCGCGGCGGGCGCGTGCGACCTGGACGTCCACGAGGTGCGGCCCAAGCCGCCGCTGCGGGACGGGTATTTGAGCATGCTGCTGGCCACCGGCCGTACTCGCGGATAGCGCCGATGCCGTGCTGTCGGCGCAGCGTGGCGGCGCGGCAATCCGTCGCGCCCGACCGGCCGGAGCGTCAACACGCGGCCATCGAAGCCTTTCAAGTGGCACTCGACTGGCCCGCTACCATGATGCTGTACGTCATCGTGGGCACGGCAATACCAGAGATTTCGAGTCGACGACTACAACAGACGGCGGTGGATCATGCGGATGCAGCCGCGCCAGGAGATCCTCGACATCTGGCGGGCTACGGTTCGCAGTTGCTGGGCGAACGGTGAATGGCACTGGGGTGGCCGAAGTGGTAGCAACTCGATCAGCGACGCGGAGCAACTGCTGACCCTGTTGCTCCCTGCGGCCAAGGTCCCCGTGTTGTCACTGGACGACCCGGACCGCGCCGACGAAGAGGTGATCGAGGCGCTCAGCCCTATCGGCGGCGCGATCGAGATTCCCCGCCGGCTGGTCAGCGTGATGATCGACTATTTCCGGCGGTACACCGACGACGCCGGCACTCCGATCTTCGGCGGAGGCAGTTACCTCACCCCTGTGGAGGGCGGCCCGGAGCTCACCGACGAGCAGCGTTCCCTGGACATCGGCGACTCGTTCGCGGTCTCGGTCACGCTCACGTTGGCGACTATCGGTTTCGTCAAGGTCTACCGGGGCTCCACCCAGCGGCGCGACCTGTTGGCGCAACTGGACGAACTGGACGCGATGGCGAGCGTGCGCCTCACGGCGGCGATGGTCGGCCTGCTCCGCAGCTTCAGCACCTTCGTCTTCACCTCCACGGACGAGTACGGCATTCGTCTGTGCGACATGGTCAACCAGGACGAGCTGCCGCGCCGCGAGCTGGTGGCGGCGCTGCGCGAGCAGTTGCGGGACACGATGGCGAGCCTGCGCAGCGTGATCATCGGTTCGGGTCGGGTGACCGAGGACCTGGACAACAGCGAGATGCTGTTCGAGTGCGGCTGGTCGTGGGGGATCATCTCCGGGGCTGAGGAGGTTCCGACCACTGAGCCGATCGGCTTGCAGCGTGAGGGCTCCGCGGAGAACGCCCCGTACCTCTACTTCACTGTGATCGCGATGGACGCGATCGAGGATCTGAACTCCGAACGTACCCGGTTGCTCGGGTTGCTCAACGAGGAGCAGCAGCGGCTGTCCCGGGCGCTGCAACTGCGTTGGGAGCTCACCCGCACGTACTGGGCGACGGTGGCAACCTTCGGCAACCGGCGGCGGTGGCCCATCGAGGACATCCCCTGGCGGACGACCGACGGTGACCGGACCGACTACTACACCCTCCAGGCCACGTCGCTGGCGGTGAAGGGCCTGATCGCCGTCGGGCGCGGCGGTGACGAGGAGCTCGGGCGGATCGCCTCGGTGCTGGTGGAGCTGGCACAGCGGGCGCGGATCACCCGGCGGGCGTCGCCCGGCGAGCCGGCGCTGTTCGTGCACGCGCCAGGCAAGCGGGTGACCCTGAACGACGACACGTCAAAGCCGATCATGACGTGGAACGTGAACGAGTTCTCTACTGTGCTGCTACAGCGGGCGGCCACCGTCGCCGGTCTGTTGAGCAACGCCCGACGGCGCAGCGAACTGCTCGAGCTGGCCGACGAGGTGTGGGACCACCTGCTGCTGCGGCGCATCCCGGATGGCCGGCACCAGGGGCTGTGGGACCACGCCGGTGGTGCTTTCCCCGGCCTGGCGCCGAAGCCGGACGCACCCTCCTGGTATCTGACCGAGCGGGTGGTGCAGGCTCTGGTCACCTCCGGTCAGCTGCTGTGGGAGCGGCCGTTCCCACGAGCCGGCCGGCTGGCCGACTACGCGCAGGACCTCATTGACGAGGCCGAATACCTGTTCGACCGGGAGTTGATGCGCGGCACCTTCGACGGTGAGGCGATGCAGCGCAGCATGCGCAGCATCCGAGCCAGCCTGGGCCGCGCGCAGCTGCTGGTCGACGAGCGTCCCGGCACGGCGGCCGCTCTGGTGAACACTCTTCTGTTGCTGCTCAACGACATCGCCACCGGGCAGCAGAAGGCCAGCGAGGGGATCTGAATGCTGGTCTTCGTCACGTCGCACAAGGGCGGCACCGGGCGGTCGGTGACCGCGGCGAACATCGCCTACCGCAGCGCGTTGTCCGGTCGCCCCACCTGCTACCTGGATTACGACTTCGGCTCGCCGACCGCCGGCATCACCTTCCAGATCCCGCAGGCCGTCAACGGTGTGGAGGGCGCCGGGCCCAACGGTGGCGGCCTGCACCGGTACTTGCGCGGGGAGATTCCGTCTCCGGAGCAGTTGGACGTGTGGGCCACCTCCGAACGTGCCAGTCTGCGTCAGAGGCCCATCGGGTCCGGCCCGTTGGTGCTCCTGCCGGGACAACGCAACGGTAGCGAGTTCGGTTTCACCAACGACATCGCCAAACGCTGCGCCGAGCTCTTCCTCCGCCTGGAGGAGGAGTTCGACCTGACCCTGGTGGACCTCAGCGCCGGCCGGTCGTACGCCAGCCAGATCGCGCTGGCCGCCACCGCGACCTCGACCCTGCGCAAGGTCGCCGTGCGCTGGTTGGTCTTCCACCGGTGGACTCCCCAGCACGTCACCGCAGCGGCGGACCTGGCGTTCGAGGCGGGTGGGATCGTGGCCATGGGCAAGGAGTACGGCCACGAGCCGGACAGGCTACGGGAGTCGCTGCGCTTCATCCGTACGGCGGTGATCGACTCACGTGGCCCGGAGGTCGGCCACCTCGGCCTCGCCCAGCAGGCATTCCTGCGTAAGTGCGACGCGGAGCTGTCGGAGCTGGCCCGACGCCGAGGTGTCGGGCGTACGACGCTGCTCGGCGCGGTGCCGCTTGATCCACTGCTGCAGTGGCGGGAGCAGCTCATCTCCGATCACGACGTGCAATCCAAAATTGCCAACGTCAAGACGGTGGACGCCTTCGTTGACCTGACTGAGAAGCTTTTCGACGAGACGGCATGGGACACCGCGTGATCGGCATGGATGTCAGGTTCCAGGAGGCAGCTGCGGTGCGTCGGACAGAGAGCGTGGCGTACTCGCATCTGTCCGTTGAGCTGGGGCACTTCTACGCGGAGGACTTCGGCGACGGGTGTGACGAGCTGAAACGCAAGTTCGAGCGGATCGCGGACTGGTCGGCCGCGATCCCGGCGCTGGCCCGACGAGGGCTGCCCGCGCACCGGGAGCCGCGGATCAGCACCTGCTTCATGATGGACGACTACTTCCACCGCTTCGGTACCCCCCGCGAGGTGATACCGCAGGTGCAGAGCGCCGCGGCGGAGCACGGGCTGATCCTGGACTACGTGGCCCGGGAGTCCAGCTTCGCCCGGCACGACGGCGCCGAGCTGGCCCGGTTGGTGGTCGACACACTGGTGGTCGAACCACCTCGGCACACCACCGGGAGTCGTCCACCGCTGAGCGAGTCGGGCTGGCTGTCCAACGGTAAACGGTCCCCCGGGCACGTCGACGCGCCGGCGATGACCCTGCCACGCCCGTGGACTCCGCCGTTGCAGTCCGGTGATCCCCGGCACTCCATCTTCGTCGACATCGAGCTCTGGTCCGACGAGCCGGACGCCCGGGTGTGGGCCTGCGCCCTGCTCGCCTCGGTCTGGCAGATGACCCGACTCGGCGTGCTACGGCATCGGGGCGAGACGATGACGCAGCCGTGCCGGCTCGCCGGCGAGCTGCCGACGGACTGGGACGAACTGCCGGCGATCGTCCAGCTGAACCCGGCGGCCGCGCCGTTCTGCGCGTATCGCACGCTGACCCTGATGGGCACCCAGTACCTGCCGGTGGAGCTGGCCGTACGGACCATCCTCGGTCAGGTGGCGGTGCCGCCGACGGTCGCGCAGCAGGTCGCCAAACGGGCCGGCGGTGAGGGCCTGCTCCTGCCCAGCGAGTTGGTCGATCGGCTGAGCTACGTGTTCATCAGCGACTGAACGTGCTCAGCTCCCGCACGGCTCGTCGACGGCCACCCGGCCGGCCAGGTCGCGCAGCAGAGCCATGTTGCTCACGCTGATCTGATCCCGGATCCAGCTGACCGAGGAGTTCCACTGACGGCTGAACCCGGGTACCTGCTCCAACTGCTCCCAGATCGGCCGCAGCCGCGGGTGTACCCGCGCGCCGGGCAGCCACAGGTGCAGCAGGTGCTCCAGCACCGGCCGCAGCCGCTCGACGTGCTCCTGCCCGGAGGCCGATCGGGTGACCGCGGACTCCACCAGCGAGGACAGCATGGTCAGCAGCCAGTCGTGCAACGCGAGATCCTCGCAGAGCCCGGCAACGGCGGCCGGCACGTCCTGCGGGTCGAGCACGAGTTCGACCGTACGCAGGGTGGGCGAGTCCACGGTCACCACCGCCGAGACGTCCCGGTCCGGACGCGCGTCGGCCTGCGCGGTCCAGCGCAGCCGTGTGCGGGCGGTGCGCAGTGGCGGGCGCCGGTCCAGCAGGTCAGACATCTGCACACCGTCGAGAACCCTGCCGGTGATCGCCTCCAGGTTCAGCACGTCGGCGTTGTTGCCGTGCAGGAAGCCCGCGCTCAGGTCGGCGACGTCCAGCTTGCCGACCGTCTCCAGGACGCCGGGGTTGGCCAGATAGTGCGACCACGGCTGGCGGCGCTTGCCGGCGACGACGTGGATGACCGAGGAGGCCTGCACCATCCGGCCGCCGGTGACGATGGCCCGGGTGACCACCGCTCCCACCCCACGTAACTGGCGCCCTCTGGCGCTCGGGAGCCAGCAGTCGACACCGGTGCGGACATCGGGTGACACCGCGTACAGCGATGGACGCCGGGAGGTCAGCACGGCCTCGCCTTCGATCAGGCTGAGCATTTCGGCGCTCTGCTCCTGGGCCAACGCCGTGCTGTGTTGCAGAAGGCTGGTGTGCACCTCACCGACAGTGAGCATGGCTTCCTCCGCAACGCTGCCACCGACCCGCGCTCATCGCGCGGTATGCGGCTCATTGATTGACGTACACCCCTCGCGACCGGCACCGACACGGATCCGCGTCGGACAACCGAGACTCCACGGGTGCGAGTGTCGACCGCCCGGATCCGTATCTGTTGACGGTCATCATAGGCCCGGGGTGAGCGGGAATCCCATGTACATCGGGCATTCGGAGTGTTCGCGGGTCGGCCGGACGTGACAACTGCTGATATTTTCAATGGTGCGGTCGCCAGCCACTCCCTGGAGTTTGCCGTTCATGAAGGTCTACATTTCGGCCACACAAAAGGACCTGCTGGAATACCGCGCTGCCGTGCACGCCGTGGCTCGCCGTCTGGAGATCGACGACGTGGCCATGGAGGCGTACGGCGCCGACATCCGTCCGCCGCTGGACCGCTGCCTCGCCGACGTGCGCCGATGCGACCTCTACGTAGGCCTGTTCGCCTGGCGGTACGGGTTCCGGCCGCCCGGCCAGGAGTCCTCGATCACCGAGTTGGAATACCGGGAGGCGCTCGCGGCGGGAAAGCCATGCCTGGTCTTCCTACTCGCGGAGGACACGCCCTGGCCGGTCGACATGATCGACCGGGACGCCGACTGGCAGCAGATCGTCGCCTTGCGCCGTGAGCTCAAGGAGCGTCACCTCTGCGCCTTCTTCTCCGGCGTGGACGACCTCACCGCCAAGGTGACCGCCGCACTGGCCGACGTACGCAGTGGCAGGTCCCCGGCGCGCGAGCCCGCCGACCCGGACACCCACCTGCCGACGGCCGTCCGCAACCAGTACTACAAGCAGTTGTCGCTGAGATACCACACCGTCTCGGTGGACGCGGTCTCACCGCGTCCCACCATCGGCTACCTCACCGTCGGGCTGCCCAAGGTGTTCGTGGAACCCCGCGTCCACGAGGACGCGCGACCGGAGATGCCCCTGGCGTGGTGGCGTTGGGCCGGGTCCACGCCGGGCGACGACGTCGGCGGGCTGCCCGGGGTGGTCAACCCGGAGGAGGTGGAGCGGCTCTGGGAGGAGTACGCGGCCAAGGACGAGCTGTCGTTGTTCGATGTGGTGTCCGACCCGGGTCGGCGCACGATCGTGCTGCTCGGCGACCCCGGCTCCGGGAAGTCCGCGGCCGCGCGGTACCTGGCGCTGACGCTGGCCGAGGTCTGCGTCGAGCCTCGACTGAGTGCGCTGGACCGGTACCTACCCGTCCTGATCGAGCTGCGCTCGTACGCCACCCATCACGGGGACGGCCGGTGCGACGGCTTGCTCGACTACGTCGGCCACCGCCACCAGCAGGGGCTGGCCGGCATCGACCAGGACGTGTTGGAGGCGTACCTGCGCCAGGGCGGTCAGGCACTGTTCCTGTTCGACGGCCTGGACGAGGTGTTCGACCCGGCGCAGCGGGAAGAGGTGGCCGCGCAGATCGCCACTTTCGCCAACGAATACCCGGGAGTGCTGACAGTGGTCACCTCGCGGGCGGCCGGCTACCAGCGGCACACCTTTGCCAACGCAGGCTTCGACCACTTCACCCTGGAGGATCTCGACGACGAGCAGATCGCGAGGTTCCTCGGCAACTGGTACCGCTACGTGATGCCCACGCCGGCCGCGGAGGCAGAGCGGCAGCGGCGGCAGATCCTCGACGTGGTGGGCAGTTCTCGAGCGATGCGCGAGATCGCCGGCAACCCCCTGTTGCTGATGCTCATGGCGATCGTCGGCCGGGGTCACCCGCTGCCCCGCAACCGACGCCGGCTCTACGCGCACGTCACCGACGTTCTGATCTCCGAGTGGGATGTGACAAAGCAACTGCGCGAGAGCCACGGCGAGGTGCCGTCGCTGGACCTGCAGGCGAAGCGTCGGCTGCTGCGTCACCTGGCGTATTGGATGCAGTTCCGCGAGTCCGGCCCCGCCGGAAACTACATTGAGTCCGACGAACTGGCGCGCATCTTCCGGGACCACCTCGTCGCTTTCTACGGCTTCGAGAATGAGCGGGCGCTCGCCATGGCCTACTCAATGATCGACAAATTGCGGCAGCGAAGCTTCATCCTGGAACGTTACGGGCTACGACTGTTCGGGTTCGTGCACCGAGCGTTCCTGGAGTTTTTCTGTGCAGAGGAGATCGTGGACAGATGCGAGCATGATCCAACCAACTGGGGCCTCGATCGTCTGCGTTCACTGTTTCGCGAGCACTGGGCCGATCCGTCGTGGCGGGAGGTGCTTCGACTGGTCGCCAGCGCCCTCCCCGCCCAGACCGCCAACGAGCTGGTCACCCTGCTCGCCACCGAGGCCACCCAACCGTGGCCGCCGCTGAACCTGACCGGGCCGCCGTGGAACCTGGTGCTGGCGGCGCAGTGCGTGGCCGAGGCGCCGCAGCCCGCCGAACTGGCCGACGCGGGCGACGCCGTGCTGCGGCAGGTCGTGCGTCTCATCGAGCATGGCATCTCCGCGGACGACCCGAACCTGGTGGATCTCACCGAGCAGGAGCTGCTGTCCTCGATCCGGGCGCTCGGCCCGAGTTGGCCCGGCCGGGAGATCTTCCTGCACTGGTACCGCCGCCGTGGTGTCCGGACCAGTTGGCGATCCGGCTCTCCCTTCGCCACCCGGATCGCGGCGGTGCTGTCCACCGCCGAGGAGCAGATGGAAGACCTGCTCGTCCGGGAGCTGGGGCAGGGTCGCGAGCGTCAGGCCCACCTCACCCTGGTCGCCGGGCTGGCCGAGGCCGCCGGCCGCCTCGAGGCCACCGGCGGCAGCAGTCGCCGATGTCGGGACATCCTGGTCGCCCAGGCGCAGGCCGAGGTCTCCACCGCGGTACGGCAGGCCGCGGTACGCGCAGTGGTCGCCCATTTCGGCGCCGACCCCGACCTCGTGGACGTGCTGCGCGGTTTCGCCAGTTCCCCAGACCTCGCGGTGCGGGCGCTGGCCGTGCAGTCCCTCGGCACCCGGTCCGAACTCTCCGACGACGTCCGCCAGGTGTTGGCCAGAGCCACCGGGGACACCGCCGTCGCGGTGCGGCGGGCCGCCGCCGGAGTGCTCACCGCACGGTGCGCCGACCTGCCGGACGCACCCGAGACGATGCAGCGACTGCTGGCCACCGACGCCGACCCCGGCGTGGTGCAGTGCGCGCTGAAGGGTCTGCTGGTTCTGCCGGAGTACGCCGACACCGCACGAGCCACGGCGTTGCAGCGGGTCACCGGCGATTCCCCGGACGAGGTCCGACGCTGCATTCTCACCGAGCTGCTGCCCGAGCGACCCGACCCGGAGAGCACCGAGCTGCTGCTGAAGCTCGCCTGCTCGGACACGTCAGCGCGGGTCCGCGCGGTCGCCGTGCAGCGGTTGGCGCTCGTACCCGACCCCGAGGGGCGCTGCCGGGCCCGGCTGATCGATCAGATCGAGCAGGACGAGGAGTCCTCCGTGCGGGCCGCCGCGGTCACCGCTCTGATCGACCGGGACCGCGCCGACGACACGGGGTGGACCGTGGTGGCCCGCTCGGCTCGCGTCGACGAGGACGCGACGGTACGCCTCGCCGCGGTGCGCGCGCTGGCCGAGGCCTACCCCGACCACCGCACCGGGGAACTGCTGCTGGAGAGCGCTCGACGCGATCCGACCGCGAGCGTCCGGCTCGCCGCGGTCGACCTGCTCACCGGGCGACCGTTGTTCGGTCACGCGACCCGAGATCTGCTCATCAGCCGCGCCTCCCAGGAGCGGGACCCGATCGTCCGGCTGCGGGTCACCCGTAGCCTGGCCCGTCTCGCCGACCCACCGGACCTCGAGGTGCGGGAGTGCCTTGCCGAGCAGGTCAGTCGGGACCCCGACCCGAACGTGTTGTGCGCGGCCGCACAGGCGCTCGCCCGCCACGGCGAAGCCCCGGGCCTGATGGAGACACTGTGCCGGCGGGCACGCCGGGACAGCTACGTCGGCATCCGGTTGGCCGCCGTGCAGACCCTCTGCGCGTACGGGAGCCCGGAACTGGTGACCGACGTGCTGCTGGAATGCGTCGAGGCCGACACCGACCCGACAGTGTTCGACGCCGCCGTGCGCTGTCTGACCGAGCAGGGGTCGGCGTCCATGGCGGTGACGCTGCGACTCATGCGCCGTCTGTCGGACCAGAACCCGGCGATCCGCGCCCGCATCGCCGCCGCGCTCGGCGAGCACTTCGGCGCCGACCCGGAGGTTCAGGTGCTGCTGGTCGGGCTGGTCCGCGACGATCCGGCCCTGGAGGTTCGCCGCCGGGCCGTCGAGCAGTTGGGCGCCAGCCTGGCTGGCCGCACGGGGGTACGGGACCTGCTGCTGCGGCTGGCTGACGACGATGACTGGGAGATCCGCCGGACCGCGCTGCTGGCGTTGACCCGGCACTACGACAGGGACACCCGGACCCGGGAGATGCTCGTGCGGCTCGCGTATCAGGAGGATGACGGCGCGGTTCGGCGGCTGGCCGGGCAACTGCTGGCCACGCTGGCCGACACCCGACCTGACGACTTTCCGTGATCGATCCGGAGCCGTAGGTGTTCGTGGGTGCGCGTCGAGCGACGATCCGATCGACCTCGTCAAATACCATGAGCTCATGACGGATCCGGTCGCCGGCTCGTCCCGCCCGACCGGCTGGAGTCTGCGAGTCCTTTTCGGAGTGATCGGGCTGGCTGCTCTCATCCTCGGCTATGTCGGCTTCGATCGCCTGCTCCAGGCCCGACCGGACGTCGCCCACGATCCGTACGACGTGCTTTACTACGACCTGCAACTCTTCGTCTTCGGCGCCGAACCATTTCAGGACGCCGGCCCCTACCCGTGGCAGTTACAGGTCGCCCGGTTCGCCGCACCGCTGTTCACGCTCCTCGCCGTCGCCGAGGCCAGCCGGCTGCTGCTGGCCGCCGAGAGTCGTCGCCTGCGCGCCCGGCGGGCACGTGGTCACGTCCTGGTCTGCGGGGACTCCCAGTTCGCCCGCATGCTCGCCGACCGACTCTTCGCCGATGGCGAACGTGTGGTGGTGGTGCGCTCCGAACCGTTCGGGCCGCTGGAGTACCGGCGGCGCCGGTACCTCGGCGTGGTCGGCGATCCGACCAGCCCCGAGGTGTTGCGCGGCGCCGGCCTGCCCCGAGCCCACACCATCTACGCCTGTAGCGAGGACGACGACCGCAACCACGCGATCGCCAACACCGCCAACCGGCTCATCCAGGACCGACGGCAACCACCGCGGGTCTACATCCTGGTGCACGACTCGGAGATGTGTCTGTCCCTGCAGGCCCGACGACTCGGTGCCGCCGGGTCCAGCCGGCTGCGGCTGGACTACTTCCACGTCGACGACGTCGCCGCGCGCGCGCTGAACCGGCACCACCCGCTGCCCAGCGGGGGAGACCGACCGACCAGGATCCTCATCGCGGGCACCGGCGCCTTCCGCCGGGCTCTCCTGGTGGAGACCGTCCGGCACTGGCGCGCATCCCGAGCCGACACCCCCCGGGGCCAGGCCGTGCCACCCCTGCGGGTGGACGTCGTGGCACCGGATGCCGGGACCGAGATCGCTCTTGCGTCGTCGCGGTACCCGTTCCTGGCCACCGTGTGCCAGTTGACCGCGTACGACCTGGATCTCGACGGTGTCGTCGGTCTCGGCCGCGACCGCTACGACCGCATCTACGTCTGCGCACCGGACGAGATCAATGGCCTGCGGTTCGTGCTGGACACGCCCGCCCTGTGGCAGGGCGCCGAGAGTGCCGTGTTCGTGCCGGTCTACCGGCAGGCGGCGCTCGCCGCGGCCTTCCACGGCGACTCCCGACACGACCTGCTCGACGAGGTGCACGGCAAGCTCCGCCTCTACCCGGTGCTCACCCACGCCTGCGACGCCCGGCTGATCGCCGAGGACCTCACCGAGCGGCTGGCCCGGCTGATCCACGAGCGCTACGTCCAGGCCCAGCAACGCGCCGGGGTACGACTCGGCGCTGCCCCGGCGATGGTGAACTGGTCACGACTACCCGAGTCGTTGCGGCGGGCCAACCGGGCCCATGTGCAGGACATCGCCGCCAAACTGTTGGACCTCGGTTGCGTCGTGGCCCCCCGCCACGGTGGCACCGGTGACGCCTCGGCCGCCGGGCAGGCCATCGACGACAGGATCGAGGAACTCGCCCGCCTGGAGCACGACCGGTGGTGCCGGGAACGTCGCGGGGACGGCTGGACGTACGGTGACCCGCGCGATGACGTTCAGCGGCGGCATCCCGCCCTGCGGCCGTGGGAGGAGCTGCCGTCCGACGTGCAGGAGCAGAATCGTGAGGGGATCCGGGCACTGCCCGATGTGCTGTCCGACAACGGGTTCGAGCTGATCCGGCTGGCACCTCCGGTGCCCGCGCAACGCAGAGGCCCGAGGGATGCCGCCTGACCTCGGCCCGGTCCGCGTCGGCGTGACCGGGCACATCAACCTGACCCGCGACACCGAACTGCTCGTCGCCGACGCGCTCCGCGTCGAGTTGGGCCGGATCAGCGACCGGCCCGTGCACGGCGTGACCTGCCTGGCGGCCGGTGCGGACCAGGTCTTCGCGCGTGTGATCCTCGATCTGGGCGGCACCTACGAGGTGATCCTGCCGGCCCGCGACTACCGGGTCGCGGTGATCAGGCCGGAAAATCGGCTGGCCTTCGACGAGCTGCTCGACCGGGCGGCGGCGGTCGTCCACACCGGTCACGACCGCTCGGACACCGCCGCCTACGTGGTTGCCAACCGTGAGCTGGTGCGACGGGTGCAACGACTCGTGGCGGTGTGGGACGGCAAACCTGGCCGCCACCCGGCGTCGACGGATCGGACCATCGACTGGGCGCGGCACCACGGCGTCCCGACCACGATCCTCTGGCCCGTCGGTGCCCGCCGAACGCCCATCGACGACTGACGGCCGGTCCTGCCGCCGGGCCCGACGAGCGGCAGCGCGGAAAACGACGGATACTCGCGTGATGACTGGACCCGATCTCGACCCGGAACAGTATCCGCCCATCGATCCGCGCGAACCGGTGCCCGACGACCCGGGGGTCCTTCTGCCCGGCGCGCCGGAGGAACTGCCAGAAGCCCCGGCCGAACCGATGCCGGACGACGGTGGAAACGCCGGTGGTGTGCGCGAGCCGGCATAGACCGGTCCGTCGTGTCCGATCCCGCGCGGATCCGGTTCATCGGGGGGTAGGGGTCAGGCGGACTGCCGGTGGCGGCCGAGTGACAGCAGCAGGCCGGCGGCGGCCAGCGCGATTCCGGCGGCGGTGGTGTATGCGGGGAGTTGAGCGGGGATCCCGAGGTGGACGGTGATGCCGAGGATGCGGGACAGGCCCCAGGGCAGCAGCGTGAGCTGGTCGTTCCACACCGTCAGCGCGCGTTCCAGGCCCACTACCGAGACCAGGGCGGACAGCACGCCGAGGGGCACACCCGCAGCGGTGAGGGTCAGCCCGACGGCGCTTCGGCGACGCAGGTCGTACCGGTCGCGCAGGACCACGGCGACGGCTACGAACAGCCAGCAGAACGCCGCGAACGCGACGGTGACGTACGCCGCGCGCAGACCCGGCATGGTCCAGAACGCGAACCAGTAGCCGCCCGGTCCGCGTCCGGCGAGCGCCGCCAGCAGGAGCACGCTGCGCAGCAGCGCGACGCCGCCGACCACGGCCCACAGGTGGAACGGGTCCCGCCGGCCGACGACGAGGCGTACGACGAGGGCGAACAGCGCCCACCCGCCGAGGGTGACCAGCAGGTGCGCCGGCGCGGCGAACCAGGTCAACACGAGCCGGCTCGCCACCAGCACCAGGGCCGGGACCAGCCACACCAACACCCGGTCCGCCCGCGTCATGGGCGTCGGCAGCGCGGCGACCCGCCACGGCCGGAGCGCGCCGACCAGCAACCCGCGCGCGGCGGCCCCGCCGAACCCGCTCCCGTACAGGCCGAGGAGCACCAACAGCAGGATCGATCCGAGCATCGCTCGGGCCGCCCAGGCCATCGCCGGGTCCCGGTCGGCGCGTCGCGCCCCGAGGTCGGCGGCGGTGAAGTTGTACGCGGGCAGGTCCAGGTCGGCGGCGTAGCGCTGCCGGTGCGTGTCGCGCGCGTCGTGGTACGCCGCTGCGGCCAGCTGCCAGTCGTGGCGGGCGGCCGGGGCACCCGTGTCCAGCCACTGCGCGTGCCGCAGCACCATGGTCCGGTATGCGCTCAGCGTCTCGAACAGGTTGACCTGGTAGTCGAGAGTCGCGGTGAAGCGGCCGCGCAGTTGGGCATCCCGCCAGGTCGCCGGTTCGGTAGCGGCGACCAGGTCGCGCATGCGCCGGGCCAGCACGACGGCCTGCGTGCCCTCCTCGATCGCCTCGTCGACGCGATCGCCGGTCACCGCGTAGATGCTGTCCAGCGCGGCGGAGTCGCCGGTCGGGATGTCCCACTCGAAGATCCACATCATGGGCGGCGGTTCCAGCCCGAGCGCCCGCACCGACCGGTCGGCGTACGGGCCGATGTAGAGGCCCTTGGTGACCGCCTGCCGGGACAGAGCCATGGCCTGCCCGATCGCGGCGACGGTTTCCGGGTCGCCGGAGAACGTGCGGTACGCCCAGTCAGCCGTGACCTGCGCCGGGTCGGCGTACGGATCCCAGGCGAGTCGGCCGACGGCGTACGTGTTGAGGTCGTAGAGCTGCCAGAACCCCGCGCGCAGGTACAGCGACATGGGTCCGGCGCGCAACGGCCCGCCGTCCTGGGTCCAGTTCCAGACACCCTCGACGTTCGGGTTGGCCGCAAGGAAGGCGCGCAGCGCCTGGCTGTGCAGCGGGCCAAGGTCGTTGGGCAGCGACCCGAACGCCTCGAACTCGCGCCGGGCCTGGAACTCCACGATGCGGCGGTGCCCGCCGCCCAGCAGCGTGGTGTTCAGGGGTAGGTGGCTGTAGAAGTCGCCCAGGGTGTACTTGGTGGACACGACGAGATGCGGATCGTCGAGCCCGCCGAGCACCTGCGCGTACGACGCCGGGTTGGTGTGCAGGTCGCCGACGGCGCCGACGCCCACCGTCCACGTGCGGAAGATGATCTCCTTGCCGGCTGGACCCGCGGTGTCCAGCAGCGCCCGCAGCATCGCGCGTACGGACGCTTCCGTGGTGACCGCGAGCCGTGACGAGTAGTCCCAGCCGGTCCCGGCGTACACCTCGCCGCCCTCGCCGACGCGGACCATCAGGCCGTCGACGAACGGCATGCTCTCGAACAGCTCGGCCAGGCCGGCCTGGTAGACCGACCACAGCCGAGGGTCGGCAACGTCGAGGCCGCCAACTGTGCGCGTCAGGTATGCCTCCAGCGGTGGCGACACCGCGAGCATGTCGGTCAGCAGGAAGACCCGCATTCCCATGTCCTCGGCGTACCGGAAGACGGGGCCGAAGGCCGCGACCATCGCCCGCGCGCGGTCGACGTGTGGGTCGCCGGGCGGATAGACGGCGCGCCCGTCGCCGACCTTCGCGAACGTGACGTACTCCAGGAAGCCGGGTACGACGATGCCGTTGAACCCCTGCGCCACCGAGTGATCGACGAACTGCCGGAACTGCGTGTCGATGCGGGCCACGGCGCCGGCGTCCGCCCACGGCGCGCCAGGCAGCACCGCCGATCCGACCACATCGGTGTTCAGGCCGTAGTCGTCGCCGGCGAAGTCGGTCGGGTCGGCCTCGCGTCCGACTGAACCCGCGTCGGTCAGCCGCAGGCCGAGCCGGGGGATGACCACCCGACCCGCGTCCGACGCGGGGAGCGCTTCGGCACCGGAGCGGATCCGGTCGGCCAGCCGGTACATCCCGGCTGCCACGCCCGCGACGTCGCCGCCCTGGACGGCCAGTTCGGCGCCGTGCACGTCGAGCCGGTACGACTCGGGCGTTCCGGCGAGGGTGGGCAGCACGCCCGCCCGCAGCGTCCTCACCGCCGACAGGTCCAGCGCCCTGCCGGTGCCCGGCGCGGCCGTCGTGGACCTGGCCGGGCTCGACGTGGCCGACACGAGCACGGGTCGGGGCAGGCCGCGGAGAACGACCGCGTCGGCGACGGCGGTTGCGGCCTTCTGGACGCGCGGCTCGTCGGGCACGACGAGGGACGCCAACGGCGGGACCGGTGCGGGCGTCCGCGCCGGCGCGGCGACAGCGTCCTCGCGCGGCACGGCGGCGGGGGAGTGGCTCAGCCCCAGCGTGTCGCCGACTCCCCACGCCGTGGCCGCGCCGAGCGCCAACAGGACCGCCGCGGCGACGAGCAGCGGGTACGGCCTGCGGACCTGGGCAACGTGAGCCACGCTCGCATGGTAGTGGCCGCACCGGCCTCCGTCCGCCCTCGGCCAGCGCGGATGGCAGTTATGACATAGATGGGATTACATGTCTTGGGTGAACTCAGGTATGAAGGCCGAAGGCACGTCTCGGTGCTGATTCCTGAGAAGGAGCGACGGATGAAACTTGCCCTGCGCCGCCTGCGAACGGGGGCGGTAGTGCTCGCTGCCTGCACACTTGGGCTGAGCCTCCTGTCGGTACCCGCCGCCGAGGCGTACTCGGTTGCCCCTCTCGCGCCAGGATCCGAGCGGGCACCGGAATCGAACCAGTTTTCGGCAGAGGGCGTGACGACGATCGGTGAACTCCGCACCGTGAACAGCTCTCTGTCCTACGCCCCCAGCGGCGGGACACAGATCATCCAGCACCCCGGTGCCACCTACGTCAAGGTGCACTTCAGCTCACTGCGACTGGCCGACGGCGACTACGTCACCGTGTCGAGCCGCGACGGAAAGGAGAGCTACCGGTACGACCGCCACCTGAACCGGGCGACCGGTTCGGACTACACCACCGACGGACAGCCGGGTTTCTGGGCGATGTCGGTGGAGGGTGACACCGCCGTCGTGACACTGCACAGCAGCCGCCCCGCACGTGGCAGCGCCGCAACCATCGACCGGTTCTGGCGCGGATACGACCGCACGGAAATCACCGCGCACAACTTCACCACCCAGTCCGTGTGCAGCACCGACGCCCGCCGCGACGTGGTCTGCTACCAGAACAGCCACCCCACCGAGTACGCCCGCGGCGGTGCGGTGGCACGGCTGTTGATCAGCGGCGGTGGACTGTGCACCACCTGGCGGATCGGCAGCACCAACCGGATGCTGACGAACAAGCACTGCTTCTCGACGCAGGCGGCCGTGAGCGGCAGCGAGATGCAGTTCAACTACCAGTGCGCCACCTGCGGCGGCGCGAACCCCGGTGCCGGCACCAAGGTCAGCGGTGCCACCCTGTACCAGGTGAGCAGCGGTGGGTCCAGCCAACTGGACTACGCCCTGTTCTCGGTCAACAACTTCGCCGCCATCCAGGGATTCGGCACGCTGTACCTGGCGACGACTGCCACCAGCAACGGCACCCGGATCTACATCCCCGGGCACGGCGACGGCACCGCGAAGCGGCTGTCGATCTATGAGGACACCCAGAACGGCACGACCTGCGCCGTCCGGAACGCGAACTACAACACCTGGAACATCAGCTACAGCTGTGACACCTCCGGCGGCAACTCGGGTTCACCAGTGCTGAACGCCAGCCACCGCGTGATCGCCCTGCACCACCTTGGCGGTTGCCCGTCCAACCAGGGCGCCAAGGCGCATCTGATCTACAACGAGATCGCCAGCCTGATCGCCAACGGCTGAGACGGTGGGCCGCCGAAGCGCGTCCTGCGCCTCGGCGGCCCGACGGCTCACCGCCGGCCACCGCGCGCCCCGGCCCGGCCACGCGCCAGAGCCCGCCGCTCGGCGGACCCTGGCAATCGCGGAGAAGGTCAGCGCAGGGTGTCGATGTCGATGACGAACCGGTACCGCACGTCCGAGGCGAGCACCCGCTCGTACGCGTCGTTGACCGCCTCGGCGCCGATGACCTCGACCTCGGGAGCGATGCCGCGCTCGGCGCAGAAGTCCAGCATCTCCTGCGTCTCGGCGATGCTGCCGATGCTGGAGCCGGCGAACGACAGTCGATTGCCGAACAACGCGAAGACGGGCACCGGAAGCGGCTCCGGCGGGGCACCCACGCTGACAAGGGTGCCGTCCAGACGCAGCAGACCGAGGTAGCTGGCCATGTCGATCGGTGCGCTGACCGTGTTGATGATCAGGTCGAAGCTGTTCTTGAGCACCTCGAACGTCGCCGGATCCTTCGTGGCGTGGTAGTGCTCGGCTCCGAAGCGCAGGCCGTCGTCCTTCTTGCCCAGCGTCTGGGACAGCACTGTCACCTCGGCGCCCATCGCTGCGGCGATCTTGACGGCCATGTGGCCCAGGCCGCCCAGGCCCACCACGGCGACCTTCCTGCCGGGACCGGCATTCCAGTGCGCCAGCGGAGAGTACGTGGTGATGCCCGCGCACAGCATCGGCGCGGCCGCCTCGTACGGGATGGTTTCCGGCACCCGCAGCACGAAGTCCTCGTTCACGACCACCTGGGTCGAGTACCCGCCCTGGGTGACGGTGCCGTCCCGGTCGACGCCCGCGTACGTCTGGGTGTTGCCCTTGAGGCAGTACTGCTCGTTTCCGGTGCGGCAGTTCTCACACTCGCGACACGAGTTGACCATGCAGCCGACACCGGCGCGGTCGCCGACCGCGTGGCGGGTGACGTCGGCGCCGACCTCGGTGATTCGGCCGACGATCTCGTGGCCGACGGTGAGCGGGTAGGGCACGCTGCCCCAGTCGCCGCGCACTGTGTGGATGTCAGAGTGGCAGATGCCGGCGTAGCGGATGTCGATGAGAACATCGTGTGTGCCCAGGTCCCGCCGTTCGATCGTGGTGCGCACGAGCGGTTCGGTGGCGGACGGCGCGGCGATGGCGTTGACGGTGAAGATGATGTCCTCCGGTGACGTGATGCTGATTCCTGGCGGATCGCGCAGACGTACCTTGCCGTCCCTCGGGCCATGGTGAGACGCCGCGGTGGACGCATGAAACGCCGAACGGCGGCCCGCTGAATCAGTCGGGCCGCCGTTCGCAGAGCGTGGATCAGAGCGGGCGGATGTTCTCCGCCTGCGGGCCCTTCTGGCCCTGGGTGATGTCGAACTCCACCTTCTGGTTCTCGTCGAGGCTGCGGAAGCCGCTCGCCGAGATCGCGGAGAAGTGGGCGAAGACGTCCGCGCCACCGTCGTCCGGGCTGATGAAGCCGAAACCCTTGTCGGCGTTGAACCACTTCACGGTACCTGTAGTCATGTCTGCTCCTCGCAGGCTGTCAGAGACCGCACTGTGCGGACCCTTACGCCGCCGCGTTGATCACCCGCGTCGAAACGACACGAAAAACGAAAAAGCGCCTGGGTGGGTTCAGATGACCCATCAGGCGCTGAAAAACGTCTACGGAAATCAAAACTGCAACTCGGTTACCGTAGCAGATGGCGACCATGACGGCACCCCCGAGGATGTCAGCCGGTTCCCGCACTCATCACCGAGCACTGACGACGGGCAGGCCGGGTGGCGTTGAGCGCGGGGTCGCCCAGAGATTCCGAGAATCTTCTTGGTTGACGGCAACCTGTGGGCAGTGGATCGCATGTACCCGGATGTAAGCGACGATCGCCACGATCCATAGGGGCCCTGAAATGTCTGCACGTCCTCTCCTGCTGCTGCCCGTTGCCGCTGTCCTACTTGCACAGACGGCCTGTGGCTCCACGCCGGCATCTGGTCCTGGCCCAACCGCATCTGCGCCGACGTCGGCTGCTGTCGCCACTGGCACCCCCAGTGCATCGCCCGCCGTGGCTACCGCAGCCGCCGACTGTCCCTCGGCTGCGACCCTCCAGACCCTGGTCGAGCTGCCGAAGGGCTCGTCTTTCACGACGGTGACGTGCGTCAAGGACTGGGCGGCGGCCGATCCGCAGGGTCCGACCGCCGGTGACGGCGTCTATCTGTTCCGCTACGCGGCCGGCACGGGCTGGAAGTACTACGACCAGGGCAGCGGATATGACTGCAAGGATCTCGGCCTCAGCGAGCCGGCGCCGTTCTGCATCTCGGAGCCGGTGACGACGACGACGAAGCCGGCGAACAGCACGGCCACGAATGCCACCTGCCCTTCGGCGAAGACCCTGGAGGCCCTTGTCGAGCTTCCGAAGGGCTGGACGTTCGGCGGTGTCGAGTGCGTCAAGGACTGGGCGGGAGCTGATCCGCAGGGCCCGAAGGCCGGTGACGGCGTCTACCTGTTCCACTTCGTGACCGGTACGGGCTGGAAGTACTACGGCGAGGGCAGCGGATATGACTGCAAGGATCTCGGCCTCACCGAGCCGGCGCCGTTCTGCATCTCCTGACGGGTTGACCGCTTTCGTTTGCTGTGGCGCACACCAGCTAAGGTGTGCGCCACAGTCAATCGGCCGCATCGACGCCGCCGCTGCCTGAAGGACGTCGGGTACGTGGGGGGACGAGCGCGGCATGGCGCACTCCGTGGACGATCTTTTCTCTGAGTTCGTGCGGACCCGCTCGCCGGCGTTGCTGCGGACGGCGTTCCTCCTGACCGGCGACCGGCACCTCGCCGAGGACCTGGTGCAGGATGCGCTGGCCCGCACGCACAGGGGCCGGCGCCGGCTCAATGATCCCGGGCACTTCGAGGCGTACACCCGCACAGCCATGTACCACCAGCATGTGAGCTGGTGGCGGCGCCGCAAGGTGGCCGAGTCCCTGCCCGGCGAACTGGCCGACGTGGTTCAGCCCGGCAGCGACCATGCTCGCCGTACCGATCTCAAGCTTGCCCTGCACCAGGCTCTCGCCCAACTCACCCAGCGGCAACGCGCCGTGCTGGTGGCGCGGTTCTTCGAGGACCGCAGCGAGGCCGAGACCGCGGATCTGCTGCAATGCTCAGTCGGCACGATCAAGAGTCAGACCAGCAAGGCCCTGGCCCGCATGCGGGAGATAGCGCCCGAGCTGCTGTCGGCCGTGATGGAGGAGGCCTGATGACCGACGACCTCGGGCCCCTGCGTCAGGCCATGTCCGATCTGAGCGAGCACGGCGGCACCGCCGACATGTACGAGCGCACCCTGCGCAGGTCGCGGCAGTCACAACGACGGACAGCGCTCACCACCGGCGCAGCGGCGGCGACACTGGTGTTCGCCATCGGCGGCACTGTCGCCTTCGCCACCCGCCACAGGCCCGACCCTCCGACGCCACCCGGATCCACCAGCACCAGTGACGGACCCCAGAATCCCACCTGTCCGACGACGCAGACCCTCGGGACCCTGGTCGAGCTGCCGGCGGGCTGGACTTTCGCTTCCCGGGCAGTGGACTGCGTCGAGACGTGGGCGGCGGCCGACGTGCAGCGTCCGGACGCCGGCGGCGTCATCTACCTGTTCCATTACACGACCGGCACGGGCTGGCGATTCCACGACCAGGGCACCGGATGGGACTGCAAGGACCTCGACCTGACCGAGCCGGCGTCGTTCTGCACTTCCTGACCGCCGCCTGGGAAGTCCCCCGGCTGAGGATGCGCGGCCCCGGCAGCGCGGCGGTGACGGTCCTTGTGCTCGGCGATGGCCGGCGGGTCTCGTAGGCTCTGTCAGTGCAGACCAGTCGAGGACGGATCATGACGCAGATGTTGGACGCGGCGGAGAACGCCTCGCCGGTCGATGCGGTCGAGGCGGTCACCCGGGAACTCGGTGCGGCGCTGGGTGCGCGCAGCGTGTCATTCCTGATCGCGGACCTCAGCGGTCGGGCGCTGGTCCGGTTGGCCCATGTGCCGCTCGACGGTGCCGGCGACGGCCGCCGGGACGGTGACGAGGTTGCCACGGTGATGCCGTTCGACAACGGCCCCGCCGAGCAGGCGTTACGCAGCCAGACGGTGGGGGTTATCGCGCAGCCGGACGGATGGATGGTGTTGGCGCCGGTGACCGACCGTGGTGAGGCGATCGGTCTGCTGGAGATGGTCCTGCCTGACGAGCCCGCCCCGGCGACGCTGCAGGAGATCGCCCGCACGGCGCACGTGTTGGCGTTCGTGGTGATCGCCAACCGGCGGTACACCGACCTGTTCGAGTGGGGGCAACGAACGACCCCGTTCACCCTGTCCGGCGAGATCCAGCGCCGCCTGCTGCCCGCCTCGTTCACCTGTGAGAGTAGTGCGTTCACCCTGTCCGGCTGGCTGGAGCCCGCCGCCAGCGTCGGCGGGGACACCTTCGATTACAGCCTTGCCCGCGACGTGCTGCACTTCAGCGTCACCGACGCGATGGGCCACGGGGTGGCCAGCGCGCTGACCGCCACCCTGGGCGTCGGCAGCCTGCGCAACAGCCGCCGCCGCGGCGCGGTTGGTCTGGTGGGACAGGCTGACGCCGCGGATGCCGAGGTGGCCGAACACGCCGCCGTGCCAGGCAGTTACATCACCGCGATCCTCGGCCGTCTCGACCTGCGTACCGGGGTGTGCGCGCTGCTCAACGCCGGGCATGTGCCGCCGCTGCTGGTGCGCGACGGGGACGTCCGGACGCTGCCGCTACCGGCCAACTTCCCCCTGGGTATGTTCGCCGGGGCCGGTTACCGCGATGGCGAGATCACGCTGCGACCCGGCGACCGCCTGGTGGTGCTGACCGATGGCATGCGGGAGCGTAACGCCGCCAAACTGGATCTACCGAACATGCTGCGGTCGATTGCTGATCTGCACCCGCGTGAGGCTGCCCGGGCCCTGGCCGACGCCGCGCTCGAGGTCAGCGGACCGACCCTGGCCGACGATGCCACGCTGTTCATCCTGGACTGGCACGGCGGGCACAGCGAGGAGCGGCGCAGCAGCGCCGGCGCCGACCAGGCGCGCGCCAGCGGCCCGTTGCCTGACTGATCTACCGGCCGGTCGCGTCATCCGCGGACGGCACACTCGCTTCAGCGGCCTGCACGCTGTCATACACGTCGATGACCCGATCCACCGATGTGACCGTCAGCACGTTACGCACGGCGGGCTGCACCGCTGCGACGCACAACCGTCCGTCGGCGACACGCATCGCCTTGAACATCACCACCAGCGCACCCAGTGCGCTGGAATCCATGAAACCCACCCCGGCCAGATCCACCACCACCTGCGGTTCACCAGCGTCAACCAACCGTTGCAGACCCTCGCGCAACTGCGGAGACGTCGCCATGTCCAGCTCGCCGCGCACCTCGAGCACGGTGCAACCCCGGCCCGGTCGGGCCGACAACAGCAAGTCCACGACACACTCCCCACGCCGATGATCCCCGCATACTCTATTCTGCCGGCGGGCGAAGCGCCGCCGGCAGGCGTACGTCGAGCGGACATCTTGACCGTTTCAGCTCAGCAACCCCGGGTAAGGCTGACAACAACCGGTGCGTCCCGCTTCAGCCCGGCGCGGTTGCGTACGGGCCGAGGAGGAACTTCGCGATGCGCGTGACCATGACGCTGTCGCTGCCGCGGCAGCCGACCTCGGTGACCCGAGCCCGCCACACACTCGTCACCCTGCTGAGCCTCACCGAGGCCACCGAGGAGTCTCGTGGCCACCTCGCCGTGCTGATCACCGAGGCATGCGCCAACGCGGTGATGCACGCCGATCTCGACAGTACCGTCGACATCGCGATCGACATCGATGATCAACTGTGCCTGCTCGAGGTCGGCAACCGCGGCAGTAGTCCCAACGGCGCTGGGCGGCTCGACGTCGACCTGCCCGACCCGCTCACCGTCGGCGGCCGTGGGCTGCCCTTGATCGCCGCACTTGCCGACGCGGCGGCATTTGTCGCCGGGCCACCGGATCAGGTGCTGCTCCGCATCACCAAATACCTCGCCGACCCGCCGCCTCAGTCGACCTGATGACCGGAAATGCCCGCCCGGCTCCGGCGTGCGTCACCAGTCGGTCGGTGCGATATCACCACTACGGAGCGTGTCGTCAGCTCACTGGCGGCTCTCCCTTACCTTCGGCACCAGCTTGCCGTGGTCACACCGCGCCTTGATCTCGCTCTTGTTGCCCGCGGACAGGAGCACCACCTGGATCTCCTTGGCCGGCCCGGGGTGGTAATCCTTGAGGCGGTAGCCACGGGCAGGAGCGACGTCCACAACGCGAGCCTGTTCGCCGGTGCAGAGCGCGGTCACCACACCACCGAGTGCCCGCAGGGCTGTACCTGGCTTCGGGGAGGTCGGCGCGGGCGCGGCACTGGACGGGGCCGGCGACTGGTCGGCACTGGGTGACGTCGTGGGGCCGGCCGATGAACCGGCTCCGGCGCTCGCTTCAACAGGCCCAGCCGGAGCGGCCACCGAGCGGCTTGGTCGAGAGGCTGGTGTGGGCTCCGCGGATGTCTGCCGGGCAGCAGGCGTCTCGGTGGCAGACACCTCGAGGGCAGCGTCGGGCGGGGCGGCACCCTCACGTGTGGCGATGCCGTCCGATCCGCCGTCGACAGGTACGAACTGAGGGAGCAGGAGCGAGACGGTCGCTGCCGTCGCCATGAGCACGGGGATCAACACGGCATTTGGGATGCGGCGACGCCGATCGGGAGAGGGGTCGGCGGTAGGCGGGGCCGACACTGGCGAGACGGATGCCGACTGCGCTGCCTGTTTCACCCGGCGATCGGCGTCGTCGGCGAAACCGTGCAGGGCCGCGGCCACCTCCGCGGCGTCCGGTCGATCCGCCGGCTCGCTGGCGAGGCAACGGTCGAGGAGGCGGTGGACCTCCGGTGACACTCCCTCGATGTCCGGCAGCGGCGCAGGATCGACGTACACGTGAGCCGTCAACATCTGCGTGGGGGTCTCCGCCGACCAGGGCAGCTCGTTGGTCAGCGTTCGGTACAGCAGCAGCCCGAGCGCGTAGACATCGGAAGCGGGCAGGACAGTGCCACCGGCGAGCCGTTCCGGCGCGAGGTAGGCCGCGGTGCCCAACAGTTGTCCGTCCGCCTCCAGCTCCGGCCGACCCACTGTGGTGGCGATACCGAAGTCGACCACCTTCACGCCGGCCGGTGTCAGCATCACGTTGGACGGTTTGATGTCCCGGTGCACCAACTGCCGTTCGTGCGCGGCGGCGAGCGCCTCGGCGACCTGCGCGCACGTCCGCATCGCGACGGCCGGCGGCAGCGGACCGGCGGCAAGGCGCTCGGACAGGGTCTCGCCGGGCAGCAGTTCCATCACCACGTACGAGACCTGGCGGCCGGCGGCATCGGTGTGCTCGCCATAGTCGTACACACTCGTCACGTGCGGGTGCCAGAGCCCCGCTGCGGCCCTGGCCTCTGCCTGGACGCGTTGCCGCGCGCCTCGGGCGGCGGCCTGCGCGCCGGCCAGGACCTTGACTGCCACCCCACGTTCGAGGACGCGGTCCCACGCCCGCCAGACGACCGACATGCCGCCAGCGCCGAGACGGCTCTCGACCTGATACCTGCCGTCCAACAGATCACCGACCATCACTGGGACAGCTTGCCAGAGTGGACCCCCGGTGGCAGGGCGACCTGTTCCGACGCTGGTCAGGGGCCGTCACGGGCGCACGCTTCCGTCTCATGTGGCCATACGGGCTACCCGAACAACCGGGCGCGCTCCGGTGGCCAAGCGGGCTGACCCGGCACCTCGGCGGTGCCCCCAGTCGGCTCGGCCGGCACTTCGGTGTGCGGTGGGGGAGAATCGACTCATGTTTGTCATCAAGGAGCGGTTCTTCTCGATCGGCGACGACTTCGACGTGCTCGACGAGCACGGCACCAAGGTCTTCCACGTCGACGGCAAGGTGCTCAGCGTCCGCGACAAGGTCGTCATCGAGGACGCCTCCGGCCACGAGGTCGCCACGCTGCACCGGCACCTGGTGGCGCTGCGTCCCACGTACGAGATCCGCATCGGCGGCGAGAAGGCCGCCGAGGTCCGCAAGAAGCTGCTCACGCCGTTCCGCGACAGGTTCACCATTGACGTGCCGGGGCCCGATGACCTGGAGATGAAGGGTGACCTGCTCGACCACGAGTACGTGATCGAACGCGACGGCACCGAGGTGGCCTCGGTCTCCAAGCGGTGGCTGACGATCCGGGACACCTACGCCGTGCAGGTCACCGCCGGCGTGGACCCGCTGCTCATCATCGGTAGCGTCCTGGCGCTCGACCTGGCCATGAACCGTGACAAGAAGAAGAAGGCCGACGAGGACTGACCCTCTGGGCGGCAACGGCGGGTGCGCGGGGTCCGACTCGTGGCCGGGACGGCCGCTCGAGAGCGGAGGGGCCGGGGTGCTGCTGCACCCCGACCCCTCCGGCCTGCTCCGTCGGCGCGGGGATTCGGATTTCTCAGCTCACCCGCAGCGTTGACCGTTGAGGTTGAAGGCGGTCGGCGCCGGATTGGTGCCGCTCCAGGTGCCGTTGAAGCCGACGCTTGTGGACGCGCCGGGGGCGAGTCTGCCGTTCCAACTCATGCTGTCCGCGGTGACGCTCGTTCCGCTCTGTTTCCAGGTGGCCGACCAGCCCTGGCTGACCTTCTGGCCGGTGGTGGGGAAGTCGAAGGCGAGTTTCCAGCCGTCGACAGCGGTGGTGCCGGTGTTCTTGATCGTCAGTGTCGCGGTGAAGCCGCCCGGCCAACTGTTCGCCGTCCAGGCGACCGTGCAGCCGCCGGTCGGGGTGGTGGGCGCGGTCCGCACGGTCAGGCCGGGCGAGGCCGCCGAGATGTTGCCCGCCGCGTCGCGGGCGGTCACCACGAAGGTGTACGGGGTGTCCGGCGTCAACCCGGTCACGGTGTACGCGGTGCCGGTGGCGCTGCCCACCTTCACGGTGCCGGCGGTGTCGACCCGGTGCACGTCGTAGCCGGTGACGGCCGTGTTGTCGGTGGACGGCGTCCAGGTCAGCGCGACGCTGTCGCCGGTGATCGTGCCTGCGGTGGGCTTGCCCGGGACGGTCGGGGCCTGGGTGTCGCCGGGCGTGGTGCCGCGTGGCAGCACCAGGTGGGTGATGGAGTTGGCCGGGAAGGTGGTCGTGAGGCTGCCGGCGGTCACCGGAAGGTCTGCCTCCCGGACGACGGCGGTGAGATCCGCCCCGCTGTAGCGGTAGACCTGAGCGGTGCTGGCGGAGGCCCCGGTGAGGGTGACCGGGCTGGTCAGGTCGTCGCCGGTCTTGTTGACGACGACCACAGTGAGGGCCTTGTCGGCGCTGCGCTCGGCGGCGTACACCGCCAACTTGCCCTGGTCGGCGCTGGTCGCCTGGACGGAGGTCTCGCCGAACGCGCCGCCTTTGCCGTCGTAGTTGCGGTAGACGCGGAACGCGTTGGCCACCGGTTGGTCGGCCGTGGGCGCGGTCCAGAGGGTGGCCAGGTCGAGCCCTTCGCGGCCGAAGATGCCGAGTACGTCAGCCTGGGCGAGGGCGCCGTTGAGCGACCCGAAGCCACCCCAGTTGTACTCGGTCATCGCGACCTTCGTGCCCGGGTAGTGCTGGTCGACCAACTCGCGCAGGCGCGGGATGAACCGGACCGGACTGTTGATCCAGCTTTCGTCCACGTAGGTCGGGTCCCAGAGTTGGCGGGTCGAGCGCAGCCGCAGCGCCTGGGTGGTGGCGTCGCCGGCCGCGTCACCGAGCACGCCGGACTGCTGCGGGTAGAGGTGGACGTCGAAGTAGTCGAGGATGCGGGTGCCGTGCTGCTGCTCGTACTCGCGCATCCGGTCCAGGTACCACGGGCCGAGGTCCTGGCCGCCGTGCGCGGCCTTGTCCGGTGGGTTCGACCAGCATCCGGTGCGCGAGCAGGTGTCCTGGTCGAGGCCCGAGAAGATGATCGAGTTGAGGCCCCAGCCGACCGGACCGAGCGTCTTCGCGCCGGGGTCGGCAGCCTTGATCGCGGCGGCGTACTCGTAGGTGCGGTCGCGTAGCTCGTCGTATCCCATCCCGGTCGGGCGGACGTCGCGGTGGGTGGATTGCCACAGGTCCGGCTCGTTGTCCAGGTTGTAGAACTGGACCCCGCCGTTGGTGGCGGCGCCGAACTGCCCCTTGAGGTGGTTGACGAAGTCGGTGACGTACTCCGGACCGACGGCGACGCTGGTGTCCGTCGGATCGTTGCCGGTGACCAGCGTCCCGTCCGGCTTCTTGCCGTTGCCGCAGTCCGGTGCCCAGGTGTCGGTGGACTCCTGCGGCCCGTACTTGGCGACGCTGAAGCCACACGCCCGCGACCGGTCCTTGGCGATCCAGCCGAGCATCGGCACCGTCATGACAGTGGCGGCGCCGGTGGCCTTGTTCTGCTGCACGAACCGATCGCTCTCCGAGCCCTTCGGGAGGTCGCCGGGACTCGGGTTGTCGTTGGGGATGTTCTCGAAGTACCAGTCCGACGCGCGGTTGGTGGTGTCGGCACGGAAGTTGTAGCGGGTGGTGGCGTTGCCACCGTAGCGGTGCACCGGCAACCGCAGGTCGCTGGCGAGGGCCTGGTCGGCGAAGTTCATGCCGTAGATGTACGGGCTGATCTGGTGCCGGGCAGCAGTGGTGTCCACGGCCAGCGCCGGGCCGGCAGCGGCCAGGGCGGGCTCCGGCAGGGCCAGACCGCCGAGGGCCGTGGCGAGCACGACCGGAAGTAGAGCTGTGGTGGGACGCACGAGCATTCCTTTCGCATAGGAGCTCGCCAATGGGAGCGCTTCCACAGCGTTACGTCTTCCTGGCTTCGAGTCAACGCCCAACTCAGGGGCAGTTGGCGAGCGGCAGGTCCGCTTCACTTATACTGACGTCCATCAATGCGATAGGCGCTGATGCGGTCGTGCCGGAAGGGCTCGGATCGCCGCAGTGCGGAGGCAACCGCGCCGCAGTGGTGCGAGCGGGTGCACCTCAGCGTCGCATGACCGCAACGTTCCTGCTGGCCCAGCCCCTGTGGTGGGAGACCCAGCCGTCCTGGAGGATGACAATGCGCAGATTTCTCGCTGTGTTCAGCGCCGCCCTGATCCTCGGCGCCGCAGTCGGCAGCGTCCCGGGCGGGGCATCGGGGGCCTCCCGGCCCTCGTGCCCCCGTGGCCTGCTCTTCTGTGAGGACTTCGAGCGACTGCCTCCCGGAGGTCCCAGCACGTTGAACTGGGGCGTCGACACCCGCCACGGCACGCTGACCGTCGAACGTGCCCGCCGTGGCAACCAGGCGCTGCACATCCACACCGTTGACAACGGACGTGCGTTCCTGCGCGTCGACGACTTCGCCGCGCCGGGCAACCGCTTCTACGGCCGGATGCGTCTGCGCGTCGACGCCTTCCCCACGGCCCCGGACTGGGCGCACTTCACGCTGGTGGAAGCGACCGGCACCGGCAGCGCGGAGGTCGTCCGCCCGATCGGTGGGCAGTACGCGCCCACGGTCCCCGGAACCTTCTGGGGGATCGGCGCCGACGGCGGTCCGACCGGCGACTGGACCAACTGGCGGGAGTCCGCCCCGGTCGTTGAGGACACCTGGCAGTGCTTCGAGTGGAAGATCGACTCGGCGGACAACCGCGTCGAGGTGTGGATCGATGGCGTGGCGAACCCGGAGTTGACAGCCTCCACGACCAGCCATGGTGGCAACGACGTTCCCTTTGTCCTGCCGACGGTCGACACGGTGAAGATCGGCTGGCAGCTCTACCAGGGCGGCACGACACCGGGCGAGTTTGACCTCTGGATCGACGACATCGCCCTCTCGAGCAAGCGCCTCGGCTGCTGATCTGAGGCCCGGGTGGCTCGGAGGCTCTCTGCCGGGGTGCGGCCTTGCTGCCGCACCCCGGCGACGCGGACCGGCCTCCATGGCGATCATCGACGTCTCCCGCTACGATCCGACATCGATGGATTACTGAGCGTTGATGTGTTCCGTCCGCAAGCCCTGGACGCTGGCAATCCGGCGCCGCTACGACCGTGGTGCCGACCTGAGGATCCACGCCGTCTCGACGAAGGGAATCCGGATGACGGAGAGCGCTCAGACCACCGAGAGCCGAAGCCTCCCGCCCGCGCGGCCGTACCCGTTCAGTGTGCCCGACCGCCTGGTCGTCGATCCGACCTATGGCGAGCTGCGCGAGAACGAACCGATGACCCGGGTGAAGCTTCCCTACGGCGAGGAGGCGTGGCTCGCCACCCGGTACGAGGACGTCCGTACGGTCCTCGGCGACGTGCGGTTCGGCCGCGCCCCGGCCGTCCAGCGCGACGAGCCCCGGCTCACCCCGCGCCAGCAGTACAGCGGCATGCTGACAATGGACCCGCCCGATCACACCCGGCTGCGCCGGCTGGTGGCGAAGGCGTTCACGGCACGTCGGGTGGAGGCGCTGCGACCCCGTACCCAGGAGATCGCCGACGCGCTGGTCGACACCATGGTCCAGCTCGGTCCTCCGGCCGACCTGGTGGAGCACGTCGCCACGCCGCTGCCGATCCAGGTGATCTGCGAGCTGCTCGGGGTCCCGTACGCCGACCGCGACCGCTTCCACATCTGGTCCGAGGCGATCGTCTCGACCACCTCCCTGCCGGCGGAGACGATCCAGGAGTACCTGAACAACCTCTGGGGCTACATCGGTGGTCTGGTCGCCGAGCGCCGCCGCGAGCCGGGGATCGACGACCTGCTCGGCGCGTTGGTGCGGGCCCGCGACGAGAACCAGGATCGGCTCAGCGAGACCGAGCTGGTGGAGCTGGCCGCAGGGCTGCTCGCGGCCGGCCACGAGACCACAGTCACCCAGATCCCCAACTTCGTATACGTCCTGCTGCACAACCCGGACCAGCTCGCTCGGCTGCGGGCCGACCCGTCGCTGGTGCCGGCTGCGGTCGAGGAACTGCTGCGGTACGTGCCGCTCGGCGTCGGCTCCTCATTCGCCCGGTACGCCAAGGAGGACGTCGAGGTCGGCGGGGTGCTGGTCCGGGCAGGTGAGCCGGTTCTCGGCTCACTGTCGTCGGCGAATCGGGACGGTGCCGTCTTCGCCGACCCGGACCGGCTGGATCTCGCGCGCGAGCAGAACCCGCACCTGGGCTTTGGTCACGGCGTACACCACTGCGTCGGCGCGCAGCTGGCCCGCATGGAGTTGCAGGTCGCCGTCGCCACCCTCGTGACTCGCCTGCCCGGGTTGCGGCTCGCCGTACCGGAAGCCGAGCTGCAGTGGAAGCGGGGCATGTTGGTGCGGGGCCTGCTCGGGATGCCGGTGGCCTGGTGAGTACCGCCTGGCGGATCGGGGTGGACACGAGCCGCTGCATCGGCACGAGCATCTGCGCCGGCACCGCGCCCGAGCACTTCCGCCTGGTCGACGGCCGGTCCACGCCGCTGACCGACGTGGTCGCCCCGGACGACGTCATCGTCGACGCCGCCGACTCGTGCCCCGTGGAGGCGATCACGGTCCACGACGTCACCGACGACCGGCTGATCGCGCCGCAGGAGTGACCTGACATCGAGCCCGGCCGGACCGGCAGCGCCCGCTGCCGTTCAGCCAGAAGGGAAGGCGGATCTCGGACAGTGCGATGCTGGCGGGCTCCTCTGATCCGCAGGATGCCAGGTAGCCCCCGGCCGCACCGGCGTCAGACAGCCGCCGTCGCCGGCTGCCGGACGATCGGAGATGCTGATGACCACCCCGATGGGCTCGCGCCGGCACCGCCCCAGCGACGACGTCCGGCGGCTGCACACCGCGCTGCTGCGGATGCCCGTCGACATCGCCACCGACGAACTGGTCGACGCCCGGTACGGGCCGTCCACCCGTCGCGGGGTGGCCGAGTTCCAACGGGCGCACAAGCTGCCGGTGACCGGCACGGTGGACGGGGCGACCCGGGACGCGGTGCAGATGGTGCTGGCCGAGCCGCCGTCCCGGTTCGTTGTGGTGGGTCGGGTTCGCTGGGTCGACGGGCAGCCGGCGAACGCTCTGACGGTCGGCGCGTTCGACCGGGACCTGCGCCACGCCGAGCAGCTCGGCGAGGCGACCACCGGGGACGACGGGCTGTATCGCGTCGACTATTCACGCGACCAGTTCACCCGCTCGGAGAAGCAGTCCGCTGACCTGTTCGTCCGGGTGTCCGCTGGTGATCGGCTCCTGTCCGACCCGCCGCTGAGCGCGGTGCTGTTCAACGCTCCCGAGCTGGCCGCGCTCACAGTGGATCTGTCCGGTGGCGGGGACCGGGAACGCAGTGAGTACGAGCGGATCCTCGCCACGATTGTCCCGCTGCTCGGCCAGGTCCCGCTGTACGAGCTGAGGCAGGACGACGAGGTCGAGGACGTGACGTTCCTGGCCGCCGAGACCGGACTGCCCGCGACGGCGCTGGCGCACTTCGGTGTGGCGCAGAAACTGGCCGCGTCCTACAAGCTGCCGGCGGTGTTCGGTTACGCGCTGTTCGCCGAGCGGACGCTGTTGACCACAAGCCGCACCGGTGCCGCGCTCGCCCGGTTCGACGTCGATCTGAACACCGAGCTGCGGCCGCTGTACTACGACATCGCCCTGCTCGACGAGCACACCGTCCGGAACGCCGTCGCCGACGCCGTGCGCCATCGGTACGTTCCCGAGGACCTGCTCGGCGAGCTGGACCGGATCCTCGACATGCTGGCCCGGGTACGGCCGGAGGCCAAGGAGTACGTCGAGCAGGAACGGCCGAAGGTGTTGTACGGGCGGGTGGAACGGTTCCTCGCCGACGGCGCGCACGAGCGGGTCCAGAGTCTCCTCGCCGCCGACGCCGCCGGTGACCTACCTGGGCTGATCGCCCGGCTGGCCGACGCGGCGGCGTTTCCCGACCGGTCGGCCGCCGAGGCGGCCGGCGCGGCGAGCGTGCTGGCCGACGTGCTGGGCTACGACGAGACGATCGTCGACCGGGTCCGCGACCGCGAGGGGATCGAGGGGGCGGCCGACGTACGCCGGCTGGCCCGGCTGGCCCCGGCGGACTGGCGGCGGGTGTTGCGGGACAGCACCACTGATGTCCGGGTCGCCGGTCAGCCGGTCCGGCCGGAGCTGATCGACCTGCACGCCGGCGCGCTGGCCCGCAAGCTGGAGAGGCGCTATCCCACCACGGCCTTCACCGCGCAGCTCGAACGCGACGCGGGCGCCGTGGCCGACACCACAGCCAACGCCGCATCCGGCACCGAAGGCGAACGCCCCGACGGCAGTCCAGATCGGCCCGGCCCCGGTCAACGGGCCGACCCCGACGAGCAGCCCGGCAACGAGGAGCGGGCCAGCGCCGCCGAGCGCGCCTTCGGTGGGCACCGGGACGCGGTGCTCGAACTGCTCACCGCGAATCCGGACTTCGACCTCGCGACCGGCAACGTGGAGCGGCTGCTGCGGGACCACCCCGAGCGGCTGCGGACCGGCCGGCCGGCGCTCAAGGCCGCGCAGCGGATCTTCAAGCTGGCGCCGACCTATCGGCAGACGACGGCGTTGCTGGCGGCCGAAGTGCCGTCGGCGGCTCGGATCCACGCCCTCGGCGAGACGCGGTTCGTGGCCACCGCCGTGGACACCGGCCGATTCACCGACGAGCAGGCCCGGTCGGTGTATCGCCGGGCCGTGGACGTGCACGTGGCGAGCGGGTTGCTGGCCGGTGAGCTTCAAAGCGCGGCGCGGGCGCTGCCGGTCCGGGCACTGGGCGGCTCGGCGGCCCCGGACCTCACCCCTGTCAGCGCAGACTTTCCCAACCTGAGCAGCCTGTTCCAGCTCGCCGACTCCAGCTACTGCGAGCCGTGCCGCAGCGTGCACAGTGCGGCCGCGTACCTGGTGGACGTCCTTCAGTTCCTCGGCAACCGGCTGGTCACCGACGCCGACACGCCGGGTCCGGCCACCAAGGTCGCCCGGGATGTCCTGTACGGTCGCCGGCCGGACCTGGGTGACCTGGATCTGAGCTGCGAGAACACCGACCTTCCGCTGCCCTACCTGGACCTGGTGTGCGAGCTGCTGGAGGAGGCGGTGGCGCCGGACGCGGGCCTGGCGTTCGGGGGCCCGCTGAGCGGCGGCGTCGATCCGGTGGAGGCGCCGTCGGCCGGGCTGCTGAGCCTGTTGCAGGGCCAGGGATGGCCGTTCACCGACCGTTCCCTCGTTTACGAGCCGGACCTGGCTGGGGCCCGAGTGGTACGGGACATCGGCGTGGTGGCCAAGGCGACGCCGGACGGGGCCGGCGGGTGGGTCGTACGCCGATTGCGCCAGACCACCGGCACCGCGCTGGAGTTGGCGGCCGCGCCGCAGTTCGTGAATGCCGCCGCCTACACCCTGCTGGCGGGCAGCCGGTACGCGTTCGCCCTACCGTTCGACCTGGCTCACGAGGAGACCCGCAGCTACTTCGCCCAGTTCGACATGGCTCGGGCCGACCTGATGCGGGCGCTGCGCCGGTCGGCGGGCCCGAGCGACGAGGCCATCGCGGCCGAGGAACTGGGAATCAGCGACGCGCAGCGGCAGTTGGTGGTCACCGCCGACCCGGCCGCTCAGGACGACATCTGGAACACCGCGCCGCTCGGCGCTCTGGGCGGCATCGCCCGGGTGGACAACTTCCTCGCTCGGGCGCGCCTGGATTATCGGGAGTTGACCGAGCTGCTGGCGCTGGCCTGGGTCAATCCCAGTAACGCCATGTTCGTCAAGCACCTGGACACCGGGTCCGACCTCAGCGCAAAGCGGATCCAGCAGCTCACCGACGCGCGCCTGGACCGGATCCACCGGTTCCTGCGCCTGCTGCGCGCGCCGGCCTGCACCGGTTGGACGCCGCCGTTGCTGGACCGGGCGATCCGGGCCGACGCGCTGGGCGGCGGCGCCCTGGACGACGGTCTCCTGGTCGCGGTGGCGGCGCTGCACCGGCTCACGGCGCGGCTGGGGCTGCCGTTGCCCGAGGTGGTCGACCTGTTCGCGCCGCTGGACGAGTCGCGGTACGCCGAGGTGTTCCGCAACACGGCGAACGGCCCGGTCCTCGAGGCGTTCGAGCCGGCCAACGTCCTCGCCAACGAGCAGGCGGAGCTGACCACACCCGGCTCGGGTGCTCCGCTGTCGACGCACGGGGCGTACCTGGCGACCTGCCTGGGGGCCACCACGGCGGACACCGCCCTGCTGGTGGCCGACCTTCCGGCCCCGGCGATCGTCAGCAACGTCGGCCTGCACGCGGTATACGCCGGGACGCTGCTGGCCCGGGCGCTCGGCCTCACCGCCACCGAGTACCTGATCATGAAGGATCTGATCGGGTCGGATCCGCTCACCGCGCCGGCCACCGCGCTGGCCTTCGTCGAGCGGTTCGACGCCGCCCGGGCCGGCACCGGCATCCGCCCGGCTGACCTGCGCTACCTGCTCCGACACGAAGCCGACGACCTGGCCGCGCGGGACCTGCCGGACGAGACGCTGACCGCGGTGCTCAACGGGTTGCAGACCGGCTACCAGAGCGGGTACGCGGCGACCCGACCCGCTGTCGACCCGATGGCGCCCCCCGAGGAGAACCTGCCGGGCATGCGTGCCCTGCTGGCCACCGTGCCCGGGATGACCGAGGCGGACCTGGCCGGCTTCGCCTCGATCGTGGACGGTGGTTGGACCGATGCGGTGACCACCCCGGCGCAGTTCGTCGACGCGAAGCTCGCCGCCCTGGTGGACACCACACCGATCACAGCAGCGATCGTGGCCAGCCCCACCGAGGCCCAGCAGACCACGCTGCTGTTGGCCATCACCACGGCCCTGTCCAGCTACGCGTACACCCGTACCAAGCAGGAGCTGGCGGTTGCGGCGGTGGCCGACACCTTCGGGTTCTCGGCGGACGCCGCCGCGACCGTGCTGGCCGGCGCGGAGCTGACCCGGCCACTGCTCGCAGTGCTCACCGACGACGTGCTGGTGGACCTGGTGAACGAGCCGACGGCGCCGCCGACGGTCACCCCGGCCGGGTTCGACGAGCAGTACCGGGCACTGCGCCTGCTGCACGTCCTGAGCCGACTCGTCGACCACCTGACGGTGCCCGACGCGGATCTCGGCTGGCTGCTGACGAACGCCGGGTCGCTCGGCTGGCTGGCCCCGGACCGGGCGCCCTACCAGACCGGCCGGCCGCCGGCCCCGTTGGCCGAGTGGATCCGGTTGGCCGCCGGGGTCGAGCTGGCCCGCACCTACCCACCGGTGGCGAACCCGCTGGACGCGGCGACGCCGTGGACGGTGTACGGGTTGTTCGACCTGGTCCTGGCGACCGGCACCACCTCCACGCAGGTCCACATCCAGCTGGCGCAGCTCGGTGGCTGGGACGCCACAGTGCTGGCCGACCTGGACACCCACCTCGAACTGTCGGCGATGGACCTCACCGCGTACCGGTCGCCGGCGACGATCCAGCGACTGGCCCGGGCGCTCACCCTGCTGCGCCGGCTGGGCCTACCGGTGGCGGCGGCGGTGCCGCTGGTCCAGCCGGTCACCACGGCGGCCGGGGCGGCCACCATGCGGCAGGCACTGAAGGCGCGCTACGCCGAGGCCGAGTGGTTCGGGGTGCTCCAAGGGGTGCAGGACCGGCTGCGGGTGGCCAAACGGGACGCGCTGGTCGCGTACCTGTTGGCCGAGAACCCGGGGCTGCGCGACACCAATGACCTGTACGACCACTTCCTCATCGATGTCGAGATGGGCGCCTGCATGGCGACGTCGCGCATCGTGCAGGCGCACGCCACAGTTCAGTTGTTCGTGCAGCGCTGCCTGCTGGGCCTGGAGCCGGACAGCGTCGCGGCGGTCACCGAGGATCCGGGTTGGGACCAGTGGAACTGGATGGCCAACTACCGGGTGTGGGAGGCCAACCGGAAGATCTTCCTGTATCCGGAGAACTGGATCCTGCCGGAGTTGCGCGACGACAAGTCGGAGCTGTTCACCGAGCTGGACGACCAGTTGCAGCAGGACGAGCTGACCGACCTGGCGGTGGAGAACGCCACCATCGCGTACCTGGAGAAGCTGGATGACCTGGCGCACCTGGACGTGATGGCCTGCTACTACCAGCACGACAGGCATCTCATGCACGTGTTCGCCCGCACCCGGGGCGGCGACCCGACGGTGTACTACCACCGGCAGTTCGAGCGGGAGCGGTACTGGACGCCGTGGCGGCGGGTGCCGCTGGACATCGCGGGCGACCACCTGCTCGCCTTCGACCGCAACAGCCGGCTCACAGTGGCCTGGCCGGTCTTCACGCAGGAGACGGACACGTCGCAGACCTCCCAGATTCCGGACCCGGACGGCATCCCGCCGGGCGGCACGGAGACGGAGCGGCCGCGCCGGCGGTGGCGAATCCAGCTGGCCATCGGCGAGCGGACGCAGGACCGCTGGCAGCCGAAGAAGATCTCCAAGGACGCGCTGTACTACCCGGCCAGCGGCTACCGGGAGGACCTCCCCGAGGCGGACGAGTTCACCTGCTTCGCGTACGCGGCCGGAGCGGCCGGCCAGGCGATCAGCGTGCTCACCGGCACCGAGTTCGTCGGCTCGTTCGCGTTGACCGGCTGCCGAGGCTATCCGGAGCCGGTGCCGGGCGGCGGTTCCGGCAACCTGCTGCTGTCGCCGGTGTTCAAGGACACCGAACTGCTGGCCGAACGGTTCACCGAACTGGTCTTTCGGGAGCAGAACGACCTGGCGATCAGCACTCCGCTGATGGGCGCGTTCCAGACGCTGGTGGCGCAGACGCCCGGCCGGTTCCGGGTGACGTACCCCATGCAGATGTCGTTGCTCGACTGGATCATCATGCTGCTGGGGCTTGCGCAGAGCGTCCGAGGCGTTCACGACCGCCGACCGGTGCTGCCACTGGGCACCCTGATGCCGTACTTCTACGGCGACTACGACCGTGGTTACGTGATCATCCCGGGCTTCTACGACCGCCGTGCCGAGGACCCGGCGGACCGGATCGAGAAGACGTACAGCGACGTGGACGAGTTCGCCCGCGACGTGTTGGCGCTGCTCACCGAGTGCCTGCGCCGATACGCCGAGGACCCGGCGCACGACCTGGCGGCCGCCGTGCAGGCAATGACCGAGGACGCGGAGTACCACCGGCTGGTCGCCGAGTTCGAGGTCTACGGCACCCTGTCGTACGGGGTGCGGTTCGCGAACTTCTACCACCCGCTGCTGTGTGTCCTGCGGGCCACCGTCTACCGGTCGGGCGTGCCGGCGTTGCTGAGTCGGACCACCCAGCTCACCAACACGGGGTTCGACTTCGCCGCCACCTACCAGCCGGCGCCGGTGGTCGTGTCGCCGTACCCGGTGGAGGACCTGGACTTCGCCGCGGACGGCGCGTACGCGGGCTACAACTGGGAGCTGTTCTACCACCTTCCGTTCGACATCGCGCTGCGGCTCAACCGGGACCAGCGGTTCGCCGAGGCGCGCGACTGGTTCCACCACATCTTCAACCCGGTCGGCACCGCCGACGGCGCCGCCGCCCCGCAGAAGTACTGGGTCACGAAGCCGTTCTTCCAGACCGGAGTGCCCGAGCTGCTCAACCAGCGCATCGGCGACATTCTCACGGCGATCGCGGCCGACCCGTCGGGGGCCAGCATCACCGACCTGAAGTTCGCTGTGGAGCAGTGGCGGGCGAAGCCGTTCAACCCGCACGTGGTGGCCCGCAGCCGGCCGGTCGCCTACCAGCTCGCCGTGGTGGTCAGCTACATCAAGAACCTGGTCGACTGGGGTGACCAGTTGTTCCGGCAGTTCACCCGGGAATCCGTCACCCAGGCCACCCAGCTCTACATCCTGGCCGACAAACTGCTCGGGCCGAAGCCGAGCGTGGTGCCGCCGCTGGTCAGCCCGGCGCCGGCCACCGTCAACCAGCTCCAGGCCTCTGTGGACCTGTTCGGCAACGCGCTGTTGGACCTGGAGAACCTGATCCCCGACCTGGACCTGCTGCCGCACGGCGGGGCGGAACTGCCCAGCCCGCTGAGCTACTCGGCGCTGTACTTCTGCGTCCCGCCCAACGAGGAGATGCTGCGGCTGTGGGACCTGATCGCCGATCGACTTTTCAAGATCCGCAACTGCCAGAACATCGACGGGGTGGAGAGCATGCTCGCCCTGTTCTCACCGCCGATCGACCCGGGGGCACTGGTCCGGGCCGCCGCCGCCGGCATGTCCGTCTCGTCGTTCCTGGCCGGGCTCGGCGCACCACTGCCGAACTACCGGTTCCGGGTGCTGGCCCAGAAGGCCACCGAACTCGTCGGGTACGTCGGTGAGCTGGGCGGCGGGCTGCTCGCGGCCATGGAGAAGCGGGACGCCGAGCAACTCGCCCGGCTGCGCGCCGGCCAGGAGATCGCCCTGCTCGACGCGGTACGGGCGGTCAAGCTCGCCACCATCGCGGAGGCCGAGGGCAACGTCGCGGCGCTGGAACTGAGTCGCAAGGTGGTGGAGGAGCGGCAACGCTACTACGCCGGCCGGCCGTACATGAACGCCTGGGAGATCACCGCCACCACGTTGTCCGGGGCGTCGCTGCTCGGCGAGACCGCGATCATGGTGGGCTACATCCTGTCCGGCGGGCTGAAGCTGATTCCCAACTTCACCGCCGGCGGCGCCGGCTTCGGTGGCTCACCCACTGTGACCCTCACCCTCGGCGGGGACAAGGCCGGTGCCGCCGCCGACTCGGCGGTGATGACCCTGGAGGCGATCGCCCGGGCCCTGGACAAGGCCGCCGGGATGGCCGCCAACCAGGGCGGCTACCGCCGCCGGATGGACGACTGGGAACACCAGGCGGCGCTGGCCGGTCTCGAACTGACCCAGCTCGACCAGCAGCTCCTCACCGGGCGTCTGCACGTGGCCATGCTCACCGACGAGCTGGCGGCGCACGACCGGGAAGCCGACAACGCCCGGGCCACCGAGGAGTACCTGCGCGGCAAGTACACAAACACCGAGCTGTACCAGTGGATGGTGAGCCGGGCCAGCTCGGTCTACTTCGGGGCGTACCAGCTCGCCTTCGACGTGGCGAAGAAGGCCGAGCGGTGCTTCGCCCACGAGTTGGGCAGCGAGGCCACGTTCCTCCAACCCGGCTACTGGGACAGCCTGCGCAAGGGGCTGACCGTGGCGGACGCGCTGCGCCACGACCTGAAGCGGATGGAGGTGGCCTACCTCGACCGGCACAGCCGCGAGCGCGAGCTGACCCGGCACGTCTCGCTGGCACAGCTCGACCCGGCGGCGTTGATCGAGCTGCGGGCCACCGGCAGTTGCGTGGTCAATGTGCCGGAGGCGCTGTTCGACCTGGACCACCCCGGGCACTACTTCCGCCGGCTCCGCACTGTCAGTCTGTCCATCCCGTGCGTGGCCGGCCCGTACACCCCGGTCACCGCGAAGCTCTCCCTGATCGGCAACCGGTACCGGACCGCCACCGCGGCCCGGCAGGCCGCCACCAGCGCCAAGGACAAGTACACCGAGGTTCCCGGCGACGAGCGGTTCGCGTACAACGTGGGCGGGATCGAGTCGATCGCGACCAGCAGCGGCCTCAGCGACAGCGGCATGTTCGAGCTGAACTTCGCCGACGACCGCTACCTGCCGTTCGAGGGCAAGGGCGCGATCGGCACCTGGCGGCTGGAACTGCCGACGGCAGTCCGCCAGTTCGACTACGACAGCATCAGCGACATCATCCTGCACCTGCGGTACACGGCCCGTGACGGCGGCTCGACGCTGCGCGGCCTGGTCGAGGACTCCCTGCGGGAGGTGCTCAACGAGATGCTTGTCGACGCCGGACGGACGGGGCTGTACCAGGCATACAGCCTGCGCCATCACTTCCCGGACGAGTGGTGGCAGCTCACCCAGCAGCAGAGCACCGAGCTGACCATCGGGCCGGAGCACCTGCCGTACCTCGCCCGAGACCACCAGCCGGTGGTGGACCAGGTGACCTGGTACGCCCGGGTGGACGGTGACCCCGGGACGTACGACCTCACGGTGGCCGGTGACCCGGTGACGTTGAACCGGGACGCCGACCTGCACCAGTGCGTGGGTCAGTCCGATCCGCTGGTTCTCGGCACCCCGGTCACGCTGGCGGCCGACCCGGACGGCCTGACCGACCTGGTCGTCCTGCTGCACTACCGGCTCGACGGCTGAGGGGGAGCGGTGACGACCAGCTACCCGGTCGGCGGCGGATCGTGGGGGCCGGGGCCCGGCTCCCGGTGGCGCGGTTCCGCCGACCCGACCGGCGCCGGCGCTCCCGGCGGATCGGGTGGGGCATTCGGACCGGGCGGGCCGCCGACCGACGCGACCGGCGCCGGGTCGCCGCCGGCCGGTCGGGGCGCGACCGGGCCGGGACTCGGCGGACCGGCGATCAGCCTGCCCACCGGCGGCGGCGCGATCCGGGCCATCGGCGAGACGTTCGCCGCCCACCCGGTCACCGGGACCGGCGGCATGTCCGTTCCCATCCCGGTCAGCGGCGGCCGGTCCGGGTTCCAACCCGACCTGACCCTCAGCTACGACTCGGGCACCGGGAACGGCCCGTTCGGCATCGGCTGGCAGGTGCCCGTGCCGGCCATCACCCGGCGCACCGACCGCGGCCTGCCCCGCTACGACGACACCGACACCTTCCTGCTGTCCGGGGAGGACGACCTGGTCCCGGTGCCCGGCGGCACACCGGTCGCCGGGCACACGGTGCAGCGGTTCCGGCCACGGACCGAGGGGGCGTTCGCCCGCATCGAGCGGTGGACCCGGGACTCCGACGGCGACGTGCACTGGCGCACCCTGTCCGGGTCGAACCTGCTGGCCGTGTACGGCCGCGACGGCGGCTCCCGCGTCGGCCTGGGCGGGCGGGTGCACACCTGGCTGCTCTGCGAGACCCGCGACGATCGGGGCAACGCGGTCACCTACACCTACAAGGCCGAGGACACCGCCGGCCTGGACCTGGACCGGCCGCACGAGCGGCACCGCGCCGACCGAAACGTCAACCGCTACCTCAAGTCGGTGCGGTACGGCAACACGGTGCCGCTGCTCGACTCCGACGGCCGGCGCCCGGTGGACCTGACGCCGACCCAGATCGCCGACGCCGGCTGGCTGTTCGAGGTCGTGCTCGACTACGGCGAGCACCACCCGGACACCCCGCTACCTACTGACACCGGGGACTGGACCTGCCGGCCGGACCCGTTCTCCACCTACCGCGCGGGGTTCGAGGTCCGCACCTACCGGCTGTGCCGCCGGATCCTGATGTTCCACCACTTCCCTGACGAGCCAGAGGTGGGCGCGGACTGCCTGGTCCGCGCGGTGGAGCTGGAGTACGCCACCGGGCCGGTGCTGTCCACCCTGGTCGAGGTGACCCAGCGCGGCTACGCCCCGGCCGCCGGCGGCGGGCGCACCAGCGCCGCACTGCCCCCGGTGACCTTCGAATACACACCGGCCACCATCGCAACGACCACCCGGGAACTGGAGCGCGGCAGCCTGGAGAACCTGCCGGCCGGCGTGGACGGACGGACCGAGCTGTGGGTGGACCTGGACGGGGACGGACTCGCCGGGGTGCTGACCGGGCACGACGGTGCCCTCTACTACCGGCCGAACCTCGGCGCCGGCCGGATCGGCCCGGTCGCCGCGCTGCCCACCGTGCCGTCGCTGACCAACCTGGCCGGCGGACGCCAGCAACTGGTCGACGTGAACGGTGACGGACGGATCGAGCTGGTCCAGCTCGGCACCGTACCGGCGGGTTTCGTCCGCCGTACCGACGACGCCGGCTGGTCCGGCTTCCAGCCGTTCCGCGAGCTGCCCGCCGTCGACTGGGCCAGCCCCGACCTGCTGCTGCTGGACCTCACCGGGGACGGCCGTGCCGACCTGCTGATCGCCGGTGACACAGTGCTGGCCTGGCACGAGTCGCTGGCCGAGGCGGGATACGGCCCGGCGCGACCCGCGATCTGGCCCGCCGACGAGGACCGTGGGCCGCGGCTGCTGCGCTCCGATGACCGGCAGAGCATCTTCCTCGCCGACATGTCCGGCGACGGGCTCACCGACCTGGTCCGGGTCCGCGACGGTTCCGTCTGCTACTGGCCCAACGTCGGCTACGGACGATTCGGCGCCGCTGTCGAGATGGACGACGCGCCGTGGTTCACCGGGCTGGACGAGTTCGATCCGGCCCGGGTGCTCCTCACCGACGTGGACGGCACCGGCGTGATGGACCTGTGCTACCTGGGCCGGCGCGAGATCCGGCTCTGGTACAACCAGTCCGGCAACGGCTGGTCGGCCCCCGTCGAGCTGCCCGACCTGCCGCATGTCACGCCCGATTCGACTGTGACAGTGACCGACCTGCTGGGCACGGGCACCGGCTGCCTGGTGTGGTCGTCGCCGCTGCCCGGCGACGCCGCCGGCCCGGTGCGCTACCTGAATCTGGCCGCCGACGGCAAGCCGCACCTGCTCACCCGGGTGGTGAACAACCTGGGCGGCGAGACCACCATCCGGTACGCCACTTCCACCGCCTTCCAGCTGGCCGACCGGCGAGCCGGCCAGCCGTGGGTGACCGTGCTGCCGTTCCCGGTGCAGGTCGTCGAGCGGGTCGAACAGGTGGACCGGATCACCGGGACCCGGCTGGTCACCGGCTACCGCTACCACCACGGGCACTACGACGGCGTCGAGCGGGAGTTCGCCGGCTTCGGCATGGTCGAGCAGATCGACGGCGAGTCGTTCGTGGACCACGTGTTGGGCGTCGAGGCGGTCGACGGGAACCAGGACACCTCGCCCGAGCTGTACCAGCCACCGGTCACCACGAAGACCTGGTACCACACCGGCGCCCCGGTCGACCTGTCCGCCGAGTGGTACGCCGGCCGGCACCTGCCCAGCGAGGAGTTGCCGGCCGGAGTCTCCGCCGCGGAGCTGCGGGAGAGCCGGCGGGCGTTGCGCGGCCTGCCGCTTCGGCAGGAGGTGTACTCGTACGACGGCAGTGCCGCGCAGGAGCACCCGTACGGGGTGGTCGAGCAGACGTACCAGGTGCAGCGGCTGGACGCGCGGGTGTTCGTCGCCGTCGAGCGGGAGGCGGTCAGCCTCTCCTATGACCGGCAGCCGGACGAGCCCCGGATCAGCCACCGGCTCAACCTGGTCCTCGGCCCGTACGGCACCGTCGTCCAGGCTGCGGCGGTGGTCTACGGCCGCACCACGCCCGACCCGGAGCTGCCCGCCGAGGTGACCGCCGAACAGCGACGCCGTCACGTCACGTACGGCGAGCAGTGGTACACCCCGGACATCGACGAGACGCTGCCGGTGCCGGCGTACCGGATCCGCGCCGCGTACGAGGCGGTCGGGCACGAACTGACCGGGTTGGCCCCGGCCGGCCCGCTGTTCACCCGCGCCGAACTGCTCGTCGGGTTCGCCGCGGCCACCCCGATCGGGTACGAGGTTGTGGCCGACGAGGTCGGCGCGCAGCGGCGGTTGCTGTCCCGGTCACAGGTGCGGTTCCGGGACAACGCGCTGGCGCCGCTGCCGGCCGGTCAGTGGGACAGCCTGGGGCTGGGGCACCAGACGTACCAACTCGCCTTCACCCCGGCCGCGCTGACCGCCGGCTACGGCACGGCGGTGACCGACGCGGACCTGGCCGCCGCCGGCTACGTGCACCTCGACGGCGGCCCGGACTGGTGGATCCCGTCCGGCGAGCTGCGCTATCCAGCCGATCCGGCCGCACACTTCTACCTGTCCAACGGGGCCCGGGACGCGCTGGGCATGGCGACGGCGGTCACCTTCGACGGTTACCACCTGCTCACCGAGCGGGTGACCATCGACCAGGCGGCCTGGTCGGTCACCACAGCTGTCAACGACTACCGGGTGCTCGGTCCGAGCCTCGTCACCGACCCGAACGGGCAGCGGCGCGCGGTGCGCTACGACGAGTTGGGCCGGGTGGTGGCCTCGGCGCTGCTCGGCCGGCCCGGCGCCGGGGACGGCGACACGCTCGACGATCCCACGTTGACGTTCACCTACGACCCGTTCAACTGGATGGTCAACGGCCAGCCCGCGTACAGCCGGGGCCGGCACCGGGAACGGCACGGCCCGACCAACCCGCGCTGGTTGGAGAGCTACGAGTACAGCACCGGCACCGGTGGTGTGGCGATCACCAAGTCGCGGGTGCATCCGGGCAGGGCCCTGGAGGTGGGTGAGGACGGGGTGGCCATCGAGGTGGACGCCGACCCGCGCTGGGTCGGCACCGGCCGCACTGTGGTCAACAACAAGGGCAACCCGGTGAAGCGGTACCAGCCCTACTTCAGCACCACCCACGAGTACGAGGACGCGGCGGCGCTGCGCGAGATCGGCGCCACAGCGATTCGCTACTACGACCCGCTGGGCCGGGCCGTGCTGACCCGGTATCCGGACGGCACCCTCAGCCGGGTCGAGTCCACGGCCTGGTCGCACCGGTTGTTCGACGCCAACGACACGGTGCTCGACAGCCAGTGGTACGCCGAGCGGGGCAGCCCCGCCGTGTCCGATCCGGAACCCGCCGACCCGGCCACCCGCGCCGCGTGGCTCGCCGCCAAGCACGCCGACACGCCCTCCGTGATCCACTTCGACAGCCTCGGTCGGGCCGTCTACACGGTGGCCGACCGGGGTGCCGGCCAGCGGTTCGGCGTACGCACCAGGGGAGACCTCACCGGCCGGTCCTCGGACGGGTACGACGCGCTGGGCCGGCACATCGCCAACGCGGCCACCGCCATGCACGGCGCGGGAGTGCGGTCGTGGAGCGCGGAGAAGGGCGAGCGGTGGGTGTTCCAGGATGTGCTCGGCGGGGTGCGCCGGATCTGGGACGAACACGGCCGGACCTTCCGCACGACGTACGACGCCCTGCACCGGCCCGTCGGCGTGTACGTCCGCGAGTCCGCCGGCGCGGAGCGCTGTGTGCAGTACGTGGTCTTCGGCGACCGGCATCCGGACGCGGCGACGCTGGGCCTGCACGGCGTGCCGTACCTGGTGTTCGACCCGGCGGGCCAGGTGCGGGTGCCCGAGGTGGACTTCAAGGGCAACCCGCGCCACGCCGAACGGAGACTCGCCACCGATCACGTCGACGGCCCGGACTGGTCGCCGGTGGCAGCCGCGCCCGACCACGCCGCGCTGCTGGCCGCCGCGGCGCCACTGCTGGAGAGCGAGGTCTTCGGCACCTCCGCCGAGTACGACGCGGTGAACCGCCCGACAGTGGTCACCCTGCCCGACGCCACCGAGCTACGACCGACCTACCTCGAGGGCGGCATGCTGGGCCGGCTCACCGCGCGGCTGCGCGGCCAGGGCGCGGAGGTGGAGTTCCTGTCCGAGCAGGACTACGACGCGCTGGGTCGGCGGCGGTTCGCCCGGCACGGCAACGGGCTGGTCACCGAATACTTCTACGACCCGATGACGTTCCGGTTGGAACGTCTGCTCACCGCCGGGGTGCGCGACCTGCACTACACGTACGACCCGGTGGGCAACCTGACCCGGGTGGCCGAGCCGGGCGCGCCCACCTTCTTCGGCAATGCGGCGGTGCCGGCCGCCAGCGACTACGCGTACGACCCGCTCTACCAGCTGGTCCGTGCGAGCGGGCGGGAGTTGGCCGGGGCGCCCAACGACGCGATCCGCGACCACACCGATGTGCCACCGGCCGGAAGCCTCACCGATCCCGGCGCGGTACGTGCCTACACCGAGGAGTACGAGTACGACCCGCTGGGCAACCTCACAGTGCTCCGGCACCGGTTCCGGACGCAGGCCGGTGTAGGTGCCGGCTGGACCCGGCATCACCGGTACGCGTACCAGGACGACCCGGCCGACGCCACGAACCGGCTGGCCTCCACGAGCCTCCCCGGCGACGCCGACGGTGGCCCCTACTCGTCCCTGTACGCGCACGACGCCGTCGGCAACCTGACCGTCATGCCGCACCTGCCGGCCCTGGAGTGGAACGTCCACGACCAGCTCCGCCGGGTCGACCTCGGCGGCGGTGGCGAGGCCCGGTTCGTCTACGCCGCGAGCGGGCAGCGGCTGCGCAAGGTCGTGGATCGGCCGGGCAGCGTCCAACTCGAATGGATCTTCCTGGGTGCGGTCACCGTGTTCCGCCGACGCAACCGGGTCACCGGCACCCTGCAGCACGAACGGTGGACCACCACGATCGCCGACGACACCGGCCCGGTCGCCCAGGTGGAGGTCAAGACGGTCGACGTCGGCGGCTTCGACCCGGCCAACCCGCTCGGCGTTCCGCTGATCCGTTACCAGCTCACCAACCACCTCGGCTCGGCCGTGCTGGAGACCGACGCGGCCGGAGTGCTCATCTCCTACGAGGAGTACCACCCGTACGGCACTACCGCCTACCGGTACGGCCGGCCGGGCGCCGACCTCAGCCTGAAGCGGTACCGCTTCGGCGGGCACGAGGTGGACGACGAAACCGGCTTCTGCTACGCCGGGGCCCGGTACTACGTGCCGTGGCTGGGACGGTGGGCGAGCAGCGACCCGGGCGGCTTCGTCGACGGGGGCAACCTGTTCCGGTACTGCCGCAACAACCCGGTGGGAATGGTCGACCCGGCCGGGTTCAATCCCACCACGGTCAAGGGGCCGGAAACCCACGACATCTCCATAACGGAGTCCCACTTCACCGGGTCCGAGAACCCCACAGTGGAGGACTTCCGCCGCTACCTCAGCAGCCACGGCGCGACCCTCGACCCACGGATCAACAACAAGAACTCGGTCATCTACTACCAGGCCAACGTCACCCTCAACCTGGAGGGGGGCAACTGGTCCGAGCACCCGGGCGGCACCTGGGTGCTGCACGCCGTACTGCCGCCCCCGGCACCACCGAAGCCGAAGCCGGCGCCGCCTCCGCCACCACCGGAGCCGCCACCGGCCGAGCCGCCGCCACCCACGCCGGCCCCGCCACCCGAACCGCCGCCGGCCGCGCCGCCGGCCGACTCCGGCGGCGGCAAGGCTCCGGCCGCACCCGGCGCCGTCGGCGGGGCCGCCGCGCACACCGCGCCCGCCGCCGAGAAGTTCATCTGGAACTTCAAGTTCAAGGGCGGCCGGGGGACGTTCCGCGGCAACATCCTCGAATGGCTGTACGGCATGCCGTGGCGCGACAACACGGCGGACTTCGACCTGGAGACCAGCACCACGGTCAAGCAGATCAAGTCAACCGACCGGTACCGCAAGGCCGGTGACATCGCCCGGGAGGCGACCCGGGACGCGGATGCCGCGATCCAAGCCAACCCGAGCGGCACCATGGCCGGCAAGCGATCTCAGGCCGTCATCATCACCGAGACCGACGCGCCGGCCAGCGCCGGAAACGCGATCCGCACTGCCACCAACCCGGGACGCGGCCGGGATATCCCGGCCAGTGCCACGGCGCCGGAGCACGTGCGCGGGCTGCCGGGCCGGACCGGCATGCTCGGCAAGGGGCTCAGTGTCCTCGGCTTCGGCCTGTCGGCGTTCGCCCTGTGGGGCGACTACCAGCACGGCGACTGGGAGATGGGCGTCGGTGACGCGCTCGGCGCGGTCGGCGGTGGCCTGGAGCTGTACGCCATCGCCGTGCCCGGTGCCACTGTCGCCACCGTCAGCGCGATGACCGCCGGACTGGTGATCGGTGGCATCGGTCTGGCAGCCGTCTCGTACGTCAGCATGAACCGGGCCGCCGAGGCCGGCGACACGCCGGGGGTGGTGGCCGGTGGCGTCGGCATCGGGGCGGGTCTGGCCATCGCCGCGGGTGCCATCGGCATCGCGGCCGGCAGCGTGGTGATCGCTCCGGTCGTGCTCGTCGTCGGCATCGTCGCCGCCATCGGCGTGGGAATCTTCCACGCGGGCCGTTACTTCGACTGGTGGTGACCTCAGCGTCGACAGTAGGTTTGCCACACCCTTCGGCCCGGCTGACCGTCCGCGCGGTTGCCGTCCTGCCGCGGCCACGTCGGCGATACTGTGGGCGTGGAGTACGTGTCCAGAGTGCCGCGACCGCCGCTGGACGGGCTGATCGACGACCTCTACTACCTGGAGGGTGCGCCGCCGTACGCCCGGCTGACGCTGCCGGCAAGTCCGGCGGCTTTCCTCGTCGTCAACCTCGGGGCACCGTTCCGCATCCGCGCCGGCGTCGACGTCCAGACGGCCGAGTACGCCGACGGCTGCGTGGTCACCCCGCCCACCCGCGCGTTCGAGTTCGGCTACCCACTCCGGACCCGGTCCGTCGGCGTGCACTTCAAGCCGTGGGGGCTGGCACCGTTCCTGCCGATGCCCGCGGTGGAGCTGTGTGACCGGCCGGCGACGGTGGAGCAGGTGTGGGGCCGGCCCGCCATCGCCGAGCTGCGAGACCGGCTGGTCTCGGCCGAGGGACCCCACCAGATGCTGACGCTGCTTGAGGACGAGCTGATGCGGCGGCTGGGCGACGCTACCGGTCTGGGGCTGGTCCGTCATACGAGCCGCATCATCGCCGCGACCAGTGGGGCGGTGGCGATCGACGACCTGAGGGTTTCCGCCGGTGTCAGCAGCACTCACCTCGCACAGCGGTTCAAGGAGTTCGTCGGCGTCACACCGAAACGGTTTGCCCGCACCTACCGCTTCGCCGCCACCGTGCTCTCGATCAACCCCGCCGAACCGATCGACTGGGCCGACCTCGCCGGTGGCGCCGGCTACTTCGACCAGGCCCACTTCGGCCACGAGTTCCGGGCCTTCACCGGGCTCACGCCCACCCGGTACGTCGAGGTCCGGCGGCGGTTCCTGCGCGAACATCCTGGTCACGTGCTGGACGGCTGGCCGCTGCCGAGCGATTGATTCCTTACAAGAGCGACAGTCCACGGAACTCTAATCTGAGGGCATCCCCAAGCAGAGGAGCGCGCCGATGGGCGACGTGGTCATGTACAGCTCGGTGTCGGTGGACGGCTTCATCGCGGACGAGAACGACCAGCCCGGACCGCTGTTCGACTGGTTGACCAGCGGTGACGTCCCGTTGGACGAGAGCGGCGCGTTGAAGGTGTCACAGACGTCCTACGACTATGTCCGGCCGTACTGGGACCGGATCGGGGTGACGATCGCGGGCCGCCACGTCTTCGACATGACCGACGGCTGGGACGGGAAGCCGCCGAGCGGGATCGACCATGTGGTCGTCGTGACGCACCGGCCGAAGCCCGAGGGCTGGGATCCCGAAGCGCCGTTCCACTTCGTCGACGGCGTCACGGCAGCCGTGGCCAAGGCGCAGGAGCTCGCGGGTGACCGCGTCGTCGAGGTCGCCGCTGGCGACGTCGGCGGCCAGGTGCTTGCCGCGGGCCTGGTCGACGAGGTGCGCATGGACGTCGTACCCGTGGTGTTCGGGTCCGGAAAGCGCTACTTCGGGTCGGTCCACGCGCAGCACCTGTTGGGGGATCCTGATGTGGTGATTCAGGGCAACCGGGTGCTTCACCTGCGCTATCGGGTGCGCCGTTGACCGATCTCACCAACCCGGTCCGCGAACTGGACGAGTGGATCCTTCTGTAGCGCCTTCAGCGACAGCTGCACCTGCCCGCGAGTGGCGTCGACGTCGAGAGCTCTGAGATGACTCCGCGTACTACCGTGCCGCGCTTCGGCTCACGGACAGACACGGCAGAACTGTATAGCCGAGGTAGCGCTCTGCCGAGGCTCTGGTAGGACTGTCGCCTGTCCCGTCCGGTCAGGCTGGGCCCTCGGCCAGCGGGTCGTGGACCCGGCCGAGGAACAGCGGTACGCCGGTGAGCCGGTCGTGAATGACGTACAGGAATGGCCGGTTGACGAAGAACTGCGGCCCTTGCGGGATCGACGGCGGCCGGACGATGACGGCGGACGCGGCTGCGGCCTCGGTACCCTTCTCGTCCACCGCGATGAACGTCTCGTGCACCACGTCGTCGATGGACAGGGCCGGTTGGGTGCTCATGCCGGTGAAGTCGGCCTGTGACGTGAACGCGGTGGGCATGCCGAGGCTGCTCAGCGCGGCACGCAGCTCGGCCGGCAGGCGGAACGTCCACCGGGGCAGGCGCAGTTCGACGTCGGTGATCTGGAACCCGGTCAGCAACGCGCCCAGCCAGGTCGCATCGAGGCTCGCCTCGACCGCGGCGAGATCGTCCCGGGTGGGCATGACGATGGCCATGGCAAGCCCGTCGCCCGCGTACGGCACGTCGACCGCGCGCCAGCCGTCTCCCTCGAGGTAGCCCATCCGGTCGAACGGGCCGCGCATGATCGGCACGTCGACGACGGTCCCGTCATCTCTGGTGAACGGTCCCGTCGCGGTGGCCGCAGCAGCGAACGGGTACTTCCAGGCCGCCTTGAGGTAGAGCGTGTTTGTCAGGATCAGGCTGGTGTCCGGGCTCACGGCGTCGGACTGCAACAGCTCTGGGATCTTCGCGTTGGTCCGATCGGACACCCAGGTGTTGATCTCCTGTCGGGCCACTTCCGGCGCGCCGCGGAAGTCGACAAGTCGTGGCGTGGCACCGTAATAGCCGGCCAGGGTGTCCCGGAACCTGGGTCGCAGGACCAGATCGAGCCGCGTCCACAGCGCGTTGGCAGTGGTCAGCCGAGGCTGCTTGACTCCGTCACCGTCCTGGTAACGGCCGGCGAGCGCCTGCTCGACGGTGTTGAGTCCGCGGTCGAGCGCGCAGGGGCGCGGACGCGGCGCGTGAAGCACGGTGTCCATCTCGTCCGCCGTGGTCGAGCGGGCGCCCGCCCTGGTCATCGCGAGCGCGAGCCCGACCGAGTACGGCGCGCACACCACATTGCCGCCTGCCCGGGTCGCCGCCACTGTGCGGTAGAGGTCGGCTGTGAAGCCGCGAACGGCGGTGGCGGTGGCCTGCATCGTGCCCGGGTCGGGTGGTATGCGGTCCGTATCCGCCGAGGTGGACGGCGGGCCGGGCCAACGGAGATCACCCGGGGCGGCGGTGAGGGCAGCTGCCGCGAGCGGGACCGCCCGTAGAACGGATCGACGCGAGACCATATATCGAGGTTAGGGCAGTCCCACGGAAACCCGCCAGGCGCGAGCCTAAATCCATCGAAACTCAGCGATGCCTTTCACTCGTACCGGCACTTCAGCGAGTCTGCCTCGGCTCGGCCGGCGGCCTTGCCCAAATCATCTTAGTCATTAAGATAACCCCGTGACCATATCGACGGACTTCTCGGTGGCGATCGCCGGCGCCGGCCTCTCCGGCCTCTGTCTCGCCCAGTACCTGATGCGCGCCGGCATCGACGTGCACGTCTACGAACGGGACCCGGGCCCCTTCGTCCGGCGGCAGGGCTATCGGATCATCCTCGACCGGTACGGCCTGGAAGCGCTGCGCGAGAGCCTGCCGCGCTCGCTGTACAACCTGGCGCTGACCACCGGCGACGAGCCCGGCGGGCACCTACGCTTCACCGACAGCCGGCTGCGGGACGCATTCACCATCGCCTTCAAGGACGAGCCACACGCAACCCGCCAGGTCGACCGGCTGACCCTGCGGTCGATCCTGCAGTCCGGGCTGAACGGGCGCATTCACTACGGCAAGGACGCCATCGCGGTGGACAGCGGCGACCCGGCACGGCCGCGGCTGCTGTTCTCCGACGGCGGCGCCGCGGCGGCAAGCGTCGTCGTGGGTGCGGACGGTGTCGGCTCGGCGCTGCGCGCGCAGATCATGCCGGACGCGAACCCGGCGAACAGCCCGATGGCGGGCATCTACGGCCGGTCGCCCCTCTGGCGCAACGGTGAGAGCATCATCCCGGAAGCGCTGCACAGCAGCGGGGTCCTGGCCATCGCCGACCGGCCGGGCCGCGCCTTCTTCTTCACCTCCATGCGGTTCGGCGAGAGCCCGTCGGAGGCGTTCGCGCGCCTGGCCCCGGGCAGCTATGCGCCCACCGGCGGCGACTACGTCATGTGGGGACTGTTGCTCCGGCAGGAGGAGGTGCCCATGGGCATCCGGGGCGACCTGCTGACGCTGTGGAGACTGGCCTCCGGGATGAGCATTGACTTCCACCCGGTCATCCGGCGGCTGGTCGGTACGGCCGAACTGGACGCCACGGTGCTCAACCTCTTCGCCGCCGGCCAGCGCCCGCGTCGGTGGGCGGTGCCCCGGGCAACGATGATGGGCGACGCCGTGCACGTCATGCCGCCGTTCGGCGCGCACGGCGGCAACACAGCGCTGCGTGACGCCGCCCTGCTCGGCCACAAGCTGGTCGAGGCGCGGGCCGCCGGCGTGCCGGTGGAGGAGGCGATCGCCAGCTACCAGGACGAGATGGTGCGGTACGCCTTCCGGGCCGTCGACACCGCGACCAGGCTGATGCGCCGCCTCACCGGGGGAGCGGCGGCACCCCACTGGGTGCTGACCCGCGTGCTACCTCGGCTGCACCGCGTCACCGTACCGGAGGGATGATTGCCAGCATGTCCCACGAGCCGGCCCGTGCGTCCGCGATCACCGACCTGATGCGCGCCGGGCGGGAGATGTCGCGGCTGTCCATGGTGTTCCGATACGCCGTCGCGGAGCGGCTGGGCCTCACCGTGAGCGACCTGGAGTGCCTGGACTACCTGGCGGACGTGGGATCCGCCACCGCGGGGCAGGTCGCCGAGCGGACCAACCTCACCACCGGGGCGGTGACCAGCATGCTGCGCCGGCTCCAGCAGGCGGGCTACGTGACCGCCGAGCGCGATCCCGCGGACCGGCGGCGGTTGATCGTCACCCTGCGGCCGGAGCGGGCCGCCGAGTTGGAGCGGCCGTACGAGCGGTTCGCCGAGCGGGCGGAGCGACTCGTCGAGGGCTACAGCGTCGAGGAGGTCGCGCTGCTGGTCCGGCACTACGACCGCATGCAGGCGATGTACCTCGCCGAGTTGGACCGTCTCCGCGACGGCGACACCGCGCGGCGGTCAGCCTGAGACGGCGTGGCGCCTACCACGTCACCTACGGTTCCCCGCCGCCCGCTGACACCGCAGGGACGGCTGGGGCGGCCAGCTTGACCCTGGGGCGGTCGGCGTCCGGATGGCGCAGCTCGTCGAAGATCGTCAGCGCCTCCCGCCACGCCCGACGCGCGGCGTCGAGGTCACCCGCGGCCCGCAGGCTGTCGCCCAGGTTGTCCAACACCTCCGCCTCGTCGTAGCGGTCGCCGAGCTCCCGGTGCAACTCCAGGGCCCGCCGGTAGCAGTCCGCAGCCCGATCGTGGTCGCCGAGGCCGTGGTGGACGAAGCCGAGGCTGTCCCAGGTCAGCGCCGCGCCGTGCCGGTCGCCGGTCTCCTCGTGCAGCCGCAGGGCCGCCTGGCAGCAGTGCAGCGCGGGCCCTGGCTCGCCGAGCCTGGCGTGCATCCAGCCCAGATTGTTGAGCGCCTTGGCCTGCCCGACCCGGTAGTCGGCGGCCCGGTACAGATCGAGGGCCAGCCGGGTCTCGTCGAGAGCCACCTGCAGCCGGCCCTGCCGTGCGAGCACCCAGCTCACCCCGAGGTGCGTGTGCGCCCGTCCGGTGTCGTCGCCCAACTCGCGGTACAGCTCCAGGTCGCGCCGGTAGTGCCGGTGCGCCGCGTCGTGATCGCCCGACCAGGTGCAGGCGATGGCGAGACCCCGGTGCGCCAGGGCCTGACCGGCCAGGTCACCCCGGCGCAGCGCCGCCGCCAGGGCGGTCCGTTGCGCGGTGGCCAGCTCGGGCCAGTGCCCGCTGCGATCGAGGTACGTGGTCAGGGCCGCCGCCAGCGTCCAGGCGTGCCGGTCCAGGCCGGCGCCCGCTGCCTGCTCCACACACGCCAGCAGGACGTGGTGCTCGGCGGCGAACCACGCGGTCGCCCACGCGTGCTCCGGGCGGTCGCCCACCGTCACACCCGGCTCGGGTGGAGGCAGCGCCGGCGGCCGCGCCAACCGGTACGGGTCGAGCAGGTGGTCCGCCGCGCGCGAGGCGTGCAGGTAGTGGTCGAACAGGCGGCGTCGGGCGGCATTCCGCTCGGCCTCGGGGTCGGTGCCGTGACAGAGTTCGGAGGCGTACGCGCGAAGCAGGTCGTGCATCGCGTACCGGCCGGGGGTGCGCTCGGTGAGCAGGTTCGCCCTGGTGAGGTCGGCCAGCAGCGGTTCGACCCGAGCCGGCGGCAGGCCAGCGAGGCTGGCCACCGCCGCCCGTCCGGCGTCGGGGCCGGGATGCAGCCCGAGCAGCCGGAACAACCGGGCCGGGTCAGCGTCCAACGCCCGGTACGACCAGGAGAACACCGCCCGTACGTCGGTCGTGGGGTCGCCGGTGGCCAGTGCGGTGAGGCGAACCGGGTCGGTGTCCCGCAGTTCGGTTGCGAACGCCCCCAGCGGTACGTCGGGCTGCCCGACGGCGCGGGCCGCGACGACGGCCAGGGCCAACGGCAGGCCGGCGCAGCGGCGCACGATCTCGTCCAGCGCCGCCGCCTCGCGCCCGACACGCCCGCGGCCGAGCCGACCGGCCAGCAGCTCCCGGGCCTCGGCCGGCCGAAGCACGTCCAGCGTCACCGGGTGGGCCCCGGCGTTCACCACCAGGCCGGTGAGCCGATTGCGGCTGGTCACCACGACCAGGCTTCCCGGGGATCCTGGCAGCAGGGGCCGCACCTGCTCTTCGTCGCGGGCGTTGTCGAGCAGCACCAGAATCCGGCGGTCGGCGAGCAGGGTCCGGAACAGGGCGGCCTGCCGGGGCAGGTCGGTGGGCATCCGCTGTGGCGGCACGTGCAGCGCCTCCAGGAAGCCGCGCAGCGCCTCGCCCGGCGATACGGCCCGGCCGTCGAGGTCGAACCCGCGCAGGTTGACGTAGAGCTGCCCATCCGGGTACCGGTGCGCGACCCGGTAGGCCCAGTGCACCGCGAGGGTGGTCTTGCCGACCCCGGCGGTGCCGGCGATGGCGGAGATGACCACCGCCCGGCCCGGATCGCCGTCGCCGCCGTTCCGGGCGGCTCCCGCCAGTTCGGCGGGCAGCAGCGCGTCCAGTTGCCGCAGCGCCGTCGCACGGCCGGTGAACCAGGCGGGGGCGCCGGGAAGCTGCGCCGGAGACGGTCCGCGGGGCTCCGCAGGTGTGGGCTCGGCCGGCGGCGGCCCCCGCAGCACCCGCAGGTGGGCCTCGCTCAACTCGGGGCCGGGCTCCACGCCCAACTCGTCGACGAGGTGGCTGCGGGTCTCGGTGTAGAGCCGCAGCGCGGCGGCCCGCTGGCCGCAGCCGGCCAGGGCGAGCAGATACCCAGCCACCAGCGACTCCCGCAGCGGATGTTCGACGACCAGAGGGCGTAGGGCACGCGCGGTGGCGGCGAACCGGCCGAGGCCGAGTTCCACGGCGGCGAGCCGCTCGTATGCGAGCAGGCGTTGCTCGTCGAGGCCGGTGGCGGCAGCGTCGACGAAGGCTCCGGTCGCTCCGGCCAGCGCCGGCCCCCGCCACAACGCCAGGCCGTCGCGCAGCAGTCGCGCCGCCTCTGCCCGCCGGCCGGCTGTCTCCTCGGCGCGGGCCCGCTCGACCGCCAGGGTGAACTCGGCGAGGTCCAGCTCGGCCATGGGTACGGTGAGCCGGTAGCCGCTGCCCTGGGTCGTCAGCAGGTCGGCCGCTCCTACCTCGCGCAGGGCCGACCGGATTCGGGAGACGCAGACCTGAACCTGGGTCCGGGCGCTGGCGGGTGGTTCTTCGGCCCAGAGCGCCGACACGATCTGCCCGAGGGGCACCAGCCGGTCGGCGTTGAGGAGCAGCAGCGCGAGCACCGCGCGTTGCTGGGGGCGGTCGATGGGAAGGACCCGCCCTCCGGCGGTCACCTGGACGGGGCCGAGGAGGGACCACCGCATGGCTTTCCTGTTCAGTCGTGTTCGGACGTCCACAGTCTATGGACGACACGACCCTGCACGGCCGGCGCCAAGCGGTCGGATAGCGGACGACAAGCGGCCCCGCCCAGACTCTCCTCAGTCGCCGGATCTGTTGGTCCGGGCGGGAGGCGGGCCGGCGTGATGTCGGCCGAGGCGGACAGGGAGAGCGACATGCGAGTAACCAAGGGGCGGGGCGTGCTGACGGCCGTCATGTCGACGGCGGCCGTTGTGGCCGGCATGGGTTGGGCGGCACCGGCCTCGGCGGAACCGGCAGGGTTGGAGACGGTCACCCAGTCGGCTGCGGAGAGCAGCCTGGACAAGTCGGCGTTCGCGTCCTGCCCGACCGGCAAGGTGGTCACCGGGGGCGGCGGCTTCCTCCTCGCCGGTTCGTCGGCCGCCGGACGGGTCGGGCTGGACCGGTTGGAGCCGCTGGCGAACGGCACCGGCTTCTTCGTGACGATGCGGGAGGTGGGCCCGGTCAACGTCACCGGCGACTGGGGACTGCAGGCCCTCGCCCAGTGCGCCACCACGCCGGCCGGGTACCAGGTGGTGGCCACGACCGGGGCGATCGGAACGGAGTTCGTCACGGCGAGCTGCGGGACGAAGAAGGTCATCGGCATGGGTGGGCGGATCAACAGCGGCCTGGGCGACGTCGTGCTCGACCAGGTGGTGCCGTCGTTCGACCTGACGTCGGTGACCGTCCGGGCGGTCCCGGTGCAGGGCACCTCGCCGTCCGGCTGGAGCGCCACCTCGATCGCGGTCTGCGCCACCGCGCCCGCCGGGTTGGAGCGGATCTCGTCGACGGGGACGAGCGCGAGCGACTCGTCCTCCAACCGCGTCAAGGCGTGTCCGGCCGGCAAGGGCCTCTACAGCGCGGGCGCGGATATCAACGCAGGCAATGGTCAGGTGCTGCTGACAGCGGTCAACATCACCGGGGGTAACACGGTGCGGTTGCGAGCGGACGAGGACGCCGACGGCTTCGCCGGCTCGTGGAGCCTCAACGCGTACGGCATCTGCGGGAGCTGATCCTGGGGCCGGGGCCGCCGCTGGCGGCCCCGGCCGACTCCGCCCCATCAGATCGTTGGCCACACCGGATTCGGCTCCGCGCGACCGTCAACGGAAGGCGTCGATGTTACGCGTGGCCCAGGCGGCGAAGGGGCGTGGTGATCTGCCCAGGACCTCGGAAACGTCCGGGCTGATCCGTTGTTCGGCTTCGGTCGGCGCACCGAGGATCGCCAGCGTCCCCTCGACCACCGGCGGCGGCATGAACCGCAGCAACTGCTCGCGGGCTTCGTCGGGCGTCTGGTCCACGAAGTCGATCGGCTCGCCGAGCGCGGCGGCGAGGTCGGCGACCCGTTCGCGTGGCGTGCGCAGGGCCGGGCCGGTCAGTTCGTAGGTACGGCCATCGTGCGAGCGGTGGAGGAGCACGGCGGCCGCCACTTCGGCGATGTCGGTCGGGTCGACCACGGGCAGACCGACGTCGCCGAACGGTGCGGCCACGGTCCGCTTGCCCCGGACCGATTCGGTCCAGGCAAAGGAGTTGGAGGCGAAGCCGCCGGGGCGAAGGATCGTCCAGCCGAATTCGGATCGACGCACGAGATCCTCGATGGCGCGCAGCGGCGCGTGTGACGGCGAGTCCGGTCGGGTGGCGACCGCCTGCGAGGACTGGAGCACAACGCGCTTCACGCCGCCGGCTGCGGCGACCCGCAGAATTTCGCGCATGTCGAGGTGGGCTCCGGCGCCCTCCACGAGCAGGTACAGCGCCTCGGCGCCGGCGAGTACCGGGCGCAGGCTCTCCGGCTGCTCAAGGTCCGCGCGATGGTGGCGGATGCCCTCTGGTGCGGCGCCCGGACCTCGCCCCCGGGACACCGCCGTCACCGCGGCACCCGAGGTCGCGAGGGTCGACGCGAGGGTACGGCCGACGTTTCCGGTTGCTCCTACCACGACAAACATGTCTGGGTCTCCAGTCCGACCGTGTCGTTCGCACGGCCGAAGAAGACGCTAGTAGCGTCGATATAGTAGGTACCTAGAGGATAGTAATGGGTTTGTGACGGGGGGCACATGAAGCAGTCGACAGATCCCGAGTTGGCCTGCCCTGTCGCGCCGGTCGTCGACATCGTGTTCAGCCGGTGGACCACACCCATCCTGTGGGCACTCAACGAGTACGGTCGGCAGCGCTTTGTCGAGTTGGAACGCCGACTGACGAGCATCACGCCGAAAGTGCTCACGCAGCGGCTTCGCCAACTCGAACGTGACGGGCTCGTGTCACGCACCTACCACGCCGAGGTGCCTCCCAGAGTCGAGTACGAGATCACCGAGTTGGGCGCCAGCCTGGGTCCGCTCTTCGCGCACCTGGCAACCTGGGCCGACGCCAGCCTCGGAAAGGTGGAACGAGCACGGCGCGCCTACGACGCCCAGCGATGAGGCCGCGCGGACGTGATCGGGACCTCAGGCGGCACCATCACGGTGGCGGTCGCTCCGAGCGCGGGCCGAGGGTGCGCACCCGTGTGGTCACCTCCTCCGTCGGTATCGAGCCGGTCCTGACGTTCGTTCGCGTGTCAGGAACGACCGCGCGCGGACCGCGGCTTGTTGCAGCCACGGGCGGGGCCAGCGATGCTCTCGCCCCAGCGGCGGCCGACGACCCGAGGACCCGCCGGAGTGGCCCGTCACGAGGATCGGGTGCGCCTGCTGGCCAGGGAAGCTGGCGCGTAGGCGACCAGGGGTTTGTTGTGGACGTGTTCGCCGTCGGCCGTGATGCGGAACGGCCGGTCGCCGATGTCGGAATCGCAGTGGGCGCAGCCGAGTGCGAGCAGGGGAAGCCCGGTGCGCCCGGCGGGCCAGGGCAGCGCGGTATGAGGACGCGTAGACATGATCTCTCCAAAGACCTGACGGAAGGCATGGGAACGAACCGACGGTGACGTCGGCAACCCAGGCGCGGGGAACGTGTCAGGTCTGGAGAGCAGGCGGTGTCACGCGGGTTGGGGTCCTCTCGTGAATGCGTCGGAGATGGATACCTCGTTGCACGGTAGGTCGGAACGGGTCGGCGAGGCCATTCATTTCGGTGCGGTGGCGGGGGAGTCGCCGGCCACTACCAAAGCCGTGATCCGGGAAGCCGGTGAGGGGAAATCGGCGAAACGTCGGCATTGGCGCGTGGTGAACGACGGGTATCCCGGACGGCGGTTCTGCGCCGATCATTGCTCGGAGATCGACACGAATGATTCTCACCTCCGGGTGGAACGCCCGGGCGCGGAGGGCGAGACGTCGGCACCGGTAGCCGGGCGAGACCGTACGGCCCGACTCCGCGTCCCCGGAGGATCGCCATGCCCCGTCCCGCTCTCCGTAACCGGCTCGCGGCGTTCACCGCCGCCGTCCTGACCGCGAGCGTCCTGACGGTGACCCCGCCGTCACCGGCGCTGGCCGCCACGACGTTCGCCGCCAACGACTACTGCCTCGGCCAGTGCGCCGACATCCTGCCCCCCGGGCAGAACGGCAACGCCACGCTGGTCGCCATCCTGGCCCACCAGGCGCTCGGCACCCGCCCGGCGCACTCCAGCGACCAGCTCGACGAGTACGCGAACCTGGTCTACAACTACGCCGGGCTGACCGACGAGCAGATCGCCCACTTCTACAACGACGCCTCGTTCGGTGTTCCGGCCGCACAGGTCGAGAGCACCGTCTCGCCGCGATCGGACGTCACCATCGTGCGGGACAAGGCCACCGGCGTCCCGCACGTCACCGGCACCACCCGCGCCGGCACCATGTTCGGCGCCGGCTACGCCGGAGCCCAGGACCGGCTCTGGGTGATGGATCTGCTGCGGCACGTCGGCCGTGGAAACGTCACCTCGTTCGCCGGCGGCGCGCCGGGCAACCGGGAGCTGGAGCAGAGCGTCTGGGCCAACTCGCCCTACACGGAGGCGGACCTCCAGGCCCAGGTGGACGCGCTGCGCACCAAGGGCGCCCGGGGTCAGCAGCTCTACACCGACGTGGTCGACTACATCGCCGGCATCAACGCCTACATCGACAAGTCGATCGCCGACGACAACTACCCGGGCGAGTACGTGCTCGCTGGCGCGGGCAAGCCCAAGCACTTCACGATGACCGACCTGATCGCCACCGCCGGTGTCATCGGCGGGCTCTTCGGCGGGGGCGGGGGCAGCGAGATCCAGTCCGCCCTGGTCCGGGTGGCCGCCCGCGCCAAGTACGGCGCCACCGAGGGCGACCGGGTGTGGGCGGCGTTCCGCTCGCAGAACGACCCGGAGACCGTGCTCACCCTGCACGACGGACAGAGCTTCCCGTACGGGGCGACGCCACCGGGCGCGACGAGCGCGGCGCTCCCCGACGCCGGATCGGTGGTCGCCGAACCCCTCGCGTACGACGCCACCGGCGGGGCAGCCGCCCGCACCGGTGCCAGCACCGCCACGAAGGAGCTGCTCGGCGGCCTGTCCAACCTGCGCGCGCACGGCATGTCCAACGCGGTGGTGGTCTCCGGACGGCACACCACCACGGGCAATCCCGTTGCCGTGTTCGGGCCGCAGACCGGCTACTTCGCCCCGCAACTGCTCATGCTCCAGGAGTTGCAGGGTCCGGGCATCAGCGCGCGTGGCGCGGCGTTCGCCGGGCTGAACCTCTACGTGCTGCTCGGCCGGGGCCAGGACTACGCGTGGAGTGCCACCTCCGCGTCCCAGGACCTCACCGACACGTACGCGGTGCCGCTGTGCACCACCGACGGCAGTGCCCCGACGCTGCGCACCAACCGCTACCTCTACCACGGGCAGTGCCTCGCCATGGAGGCGCTGGAGCAGCGCAACTCCTGGACCCCGACGCTGGCCGACTCCACCCCGGCCGGCTCGTACACGCTGCGCGCGTTGCGCACCAAGTACGGGCTGGTCTCCTATCGGGGCCTGGTGAACGGGCAGCCGACGGCGTTCACCAAACTGCGCTCGACCTACCGGCACGAGGCCGACTCGGCGATCGGCTTCCAGGCCTTCAACGACCCGTCGGCGATGGGCAGCGCGGCGGCCTTCCAGACGTCCGCAGCCGACGTGGGGTACGCGTTCAACTGGTTCTACGTCAACTCGACCGAGGCGGCGTACCTCAACTCCGGCGCGAACCCGGTCCGTCCGGCCACCGCCGACCCGAACCTGCCCACGAAGGCCGAGCCTGCGTACGAGTGGGCCGGCTGGAACCCGGACACCAACGACGCCACCTACATCCCGGCGTCGGCGCATCCGCAGTCGGTCAACCAGGACTACTACGTCAGCTGGAACAACAAGCAGGCGCGGGACTTCGGGGCGGCGGACGGCAACTTCAGCTTCGGCTCCGTACACCGGGCTCAGCTGCTCGACGGCCCGGTGCGCGCGGCGATCGCGCAGCGCAAGCTCGGTCGCGCCGACGTCGTGAAGATCATGGCGGATGCGGCGGTGACCGACCTGCGCGGCCAACAGGTCCTCGGTGATCTGCTGCGGGTGTTGGACAGCACGCCGGTCACCGATCCGGCGCTGGCCGACGCGGTGGGCAAGCTGCGCGCCTGGCAGCAGGCCGGGGTCCGCCGGGTGGAGACGTCCCCCGGCTCCAAGGTCTACCAGCACGCCGACGCCATCCGGATCTTCGACGCCTGGTGGCCGCTACTGGCCTCGGCGCAGTTCCGCCCCGGCCTCGGACCGGACCTCTACGCCTCGCTGGTCGACGCCATCGAGGTGAACGAGGCGCCGTCGGGCGGCCAGAACGGCGGGCGCGACGGCGCCGTGAACTGGGCGTTGCAGGGCCAGGCGCACAAGGGCTCGTCATTCCAGTACGGCTGGTGGGGCTACGTCGACAAGGACCTGCGTACCGTGCTCGGCGACCCGGTGGCCGGTGGGCTGGGCCGCGCGTACTGCGGCAACGGCAACCTCGGCGCATGCCGGCAGGCCCTGCTCGACGCGCTCGGTCAGGCCGCCGCGGTGCCGGCCACCACCGTCTACCCAGGGGACAAGTCCTGCGGGGCCGGCGACCAGTGGTGTGCCGACGCGATCGCCCACTCCGGGCTCGGCGGCATCACCCACCCGGTGATCGCCTGGCAGAACCGCCCCACCTACCAGCAGGTCGTCTCGTTCCCGGCGCGCCGGGGCGACGATGTCACCAACCTGGCGCAGGGCCGTCCGGCCACCGCGTCGAGCACCCAGTTCCTGACCGGCCACACGCCGGACAAGGCGGTCGACGGCAGCCTCGGCAGCCGGTGGGCGAGCAGCTACAACGACAACCAGTGGCTCCGGGTCGACCTCGGCGCGGCCCGCACCGTCAGCCGGGCCGTGCTGCGGTGGGAGGCCGCGCACGGCACCTCGTACCGGATCGAGGTCTCCGCCGACGGCAGCTCCTGGTCGCCGGTGTTCGCCACCACCACCGGCAACGGCGGCGTCGACAACGCCACCTTCGCCCCGGTCACCGCCCGCTACGTGCGGGTGTACGGGGTCAAGCGCGCCACCTCGTACGGGTTCTCGCTCTACGAATTCGAGCTGTACGGGAAGTGAGCCTGCCCGGAGGGGGCGGCGGAATCACGCGCCGCCTCCTCCGGTGCGTGGCATCACGGCCGACCGGCGTGCCGTCGGGTCAACAGAACGCGCTCACTGTCGGGACGGCTGCACGAGGAACGATCTGATGTGTTCCAGCGCCATGTCCACTGCGACTTCCATGGGTGCGACGTCGTGCGCGGCGTTCGCCAACAGGTAGCCGCCCTGTAGAGCGGCCATCAAACCCGTGGCCAACTTTTCCGGGTCGGCATCGTGGCGCAGCAGGCCGCTGTCGCGCATTCGGTGCAGACCATCACTGATCAGCTTTTCCCATGCCGCGAATGTCTCCGACACTGACGATCGAGCCTGCTCATCCTGATCAGACAGTTCGAGAGCCATTGACCCGAGACCGCACCCGTATCTGCCGTTGTTCAGCGAGTTGGCCTGGACCAGCGCGTTACGCCACCGGATCAGCCCTGAGAACGACCTCAGTCGTTGCAGCCCGGCGGTTTCCCGCTGAAGCACAAGCGCGCCCCGGTAGGTGACCAGGGCGCGCACCAGTTCCTGCTTGTCGGCGAAGTGGTGGTAGAGCTGGGACTTGCTCGTCTGGCTTGCCTCGCGGATGTCGTCGAGGGTCGTCGCGTTCACTCCGCGCACGAGCGTCAGCCGGTTCGCTGCATCGAGGATCCGCTCTCGCGTCGCGATGCCCCGCTGACTGATCCGCCGCCTGTTCGTCGGCGCAGTCACCTGCTCGTCGCTCATCTGTCAAGTGTATCCAGCGCTGATCTAGGTCAAGTTGGACTTCGGAGTCCAACAGGTGGACGTGTTCTGTTCGCTAGGCGAGCGGTGCGACCAGCACCAAATCATCGTTGGTGCGAGGTTGCCGGGACCATCCGGTCCCATACGGCGCGCGGACCGGGGGTCCGCGCGCCGAGGTGTCAGGCCGACGCCCGCTTCGGAAGCTTCCACCCGGGACGGGGGAAGTGGCAGGTGTACCCGTTCGGGTAGGTCTGCAGGTAGTTCTGGTGCTCAGGCTCGGCCTCCCAGAAGTCGCCTGCCGCGGTGACCTCGGTGACGACCTTGCCGGGCCACAGGCCCGAGGCGTCGACGTCGGCGATCGTGTCCTCGGCGACACGCTTCTGCCCGTCGCTGGTGTAGAAGATCGCCGAGCGGTAGCTGACGCCGATGTCGTTACCCTGGCGGTTCTTCGTCGACGGATCGTGGATCTGGAAGAAGAACTCGAGCAGCGCGCGGAAGTCGGTCTTGTCGGTGTCGTAGACGACCTCGATGGACTCCGCGTGGGTGCCGTGGTTGCGGTAGGTGGCGTTCGGGACGTCGCCGCCGCTGTAGCCGACGCGCGTGGACACGACGCCGGTCTGGCGGCGGAACAACTCCTCCATGCCCCAGAAGCAGCCTCCGGCGAGGATTGCCTTTTCGGTGTTCACGTCGTCTCCTTGCCTGTCGTCGTGCACCGCCGACCTGGACGACCTGCGCCGGGAAGCACGCCGGCTGGTCGAGTCCTCAGCGCTGTGGGATCGCGACCAGTGGGTGCTCCAGATGGTCGACTCCACCCCGCAGACGGTGGTCATCCAGGTGCAGGCTTCGGCCGCCGACGGCGCCAGCGCCTGGGACCTGCGCTGCGACCTGCGCGAGGGAATGCTTCGCTACCTTCGCGACCGCCATCCCCAGTGGCTGCCCCGCACCCGCAGTCAGTACCAGCCATGAACGATCAGACCCGCCCGCTCTTCTCATCCCGCCAGCCATCGGGCTGAGGGTGATAGCCGTATGCCGCGGCTCGAACCGTCTCCTCGTTCTCCAGCCCAGAGCCAATCGCGCCGCCGACGGTGGCCAGCGAGCTGGTGATCCAGGCGAGCGTCAGATAGTCGGTGAAGTGGACTGGCCGCTGCAAGGTCTGTTCCAACACGGTTGTGTCGACCAGCAGCGCCCCGACGAGCACCGTTCCCACGAACAACACCACGTAGGACAGCACCGTTGCCAGAGTGAGGGTGAGAATCGTACCCAGGTTGAACAGCCGTGCCAGCTCGCTCGGCGTCTCGCGGCTTGGCTTCTCCCACAGGTCGTGCGCGACGATCAGCCAGGCCACCAACGCTGTCAGCCCGAGCAGCATGATCACGGCAAGCCGGAGTCCGCCGAGCGCGTCGCCCATCTGCCAGATGGTGTCCGTGGTGAGCGCGAACGCGGCCGTGCCGAACGCGCCGACCAGCAGCTTCGACAGGCCCAGCAGGGCGCGCCCCGGACGGTTGGCGCGAACCATGCCGATCAACAGCCGTAGTCCGCCGATGAACCGCGAGGCGACGTAGCGCCGCTCACCGCTGTCGGTCTCGCCGACCACCCGGTGGATGGCGGGAACCCGGCTTGCCATCTTGGCCGGTGCCCAGACGGCCGGCGGCACCCGCTGGTCGGAGGCGTCGGTCAGCAGCCGGCTCACCAGATCCGGAACGGCTGCGCGGGCCGCTCGCAGCTGGTGCAGTCCCAGGGCGGGCAGGGACACCACAGCGACTCGACGCCGAGCGGAGGTCTGCACGACCAGCGGCACCCGCTCAGCATGCAGCGGCAGGTCGGTCAGGCAGATTGCGACGTCCCACTGGTCGTCGGCGCGCCGCTGGGCAAGATCATCAAGTAGTGCCTCAACGCCGCCGTCGCGGCGCGGCGCTACCGCTCCCCAGCCTTCCCGGACGGTCCACCGCACGTCCGCGTTGACCCGCTCGGCGAGCCCGCTGGTCAGTTCGGTGGTGAGCCGTGCGGCCACCCGGGCCGGATGATCCGGCGGGGTTGCCACGAGCCCGACGACGATCTCCGGGCGGTCCTGTGCACTCTGCGTCATCGGTGCTCCTCACCGGTAGCCGGGCTCGGCCGCTGGCCGCGAACGACACCGGGGGACCTACGCGCCGTCGCGGCAGCTCCCCGTGCCGGCTGAGGTAGCGGAAGCAGGCCACCGAGAGGAGCACCCGACCAGCCCGTACGGCGCCACCGCGACGCACTCGTCGAACCGGGCGCCCCGCCCACGCAGCCTAAGAGACCACCCCGGTTGGTGCAGCGGATTCAGTGGAAGGGGCTCACGGTCAGGACGATTCGTCCGAATACCTCGCCACCGTCCATCTTCTGGTGCGCCACCACCGCCCGCTCCAGCGGCAGAACCTCGTGCACCATGGTCTGGAGTTCCCCGCGAGCGGCGGCGGCGAACTGCTCCGTGCGTACGGCCTGTCGAGCGGCCGCCGTCACCGTCGCCGCGCTGAAGGTGGCGAACGACATCGACTTCTGGAACGCGGCCATCAACCTCGTCCCGAAGTCCGCTGGCGGTTGGCCGCCGACCGCCCCGACGGCCACGAGCCGGCCGTTGGGGTTGAGTCGGTCGAAGAACGCGGGCATGTCCGGGCCCGCGACGACGTCGATGATGACGTCGTAGCCGGTGGGAACGTCCGAACCCCCAGCCCCGGAGCGGTCCAGCACGTGGGTGGCACCGAGGCTGCGAAGCCGACGGCCGCGCTCAGGCGACGAGGTCGTGACAGCGACGGCGCTGGCACCACCGCTGACGGCGAGCTGCACCGCCATGATCCCGATACTGCCGGCCGCGCCACGGACCAGGACCGTCTCGCCGGGCGAGAAGTGCGCGTGGGCGAGGCCGAAGTGAGCCACGACCCCGGAGCTGCCGAGCGTCACGGCGTCGACTGCGGAGAGGCCCGCCGGCAGGGACAGAACCTCAGCGATCGGGGCGGTTGCCTGCTCGGCGTAGCCGCCGCCCGTACCGGTGAAGGCCCAGACGCGTTGCCCGATCCACGCGGGGTCGACGCCGTCGCCCACGGCCGTGATCGTGCCGGCAACCTCGCCGCCCGGAATGTGACCCTCGCGGGAGCCGTACGCGGCCAGAGCGCCGCTTCGGATCAGGACGTCGGCGCCAGCCACACCGGCCGCCTCAATGGTGATCAACGCCTGCCCCGGAGCGGGCACCGGGACAGGAAGGTCGACGACCGTCAGCCCACGGGGATCGCCGAACTCCCTGATCATTACTGCCTTCACTGTTCGTCACCCTTCCCACGTCAGTCCTGCGGACGCCCGAACGGTAGTGGACGCATGCGTCCGTTTAGCTAGAGTGAGAGAGTGGGTGGCCATTTGACTCAGAACCTGCGGTCGGACGCGCTGGACAACCGTGAGCGCATCCTCGACACCGCCCGGGCGGTTTTCGCCGCCGAAGGCATGGACGTGCCGATGCGTGAGATAGCCCGACGCGCCGGAGTCGGCCCCGCCACCCTCTACCGCCGATTCCCCACCAAGCAGGCGTTGGCCACGGAGGCGTTCGCGGATCAGATGAACGCGTGCGTCGCCGTCGTCGACGAAGGGCTCACCGACCCTGACCCCTGGCGCGGCCTGTGTCTCGTGATCGAACAACTGTGTGAGCTGCAAGCCCGAAGCCGAGGCTTCACCGCGGCGTTCACCTCGGCATTTCCCCACGCCGTGGACCTCGCCGCGAAGCGCGAAGCCGCCCTCGCCTCGCTGGCCGAACTGATGCGCCGGGCCAAGGGCACCGGCCACCTGCGGCCTGACGTGGGCCTGGACGATCTGGTTCTCATGCTGATGGCCAACGGTGGCCTGTACGCCACCTCGACGAACGCGCGGGCTGCCGCCTCTCGGCGCTTCGCCGCGCTCACGATCGAGGCGTTTCGCACCTGATCGGCACCCGGCTGGCGGCACGCGGACAATGGGGCGATGAAGCGAGAAGTGAACCTGATGCGGTTGACCGGAACGCGTGCCGACGGCGCGGTGGCGACGGGCGCGGCGGCTACCGGCGCGCGGGCTGCGGGCGCGGCGTCGGTCGGTGCCCTCGCCGTGGGGGCGCTGGCCGTCGGGGCCGTGGCCGTCGGGGCGCTGGTCATCGGGCGGCTGGTGATCCGCCGGGCGGTCGTGCGGGAGTTGCGGGTCGGCCGGTTGGAGATCGACGAGTTGGTGGTGCACAGCCGACCCACTGCTGAGGCATGAGCCACGCGACATCATTCGGTGCGCGCTCGGGCCGCCCGGGACGGGGTGGACAGCCTGCCGGTCTGCCCACCCCGCTGAGAGCGGCTCAGTAGCGACGCAGGATGCGCTTGTCCGCGTCCAGGTGGCGGTCGAGTTTGATCACGATGAACTCGTTGTTGTCCGCCTGGCCGGCCGTCCGGCCCGCCGACGACGGGAAGTTGTTGTCATTCAGGACGGCGAGCGTGCGGTCGTCGAGGATCACCACGTCCTCGATCGTCTGGAACGGGAACGTGAACGGGTCACCGAACCCACCGACGTGGCGAGGGTTGGCGATTGCCATCAGGTCGGCGACCAGCGTCTTGTCGAGCAGTCCGTCGTGGTTCCGGTCGCGCTTGTCGGCGAGATAGATCTTCTTGACCTGTGCCGTCTCGCCCTGGCCGTTGTCGCGCTCGATGATCAGGAAGCGGTCGCGATCGACCATGATGGCGTCACCGATCGCGTGAGCGGGAGAGTCGAGCGCGTAGGCCCAGCGTCGGCCGGTGTAGGCGTTGGTCCGGGTGTCGAACTCGTTGAGCCGGAGGGTGCCGGCCGGATCACCAGTGGTCGTGCCCTCAAGCAGCGGATAGAGCGTGCGACCGTCTGGCGACTGGGCCATGCCCTCGAAGCCCTTGCTGCTGGCGAGGTTGGCCGGGGTCGTGCCGCGGCCCGGGTTCTCGGGGGCGAAAACCCCGGGCAGCGGCACCGGCGCCTGTAGCAAGCGGCCCGCCCGGTCGAATTGCAGCAGGTACGGACCGAATTCGTCACCGACCCAGTACGTGCCATCCGCCGTCCGGGTGATCGACTCGACGTCGAAGTCGGCTCCGGTGAGCACGCGGTCGGCACGAGTGAGCGGGAATGGCACCTTGCCGTACGGGTCGGTCAGGTTGATGCCACCGAGCACGTCCACGGCGCCGCTGCCAAAGTCGGGCGCTACCCGCTGAACACGCAGCACGAAGTCGGCACTGTTGGCCTTGTTGCCGAAGCCGTTGTCGGACAGCACGTCGAAGGTGCCGTCGGTGTTGCGCAGGACGCCGCTGAACCCCTGGATCGGTTGGTCGGCGAACGGCGGGGTGATCCCGTTGATGGGGGCACTGCCGAGCGACGAGCCGGACGGTTCGCTGCCGGGAACGAAGGTTGCCGCTGGCAACGCGGCGAACGACAACAACTCCGCCTGGTCCCACGTGTTCCGCTCGGCCGCCGCCGCGGTCGCGGCGCCCGGCAGCGTCAGGGTCAGCGCGACCGCCGCAGCAGTCAGGCCCACCCGCTTGCTTACTGCCATCAATCCTCATCTCTCCAGGTACGAGCAGAGCGTTCTCGGTCCGCTGGCACCGTAGAGCGATGCGGTGAACTCGAACTGGCCACAGGGGAATGTCCGCTTAAACCGCCGGCGGATGCCGCACGGTTGTCAGCCGCGCCGGGCCTCCCGCCTGCCGACGTACGGCTGGCGGGAGGCCCGGCGTCGGTCAGCCGTCAGCGGCCCTGCAAGCGCTTCACGTTGTCGCCGAAGGTCCACCCCTTCGACCCGTCCCAGTTCGCCGACCAGGTCATCAGGCCCTTGAGGCCGGGTACGGAGTTCCACGCCTGGGTGACCAACGACGCCGACAGGTGGCCGCCGCCGGCCCCGATCTGCGCGGGCAGGCCCGGGACCTGCTTGTCGTACGGCACCCGGATGGTGGTGCCCTGGATGGTGAGCCCGTTGTTCAGGCACTGGGTCTGCACCGTGAAGCCCTGCACGCTGCCCGCCGGGTACGAGTCGCCGGCGCAGCCGTACATGCTGCCGTTGTAGTACTGCATGTTCAACCACCAGAGCCGGCCGTTGTCCACGTACTTCTTGATGATCGGCAGGTACGAGCCCCAGATCGAGCCGTAGACCACGCTGCCGCCGGTGACGTAGGCCGTCTCCGGAGCCATGGTCAGGCCGAAGTTCGACGGCATCCGGGCCAGCACGCCGTCGATGATCCGGATCAGGTTGGCCTGCGACGTGGACAGGGTGTTGATGTTGCCGCTGCCGGTCAGGCCGGTCTCGATGTCGATGTCGATGCCGTCGAAGTGGTAGGCCGTCAGGATCGGCACGATCGTCGCGATGAACCGGTCGGCGACCGCGCTGGAGCTCAGGTCGATGCCCGCTGCGGCCCCGCCGATCGACATCAGGATGGTGGCGCCGGCGGCTTTGGCCTGGCACATCTCGGCCGGGGTGGCAACCTTCACGCCGGCGTCCATGCCGTTCTCCCAGAGGACCGTGCCGTCCGAGCGGATCACCGGGAACGCCGCGTTGATCACGTTGTAGCCGTGCTGGTTGAGCCGACTGTCGGTGATCGGGATCCAGCCGAGGCCGGGGTGCACGCCGTTGGAGGCCCCATCCCAGTTCTCCCAGTAGCCCTGCAGCACCTTGCCGGTGGGCCGCGACTTCACCGCGCAGGTCCCACCGGTGGGTGGTGGCGTGGTGGGGGGAGGTGTGGTCGGTGGTGGCGTGGTGGGCGGCGGAGTGGTCCCCGAGCACGCGCCGAGGTCACGCCAGAGCGATGGAGTCGAGGCGGGGTTCCAGCCGGCGCCGGGGTGCGCGGTGTGGGTGACCAGCGCCTGGTAGAGCCGGCCGCCGTAGGTGACCTGGGCGCCCGCCTGGTAGGTGGGTCCTTCGGCCCAGGTGGGGGCGGTGCAGGCGACCATCGGAACGGCGCTGGCCGAGGGTACGGCCGCCATGCTGCTGGGGACGAAGGCGACGGCGGCCGTGACGGTCATCGCCGCCCCGGCCACCGCTGCGAAAATCCGACGTCTTCTCATTGCTCACTCCCCAGGCTTCGACGACCCGCGACCTCCACATATTGACGTTCGTGACGCTTAATATCAAGGGTTGTTTACAGATAACGGGAAGTTGGGGGAGCGGTCGGCAGGAGGGGAGGTCATGAGCCCGTTTGGTGGCGTGTCCTCCCGCCAGGTGAAAGTTGAGTTATTTTCCTTTTCTGTCCGAGATTCGCGGTTGGCGTGAATACGGTGAGGTGGGGCGATCAGGCACGTCATCGCGTCAGCGGCTGCGCACATCTGCCCGCGTTCGGAAACCACAGACCAGCGAGGGAGAAGAGACATGCTCGGTATCTCGCTACGTCGGCCGAAGACCATCGCCGCAACGCTCGCCGCCGCGACGCTGGTGACGGTGCTCGGCTCAGCCGCCCCAGGCGTGTCCGCGGACGGTGGTGCGCGACCAACCCCGGACGAGGGGCATCGCACCAGACCAACCATCGTCCTGGTGCATGGCGCCTGGGCGGACGGTTCGAGCTGGAGTGGGGAGGTCAAGAGACTCCAGGCACGTGGTTTCGATGTCCAGGTCGCGCCGCAACCCAACCGGGGGCCGTCGATCGACAGCGGCTACCTGAAGGACTTCCTGTCCACCATCGAAGGTCCCATCGTGATCGCCGCCCACTCCTATGGCGGTTTCGTGACGAGCGACGCCGCGACCGGCAACAAGAACGTCAAGGCACTCGTGTTCGTCGACGCCTTCGCCCCGGACGAGGGGGAGACCGTGGAAGAGCTCACCGCGGGTTCCGGCTCGATTCTCGAACCGGCCCTGACCGACCCCACGAGCGTCTTCAAGCTCGTACCGTTCCCCGGCGCCCCGGAGGGCGCGGCCGACGCGTACGTCCTGCCGAAGGTGTTCATCCCCGGCTTCGCCAACGGTCTGCCCCGGCGGCAGGCGGAGGTGCTCGCCGTGACCCAGACCGCTCTGGCCACGAACGCGCTGGGTGTGCCGGCCACCGAGCCGGCGTGGAAGACGATCCCGGTGTGGGCGGTCATCGGCACCGAGGACCGGGTCATCCCGCCGGCCCGCCAGGAAGAGATGATGAAGCGGGCGGGCGCCGACATCACCCGGATCGACGCCGGTCACCTGGGCCTGATCTCGCATCCCGGCGAGGTCACCGAGGTCATCCTGGAGGCGGCCCGGACGACCGCCTGACGGTCTCCTGAGCCCGGCAGCACCGTGAGCCGGGTGGCGGAAAGGCCGGCCGTGGCATCGCGGTGAGCGATGCCACGGCCGGCCGACGTGTCGGTCGGGCCGTCGTGTCAGTCGGTCGCCTTGGCGGCGGCCTCGATCTGGTTGGTGACCGCGCCCGCGTCGGTGACCATGGATAGGTGAGGCGCGTTGATCTCGATCGTGTGCGCCTTGGCCCTCCTGGACATCGCGACCTGCTGAGCGGCGGGGATGACGGCGTCCTGCTTGCCGACCACAGACCACGAGGGGATGGTGAGCCAGGCCGGCTCCTTGGACTCCTCGACCAGGGCATTGAAGGCCAGCGGACGCTGCCGGGAGGCAGGAACTGCTCGCCGTCTCGCTGCTGACACTCACGAGAGCGCTCCTGGGGTCCGACCGGTTCGAGGCCGGCACACGGCTCGCTGACGAAGGGCTGGCCATTGCCGTCGCGCAGCACCTCGATCACCTGAAGATCTACTGCGCGCAGCTCATCGCCGAGTCCTCCTGGAAACTCGGCCGCCTCGAACAAGCGGTGAAGGTGTCGGAGTGGGGATTGGCGGAAGGCGTCTGTGAGTCGGACGGACCCCGGTGTGCCGTCGCGGCGATCCTCGCGCGGGCCGCATTCGATCTGGGCGACCTGGTGCGCGCGGAACGGGGGTGCCAGCAGTTCGAGAACCTGATCGCCGACAACGGCTTCCGGGAACTCATCGAGTTCGCCGGCATGGAGCAGGCCGAGACATATCGAACAATGGTCGCATATGTCCGGGCCCGCTTGAGCTTGATGAGGGGCGCGTCCTGAGCGCATAGGGCGAGCACTCAGTCTGCACTCGTCGTGCACCGCGGTGCGATCGGATGGTCGTCGAGACCCCGAACCCTCGCCCGAGGAGCACCATGCACCGCGTCGTAGCCGAGCCTGCCCGAGTCCTTCCCGATGCGGTACTGACCCCGCGGCAGGAACAGATCGCCCTACTGGTGGCGGCCGGCTCCACAAATTCCGAGGTCGCGACGAACCTGGTCATCAGCACCCACACTGTCAAACATCACCTACGCGGAGTGTTCCACCGGCTCGGCGTCGCATCCCGCCGCGAACTGCGCAGCAGGCTGGCCGGCCACGACACGACCAACCACTTCACCCAGAGCCGCTGCCTGACCAGTCAGGAGCGGGACATCGCGCGGCGGGTCTCGGACGGTGCCTCCAACCGGGAGGTGGCGGCACAGATGTTCATCAGCCCGAGCACCGTGGACTATCACCTACGCAAAATCTTCCGCAAGCTCGGCATCGCCTCGCGCCGCGAGCTGGCGAGACGACGGGACGCACGCGCCGCGCCCCGAGCGGATGGCGCACCGTCGGTATTCTGCACCCGTCATCCGACAACCTCCCCTGCGTGTTCGTGCTCGGTGACCTGAGCGCCCAGGGATGCGGCCCCTGAGAGGACCCGGCGATGAGCCTGTCGTTCCCGTTGCACCAGAATCCGAGCCCGGCGAGCGCGCAGCGGCGAGCCGAGGTCATGGCCAATCCGGGGTTCGGCACGTACTTCACCGACCACATGGCACGGGCGGTGTGGAGGCCCGACGGCGGCTGGCAGGACTCCGAGATCATCCCCTTCGGTCCGATCCTCATGCACCCCGCGGCGGCCGTCCTGCACTACGCCCAGGAGATCTTCGAGGGCATGAAGGCGTACCGGCACCGAGACGGCTCGATCTGGTCGTTCCGGCCGCACGCCAACGGCGAGCGCTTCGCCCGGTCCGCCCGGCGGCTGGCACTGCCCGAGCTGCCGGTGCCGGACTTCATGGCCTCGGTCGAGGGACTGGTCCGTGCGGATCAGGTGTGGGTGCCGGACGAAGACGAATACAGCGTCTACCTGCGGCCGTTCATGTTCGGCTCCGAGCCGTTCCTGGGGGTTCGCCCGGCGAAGGAGATCACCTACATGGTGATCGCCTGCCCCGTCGGCGCGTACTTCTCCGGTGGCGTCAAGCCGGTCTCCATCTGGCTCTCCACCGAGTACACCCGGGCGGCGCGGGGCGGCACGGGCGAGGCGAAGTGCGGCGGCAACTACGCCTCCAGCCTGGCGCCGATGGTCGAGGCCGCCGAGCACGGCTGTGAGCAGGTCTGTTTCCTGGACGCCGCCGAGGGCCGCTACGTGGAGGAGCTCGGCGGCATGAACCTCTACTTCATCACTGCCGACGGACGGATAGTCACCCCGGCACTCGGCACGATCCTCGAGGGCGTCACCCGGGCGTCGATCCTCGTCCTCGCCAAGGATCTGGGCCTGGAGGTCGAGGAGCGCCCGGTGGAGATCAGGGAATGGCAGGAGGGTGTGGCCTCCGGCGCGATCACCGAGGTCTTCGCATGTGGCACCGGCGCCGTGGTCACGCCGGTCGGGCGCCTGGTCTGGGAGGGTGGCGAGGTGACGGCCCCGAAGGCCGGCGCCGAGGACTCGGTGACCATGCGGCTGCGCCGCCACCTGCTCGACATCCAGTACGGTCGGGCCGCCGACCCGTACGGGTGGATGACCCGCCTCGTCTGACGAGGAACGCCGGAGACCGTCCGGGCGGCGGCGTCACGGCGTGCGGTAGTGGCCGGTGAGCCGACCGAGCTTCATGGCCAGGTGCAGGCACAGCCGTTCGTTGCCGTCCTTGAGGTCGGTCCCGGCGAGCTGTTCCACCCGTTGCAGCCGGTAGTAGAGGGTCGTCCGGTGCAAGCGGAGCTTCTCGGCGGTGGCGTGCGCGTTGCCCGCCAGGTCCAGGTAGGCCTCCAGGGTCTCCAGCAGCACCTGGTGGGCATCGTCGCGCAGCAACCGCTCCAGCCCGGGATGGACGCCCGCGACGGCGAGGTGCTGAGTGTCCAGTTGTGACAGCACCCGATAGATGCCAAGCCCGGCCCAGGAGACCACCCCGCCCAGCGCGGGCAGTTGCGTGCCGACCCGGGCGGCCTGTGCGGCCTCCTGGTAGGACTCCACAGCGTCGGACAGCCCGGCACGAGGCTGGCCGATCCCGGTCACCGTCCGGTCCACCGAGGCCAGGCCCCGGGTCGCGGTGCCCAGCGCGTCGTTGAGGTGCCCGGCGGAGGCTTCCGGCGAGGGTCGGCCGGCGACCCGGTCGCCGCAGACCAGCAGTACCCCGTGGTCGTGCCAGACCAGGTGCAGCGTCTCCCGCACGCCGATCCAGCGGCGGGTGTTGACCAGAGCCTGTTCCAGGGCGATCCGGGCCACCTCGTCGGGCTGCCGCCCGGCGGCCGGCACGAGCTGGGCGACGAGCGCGACAGTCGACCCGTCGGCGACGACCACGCCCTCCTCCAGCAGCGCCCGCGCCGCGTGCTCGCGCGCCTGCCGGCTCTCCACCAGCAGGGTGCGGGTGGCCTCGGTCTCCCGCTGTGAGGCGAGCTCACCGAGCAGGTTCTCCCGGTACAGGGCCAGCGACAGGTCGGCGAAGGGGCCGGTCGCGGTGGCGATGTCGGCATCGGTCATCGAACCGTCCGCGTCGATGAACCAGACGAACCCGAGCAGCAGGTCGTCGTGCCGGATCGGCACGCACACCCTTGCCAGCAGGTCCAGTTCGGCGCACGCGGGGGTGCGGATCGGCACGTGAGCCGTGAGCACGCCCATGTCCCGGAACCAGGCAATCACCTCCGGCGTCGTCTGCCGGCGCAGGATCGACGTCCGCCGGACATCGTCCATGGGACCGTCGTGCTCGCTGTAGGCGACCACCCGCTGTCGGCGATCCTCGATGAGGGCGGGTCGCCCCACCCGGGCGGCGACGGCGTCGACGATTCGCTGGAGCTCACCGTGCATATAACTCCCCTGGTTGCGCTGCGTGACAGGGATCGCGCGACCGCCAGTCCTTACCCTCCGGTGCCGATGGGTCATCGCGCAAGGTCCACTGTCGAAGTCACGACAAAAAGACGGGCGGTGACGCGGCTGTTCCGGCATCTGTCCGAAGACCGCGGCGGCGGACGTTCCTATGGTTCCGGTACGGATCGCCTCGGCGCCGCCACACCTGGCGGTACCGGCGGAGAGGGGGCTTGCGAGTGGGAACTGGTAGGCCCTGGCGGGGCGTGTTGGTCTCCATCACCACGCCGTTCCGCGCCGACCTGTCGGTCGACGTCGACAAGCTCCAGGAACACGTCCGCTGGCTCGCTGCCGAGGGGTGCCACGGGGTCGCGCCGTGCGCGTCGGTGGGGGAGTACCGGGCTCTCACCGACGACGAGCGGGCCGCCGTGGTTCAGGCGACGGTGCAGGCCGCGCCGCCCGGCTGCGCGGTGGTGCCCGGCGTCGGTGGCTACGGCAGCAGACAGGCCCGCCGCTGGACGGAGCAGGCCGCCGAGGCCGGTGCCCACGGCGTGCTGGCGCGGCCACCTGAAGGGCCCGCTGCCCGCCCCGCCGACGTGGTCGCCCACTATCGGGAGGTGGCGGCGGTCGGCCTGCCGGTGGTCGCGCACAACGAGCCGTCCGACACCCGGCTGGACCTCACACCGGACCTGCTGGCGACCGTAGCCGAGATCGACGGGATCGTCGCGGTCAAGGAGGTCACCGGCGACGTACGCAGATTGCATCGCCTGCGGGACCTCTGCCCCCACGTCGACGTGCTGGTCGGCGCCGACGACGTGGTGCTCGAGTTGGTGCTGTGCGGCGCCACCGGCTGGGTCGCCACCCTGCCCAACGCGCTGCCCCGCCAGGCCGTGCGCCTGTACGAGCTGTGCGTCGCCCGCGACCTGGGCCGGGCGCTGCCGCTCTACGCCGAACTGCACCCGATCCTCGGTTGGTCCTCCCGGCCCGAGTCGGTGCAGGCCGTCAAGCTCGCCATGGAGTGCGCCGGACGGTTCGGTGGGCGGTGCCGCCCGCCGCGCGGACCCCTGTCCGAGGCAGCCGCCGACCGGGTACGCCGGGACGTGCGGAGGGCCCTGGCGGCGACCACCGAACCGGCCTCGGGAGCCTCCCCTGGCTGAGCCGTCGGGGGCGTCGGTCCTTCAGGTGTCGGAAGTGGCCGGCTCACCTGCCGACATCTGCACGGTGACCGGCACCGACCCGCCCTCCTAGATTCGCTGCGCGGCTTGCTGACAGGCGCTTCGCGAAAGCCCCCACCGGGGCGCCGGCACCGCGTTTCCTCCGACGAGAGGTGGTTTCGTGCACCGTACCCCCAACCGAGCCCGGCTGAGGCGGGCCGTGCTGGCCGCCGCCGTGGTGACCACGCTCGTGGCTACCGGGGCGGCGCAGGCCGCCGCGGCCCCGGCCAACCCGGCCGGCGGCACCGCGCCGTTCCAGGTCCTCGATCCGCAGGCCTGGCAGAACCCGGACACGATGACCTGGAACGACTACAAGGCCGTGCCCGGCAAGAACTGGGCCGACCCGAGCGTGTCCGGCTCGGTCCGCAACTTCAAGATCGCCCTGGTGGCGCTCGACTATCCGGACGAGACGTTCGCGGTCTCCCAGCGGGCCCGATCGACGGTCTTCGGCAACCCCCAGTCCGTCGCGACAAACATCCCCCGGGCGGACGTGCCGAAGTTCTACCAGGACTTCCTGAACACCCCGAACACCCTCAACAAGGGCCACACCCTGCACGAGTACTGGATGCAGGACTCCAACGGCCGCTACGGCGTCGACCTCACCGGGTTCGGGCCGTACCAGATGCCGTCCAAGTCCTACCAGTACGGGCTGGACAACGGGTTCAACCCGGGCGCCTGCCCGAGCGGGGACGTGTGCGGCAAGAACATCCGCACCGACGGCCTGGGCGCCTGGCGGGCAGCCGTCGGCGAGGAGGTCGCCAACCAGTACGAGTTGGTGTTCATCCTCAGCGCCGGCCAGGACGAGTCGTCGACCTGGCAGGAGTTCGGGCAGATGATCTTCCAGAACAAGGAGGACGTGCCGGACGCCTGGGGCCCGCCGGACCCCAACCTGCCGAACTGGGCGAAGACCCGCTACGTGGACTGGACCTCGTGGAAGGCGGCGGCGACACTGTGGCCGAACGCCGGCGGCGGTTCCTCGACGCAGGGGGAGAGTTCCGGCATGGGCGTCTACGCCCACGAGCTGTCCCATCTGCTGGGTATCGGCGACAACTACAACAACCCGTACGGCGAGCCGCTGCGCAGGGCGTACACCGGGATCTGGAGCATGATGTCGCGCGGGTCGTTCAATGGCCCGGGCGGTCCGCACACCCGCTGGCAGATCCCACCGACCAACGGCGGCTCGATGGGTTCGCTGCACACCCTGCGGGACAAGATCAAGATCGGCCTGGTCGGTGAGGAGCACGTGCTGCGACTGTCGCGGGAGTCGTTGGCCTCGTCGGGTCTGGTGGTCGCACAGGTCACGGCCCGGGCGGTCGACGCCGGCCCGAAGGGCCTGAGCGGCGTCAACATCGCGTTGAACAAGGACCTGTCGCCGACGTGTGGTGTCAGCACCGACCCGTTGTGCGACGGTGGCAACTTCAACAACTACACGGTCGAGGTTGTCGACCGGATGGGCGCGGACTCCTTCACCCCGGACAGCGGCGTGCTGGTCAGCAAGACGAAGAACGCCGACAGCGCGCCGTTCCAGTGGGTGGTGGACGCCAACCCGCAGGACATCGACATGATCGACTTCTACCGCCCCGACGGCACCCCGCAGAAGATCACCATGGGTGACTACCGGCAGCTTTCCGACGCGCTGTTCCACGCCGGCGCGGACACCGGCAGCCAGTACGAGTACGTCGACGAGGCGAACCGACTGCACTTCTACATCATCGACCTCAAGCGGGACTCGGCCGGCTCGCTCTCCTACACAGTGGCGGTGCGTTCGCTCGACGGCACCGGCGGGCCGAGCAGTCACGGCGTGACGCTGGGCAAGGGCGAGGTGACCGGCGGCGGCAAGCCGACCAACCGCGGGGTGACCTGCTCGTTCGAGCTGACCAACACCGGCTCGTACTCGGCCGGCGGCCAGCAGCACCCGGAGAACGTCAGCGCGTACCTGAAGTCGGACGTCTACCGCCTGTCGGCGGAGGTCGCCGGCAAGGGCTGGCGGACCTGGCTGCCCAACCAGCTCGCCACCGCCCAGTTCGGTAAGGCCACCACTGTCAAGGTGTCGGTGGGTGCCACCGCCGCCGCCGCGACCACCGGATTCGTGAAGCTCACCGCGACCTCGGAGAGCGACCCGACGAAGACGGAGACCAAGCAGTGCCGGGTCGAGAAGTCCTGATCGACGCCCAAGGTTGACCCCGTTTCTGCCGGATCCGCGGCGGCCTGCCGCCGCGGACCCGGCAGGCGGACGGAAGGAGGATGACGTGCGGCGAAGCACCATGGCTCTGCTGCCCCTGCTGCTGGCCGGCGCGACCGGCTGCGGTGCCGTCGGCGCTGCCGAGGAGGCGGTCTCCCCGACGACCGTCCGGGTCCTTGTTCGCGACATCAACATCCGGGCCGCGGGCGTGGACTGCGCCGGGACCGGTCCCTACCAGCACTTCCACAACCGGGCATCGTTCCGCGTGCTCGACCCCCACGGAACGGCGCTGGCCAGCGGGCGGCTGCCGGCGGGGACCGCCGTGGCGGCCTTCGCCGAGGACCTGGGGGTCGAGCGCCTGCCCACCTACTGCGAGTTCGCCGTCGGTGTGCGGGTGCCGCAGCGGGACTCCTACCGGCTGGAGGTGGACGGCCAGCCGGCGCTCGACCTGACGCCGGACAGCAGCGAGGGCCCGGCGCTGGTGGCGGTGGTCCCCTCATGAGGCGGGCACTCCTGCCGCTGTTGCTCGCGGCGGCGCTGTTGGGCGGATGCAGCACGCCCGATCCCCAGCCCGCGCCGACGCCCGCCGGCGGCGCGACGGCGCTGCCCGGGCCGGTCCCCGCCGACCTGGCGCTGCGGCCGGTGCCCGGCACCGCCCCGGCCGCCCCGGCATTCACCGGCGCGCTGACCGACGGCACACCGTTCGCCGCCGCCGAGCTGTGGGCGCAGCGTCCCGTCGTGCTCACCTTCTTCAGCTCCTGGTGCACCACCTGCGCCAGCAACCAGGCCGCCCTCAGTGACCTCGCCCGCAGCTACCGGGACCGGGTGGTCTTCGTCGGCGTGGCCGGCGCGGACCAGGCCGACGAGGTCCAGGACTACCTCCGCGCTCACCGGGTGGAGTACCCGATCGTCGTGGACGACCAGCAGACGATCTGGCGTTCGTACGCGGTGCGGGAGCCCCCGGCCGTCGTGCTGGTGGCCAAGGGCGGCGCCCTGCTCCGCGGCTGGCCGGGCGGCCTGGACGCCCCCACACTCGACCGACGGCTGCGGGAGCTGGTGCTGGCCGACCAGCCGTAGTCCCGTCCCCCAGCACCTCGGTGCGGCGCCGACCCGGCACCGGTCGCCGCCGCACCGAGGCACTTCCGTACCCCGAGCACGGCTGCCCGCGGACGAGGGCCGCGACCCGTCGAACCACACCCGGTGAAGTTCCTACACGTGCAGGTGGTGGCACAAGGCCGTCGGCTCGTAGCGTACGCAGCCTCGGACACATCAAGGAGATTGCATGCCTACAGTGGGAACGCGCTGGCGCACAGGCGTGGCCGTACTGTCCGCGACTGTGCTCGCCGCCCTCGGCGCGGCGCCGCAGGCGCAGGCGGCGGACGGCCCGCCGTCGATCGTCGTCCAGGACGGCGTCACCCAGCCGGTGTTCGGCTACGCCGACGCCATTCGGGAACGCCTGTTCATCGACTCCACCTTCGACAGCGACAACGACGGACTGCGCGACATCATCGCGTTCGACCTGATGCGGCCGGCAGCCACCGCGCAGGGGCTCAAGGCCCCCGTCGTGATGGACGCCAGCCCCTACTACTCGACGGTCTGCCGAGGCAACGAGTCCGAGTGCAAGGCGGACCTCGACGGCGACGGGCTGCTCGACAAGTGGCCGCTGTTCTACGACAACTACTTCGTGCCGCGCGGCTACGCGGTCATCCTGCTGGACATGGTCGGCACCAACAACTCCACCGGCTGCCCGACCACCAACGCCAACCAGGACAACCTCAGCGCCAAGCAGGCCATCAACTGGCTCAACGGCCGGGCCACCGCCCGTAACGCCGCCGGTGAGGTCGTCAAGGCCGACTGGCACAACGGCAGGACGGGGATGATCGGCAAGTCGTACGACGGCTCGCTGGCCATGGCCACGGCGGTGACCGGCGTGAAGGGCCTGACCACTGTCGTGCCCATCAGCGGACCGACCGAGTACTACGACTACGTGCGCAGCAACGGCGTGGTCACCCGTGGCAACAGCTACGTGTCGTCGCTGGCCAACACGGTCACCAACCCCGAGCGACGGGAGTACTGCAAGCCGGTGCGCGACGCGATTGGCGCCGCCGACGGCGACGAGCACGGCGACTACACGGCCTTCTGGAACGAGCGCAGCTACGTCAAGAAGGTCCCCAACGTCACCGCCAGCGTGCTGCTCTACCACGGCCTCAACGACGACAACGTCCGGCCGGACCACTTCAGCAAGTTCTGGTACGCCCTGGCGGAGAACAACGTGCCGCGCAAGCTGTGGCTGTCGCAGGAGGGCCACGTCGACCCGTTCGACTCGCGCCGCGCGGTGTGGGTGTCGACGCTGCACCGGTGGTTCGACTTCTGGCTGCAGAACGTCGCCAACGGCATCATGGACGAGCCGCGGGTGGACCTGGAGCGCTCCGCCGACGTGTGGGAGACCCACGCCGACTGGCCGATCCCCGGCAAGGCGGACACGGAGGTGTTCCTCCAGCCCGCCACCACCGGCGCGGGCGGTCTCGGGCTGGTGCCCACCGCGAAGCCGGCGACCGGGGCATTCCAGGACAGCCGCACGCAGAGCCAGAACACCATGATCCTCAACCCGGACGTGGTGCAGCCCAACCGGCTGGCCTTCCTCTCCGCGCCACTTTCCGCGCCGCTGCACATCTCCGGCACGCCCACAGTGCAACTGCGGGCCTCCGCCGACCAGACCGACACCAACCTCGGGGCGATCCTGGTCGACTACGGCACCGACGAGCGGGTCGCGCACCGGGCCTCCGGCGAGGGGATCATCACCCTGGACACATCGGACTGCTGGGGCGAGAGCAGCCCGACCGACGACGGCTGCTACAAGCAGACGGCGAAGCGGGTGGCCACCGCCGACTACGAGCTGGTCACCAAGGGCATCATGGACGCCCAGAACCGGCAGTCGATCCGCGTCGCCGTGCCGCTGGTGCAGGGGGAGTCGTACAACTTCAGCTTCCCGCTGCTGCCCGAGGACTATGTCTTCAAGCCCGGCCACCGGATCGGCGTGATCATCGTGGCCAGCTACCCGCAGTACTCCAGCCAGGCGGACACCACCGCCGCGAACCTGCAGGTCGCTCTGAAGAGCAGCAACATCGTCCTGCCTGTGGTCGGCGGTACCGCCGCCGCGCACGCCGCCGGCCTCTGACCGGTTGATCGACGGGCCGCCCGGGGCGGCTCGTCACCGGAGCGGCCCGGCGATCAACCCTCCGCGGAGGGCCGACGATCGCCGGGCCGTCCCGCTTGCCACACCAGGCTCCTGCGCGGTGCAGGATCGACGAGTACTGGGCACGCGGCTGCCGGAAAGACCCCGTACGCTGGCGTGGTGATCGACTTCCGCGCGGCAGTTGAAGCACGCGATCCCGATGCCATCACGGCGGCCCTTGCCGACGACGTGGTCTTCCGCAGCCCGGTGGCGTTCAAGCCCTACCCGGGAAAGGCCATCACCGCGGCGATCCTGCGCGGCGTGCTGCGGGTCTTCGAGGACTTCCGGTACACCCGTGAGCTGAGCGGTGACGGCGGTCGCGATCACGCGCTGGTGTTCGAGGCGAGGATTGGCGACGTCGCCGTCGAAGGTTGCGACTTCCTGCACCTGGACGAGACCGGTCTGATCGACGAGTTCACTGTCATGGTTCGCCCACTGTCGGCCGCGCAGACTCTGGCCGCCGCGATGGCCGCCCAGTTCGAGCAGATCCAGCGGGAGGCGAGCGCCGGCTAGCTCGGCCGCAGCCGGTCGCTCGTCGGACGCTTCCGTCTGGTCCACACATCCCAGGTCGATGACTCCACCACGAGCGGCAGGCCACGACCGCGCCGGCAGCAACGCAAGCGCTACCGCCGGCGCGGCCCGGCGTCAGAGCCGGGAGGTGAAGGTGGCCAGGAACCTGTGCGGGGTGACCGCGCCGGTGTTGTCGAAGCAGATGACGTCGACGTCGGCGTTGGTGGTGTACGGCCAGGGTTGGGTGAGGTGGCAGTAGTTGCTGCCGGCGCCCTGCGCCACCACCTGGGCGTGCGTCTCCTTGATGCCGATCTGCGGGAAGGTCGCCAGGTAGCGGCCCGAGGGCGCCAGCGGCGCCACGGTGTTCGCGCCGACGCCGAGCACCGAGTTGTCGTTTGTCGGCCCGCCCACGGCGGTACCCAGGTAGCCGAAGTACGAGGGTGGACCGAGGGAGCCGATCACCGGCCGCCGACGGTGGTACGAGAGGGCGAAGTCGGTGTTGTTGAACGCGCCCGCCTGGTCGTAGCAGAAGACGTACACCTGCACGCCGGTGCCGACCGCGCTCCAGGAGTAGACCTTGCAGCGGCGGGGGCCGGCGTTCGGCTGCACGGCGGTGACCTGCACGTTGCCGGCGAGCAGATCGGCCAATCCCACCCCGGGCAGCCGCACCAGGTACTGCCCGACGCCCAGCGGCCCGACAGTGTTCACGCCACCGGTGGAGTTGTACGACTGCGCCACCAGCCCGCTGCTCCACTGCACGTACGCGTGTGAGGTGCCGGCCGGCAGCACGCCTGAGCTGGTCGTCCAGAGCACTGTGAACGGAGTGTCATCGCGCGTGCCGCCCGGCTTGTGGCACTGCACGTCGACGATTTCGTCGGTGCCGGACTGGAACCAGCGGACCACCTCGCAGTAGTGACCGGTCCGGTTCACCGGGGTCACGTGCGGCACACCGCGTGAGCTGGCACCGATCTGCGGAAAACGGACCTGGAACCGGCCGGGCGCGAGCTTGATGCCGTCGGCCCAGGCAGCGGGGAAGGCGGTCTTCCAGCTGCCCCACTGCCGGCTGGTGTCCAGCACGGTCCAGACCGGGACTGTGGGGTCCTTGACGTACGCGAAGCCCCAGCGGTCGGCGGTGGCCGCCGCGGCCGGTGTGGGCGGCGCGAGTGCGCCGGCGGCCAGGACGGCGGCCAGTGCCGTGGTGACGAACGATCGGAGACGCATCTGTTCCTCCAGTCGACGGGAACATGTCGGAGAGGAGTGTGCGCGTGGTGATCTGATGGTCACAGTCGGCTACATTGTGCTCCGGTGTCGGCTGTCCGCTACTCGTGGCCCGCTCAGCGGAGTTGGTCGGCCAGGTGGCGCACCGCGTCGGTGAACGCCTTCTCCGATTCGCAGGGCCGGTGTCCCTTCATCGGTGGCGGGAAGATGTCGCCGGACGGAGGTGTGACGGCGTACGGGTCGCGAAGCCGTCGGTCCACCGTCGCCTCCCGGTCGCACGCCGTGGGTGCCTTGTCGGGGCCCTGCGGCGGAAAGACGCGACCCCCGATGGGGTCGGTGTCCCGCCACAGATTCACCCACCGCCAGTTCACCCGGTCGGCGATCTCGTGAATCACCTCGTCGCTGACGTACGCGGGAAAGAGGCGCGCGTACAACCGTCGGAGGGGCGAGCCGTGGGTCAGCAGCCCGACCCGGTCGGTGACCCGCGGCGGCAGTTGGAGCACTGTCGCGGCGAGCAGGACGGAGCCGTGGCTGTGCCCGGTGAGCACCACCGCGTTACCGGAGTCGACGAGGTGGGTGATCCGGCAGGTCAGTTCGGGAACGGCACGTTCGGCGTAGCACGGTGGCGCGAACGGGTGCGCGGATCTGGGCCAGAACGTGCCCAGGTCCCACAGCACGCCGACGTACCGGCGGAACCACGGGGTGCGATGGGCGAAGATTCCACCGAGGACCAGGCCGACGATGAGAGCGGCGATCAGATAGCTGCCGACACCGATGAGGAAGTCGACGAAGCCGACCGGCAACCCGACGTAGCGCTGGACCATTTCGCCGGGAGGCGTCGGCAGCAGGCCGAGCGCGACCGCTGCTATACCGATCCCGGCGAGGCAGGCGTAGAGCACCGCGAGCGGCAACAGCCGCTCGGTGAACCGGGCACGGGCCAAGGTCTTGCGCACCTGCCGCAGTCGCGGTGTGGCATCGGGCGGCGCGTCCGGGAAGTCACGAGCAACGATTGCCGACGCGGCCCGGATCCGTCCCGGTCGTGACGCCACCGACACCACGGCGGCGACGGCCAGCGTCACCAGCACCGCCAGCGAGAAGCCGAGAATCGCCCAGATGCAGGCACGTGGCGGGCTGGTTATCAACGCCTCGGCGGTGGGCGCGCCCCTGTTCAGAACGTCGGACACCCGATAGACCAGCTCAGCGGAGAACGTGATCGCCAGACTGATCGCGGCTACGGAGGTCGCCAAGGCACCGAGCCCGAGGGCGGGCGCGACATTCGGATCTCGAGCCCGATGCCAGAACAGCACCACCCCCAGGGCAGCAAGCAGCACCGCCTGACCGATGAACAGCCCGACGACGGTCAGGTTGTAGCCGGGCAGCCCGTTCCGCTCCGGCCAGGATGCCGAGCTGGTCACAACGAGGATCCAGACCAGCACAGTCAGACCGAGGGCGATCGTGCGTAGCGCGCTGACCAACCGGTCGAGCCGCAGCTCCGTGGGCGTGGCCAGGGGTGGGGTGCAGAGCAGAACCGCGCATGTGATCAACAGAAGTCCGGCAGCTGCCGTCAGCGCGATGGTGCCGATCGACAGACCCTGCGCGGACCGGGCTGCGAGCAGGCTGAGGTCCAGCGTGGCAAACGCCGCCGCCACGTGAATCGAGCGCAGTCGTGCCACCAGTGGCTCATTGTCCCACCGGCCGACGGCGGTGAGCCGGTCCGCCGCACGAGGGTGGTCGGCCGCGCGGAAGACGTCAGCGGGAAGTGCCGGGCGCGCGCTGAGCCCCCACACCAGGCTGATGGCCGCAGCCGGTGCCAGTGCGAGCACCGCCAGGCGCAGTCCGGCGGGACGCCCCCCGAGCCAGGAGAGCCAGCTACGTCCGGTTAGGCACTCCGGTGAGGACATGCACTTCCACGCGATCACATCCAGGGCGACCCCCACGATGCTCAGCACGTACATCGAGGTCATGGTGAGCGCCAACAACCGGCACAGGGCCTTGATCACCGGGTCGCCGCCGGCTCCGGCCGGACGCATCCAGATGGCGAGGTTGATCAGCATGAAGGGCAGCAGGATCACCATCGACAACGTTCGCACCGCGTTGCCAGCGGGCAGGTTGTTCCAGCGGTAGGCCTCGAGCGTCACCGCGCCCGCCTCGCTGTCCTCGCGGTCTACCGCTCGCGGGCGGTAGAAGCCGCCCCGGTGGTCACCCGCCACCTGCTGCACGTGCGGTCGATCCAGCAGGTCATCCGGGCCGGTGGCGGACACCCCGTGCACCCGCAGTTCCACCAAGCCGTCAGCCCCAGCGCGCACGCCCCCGTCTCGCTGATCCATCCGGTACCGGCCCCCCGGCGTGTACGAGGCTCACACAGACCCGCTCGGGTGATCCGAGGGCGCCCGTGTGGCGCAACGGGCGTACCCCGCGAAGGAAGATGCAATCCCGTGCTCGTAGCGCGAGGTCGACATCCGGGCGGGCATGTTCGCCGGGCATTCTTCGGGTATCGACTCGACGACCTGCCCGGCGTGGTACCAATTACCCGGGAAGGCGAAGCCGGCAGGAATGGGCGGCCCATGTCGACAAGGGCAGCAGCGCTGCTTCGGAAACCCGGGCAACCGCAGCGACCAAGCCTTCTGGAACTCTTCTTCGACCTGGTCTTCATCTTTGCCCTCAATCGGGTCTCGCAGCGGCTGGTTGAGGAACTCACCGAGCAGCGAGTCGTCCTCATCGAGGCTGGCGAGACCCTGCTGTTGCTGCTGGCCTTCATGGTGCTGTGGTTCGTCACGGCGTGGGTCACCGACCTCTACGATCCGAAGCGGCCCCAGCTTCAGGTGCTGGTCTACACGGCCATGCTCGGCGCGTTGGTGATGGCAGTCGCCGTGCCGCAGGCGTTCGGTGACAGAAGTCTGGCCTTCGCCGGTGCGTACGTCGCGGTTCACATCATCCGTGGCCTCGTCATCGTGCCGATACTGCGCGGCCACGAAGCTCAGCGCCGAGCAGCTGGAGTGTTCTTCTGGTTCACGTTGTCGGCCGTGCCGTGGATCGCCGGCGCGATCGTGACGGATCTGACCCGCAGCCTGTTGTGGACGCTCGCGATCGCCATCGACGGCACGGCACTTCTGATGTTCTATCCCGCGCCGTGGTCCCGCCCCACCCAACGGCAATGGCCCGTCCTGGCCGAATACCTTTCTGAGCGTTACCAACAATTCTTCATCATCGCCCTCGGCGAACTTATTCTGACGACCGGGTCGGCCTACAGTGACACCTCGTTCCGGCGGGGAGGAGCCGCGGCAGCCTTTGCGGTCTCATTCATCACGACCGTGCTCCTGTTTCGCGTCTACAGTTTCAGGGCGGGCCAACTGTTGCCCGAAGCCATCAGAGCCGCCGCTGAGCCCGCACATCTCATCCGAGAGGCTTTCCTCGCGCACGTACTCATGGTGGCCGGGATCGTCGCTGTCGCCGTCGGGTATGAAATCGTGATCGAACATCCGTTCGGGCACACCAACGCGGCGTGGATCCTCGTTGTCCTGGGCGGACCGATGCTCTTCCTGATCGGACGAGCCCTGGTGGAACATGCCGTGTTCGCCCGGGTGTCCCACTCCCGGATCGTCGGCGCTCTGGCGCTTGCCGGCGCCTCGCCGTTCATGATCCTTCTGCCGCCGCTGGCCGTGGCCGCCACCGCCGTCGTCGTCCTCGCCGGCATCGCGGCTTCCGACGCCGTCCACGCCAGGGGGAAACCGCCCGAAGGGCCGCACCCGCCCCACCCCAGAGAGTGAGCCGAACCGGACATCGTCCGGCTGTCTGCTCATGACCCCGTGGCGTCCGCTCGCTGTCCACCCCCGGGGCACTCCTCGGGCGGGGCGTAGGCACGAATGGTGCCGTTGTGCCGAGCAACCCTGCCGTCAGCGGTGAGGGGTACGAGGCGTTTACAGACGGGACACCGTCCCCGTTGGTGCTGCGAGCGAGTCACGGTGCCTCCCCGGTAGGTCGTGCGCATCCGCCGAGCCATGCCGCCCATCGTTGCCGATCGAGGCTCGGAAGCGCGCTGATCACGGGGGCGACAGCCACCCTCGGGCGGCCTGGTGCGCAGGCACCGCTAACCTCGCGGCAGCACGGTGATGGCGGCGACGGCGCTGTTGATGACGGTGGCCGTCACGGTGCGGGTCACGGCCGCCGCCGCGGCGTCGGCGCCCCAGTCGCCACGCTCGAGTTCCTTGGCCCGCGTGATGACCGGTGACGTCCACGGGATCTCGCGGTGGAACTGCGGGAGCGTTCCGCTCGCCGAGAGCAGCGCCGCGAGCGCCGCGACACGAGCCTGCGGCTGCGCACCGTCCACGAGGACCCGCCGGACGTCGGCGAGCAGGCGGGCCCGTCGTTCCGTTCTGCCCTCCCGTAGGGCTGTCGTCCGGAACAGGCCGAGCACCTTACGGGGCTCCTGGTCGATGTCGCCCCGCGCGATGAGCCGCTCCAACACCGGCTTGCGCAGGACGGGGCCGACCGCGGCCAGGGCCGTCTGCACCCCTCGCGGTTTCTCGGCGAGGTAGTCCCACGCCGGGCGCAGGAGGTCATCCGACGGTGGATGACCCGCCACGCCGCTGACCCGTCCCCGGGCCTCGGTGGTCAGGTGATCGCCGAGGGCGAGGTCCGCGAGGACGGCTCCGCCGAGGACGTAGAAAAGGGTGTTCTCTCCCGCGATGGTTCCGGAGTTGGGTTGGAACAGGAGCAGCAGAAGGTCTTCCACCACTGTCGGCGTCCCCGGCCGGGTTTCGGTGGTCATCGGCGGGGCTCCCAGCGGAAGAGTCGGGTGGCGAGGGCGACGGCGACGGCGACCCAGCCGAGCGTGGGCGCGAGCAGGAGCAGGGAGTCGGTCACGGCGACGCCGCCGTTCCAGGCGTTCATGGTGAGTTCGGTGGCCGCGCCGCCGGGCAGCAGCCGCTTGAGCCCGGCGAGGTTCTCGGTGCCGGTGATGCCGACCCAACTGGCCACGGCGATCACGCCGAGGGTGACGGGGAGGGTGGTGACCTGGGCGTGTTCGGGTGAGTTGGTCAGCCCGGCGGTGGCCAGCGCCAGGGCGACCATCATGGCCAGGGTGGCGATGGTCGCGACCACGAGCAGGGCGATGTTCGCCGGTGCGCCGGCGACCACGGCGAGAGCGGTCAGGATCGCTGTGACCTGGATCAGGGCGAGGACGACGACGGGCAGCAGGAGGCCGGCGAGGATGGTGGTGTCGGTTGCGGCGGTGGAGCGTAGGCGTTTGAGGAAGAGGTTCTGGCGTCGGGAGGCCAGGGTGGTGACGGCGGTGGTGTAGAGGCCGAAGGCGGTGATGGTGAACAGGATGATCGCGGCGATGTAGCCGAGGCTGCCGAGGTCGGCGAAGGTGTCGTGTTGGCGGACGAAGTAGGCGCTGACGACGACGGGGATGATGAGGCTGGTGATCAGGACCAGTCGGTTGCGGAAGATCTGGATCAGTTCGCTGGAGGCGATGGGAAACACGGTGGCGCTCCTGTCGAAATGGCGGGTCAGTTGTTGATGGCGCGGAAGACGTCGTCGAGGCGGGTCGGCCCGGCCTCCAAGCCCTGCAGCTCCACGGCGTGATCCTGCGCCCACCGGAGCAGGATGTGCAGGTCGTTCTGCAGTGCGAAGGTCTCGACCACGACCTTCCCGTCCATGTCGACGGCGGCCGGCAGCGGCAGCGCCGGTGCCGGTGCCGGTGCCGGTGCGGGAAGGGTGAAGCGGATGACGGCGGGCAGGGTGCGGGTCAGTTCGGCGACGGTGCCTTCGCGGTGCAGGGTGCCGTGGTGCATCAGTCCGATTCGGTCGGCGCGTTGTTGTGCTTCTTCCAAATAGTGGGTGGTCAGCACGATGGTGGCGCCGTTTTCGCGGAGTCGGTCGACGGTTGCCCAGACGGCGTCGCGGGATTGGATGTCCAGGCCGGTGGTGGGTTCGTCGAGGACGATCAGTTCCGGGGTGCCGTAGACGGCGGTGGCGAAGTCGAGGCGCCGTTTTTCACCGCCGGAGAGCTGGGATACTTTGCGGCGGGCTCGGCCGGTGAGGTCGACGAGGTCGAGTACCCGGTCGACGTCGTCGGTGCGTGCGGTGAGTCGGCCGATCAGGCCGACGGACTCCCGAACGGTGAGGTCGGGGGAGAATCCGCTCTCCTGGAGCATGACGCCCATTCGGGGACGTACCGTCTGGCGGTCGTCGGGGCGGTGCCCGAAGACACGTACGGTGCCGGAGGTTGACCTGCGGTGGCCCTCGATGACCTCCAGTGTCGAGGTCTTCCCGGCTCCGTTGGTGCCCAGCAGCGCGTAGAGCTCTCCAGGTCGTACCTCGAAGGAAAGGTCCCTGACGGCGTGGAAATCACCGTAGGTGAGGTTCAGCCGGTCAACTTCGATGACAGGTGTGGTGGACATGCACCTATGACAGCGCGGGCGCAGCCGATCTGTCAGTGGCGCCATGTCATCACCGCAAGTGACGTGGTGTCACTGGTCCCGGCCGCTGGCTGCCGGATACTGACCTGGTGACCGCGAGCCCGCCGCGCTTCACCCAGTCGACGCAGGGAAGGCTGCGCCGGCTCAACCTCGTCACCTCACTGCCGCCGGTGGTGTTCGCCGCGGTGATCCTGCTCTACACCGACGCGCGCGCCTGGTGGCACGTCGTCGTCCTGGCACCCGGTGCCGTGGCGGCCGTGGTGGCCTTCGAACGGTGGACGGCAAACGACCTCGCCCGGGTCGCGCTGCCCTGCCTGGTCGTGGCGGCGGCGGTCTGGCCGCTCGGGGTCCTGGTGACCGGCAGCCCCAACGCCTACTGGGGTGTCTGCGCCGTGGGTTCGCTGTCCCTGCGCGAGGTGCGACGGCGGCGGAAGCTGGTGATGGCCGGGCTGTTCACCTACGTCGCCGCCGTCGGCGCGGCGCGGTTGCTGGTGCAGCGCGACGACATCGGTCACGTCCTGGTCACCTATGTCCTCATCCCGACCGCCCTCACCGTCATCGTGACGGTCTTCACGGTGGTGGGCGAGCGGTTCTTCGACCTCATCCGGGAGCTCGAACAGACTCGGGAACGCGAAGCGGAGCTGGCGGTGGTCCGGGAGCGGGTGCGGTTCGCCAGCGACCTGCACGACATCCAGGGCCACACCCTGCACGTGGTGAAACTGAAGATCGCCCTGGCCCAGCGGCTGCTGTCCCGCGACACCGAGCGGGCGGAGAAGGAGCTGCGGGAGACGTACACGCTGGTCAGCGACACCATCGCGCAGACCAAGGAACTCGCCTACGCGCAGCGGCGGCTCAACCTCACCGCGGAGATTGAGAACGCGAAGAACCTGTTCGAGGCCGCCGGCATCCGGGTCCGAGTGACCCGGGAGGCCGAGGTCGACGCCCGCGCCAGCGAACTGCTCGGGCAGGTGCTGCGGGAGACGACCACGAACATCCTGCGGCACGCGCAGGCCACCCAGGTGCAGATCACGCTCGCCGCGTCGGGCATCACCATCGTCAACGACGGCGTGACCGCCACCTCGCCCCCGCAGCTCAGGGGCCTGGCGGCGCTGAGGCAACGGGTGGCGGACGACGGAGGTGAGCTGTCCGTGGAACAGAAGGACGGGCGGTTCCTGACCGCAGCGACCTTCCCACCCGCTCAGGCCGACGCGGCCCCGACGGTTACCGGGAAGGACGACCGATGACCACCATCGTGCTCGCCGACGACGAGGCGCTGCTGCGCACGGCCCTGGCCGCGCTGCTGCCGATGGAGGGTGACATCACCGTTCTCGCCGAGGCGCAGGACGGCCGTACGGCGATCGCCGCCACCCTGCGGCACCGGCCCGACGTTCTGGTCATCGACCTGGAGATGCCGGGAGTGGACGGCCTGGGCGCGGTCGCCGAGATCCGCCGCGAGCGACCGGAGCAGGTGATCCTCATGCTGACCCGGCATGCCCGGCCCGGCGTGCTGCGCAAGGCGCTGAAGCTCGGCGTCCAAGGCTTCGTCAGCAAATCCGCCGAGCCGGCCCACATCACCTCGGTCATCGCCACCCTGCACGCGGGGAAACGCTGGATAGACCCGGACGTGTCAGTGCTCGCCGTCACCGAGGACTCCCCCCTCACCGAGCGTGAAGCCGACGTCCTGCGGGTCACCGGCGAGGGCTACTCGGTCGCCGACATCGCCGCTCGGCTCCACCTGGCTCCGGGCACCGTCCGCAACTACCTGTCCAACGCGATGCGCAAGACCCAGACCCGGACCCGCCACGAAGCGGCCCGCTACGCCCGCGAACACGACTGGCTGTAGGCGCATCCGCCGTCGCCGACCGTGACCGTGAGTTGCGACTGTCCGAGGAAATGTCACTGTGACGTGGTGACGTGGTGGCACTGACGGCGAGGCGCTATGAGCGCTGCAATGGGATCTCCACACCGACGAGAGGGAGCTCCCCGATGAACGCCCCCAGAGCCGCAGAACCCTGGACAGGGACGAGCCCTTCTGATGCGGGAGGCTCGCGCCTCCAGGCGCCGGAGCATTCCCGGCTGGCCGTCGACAGCTCCCGGCCCTTCGGCGCCCACCTTCGGATGAGCTGGTGGAAGCCGCTGGTGGTCATCGGCGTGCCACCGCTGGCGATGGTGGTGCTACAGGTTCTGCTCTACCAGCTCGTGGGCGTCATCGAGGGCAGCGACGACCCGATGTCAGCCACCCTCACGCCGTTGAAGTTCCTGGCCGTCAACGTCAGCATCGGCACGGCGGGCGCCCTGGCGATCCTGCTCCTGGTCTGGATCGCCAGGGTGCCGTGGCGCAGCCTGATCAGTGCACCCCGAGCCTTCGACGCTCGCCGCCTGACGTACTACCTGGTCGCGGCGGCGCTGCTGGTGGGTGCCGGGATCGGTGTCGTGGCGCTGGTCGCGCCCGACGCCCCGGGCTGGACCGCCTTCGGTGTCACCGGCACGACGATCGGCATGCTGGCGATCATCGCGCTGAGCACACCGGTGCAGGCCGTCGGCGAGGAGCTGATGTTCCGAAGTGCGGTGCTGCCCGTCGCCGCGTCCTGGGTGCGTGCGGTTCGCCCCGCCCTGGTCGTCGGGCTCGTCGTGTCCGGCCTGGGCTTCGCCGTGGTCCACGGGTCGGCTGACCCCTGGTTGTTCGGCTACTACACAGTGATCGGGGTCAGCACTGGCCTGATGGCCATCATCAGCCGCGGTATCGAGGCACCGGTTGCCTTCCACGTCGCCAACAACGTCCTGTTCACGACCGTCAACACTGTGATGGCAGACGGCGAGGCCTTCGCGATCGACAGGTCCACCGACTCCGGTGACGCGTCCCTGCTGATCCTCGGCGCCGTCAACGTCGCCATGGTGGTGCTGGTCTGGCTGCGCGAGCGGCGAGCCCGGCCCCGGGCCGTCAGTAGTCGGTAGGACCGCAGGCCGTCGTGACCAGCAAGCGATTGGACACGTCCTCGTCTGGTCGGGTGTGCGTCGGTGCTCCCGCACCTCCCTCTCCTGGGTGAGTGGAACCGACCCGGGGAGGGAGGCGTCACGCTGTCGGCTTGGCGAGGGTGCTGGTATGCCCGTTTTCAGTAGTCGCTGGGCGTACGGCGCCTTGGCTTGGTTGATCGTCTTTGTGGTGTCCCACGTGATCCTGGTGTTCTTCCCTGGGCGCGATCCAACCGGCGACGGACCGTGGGGCATGAGGGCCTACGTGATCTTCAACGTGGTGCTCATCTCGATGTCGGCGCTCGGAGCAGCCGTCGTTCTGGCCACTGTCCGCCCGCCGGCGCGACATCTTCCCCGGTGGCTACTTCTGATCCCACTGTTGTTTGGCAGCGTGCTGCTCGTCATCCGGGGTGTGCCAGGAATGGCCGAGAACTTTGTGATGGTCAGCGGTGTCCGTCGCGGTGGTTTCGTGGGGGTGGCGGACGTCTCCACTGGCGAGTTCTGGACCGGCATCGCAATCAACACCTACTTCTTCGCCGGAGCGGCGTTGCTGGTCGGGACAACCGTTTCCTACGGCCGACGATCAGCGAAGCTGTCTCGCTGAGGCGTACCGGCGTCCGTACGGGCGATCTCCTGCCGCAACAGCGCCGCCTCGTCGTCGCGGTCGCAGAGCAGCAGCACCTTGAACTCTGGTTGGCCGAACGGCCTGGCCCAGTGGTGTACGGCCTGCGACAGGATGCACAACAGCGTGTGCCGATCCTCGGCGCTGCTGGACAACACCCGAGGCGCGTTCTCGACGACGATGAGGTACCCGTCCGCGGGCATCCAGTTCAGGTCGCGGAGGCAGTCAGACAGCGCGGCCCAGTTCCACCCGAAGTAGCCGGGAAAGATCAGCGCGTCGGAGAACTCGTAGAAGGTGTGGTCAGCATCCGTCATCCTCGCACCGTCGAGCCGGGCGACGACGAATCTGCCGGCTGCCGGTAGCACCGCCGCCAGCTCGACCAGGGCACTGCGTGAGCAGACCTCGACCTGATCGGTGGGGCCGCTCCACCAGCTGCTCATCAGACGATGACCAGGTTGGCCATGTCGACGACCGGCCGGTAGCCGAGGGCGGCGTAGATCTTGTTCGACGTCGGGTTGGCCTGGTCGGTGAACAGGCAGACCTGCGTACCCTCGGCCTGGATCCGGCGGGAGACCTCGGCGACCGCGTTGCTGGCCCAACCGCGCCCCCGTTGGGCCGGCGGTGTGTACACCGGGCCGAGGCGGGCCACCCCGAACGACGGTGGGTTGGCACCCGTGAGGTGCACCGGCTCCCCGGTCTCGTCGAGCCAGAACCACAGCCGTCCGGCGTGGATCCGACGCAGCACCTCCGCATGGTCGGGCGTTTCGTGCGCGCTGGCACCACGGGGGCGGCCGGCCTGTTCGTCGGCGTCGCCCACGAACGCGGCGAGCCACTCGGTGACCAGTCCCGCGTCGTCCACGGTCGCGGTCACCAAGCTGCCGGGCACCGGTGGCGGCGGTGTCAGTTCGCCGAGCTGGTGCAGCCGTGTGTGCTGGTTGACCCGGACTTCGCCCCCGCCGAGCTGGGCCAGCGCTGCGGCGCACAGGTCGACCGCGGGCAGGGCGCCGTTGACCGCGAGGACCTCCTCCCCGCGCTCGTGCAACGCGTGGGCGAGCGCAACGGCCGCCTCGTCGGGCATGGGCAGCAGGAACGGCGGATAGGGGGCATACGGCGCCGAGCGCATCCCGGCACCGACCACCGCGCCGGAGTCGTCGCTGACCACGAGCCACCAGTTGCGGTCGGGCTGAGGGATACCCTCTGCCCGTTGCGACAACAGCCGGTGCGCGATGGTGGTCACGACCGTGCTGACGACCGGATCGGCGCCCAGGTAGTCACCGGCAACGGTCAGGAACTCGCCCGGGTCGCTGAGGAATCGCAGCCGCAGTCCGGTCCTCGGGACAATGCTCATCCGCGTACGCTAGCCACCGCCCGCCGGATCGACACCGGAATTTTGTGCGGCCCGAGGACCTGAAGGCGCTGCACCAACCCGTGCGGCGGGCCCACGGAGGGGCCGAGGTCGGGTGCATCAGCGCGGCCAGGCGGGCCCGGGACGCAGGGCGTCGCCGCCCTCCGGGCACGTGATGCGGGCGGACCCGGCGCGACGCCGGGTCCGCCCGTTTCAGGTGTGCTGGATCTCGCCCTGCCGCTGGTCGCCCCGCACACCCTCGAACAGGTGATGCGCGGAGTCGACCGTGATCAACGAGCGAGGGCGGCGAGCCTGAACTGCTGGTTGGTCTGTCCGTGGCAGTCGTAGAGCTGGATCTGGGCGCCGTTGGCGGTGCTCCAGGCGTCCAGGCATCGTCCGGACTGGACGTTGCTGATGGTGCCGTTGGAGTTGACGTTCCACTGCTGGTTGGTCTGGCTGTGGCAGCTGTAGATCTGCACTGCCGCGCCGTTGCCGGTGCCGGCCGCGTCGAGACACATGTTGCCGTACACCTGGAGTTGTTTGCCCGAGGTGTAGGTCCAGGCCTGGTTGGTCTGCTTGTTGCAGGTGTAGAGCTGGACCCGGGTGCCGTTGTTACGCGAGGCGTTGGGTACGTCGACGCACCGGCCGGACTGCGTGCCGACGATCTCACTGGCCGAGCCCGGTGGGACGGTGGGGGTGGGGGTGGGGGTCGGCGGGTCGGTAGGGGTTGGCGGGTCGGTCGGGGTTGGCGTCGACGGCAGCAGCGGGCAGGTGCTGCGGTAGGTGACCACGCCGCTGGAGTCCAGCAGGGGGCAGAGGAACTGGCTGTACCGGGTGTCGTTGTCGAGGAACATCTTGACGAACGGCAGCATGGTCCGGACCATCACCGGGTTCGACCGCCCGACCATGAAGCCATGATCCGCGCCGGCGACCTCCACGTAGACGCTCTCCGTCGTGGCCGGGAGGCTGTTGTACAGGCCGGTGGCGTAGGACGGGGTGACCACCGTGTCCGCCTGACCGGCGAAGATCATGGTGGGGACCCGGTCGTTGGCCAGGTTCGACGACGGCGAGTACGGCGCGATGCCGACCACTGCCTTCAACGACGGGCGTCGCGTGGCTGCGCTCAGCGCGCCGCCGCCGCCCATCGAGTGACCGGCGACCGCCAACCGGTTGGGGTCGACCCGGTCGCGTACGGGGCTCTGCTGCGTGAGGTAGTCCAGTGCGGCGAGCAACTGGGTGCCTCGGGCCGTGTCGAAGTCGTTGCGGCTGTTGGTCTCGATGCCGATCACGACGAAGCCGTGGGACGCCAGCCACGGCCCCATCCAGGCCAGTTCGGCGGAGAACAACGCCGTGTAACCCGGCGAGATCGCGATGGCCCCGAAGGTTCCCTGGCTGGTGTCGGTCGGGTAGTAGATCCGGCCGCCGTTGAAGCCGTACCCGGTCGGGACGCTGACCGACGTGTTGGCAAAGGGGCCGTTCACAGCGGTCACGCTGGTCCGGGTGGGGTCCGGGCCCCGCTGGTACGGGTTGTCGGCGGCCGACGCCGACCCGGTCGCCAGGGTGATGGTGAGCAACCCGACTGCGGCGGCGATCCCGGCTGCGGCGAGCGTGAACAGTCGGCCCTTCAAGCCGGTCGACACTCGGTCGGCCTTGGTGTTCCCCGTGGGCGGGGAGTGGTCTACAGGTCCTCGCACTGTCGGTACCTCCTGGTGGTGGAAGAGCGAGGGGCGGGCGGGCTCGTCGTGTGCCGAGCCTGCCCGCCCCCGGTGATGTCCGATCGTCAGCGTTGCAGGGTCAGCAGACCCGGCCGGTACGGCAGCAGGCCGTAGTCGCCGCCGGAGCTGGGGGAACGACCCTGGTAGAGCAGTTGCAGGTTGCAGGCGTTGACGGTCATGGTCTGGTCGGCGTTGGTGCGCAGCAGCTCACCGTGGCTGATGTCGTTCGTCCAGGTGGCGCCGCTGTTGGCCTTGCCGGCGAACGGGTTGCTCTCGCTGGTGGCCTGCGGGGTCCACGACCCACCCAGGCTGCTGGCCGTGAACGAACGGAAGTAGCGCCCGTTCGCGCCGATGGCCTCGACGATCATGAGGTACTTGTTCAGGCCCTGGAGCTTGTAGACCTGCACAGCCTCGAACAGGTTGTTCGTCGAGTCGGTCATGATGGTCGTGTAGTTCGAGCCGAAGCTGCCGGGGAAGTTGCCGATCGGCATGCTGGCCCGGTAGATCCGGCCGTTGTCGCCGGCGAAGAACAGGTACATGTTCTGGTCATCGCCGATGACCGCCTGGTCGATCGGGCCGGTGTTCGAGTTGGAGATGCTGCCGGTGAACAGCGTCTGCGCCGACGACCACCCGTTCGGGTTGGTCGGGTCGCTGGAGGTCCGGTACGAGAAGGCCGTGCCGCCCCACTGGTAGGCCAGCACCCAGATGTTGCGCGGCGCGAAGTAGAACAGCGACGGCGCGACGGTCGCCGAGTTCATCGCGTTCTGGCTGGCCGAGCCCATCTGGGAGTAGTTGCTGAAGAGGCCGAAGTTCATCGAGCCCCACGTGGTGCCGGTGTCGTGGGTGGTGGCGTAGACGAGCTGCTGGCCGTTGTACGGGGCGACGGTGAAGTCCTTCAGCGACACCCAACCGGACCTCGGCTGCGCCAGCGCGCCGGTCGATGACCAGCGGTACGACGAGGGAAGGTCACACGTGGTGGTCGGCGGCGGCGTGGTCGGCGTGGGCGTGGGTGTGGGCGTCTGGGTGCCGCCACCGAGGGAGGCCAGCCGGAACTGCTGGTTGCTCTGACCGTTGCAGTCGTAGAGCTGGATCTGGGCGCCGTTGGCGGTGCTCCAGACGTCCAGGCATCGCCCGGACTGCACGCCGCTGATGGTGCCGTTGGAGTTGACGTTCCACTGCTGGTTGGTCTGGCTGTGGCAGCTGTAGATCTGCACAGCCGCGCCGTTGCCGGAGCCTGCCGCGTCGAGGCACATGTTGCCGTACACCTGGAGTTGTTTGCCCGAGGTGTAGGTCCAGGCCTGGTTGGTCTGCTTGTTGCAGTCGTAGAGCTGGACCCGGGTGCCGTTGGTGGTCGCCGCGTTCGGCACGTCGACGCACCGGCCGGACTGGGTGCCGACGATCTCGCTGGCCGAGCCCGGTGGGACGGTGGGGGTGGGGGTGGGGGTGGGGCCCGGCGTGGTGGGCGTGGGGGTGGTGCCGGGGCCCGCGCTGTTCAGGGCCTCCAGCGTGGAGGTGTAGGCGGCCTTCTTGTTGCCGCTGCAGTCGAAGAGCAGCGGAGTGCCGCTCGAGCGCCACGAGTCGCAGTCGCGCACACCCCACACGGTGAGCCCGTTGCAGCGAGCCACGGCAAGGCAGTCGTTGACCACGCTGCGGTAGGTGTTGGCCTGCGTCGTGCCGGACCCCTCAATGTCCAACTCGGTGATCTGCACGTCCACCCCGAGCGCGGCGAAGCTGGACAGCGTGGTGCGGTAGTTGCTGTTGTACGGCGAGTTGGCGTTGAAGTGCGACTGGAACCCGACGCAGTCGATCGGCACGCCACGGGACTTGAAGTCGCGCACCATGTTGTACACGGCCTGGGTCTTGGCCCAGGTCCAGTTGTCGGTGTTGTAGTCGTTGTAGCAGAGCTTCGCGTCCGGGTCCGCCGCGTCGGCGGCGCGGAACGCCGCCTCGATCCAGTCGTTGCCGGTGCGCTGGAGGTTCGAGTTGCGACGGGCGCCGCTGTTGCCGTCCTCGAACGCCTCGTTCACGACGTCCCACGAGTAGATCTTGCCGCGGTAGTAGGTGGCCACCCGGGTGACGTGGTTCAGCATCGCGTTGCGCAGCGTGGTGCCCTCCATGCTCTGCATCCAGCCCGGCTGCTGCGAGTACCAGGCCAGGGTGTGGCCGCGGACCTTCCAACCCCGGGAGAGGGCGTGGTTCACGATCCGGTCCGCGTTGCCGAAGGTGAAGTTGTTCTGCTGCGGCTCGGTCGCGTCGATCTTCATTTCGTTTTCGGGGGTGATGGCATTGAACTCGCGGTTCAGGATCGTCGTATAGGCGCTGTCGTTGAGTTTGTTGGCGGCGACTGCGGCACCGAAGTACCGGCCGGACTGGGCTGCGGCGGCACCGAGGGTCGTCTCGGCGGCCTGGGCCAGATTGGGCATCAGTGACACGACCAGGGCCAGAATTATCGCGGCCGTTCCGGAAAGAGTGAGTGTTCGTAGTCGGGTGCGCCCGATGGGACGGGTCCGGGAAACCATGCTGATCCTCCAGTGGTGGGGTAGGGGATTCCTGTCGCTGTTCCAGCGGGAGGCCCCGGTGGAACAGCGGCGGACGCGATGGTGAGTTCGCCCGAGCGGGGGCGGGACTCAGGTCGGGCGTCCGCCTGGCTGCGAGTCGGTTCGGGCTACCTGGCCAGCGGATAGAGGAGTGGTGACAGGTAGGCCCGGTCGCCCGTGGGGGAGTGGTTGCGGCGTTGGGCTCTTTCGGTGGTGGACGTGGTCTCCTGGCAGGTGGGTGGGCCCGACGGTCGCGTGGAGCGCCTCCAGTGCTAAGTGATCTTGTTAACGTTCACACTTGTCGATGGCTCTCAGGCTGGCAGAAAATTCCAGAGTTTTCAACCGGTAGTTTCGGACCTGTTACGGGTCCGGGCGGACGGGGTGGAGTCCGCGCGGACTGCGGCTGGTCGACCCGCGTTGCGCGTGGACCAGACCGGAGGCGACAAGCTGGACGGCCGCATCGGCGGGCTCCACGCGCTGTGGCGGATCGCGGAACCTGCCCCGGACCCGGCGCAGAGTCCGAGTCGGGCTTACGGCTGCTCGTCGGCCTCGGGGTTGAGCTGGCGCATCAGCACCGCGAACCCTTGCCCCGACTCCACAAAACCCAGTTTCCGGTAGAGCGCCAGAGCGCTGTGATTGCTGTCGGTGACCTTGAGTCGTAGTTGTCGGATGCCGGCCGAGTGCGCACGGTGCAGGACCCGCGAGATCATCGCTGTGGCCAGACCACTACGGCGCCACTGTGCTCGGGTGCCCAGGCAGTGCAGAATCGCCGTCGGCGTGTCCGTGCTGCCGTCGGCGAGTGCGAAGAGGAAGGCGGCCACCGGGTTGTCGCCTCGGTCGGCCTCGGCGAGCACCAGGCAGGAGAGGTCGGGCAGGAACCGCGGATGCCCGGTCGCGTGCTGGGGCCAGGTGCGCTGGTCTGGTCGAACCGCTGCGGGGCTGTCGGCGTAGGCCTCGTTGTGGGCCAACCGGGCGAGTTCGTCGTAGCGCTCGTCGACAGGTGTCAGCACCAGGCCGGGCGGCAGCGCGGGAGCCGGCGGCTCGTCAGGCACCGCCAGGACGAGGTCCCGTTCGTGCCGGACCAGCGCGAAGCCGCCACGGTTCAGCAGCTCGCGGCCGGCCGGGTCGTTCTCGGCAGACCGGATACCGAGGACGGCCTGTGCCGACCCCCGGTCGTCCCGCACCTGCTTCGCCTGGTCGATGAGCCAGCGGTGCAGCTCTGTGCGGACGTCGTCCGCGACGTCGGGATGAAACACGGTGGTCAGGCGAATGCGGAGCACGTCGTCCGCTGTTCCCATGTCGGCGACCTCGCCGTACGCGGCGACGCTGCCGGTGTCGTCGCGGCCGACCCGGGTGCGTCCGGCGCTGCCCGGCCCGAGAGTGGCCAGTCGGTTCCGGACGTCCTCAGCGCGCTGCTCCATGCCGACCGGGGCGACCGCCTCGGCGCGCTGGAAGAGTGCTGCCAGCTCTGCTGCCTCGGCTGGTGTGGCGCGACTCCAACTCGCGATCCTCATTGATGGCCATCCTATGGACCTGGCTCGATGAAGGTCAATCGCGGGCCGGATCGCCGAAGGGCGTCGACCTAACCTCCTAGGATGCTCTACGGATTGTGCCTCAAGCGACAGTGTCGCCACTGCGGCAGTTAAGCGAAGTCGCCAACAGCCTCAGCTGCTCGAACCGCCCGCAGCAACGCTTCTGGCAAGCGGAGCGTGACGCTACGGAGGTGGCCGCACACGCCCTGGAACGCTGCGCTCCGCCGACGCGGGTGGCTGAAAATTCCCGTCGAAATCCGGTAACCAAAGCGGCTTGCCAACCCGTCAGGTCAATGACGGATCGCCATTGCGGGCGGTCGGCCGAGGAGGAACAAGGACATGGGCGATGTGCGTGGGCGTTTCAGGGACGACCTGGCCCGACACCCCGCCCCGCCATTGGGTGACCTGGTCCAGCAGTCGGTGGTGCAGGGCCGCCGACTGCGCCGCCGGCGTCGCCTGGCGCAGTTCGGCGCCGGCGGATCGGCGTTGGCGATGCTGCTCGTGATCGGCCTGGCCGCCGGTCCGCTCGGCATCGGAGCGGATGACACCGGTCAGCCCGGCGGGCCGAACCTGGTTTTGCCGGGCGGGTCGGTCGACACCGGCTCGCCGTCCCCGGCCGATTCCCCGACTGGCGCCCCGCGCGGGTTCGAGCCGGGCACCGACGAGAACCCCGCTCCGCCAGTGGGGCCGACTCCCTCCACCACTGTGATCGACACTGTGAGGATCGGGGCGGGGCCGGACGGTGAGCTGGCGACCACCACACCGCAGGGCGCCCTGGAACTGCTGATGCGGCTGCTGCCCCCGGGCAAGACCAGCGGTTACGCGAATCTCGAGAGCAGTGGGGCGGGCCCCGGCATGCCGTTCGTCCAGCTCTACCTCGACCGCGGCGACGGACCGGGCATGCTGCGGCTCTCCATCTACCGGGACCGCCTCGGCAGCGACCCTCGCCCGGGGACGGTGGAGCTGACCGAGGTACCCGGCAACTGCGTGCAGAGCCAGATCATCACCGTGCATCACGACGCCGGCCTCCAGGTCGACCTCATGATCGCTACCTGTCTGGTCTGGGACCCCAAGGGAACCGTTGCGGCACCGGCCGTCCTCTCCGTGAAGGAGGCGACCGAGATCGCCGCCAACCCGACCTGGGGGACGAGACTGCCGGCCGAGTACGTCATCAACGGTGCCAAGAGGTTCCCCAAGTTGGCCCGGTCGAATGGCTGACGAAGACTTCGTGGAGTTCGCGCAGGCGGCCGCCGGCCGGCTGCGCGACGCCGCCTTCCTGATGTGCCGCGACTGGCATCTCGCCCAGGACCTCACCCAGACGACGCTGGCCAAGGTGTACGCCAACTGGAGGCGGGTCCGCCGGGCCGACGATCCCCACGCGTACGCCCGCAAGATACTGCTGCGCTGCATGCTCGACCAGCGGCGACGTCGTTCCAGCCGCGAGTTGGCGATGTCGACGCCGCCGGAGCGGGGCGAGGAACATCCGGCTGAGCTGCGCATGACGTTGCTGGACGCGGTCGCCACCCTGCCGTTGCGGGACCGGGCGATCATCGTCCTGCGTTACTGGGACGACCTGAGCGTGGAGGCGACCGCCGAGGTTGTGGGCGTCTCCATCGCCGTCGTCAAGAGCCAGAGCATGCGCTCCCTCAACCGGCTGCGCGAGCTGCTCGGCGAGACCCGTTCCGAGCTGTTCGCCGAGGAACGCCATTGACGGGTCCCGTCTGCGGGCGGGGTGTGGCGGATCCCAATGGGGTCGGACCGTCGGCCGGCGAACCGCCGCGTCGGTGCTGCGGCGGCGACGAAGGTGCCGCCACGCGTCGTCGGCCGAAGCGCCACGTGTGGTGGCAGGTATCTGCGTTTGGGGAGGTTTTCGGTGTCCGTATCGAGCAGCAGGACGAGCCGAGGCCGGATTCGCGGCAGAGGCCGAGGTTCGGTCGCGGTCCTGTCGGCGTTGTTGGTGATGGCCGCAGGGTGCCATCGGGGGGAGGCCGGTGTCGGCTCCGACGAGCTGCACACAGTGAACGCGGACCGGGGCGACCCGGGTCTGCTGCTGGGAGCGGGCGATCTGGGAGCGGACTGGCACGAGGACGACGCGCGAACCGGTCTGGCGGCCTGGCCGTGGGAGCAGGACAGCTGCCCCAACTACCGGAGCAGCGACTACCTGGCCAAGTCGCATCGGCGCGCTGCCGTGGAGCGCTACTACCGGCTGTCTGACGGCTCGTCGCGGGCCCACCACGTCGTGGAGACGTACGAACCTGGATGGGCCGAGCGGAACGTCGATGACGTCCGTCGGGTCCTCCTGCGGTGTGCGAGCTACGCGGTCCTCGGGTCGCATGTCTCGTTCGACGTCGTGGATCCGCATTATCTGGAGGGCGCCGGGATGCTCATTCGAGGTCGTATCGCGCGTGCGGACACCCCGAGCACCGTCACGTACTTCGTGATGGTGAGACGAGGCGAGACGGTCTCGACGGTCCGCCTGCCCGATCGGGGAAGCCAGGCCGTGGTGGACTCGATCGCGGCGAGGGTGGTGGCCCGCCTTGGCTGAGCGGATTGGGCGGCAGCTGTCGCGACGCTGGGTTCTCTCCGCGGCCACCGTGTCGCTGGCCGGCGTTGCGACGGCGGCCTTCGGTGCCACGCGCGGCCGCGACGGCGACGGAGCCGGACCATCGCACGGTTCCTCCCCGGCCAGCCCGATCCCCACGACGCCGGCCATCGACTGGATCGGCCAGGCGAGAACGCGCATCAAGGCCTACGTGGAGCGGTACGACGGCCACCTGGCGGTCGCGGCACTGGATCGGCTGGGAACGGCTTCGGTGACGGTCGGCGCCAGACGGTTCGAGACCGCCAGCATCGTCAAGGTCAACATCCTTGCGGCTCTCCTGCTGCGCCAGAACCCGCCGGGCAAGGCCCTGAGTTCTGGCACCCGGCGGTTGGCCGAGGCCATGATCGTGTCCAGTGACAACGATGCGGCGGTGGCCCTGTGGCAGCGGATCGAGGGCTCGCGCGGCCTCAACGCCGCGAACCGCGAGCTCGGCCTGCGTGAGACGAAGCCCAACTCGCACTGGGGACTCACCACGACCACGGTCGCCGACCAGCTTCGTCTGCTGACCGCGCTGACGTCGCCGACGGGACCGCTGACCCCGCAGGACCGTACCTTCGTCATGGGTCTCATGAAGAAGGTGATCCCCGAGCAGCGGTGGGGAGTCACCGCCGCGCGGGAGCCGGGCGGTCGTTCCGAGTACGTCAAGAACGGCTGGGACACCGCTGATGTCGACGGGGGCCGCTGGCTGGTCAACAGCATCGGGCGGATCGTCGAGGCCGATCATGACTGGCTGATCGCCGTGCTCTCCGACCATCACGTGAGCCAGAAGGAGGGCATCCGCGTCGTCGAGAAGGCCGCCACGTACGTGCTCAAGGAGCTACGCGCCGCCACTGCGCACGACGGGCTGCCGCAGGGGTAGGCCCCGGGTCCGCTCGGGCCGACAGTGGGTCGGTCGACCTGCCCGGCGGCGCTTGTCATCGCCGGCAGCACACAATTCCCGATCTTGTACCCATCCGTCCGCGGGTCGGCCTCGAATGCCTCATGACAGCAGCAATCGAGTACAAGCATCTGAGGAGTTCGTATGAAGCGGCGCCTGTTTGCCACGGTCGGCGTGATGGCCGTGCTGGCCCTGTCCGCCTGCGGCGGAACCGACGGCGAGGACACCGCCAGCGGCACACCGAGTACGTCGGCCAGCGCGCCGATGGCCTCGGCCTCGCCGTCGATGATGATGTCGGGTCAGTTCGGTTCGGGGTGCGCGGCCGTGCCGACCGATTCGTCCAACCCGGGAAGTTTCGAGGCGATGGCGAAGGTGCCGGTGGCAACCGCCGCGTCCGGTAACCCACTGTTGTCGACGCTGGTCACGGCGGTGAAGCAGGCCAACCTGGTGGACTCGCTCAACGGCGCGCAGGGCGTGACGGTGTTCGCGCCGACCAACGACGCGTTCGCCAAGATCCCGAAGGCCGACCTGGACAAGGTCCTGGCCGACGACGCCACGCTGAAGAAGATCCTCACCTATCACGTGGTGCCGACCCAGTTGTCCCCGGACACCCTGGCCGGCACCCACAAGACGATGCAGGGCGACGACGTCACGGTGACCGGTAGTGGCACGTCGTTCACCGTCAACGGCACCTCGATGGTGGTCTGCGGGAACGTCTCGACGGCCAACGCCACCGTGTACATCGTTGACAGCGTCCTGATGCCCAAGAGCTGAGGATGTCCACCTCCGTCGAGCCCCGGCCGGCAAACCGCCGGCCGGGGCCGTCCCGAAGCATGACAGCCATCCGCGGCCTCGTCGTCGGCGTGCTGAGCGCCGGGGTCGCCCTCGGCGTGGCCCACCTCGTCGCGGCGCTGGTCGATCCGGCCGCCGACCCGGTGCTGACGGTCGGTGGTGCCGCTGTGGATCTGGCACCGCAACCGGTCAAGGCATTCGCCATCCGCACCTTCGGCACCAACGACAAGGTCGTTCTCTTCGCCGGCGTCTACGCAGTGCTGGCGCTGAGCGCGGTCCTGCTCGGCGCGGCGACGTTACGACGACGCCGTTACGGTCTGGCGGGCCTTGCCGCGTTCGCTGCCGTCGGTGTCGCCGCCGCCCTGTCCCGCCCGACGGCGACACTCGTGGACGTCCTGCCGGTACTGGCGGGGGCCGGCATCGGGATGGCCGCGATGCTGGTGGTGGCACACGCCGCTCGGACGCTCCCGGTTCCTGGTTCGGGTCGCCCGCGGCTGCTCAACCGCCGCCAGTTTCTGGCCACGGCGGCGGGAGCAGCGCTCACCGCCGGCGCCACGGCGACCCTCGGCCAGACTGTCGGTCGCGGCAGAGCCGTAGGCGCCCGTTCCCGCGCGGCCGTTCGCATACCGCCGCCCACGCAACCCGCGCCGCCGCTGCCCGGCGGCGTCTCCGCTGGCGTGGACGGCGTCTCGGCGTTCCTCACCCCCAACCGGGACTTCTACCGGGTCGACACCGCCCTCACCGTCCCGCAGGTCGACGCGGCAACCTGGCGGCTGACCCTGGGTGGAGCGGTCGACCGGCCCCGTACCTGGACATTCGACGACCTCCTCGCCCGGGGCGTGGTGGAGCGCGACATCACCCTCAACTGCGTCTCCAACGAGGTCGGCGGCCCCTACATCGGCACCGCCCGTTGGACGGGGATCCCCCTGGCGCCGCTGCTCCGCGAGGCCGGTATCCGCGCCGGGCAGGATCAGCTCGTCAGCCGTTCCGTGGAGGGCATGACCATCGGCACGCCGCTCCAGGCGATCCTCGACGGTCGCGACGCGCTGTTGGCCGTGGCCATGAACGGCGAGCCCCTGCCCCTGGAGCACGGCTTTCCCGTCCGCATGCTCGTTCCCGGCCTCTACGGCTATGTCGGTGCCTGCAAGTGGCTCACCTCCATGCAGGTGACCACCTTCGACGCGTTCGATCCCTACTGGGTACAGCGCGGGTGGGCCGCCGAGGCGCCCGTGAAGACCGCATCCCGCATCGACACCCCGAAACCCTTCGCCCAACGGCGCGCCGGCCCCGTCATGATCGCCGGTGTCGCCTGGGCGCAACGTCGCGGGATCACCGCCGTCGAGGTGCAGGTCGACGACGGGCCGTGGCGGCAGGCCCGCCTCGCCGACGGCCCCTCAACGGACCTGTGGCGGCAGTGGACCTACCGCTGGGACGCCAGCCCCGGCAGTCACACCCTGCGCGTACGGGCCACCGATGCCACCGGTGCGACCCAGACCGATCAACGGGCCGCGCCCTTCCCGGACGGCGCGACCGGCTGGCACAGCACGACAGTGACCATCACCTGAACTGGTGCGTCCGACGGTTCCGTCCAGGCCGAAAAAGAATCCGGGCCGGGACCAATCCGGTGGACCGGAGGCGACGAATCCCTCACGACAGCACCTGAGCATCGACGCCGTACCCAGGCGGAGACGGAGATTTGTTGTGAGATTGTCCCGAGCCCTGCTCACCGTGCCCGCAGCCGCCCTGGTCCTCGCGTTTCCGGGGGTCGCGCACGCCGACGAGAGCGTGCAGGTCCAGTTGCAGGACCTCAACGAGACCGGTGCCACCGGAACCGCCACGTTGACCGCCACGAGCGGCGGTGACCTGAAGGTCATGATCCGGTCGAGGGGCATGACGCCGAACTCGCCGCACGCCCAGCACGTGCACGGCGCGGCGAACGGCATGGACTTCCACTGCCCGGACAAGTCCGCCGACGCCAACGGCAACGGCTTCGTCAGCACCGAGGAGGGCCTCAAGATGTACGGGGACATCTTCATCTCGTTGACCACCACCGGGGACACGACCAAGGCCAGCGGCCTGGCGGTGGATCGGATGCCGACCGCCGACGCGAAGGGCAACCTCAGTTACGAGCGCACCATCCCCGCCGGGGACCTGCCCCAGGGCACTATCGCGCACCTGAAGGACCTGCACCTCGTGCAGCACGGCATCGACGCCAACAAGAACGGCAAGTACGACATGGAAGCGCTCGGCGAGTCGACCTTCGCCAAGTCCGTCGGCGTCAACGGCATCCCCGCCGAGGCCACCGACCCCGCCACCTGCGGCATGGTCAGCGGCGCGGCGGCTGGCTCCGTACCCGCGGGGGGTGTCGCCACCGGAGATGGCAGCACCTCCGGCGGATCGCCGATGATGATCTACGCCGTGGGTGGTCTCGCGTTGCTCGGCGCCGCCGGTGCGGTCGTCGCGCGTCGCCGGCTCGCCGGCGAGCGCTGAGCCGACGGCGATCATGATGGACACCGGTGGCAAACCAGCGCCGGCCGGCCGTCGCCGGGGGCGCCACGCGCTCCTGGCGGCGGCCGGCATCCTCACCGTTACGGCGGTCCTGACGATCGGTGGCGCAGTCGCCAGGCGGGGCGGCGACCCACCCGGACCCGACAGGTCCGCTGCGGCACCAGCCGCGAACGCGTCGCCTGTCCCGGCGAGCGGGCCGGGCGAGTTGACCTCGGGACCCCTGATGGCCGGTTCACCGCCGACGCGGGTGTCGATTCCGTCGCTGAAGGCCACCGCCGCCATCGTCGCGCTCGGTCTGCAGTCGGACGGTGCGATGCAGGTTCCGGACAGCGCCACCGATGTGGGCTGGTTCACCATGGCGCCGACGCCCGGCGCTCTCGGCCCGGCCGTGCTGGCCGGGCACGTCAACTGGAAGGGCCGCCGCGGGACGTTTTTCGACCTGGGCAAGCTGCCTGTCGGCGCCGGGATCACCGTCGACCGTCAGGATGGCAGCACCGCGATGTTCACCGTCACCAGGGTCGAGCAGCATCCGAAGGACCGCTTCCCCACCGCCGAGGTGTACGGGGCGACCGACCACGCTGCGTTACGCCTGATCACCTGCGGCGGCGAGTTCGACGACACCACCCAGCATTACCGCGACAATGTCATCGTCTACGCGCGCCTCGCCCACGCTCGTCCCGCCTAGACACGAGTGCGGCGGCACACCGGGCCGTCGACAGCACAGGGAGAGGACATGCCGAGAATGAGCGGCGACCCGGAACAGGGGCGGCGGTTGCGAGCGGTGCCGCAGGACACCGCGACCCCACCGAACGCCGACGAGTTGCTGACGCGGGTGGCGCGGGGCGACGAGGCGGCGTTCGCCATGCTGTACGACGCCGTGGCGGGCAGGGTCCTCGGGCTGGTCCGGCGGGTCGTCCGCGATCCGGCGCAGGCGGAGGAGGTGACGCAGGAGGTGATGGTCGAGGTGTGGCGCACCGCCGGCCGCTTCGACGCCGGCCGGGGTTCCGCCTCGGCGTGGATCCTGACCATGGCGCACCGCCGCGCGGTGGACCGGGTGCGCTCCGAACAGGCCCACACCGACCGTGCTCTTCGGGTTGCCGCGACCGAGACACACGTCCCTTACGACGAGGTGGTCGAGGATGTCAGCGCCCGGTTGGAGCGGGAGCAGGTCCGCCGGTGCCTGGGCCGGTTGACGCCGGTGCAGCGGGAGTCGGTGACCCTGGCCTACTACGGCGGTCACACCTACCGAGAGGTCGCCGAGAAGTTGCAGACGCCGCTGCCGACGGTGAAGACGCGGATGCGCGACGGACTCATCCGGATGCGCGACTGCCTGGGCATCGAGATGGAGGGACGGGCATGAGCGCCGATGTTCACACCCTCGCTGGTGCGTACGTCCTGGACGCGGTCGACGACGTTGAGCGGGCTGCGTTCGAGCGGCACCTGGCCGAGTGCGAGCCGTGCCGCGTCGAGGTGGCCGAGTTGCGGGAGACCGTGGCGCGCCTCGCCGACGACGCCGTCATCGAGGCGACCCCGCCGGGTCTGCGGGAGCGGACCCTCGCTCAGGCTGCCCGGACCCCGCAACTGCGCGTCAGCTCCGCGGGTGCCGGCGGCGGACGGCAGACAGGCAGGTGGCGACAGCTCGCGGTGGCCGCCGCCGCGGCCGTCCTCGTCGCCGGTGGCGCGAGCGCGGTCACCTGGACCGTCAGCAACGATCGGATCAGCGACGAGCAGGCCAGCAGCGACCAGGCCCGGCAGATCGCCGCCGTCCTGGACGCCCCGGACGCCCGGGTGTTCGAGCGGTCGCTGCCGCCCGGTGGTGCCGCCACGGTGGTGGTCTCCCGTGACCGCGACCGCGGTGTGGTGCTGCTGCGCGACCTGCCCGCGCCCGGTGCCGGGCGGATCTATGAGCTCTGGCTCATCCGGGGGAGTGAGCCCCGCAAGGTGGGACAGCTCGCCGAGGGGGACAGGGCGTCGACCACCGTCATCGGCCCGGTCGCCGAGGCGGGCACGTTCGGGGTGTCCAACGAGCCCGTCGGTGGTTCCGTCGCCCCCACTCGGATCGTGGGTACGGTGGCGTTGAGCTGAGGTCACCCCACCCATCCGGACGGCGGACCGCTCCGAATCACCCGCATGGATGACGAGCTGCTCGCCGGCCGGTACCGCAGGCTTCTGCTGATCGGGGACACCGCGACCTCGGGACGCGTCTGGCTGGCACGCGACGAGGTGCTTGATCGGCACGTCGCTCTCAAGCAGATCACCCTCCCGGGTTGGGTGAGCGACGCGGAGCGGTCCCGGCTGCGGGACAGAACGCTCGGGGAGGTACGCGGCCTGGCCGGCCTGGATCACCCCGGTGTGGTCGCGATGTGGGATGTGCTGAGCACCGACGGATATCTGTGGCTCGTCATGGAGCACGTGCCCTCCCGGTCCCTGTCCGAGGTGGTTGTCAGCGACGGTCCGCTGGCGCCGGCCGAGGTGGCGCGGGTCGGCCTGCACCTGATCGCGGCACTGAGTGCCGCCCACGCGAGGGGAGTGACGCATCGGGAGGTCCGGCCGCAGAACGTGCTGTTCGCCGACGACGGGCGGGTCATGCTCGGTGGATTCGGTTTGTCGATCTTCGACTCCCGGGATCCCGCGACCGTCACCGCGGGGAGCCTGTCGACGGTCCAGTACACCGCACCGGAGCGTGCCCGCGACGGTAGGGCCACCCCCGCGACCGACCTGTGGGCCCTCGGCGCGACGCTCTACCTGGCTGCGGAGGGCCGTCCGCCATGGAACCGGCCATCGACCCTGGCCATGCTTGCCGCCCTGGCCACCGAGGCGCCGGACCGGATGACCGTCCTGCCGCTCGAACCCGCGGTCACCGGTCTCCTGCTGCGCAACCCCCGCCAACGCCTCTCCGCGCAGGAGGCCCGCGACCAGCTGGAGCAGGTGGCGGCGGCGACGCCCGCGCCGGTGGCGCGGGCGGGCCGTTGGCCGCGTGTGCGCGCCAGGTCACGCCGGCGAACCCGGGCCGTCACGCCGACGGTGCCGCCCGCCGCGGACGCGATCACCACAATGGTCATTCCGGTCGTGACACCTACCTCGCGCGATCGGACGACCGGCTGGGCGTTCGCCGGTGCCGTGGTGGGCCTGCTGGCGGTCGCGGCCGTCGTCGTCACGGCAACCGGTGCCGTGATCGGCGGCTGGCGCGGCCAGGACAGCCTTTCGGCGGCCGAACCGGGCGGTGCGGCCGCCGGCGTGGTGGAATCGACCGCGCCGGCACCGCCGGCCCACCCCTGCCTGGAGGACGTCGACTCCAGCGAGGCCGAGCCTCTGCGGGTGCCTCGCGCGCCGCTGCCGTACGCCCTGCCGAACGGGTGGGCGTGGCACCAGGACCCCGCCGGATTTCTGCTGGCGGTGCCCGAGGGATGGAGTCGGCACACCGAGGGTGCACTGGTGTGCTTCCGCGATCCCGCCGAGGTGCGGGCCATCGCCGTCGACCCCGCCGCGACAGCTTCCTCCGTACCGTCGAAGCGCTGGGAGGCCGCCGAGCGCGACGCGTTGACCACCGGGGCGCTCGCCGGCTACCAGAGGATCAGTATTGGGCCGATCATCCGCCCGGGCGGCGCGGCGGAGTGGGAGTACACCTGCGACCAGGCCGGCGGCCTGCGGCTGCACGCCCGCCGGCTGCTGATCAACGAGAGCAGGGCCCGCGCTTACAGCCTGTCCTGGATCACCCAGGACAGCCAGTGGGACGAGACCGAGCCACTCCAACGACTGGCACTGGCAAGCATCCGCCTCGACTGACGCGGCGGTTGCCGGTCACACAGGTCGACGAGGCGGTACGAACCTGAGGGTGGACGAGTGTGGGAGGGGTGCGGCCCGGCACCCCACCCGATGGTCACTGCCGCAGGAGCAGGGCGAGGTCGAGGACCACGTGCCCGTTGAACACGCCTGTCGTCTGAGCCGCGCCGGTGAGGAGGTCGACCCGGTACAGCCGGGAGCCGCCGATGCCGTTGAGGACGGCGAAGGCGTTGTTGGCCACGGCGCGGTCTCCACTCAGCGGGCTGTGGATGTCGAAGCCTGCTTGGAGGTTCGCGTTCACCCCCAGTGCGCCGGTGGCGGCCAGTTGCCCCGAGTTGGCGGGGGATTGCAGGACAACCTGGTCGAGGGTGGTGTCGATGTCGAACAGGGTGGTAGCGGTGGCGGGGTTCAGGTCGTTGTTGGTGTACGCCGCACCGGTGACACCGACGGCGGCGGTGCTGGGCGGGTAGGTGAGAGGGCCGTCGACAAGGGTCGTGCCGCCGGGGTTGATGTTGTGGCGCAGGTTCTGCCCGGTGTCGCTGATGATCCGGAGTCGGTCGGCGGCGGGGTTGAAATCGACGCCGAACGACGTGCCGCTCAGCGCGACGGTCAGCTGGCTGACCTTCGTGGCCGCCGCGGTGCGCGTGTTCAGCGCGTAGATGCCGCCGTTGTTGCCGACGCCGTAGAGCGTTCCGTCCTGGACGCGAAAGTCGATGCCGACGAGTGTTTCGCTGCCGGGCAGGTCGACCGGGCCGATGGTGCAGGCCAGGGCCGGGCGGTTGGCGGCGAACTTGATCAGGTGCTGACCGTCGGTGAGACCGATGGCGACGAGCCCGTTTCGGCCTCCGGCGTTCAGCAGGTCCCACAGCAGGGTGCAGGTCCCGGTGCCCAACGAGGGCAGGCCGCGAGCCGGGATGCTCGCTGCGGTGCTGTGACTTGGTGGGGCGGCGGTGACCGGCGTCGCGGTGATCCCGATGCTGACGACAATCATTGTGGCGGCTGCGAGCAGCGCCCGGCGAAGCCTACGGTGCATGAGGGGCACTTCCTTGATCAGATGCACCGTCGGAGTCCTCGGTGGAATCCGACGCCGTTTCCGGCGACGGTGCAGGGATGAATTCCCTGCTCAGAGCCTATGTAGAGGCGATCCGCAGCATCTGTCGGGATTCGGCCCTTCCTTCAACTTTCGCACCTTCTGCACGGTGCGGTCGGCGAGCGGCGATCAACCACACCCGACAGGGTCGGGAGAGCGATCCGGCTCAGGGCGTTGGCGCCCTGAGCCGGATCAACTTCTAGCTTCGGTCGTGCCGATCAGGTGACGTTGATGTCGCTGCACCACATGTAGGTCTGGTCCAGGTGCGACGCCCGCCAGAGCACGAACAGGATGTGGTTCCCGCTGCGTGACGGGAGCGAGACGTTGAACGAGATGTTCTGCGCCGGCGCGTAGCGCCCGGTCGTCGTGATCAGGTCGAGGTTGCCCCATCCGAGCTTCTGGGTGGACGGGTTGAACCCCTGCTTGGTGACGTAGACCTGGAAGTAGTCAGCGCCGTGGCTGGCCTGGTCGTACAGCTGGACCGTGAGGTTGCGGCTGACGGTGGTCGTCTTCCACGCGCCTGGCTGGTTCACGCTGTCGTTCCTGGACAGGGCGTTGCTGCACAGCTGCCCGTCCGGGGTGCGAGCCTGGTACTGGCCGCCGAGGCCGTCCCGCAACTGGCTCATCCAGTTCCACATGGTGTCGGGGTTGGCCTGGAACGCCTGCCAACACATGGGGTCCTGCTGCTGCATGGCGGGATTCATGTGCTGGTTGCCCCACGCCTTCCAGCACTGGTAGGCGCGGCTCATCGGGTTGATGATCGTGCCGTGGGCCTGGGCTGCCCCGGTGAAGGGCAGCATGCCGGCCACGATGGCGAACACCATGACGAATGCTCGCAGGGACCGACGGACTGGTGACCGGGATCGTCCGCCGGATCGATCGGACTTGAGTGAACGCACTGTTCATCCTCCGCTCTTCGGGACTGCAACTCAGAATGGGAACGCTCCCAAGCCAACTGTTGCACCTATCGACTTAGATATCAATGCTTATCTATCTATGGTCGGATGTGGATCGAGCTGACCGGGGTGTCCGCAGCCGCCCGGTTCGGATCCGGGTGCGGGATACGTCCACGGCACCGGCCGCCCCAGCCTGGTTACAGGCCGGCTGCGGCGTCGTACCGACGCCGAAGGTCGGCCATCTCCGACTCGGTCAGCGCTTCCCTGGTCGCCGGTTCGGCGTACTTGGGCGGGAACATCTGCCGCAGTCGGTCGATGAACCTGACGTCGGCGGTCGCCTCGACCACCTGGATGCCCGGAGGTGTGGTGGACACGTCCATGATCACCGGGCCGGCCAGTTTGACCGCCACGTCCCAGGGGCGCTGCTTCTCGGCGACCCCGCAGAGGTGGAAGCCGTAGACGGTCTGCACGTCGGCGAGCGCGGTGGCCTCGGTCGGCTCGTAACCGTAGACGCGGACCCCGCAGATCACTGCCGCCTTCTCCGCGGTCGCCGCCTGCTGGGCCCCGTGGCCGGCGTGGTTGTGCTGCCCCGGGTCCGCCTTCTCGAGCGTGGTGCGCATCCGGGCGATGATCTGCGACTGCAGATCCGCCGGCTTCGCCTCCGGGTCGGCCCGGTTGACCAGTACGACAGCGCCAGCCGACACCACCAGCAAAATCACCGCCACCCACACGAAGCGGTTTCGGTACCAACCCGCGAAGTTCTCTCGGGACATCATTGTTGCTTCTCACCTCGTCGCCGGTTCTGGTGCTGGCAGGCCGAATCGGACGCCCCCGGCGGGTCAGGCGTCGAGCGCGTCAGCCGTGGGGGACACGTGCCAGGGGTTACCTACGGCGGGCGAGGATGATTGCCCGGCAAAGCGCCCGTCGTCGTAGAGGTGGCCCGGCGATCCGCCAGGCGAGCGTCCGCCGAGGCGGCGCGCTGCCGGCGCTGCGATGCTCCCGTGCTGGCCGTTCCCAGCGCGGTTGCCCCCGCGCTGCGGCGATATGAGCCATTCCAACACGTCTGGATCGGCTTCGCAACATCGACGAGCGTCAGCGAGGGTTCGACCGGCCACCAGCACCCTCCTCGCGCGGGTGCTCATCGCCGCACCGCCCCCGGGTCCCCCGGAACGGAACTGCGGCGGGCGCAATCGGGATTGGATATGGTCGGTTTAACCCGATTTACCGCATACTGCTAACAAGGGGAAACATGAGTCGCTTGCCGTACGTGAACCCCGCCGACGCCCCGGCGCCGGTCCGCGAGACGCTGCAGGCCGCGCTTCCTCTGGGCTTCTTCCGCGTCATGGCCCACGCCGAGACGGCGTTTCCAGACTGGATGCGCTGGGGCGGCACGCTGCTCAAGGACCTGGCCCTCGACCCACTGCTCCGCGAAATCGCGATCCTGCGAGTCGCTCAGTTGAGCAACGTGACATACGAGTGGGTTCAGCACGAGCCCATCGCCCGCTCCGTCGGCGCCACGGACGAGATGATCCACGCGCTCGGGCGCGACGAGATCGGGGACGACTGTTTCACGTCAGAGCAACGGATCGTCCTGCGCTTCACGACCGACGTCGTCCGTGACGTCCGCCCGCCCGACGACACCACCACCGCGCTGACCGGGCTGCTTTCCCCGCGCGAGGTGGTCGAGCTCCTGATGGTGATCGGGCAGTACATGATGATCGCCCGGGTCGCCGCGGTGACGGACCTCGACGTCGACGAGCCGATGGGCGCCGCCGTCTACGGCGGGCGGGCCTGACTAATGTCATGAGTGCCTGTGCGCACCGCATCGAACGTCGTGACTAAGCGCACTGGAGCCCACCACGTCCCGTCGATGAGACTCGATTCGACGCCGGAACAACAGCCGGCCGAGTTCGAGAGGCGGCGAGACGGTGGACGAACGCTACGACAGCTACTGCGCCGCGGATCGGTTGTTCTACGACTCGCTCGGCAGCGCCGTCGCCCAGCCCGTCTTCCCGGCCGCCGAACGAGCGGTTCCGACCGGCTGGCGTCGTGAGCCACTCGACGACTGGCTGATCTACGCGCCGGACGGCGGCTCGCTGCCGCAGCAGGGCTGGAAGATTCATGTCTCGGCCGGTCTGGCGAACGCCGAGCGGGTGCTGGACGCGGTCTGGAACTACTGCGTCCCCCGCGGCCTGTCCTTCAAGTTCCTGCGCGGGCCGCGCACGCTGCTGCTGCGCAACTCCAAGTACGCCGCCCGGGCCGCCAGCGGCAAGTTCGTCACTGTCTATCCTCGCGACGACGCGGAGCTGGAGCTGGCCTGCAAGGAACTCGACGAGCTGCTGACCGGCGAGACCGGGCCGTACATCCTCAGTGACCTTCGCTACGGCGCCGGCCCGGTCCACGTGCGCTACGGCGGCTTCGCCGCCCGCTACTGCCACTCACCCGACGGTCAGGTGGTGCCGGCGATCGAGGACGACTCCGGCACGCTGGTGCCCGACCGCCGCGAGCCGGTCTTCCACGTACCCGCCTGGGTCACGCTGCCCGACTTCCTCGGCCCGCACCTGGCCGCCCGCAACGACACCAGCACCAACGAGGTGCCGTACCGGATCGAACGGGTGATCCACTTCTCGAACGGCGGCGGGCTGTACGTGGGCAGGGACCTGCGTACCGACACCGAGGTGGTCCTCAAGGAGGCCCGGCCGCATGCCGGCCTGGACGCCGACGGCACCGACGCCGTCGCCCGGCTGGCCCGTGAGGCGCAGGCCCTGCGGAAACTCGCCGACCTGCCGCAGGTGCCTCGGGTGCACGACGAGTTCGTCCTCGGCGAGCACCGGTTCCTCGCGCTCGAGTTCATCGAGGGCCGACCGCTGAACAAGGTGCTGGTCGACCGGTACCCGCTGATCGACGCCGACGCGACCGACGGCGACCGGGCGGAGTACGCCCGCTGGGCCCGCCAGACCTACGAGCAGGTCGAATCCGTCGTGGCGGCGATCCACGAACGCGGCTTGGTCTACGGGGACCTGCACCTGTTCAACATCATGATCCGGCCGGACGACCGGGTCGCCCTGGTCGACTTCGAGGTGGCCGCCCCGATCGCCGGGCACCGCCGACCCGGGCTGCGCAACCAGGGCTTCGCGGCCCCGAGAGACCGCAGCGGACCCGCTGTCGACCGGTACGCCCTGGCGTGCCTGCGGCTGGCGCTGTTCCTGCCACTGACCCAGCTCGTCCGGCTCGCCCCGGCGAAGGTGACTCACCTGGCCGACATCATCGCCGCGAACTTCCCGGTGCCGAGGTCCTTCCTCGATCCGGCGGTCGAGGAGATCACCGGTGAGCCGCGTGTCACCGCAAACCCGCGAGGGAATCTCCGCGCCGACGATTGGCCCACCTCGCGGGACCAGTTGACGACGGCGATCCTGGCCAGCGCCACCCCCGAACGCGACGACCGGCTCTTCCCCGGTGACATCGAGCAGTTCCGCAGCGGCGGCCTCAACCTCGCCCACGGGGCGGCAGGAGTGCTGCACGCGCTCGACAAGAGCGGCGCCGGACGGTGGCCCGAGCACGAAGAGTGGCTGGTGTGGCGGGCGACGTCGCCCCCGTCCGGAACCCGCTGCGGCTTCTACGACGGGCTGCACGGCGTCGCCTACGCCCTCGCTCACCTCGGACGCCGGCAGGACGCGCTGGACGTTGTCGACATCTGCCTGCGGGAACCCCTCGACGGGCTCGACCACAGCCTGGCCAGCGGACTGTCCGGGATCGCGCTCAACCTGGCCGAGATGGCCGCGCGTACCGGGGAGCTGTCGCTGTACGACGCCGCGTGGCGGGCCGCCGAGCGTGTGATTGGGCAGCTCGCCGACGACCCGGGCCCGGACGTCAGCGGCGGACGAAACCCGTACGCCGGGCTGCTGCGGGGCCGGACCGGACCGGCGCTGATGCTGGTGCGGCTCTACGAGCTCAGCGGTGACGACGAGTTGCTGGGGCACGCCGCCACGGCTCTGCGTCAGGATCTGCGCCGGTGTGTGCTGCGCCCCGACGGTGCGCTGGAGGTCAATGAGGGCTGGCGCACCATGCCCTACCTGGCGCACGGCAGTGTCGGGATCGGGCTGGTCCTCGACCAGTACCTGCGTCACCGGGCCGACGAGCAGTTCGTCGAGGCGAGCGCGGGAGTCCGCCTCGCGGCGCGCTCACCGTTCTACGCGCAGTCCGGGCTCTTCGCCGGCCGGGCCGGCATCATCGCCTACCTCGCCGCCTCGACCGACGCCGCCGACCGCCTCGAACTTCGCGCACAGGTGGACCGGCTGGCCTGGCACGCGCTGCCGTACCGGGAGGGGACCGCCTTCCCCGGTGAGCAGTTGCTGCGCCTCTCCATGGACTTCGGCACCGGCACCGCCGGCGTGCTGTACGCGCTGGCCAGCGCGCGGCACGACCAGCCGCCGGCGCTGCCCTTTCTCGCGCCCCTGCCGGGCGCGGACAGACTCCCTCGCGACAGCGGGGGCGACCCGATCGGCGAACGGATGGAAGGGAGGTGAACGACATGGCACTTCTGGACCTCCAGGGCCTGGAGATGGCTCCGGCCGACCGTACCGGTGGCGGTAGCCGGGCGAGCCTGCTGCTCTGCGGCGACAGCTCGCTCTCCGTCACGACCTGCAACTGATCCACGCACACGTGGGCCCTGGGTGGGTAGACGTGCCCACCCAGGGCATCCGTGTACCAACGGGAGGACCGATGCCGACGTTCGCCGCGGGGGACAGGCTGCTGCGGCAGACGGTCCTGGCGGGCGGCGGCTGGACGGCCGCGCTCGCGGCGGTCGCGCTGCTCGGCGCGGCCGCCGAACTGTTGCTCCCCGCGGTCCTCGGCCGCGCCGTCGACGCCGCCCTCGACGCCGGCTCCGCCTGGTGGGCGGTGTCCGCCGGCGCCCTTGTCGTCGTCCTCATCTGCGTCGACACCCTGACGGACCTGGCCAGCGGGTTCGGTGCGGCGCGCGCCACCGCCGGGCTGCGCCGGCGTCTCCTGCGTCACCTGTTCGCCGTGGACGTCCGCGCCACCCGCCGGTACCCGGTGGGTGACCTCGTCGGCCGACTGGTCGGCCAGGCCGCCGACACGGGACAAGCCGGCAACGCGGTGGTGCTGGCCATCGTGGCGGTGCTTCCGCCGCTCGGCAGCGTCGTCGCGCTCGCCATCATGGAACCGGTCCTCGGAGTCACCCTGCTCGCCGGTCTCGGCCTGCTCGCCGTCCTCATGCGCGCCTTCGTGGCCGACGCCTCGACCGCGACCGCCGGGTACCAACGGGTCCTCGGCAGCATCGCCGGCCGGCTGTTGGAGTCGCTGACCGGTGCCCGGACCATCGCCGCCGCCGGCACCACCCGCCGCGAGGAGGACCGGGTGCTGGCGGCCCTACCGGAGCTGGACCGGCACGGCCGGCGTACCTGGGGACTGCTGGCCCGGGCGAGTGCGCGCACCTCGGCCGTGGCGCCGCTGCTGAACCTGAGCGTCATCGCGGTCGGCGGGTACGCCCTGACCGCAGGCTGGCTCACACCGGGTGAACTGGTCGCCGCGGTCCGGTACGCGGCCATGGGCGCCGGGCTCGGTGCGGTGCTCGCCACCCTGAACCACCTGGTCCGCAGCCGCGCGGGAGCACACCGGGTCGCCGAGCTGCTGACACAGCCCACCACGTCGGTGGGCGATCGGCCCCTTCCACCCGGCGGCGGCGCCCTGCGACTGCGTGGGGTGTGCGTGCACGCCGACGACGGGCGACCCGTCCTGGACGGCGTCGACCTGGACGTGCCGGCCGGCGCGACAGTGGCCGTCGTCGGAGCGTCCGGTGCCGGCAAGTCGACCCTGGCTGCCGTGGCGGGACGCCTGTACGACCCCGCGCGCGGTGAGGTGCTCCTCGACGGGGTGCCGCTGCGGGACCTCGACGCGGTGGCGCTGCGCCGGGCCGTCGGCTACGCCTTCGACCGGCCGGTGCTGATCGGCGTGACCGTCCACGACGCGATCGGCTTGGCGCTGCCGGTCGATTCGGCGGTGCCGCCGGCCGATCGGAGCCCGGCCACACCGGCGGTTCTGCGGGCGGCCCGGATGGCGGCGGTCGCCGACGTGATCGAGCGTCTGCCCGGCGGTTACCGCACTCCGCTGGTGGACACACCGCTCTCCGGGGGCGAGACCCAACGCATCGGCCTGGCCCGTGCGTTCGCCGCCGAGCGGCTGCTCATCCTGGACGACGCGATGTCCAGTCTCGACACCGCGACCGAACACCGGATCACCGAGGCGGTTCTCGGGCACGCCGGGGGGCGTACCCGACTGGTGGTCACCTACCGGACCGCGGCGGCCGCGGCGGCCGACCTCGTCGCCTGGCTGGACGGCGGTCGGCTGCGCGGCCTGGCACCGCACCGGCAACTGTGGGCCGACCCGGACTACCGTGCCGTCTTCCAGCCGGCCGGCGGTGAGTCGTGAGCCGTCCCGGCGTACGCCGGGTGACCTGGCGGGCGCTGCGGGCCCGTCGGTGGGAACTCGCCGGGCTCGGCGGCTGGTCGCTTGTCGAGTCGCTGCCCGCGCTGCTCGCCGGCTATCTGGTCGCCCGCGCCGTCGACGAGGGTTTTCTGGCCGGACGTCTCCTCACCGGCCTGGCCTGGTTGGGGGTCCTCGCCGTGGCCGTGCTGGTCGGCGCGGCGGCCACCGGCCGGACGTACCGGAGCCTCGGCGCCGTCGTCGAGCCGTTCCGCGACGAGGTGGCGGCCCAGGTGATCCGGGGTGCGCTCCGCGACGCCACCAGAGCGGGTGGCCGCCCGGACAGCGCCGCCGTGACCCGGCTGACCCACCAGATGGAGATCGTCCGCGATACCTTCGCCGGTCTGCTGATGGTGACCCGCGGCTTCCTCTTCTCCGCTGGCGCGGCCCTGCTCGGCCTGCTCGCGCTGGCGCCGGTGGTGGCGGCGCTGGCGTTCGCCCCGCTGGTCGCCGGTCTGGTCGTGTTCCTCGCCGCGCTGCCGTCGATGGTCACGCACCAGCGCGCCTACGTCCGGGCCGGTGAACAGCTCGGCCAGTCCGCGGCGACCGCCCTGGCCGCTCACCGTGACGTGCTGGCCTGCGGCGCCCAGACACGCGTGTCGGCGGAGGTGGAACGTTGGGTGTCGGCGCAGGCCGCCGCCGAACGCATGCTCGCCCGGATGGCGGCGATCCGCAGCCTCAGCCTCGGCATCGGCGGCTGGCTGCCACTGCTGGTGCTGATGGTGACCGCCCCGCGGCTGGTCGAGCGTGGTCTCACCGCCGGCGCGGTGCTGGGCGCGCTGATCTACGTCTCCACCGGACTGCAACCCGCCCTGCACACCCTGGTGCAGGGCCTCGGCGGAGGCGGGCTGCGCTACGCGGTCACCCTGGAGAACATCCTTCGCACCTGTCCGGTCTCCGACGACCCGCGCCCGTCAGCCCTCACCGCCCGGATGCCTCGCTGCCGACCACCCGCAGCCTCTGCCGATCGTCCGGCAGCCGTCGAGGTCCGGGGACTGACCTTCGGCTACGGCCCGCGCGCCCGGCCCGTCCTGCGGAACTTCTCGCTGACACTGGCCGACCGGGACCATCTCGCCGTGATCGGCCCGAGCGGTGCGGGCAAGTCCACACTGGCCTCCCTGATGGCCGGACTGGTGCCGCCGCAGGCAGGCACGGTCCACCTGGCCGGCACGAGGGTCGCCGAGATCGAGCCGGCCGTCCTCGCCCGGATGCGAGTGCTGGTGCCGCAGGAGGCGTACGTCTTCACCGGCAGTCTCGCCGACAACATCCGCTACCTCCGGCCGGACGCCGACGACGACACGCTGGAGGTCGCCCTCGACACGCTCGGCGCGCGTCCTCTGGCGACCCGCCTGGGCGGCCTGGACGCGCCGGTCGCGCCGGCCCTGCTCTCCGCCGGCGAGCGGCAGCTCATCGCGGCGGTCCGGGCCTGGCTGGCACCCGCCCCGCTGGTGGTCCTCGACGAGGCGACCTGCCACCTGGACCCGGCGCTGGAAGCGACGGTCGAGGCCGCCTTCGCCCGGCGGCCCGGCACCCTCGTCGTGATCGCGCACCGGATCAGCTCCGCGTTGCGGGCCGGACGGGTGTTGGTCCTCGACGGCGACGAGCCGCTGGTGGGGACGCACGAACAGTTGATGACCCGCTCGGCCACCTACCGGATGCTCGTCGGCTGCTGGGACGACCCGGTGGTGCCGTCCCCGGCGGCGTCGGCGCCGCCGGGCTGAACCCCGCACGACCGCGCCGACGGCGCCGGTCAGATCCAGCCCGCCTCGCCGGCCATCCGCACGGCCTCCACCCTTGTACGGGCGCCCACCTTGCGGGCGATCCGACCGAGATGGTTGCGGACGGTGCCACGGGTGAGCCCGAGCGACACCGCCACCTCCGCGACCGGCGCACCTGCGGCCGTCAGCCTCAACACCTCCGTCTCACGGCTGGTCAGTGGGCTGTCCGAGTGCAGCGCGGCGACCACGAGATCCGCGTCGAGCACGGGCTCCCGGCGGGCGAGCCGGCGGATCCCGTCGATGACCCGCTCGGGGGTGGCGTCACTGCGCAGGATGCCGACCGCCCTGGTCGGGCACAACATGCCTCGCAACCGTCGCGCTCGATGCGGGTGCGCCAGCACCAGGACGGGACACCGGCCGAGACGGTCGGGATCGACTCCCTCGACGAAGTCGAGGTCGGCCACCACCACGTCGGGGCTTTGCGCGCGGACGGCCGCGGAGACCTCGTCGCCGCGATCCACCTCCGCCACGACACGGATGTCGTCCTCGGCGGCGAGGACGAGCGACAACGCGCCCAGAACCAGGGCGCCGTCCAGGGCGAGCAGGGCACGGATCACGATGAACCTTCCCGCACTCCGACAATGATCACGGTACGTCAACATTCAAACACGCATCCGGTGGGGTCGCACGGCGACGGGTGGGTCCGGACGTTGCCTCCGGACCCACCCCCCAACGGCTACAACCAGCCGTTACGCCGCGCGTGCGACACCGCCTCCAAGCGGTTGCGAGCCCCGGTCTTGCGCAGAATCACCGACAGGTGATTGCGCACCGTCCCGTGTGCCAGGTAGAGGCGGCCGGCGATCTCCTTCAGCGGCAGGCCCTCGGCCGCCATCCGGAGCACGTCCATCTCCCGAGGCGTCAACGGCATCTCCGGAGGGCTCAGCACCGCGATCGCCGCGGCGGGGTCGATCGCTCGCTCCCCGGCCGCGAGCGCGCGGATCGCGCGCACCAACTCGGCCAGCGAGCTGTCCTTCCCGACCAGGCCGCGCGCGCCGGCTGCCAGCGCCGCCTCCACCAGCGTCGGGCTCCACCGTGGGCTCATCGCCAGCACGGCGGCGTGCGGCGCCTCGACGTCGATGCGGGCGACCACCTCCACCGGGTCGGGCAGCTCCGGTGTCAGTGCCAGCACCACCACCTGCGGTCGGCACCGCCGGACCACCGTCAACAGTTCACCGACACCCTCGACGTCGGCGACCACCTCCATGTCCTCCTCACGTGACAGCGCGGCGCAGAGCGCCCCGCGGAGCAAACCCATGTCCTCGGCGACGACAACGTGGATCACCACGTCTTCTCCGATCTCAGGTACGCGTCACGACGGCCACCAATCCCGGAACATCCACGGGTTGATCGGGGCGGTCGTGCGCTACAGACAGGTAGGCATCGGCCCGCGGCACCGTCACGGCGGACGGGCGCGGACACGAATCGACCGGCCAGCGGTGAAACGGGCTGCGGGCACCAGTCACCGGGGTCGGTCGACAGGCCTCAGCCGGGGCGGGTCATCGGAGAGAGGGTTCGGCTCTCGACCAGGAGCGGCACGAGATCGGCGGGCGGCCCAGCATCGACGTGCGACTGCCTCTCGAGCGGCCGGGCCAGCCCCGGGCCGGGCGTCGATCCGTTGTCGACGCTGGCGGCATCCTGGTCGGCCGGCGCTATGGGCTGACCCGACAGCAACTCGCCCACGTCCACAGGTGACGGGTGTGCGGTGGGATGCCCCGTCGAGACGGTGGCACGCGCGGGGCCGACGACGGACATCCGGTGCGGCGCGCTGAGTGGCGCCGCAGCGTGTACGGCGGCCGGGGCAGGAACCGCCGGTAGCGCCGCCACCGCCGCTGCGGGAGCCGGGCCTGTCACCGGCGTGACCGCTGGGGGTGCCGGAAGCGGAGGTGTCGCCGCCGGCACGGTCACCGGGCGTGCGACGGGTGGGAGTACGGCGTCGGCGACACAGAGGAGCGCCATGACGATGGGCCGGATCGGCACCGCGTTGACGATGTCGACGACGGATGGCAGCGGCGCGGCGATCAGGCCCACCACCGGCGAGACGGTCGGCGCGCGCACCACGGGCGGGGCGGGGGCAGCTGGCTGTCGCGGTGCGTCGGCGGCGGGCTGGGCCAGTTCGACATGGCGAACTGGCCGATGAGCCGCTCGGGCCACTGAGGCCGGCCGGAGCCTCTCGCGCTCCGCCGCGCGGACCGGAACGGGCGCGGTGACTCTCGGCGCACCCGTTGACCGTCGAAGGTCCGTCGGGGGTGGCTTCTCGCGGGAGGCGACGACGTCACGGGTGGGCCCTCCCAGCGGGGCGCGAAGCCCGTCGCGGCGTCTTTCGTCGGCACCCGGGGGTGCCTGGCGGACGTCGCGGGGGCGCTCGGCGACCGTGAGATGCGCGACCGACTCGACCAGACCGCCGACTATGCGATGGGGCTCGTCACCAGACCCGTCGCGCAGCCCGTCGGCGGCGGCCGGCCCCTGGAACAGGGCGGCCACGACGAAGCCGGCCCCGGCGGCAGCCGCGATCAGCACCAGCCGTCGGATAAGCCTGTGCAGCCGAGCGGCCACAAGTGGCGCGGATCGGCCTGGCCCGGACGTTGGCGTGGTGCCGATGACGGGACTTCGCACGCGGGTACGGCCCCCTCCCTCTGGATAGCTGACCCATGGTAGCGATGTGCTCACGTAGCCGCATCCGGTGACGTGTGCGCGCACCATCGCTGTTCGATCGGGTGCTCTGCCCAAAGGGCGAGGCAGGGCCGCCGGGCCACTGCTCGGGCGGGTTCGGATCGGTCCGGGCTGATGCCGTGACAACAATCTGACTGATTGCTCAGGGCGCCGTCTGTACCGCGATGCCGATAGTGTCACTCGCGGCACCGAACTGAACTCACACTGTCACCGCAGCGAGCGCCCTGGGGGGTTGATGGCGTCGAGCAGACGTTGGGCAGTCCTGATCGGGGTCGACCAGTGCGGCCGCGACGTCCAACTGCCACCGCTTCGATACGCCGAAAGCGATGCTCTGGCCCTGCGGGATGTGTTGTTGGACCAGGACATCGGCACCTTCGACGACGGTGCGGTACAGATGTTCGTCGGTCGCGACGCCACCTGGCGCGAGATCAAGCTGTTCCTGCGTGACGTGGCCCTCCGCTCGGCGCCGTCGGACGTTCTGTTCGTCTACTTCGCCGGCCATACCCTCGTTCCGCAATGGAGTGATCAGCTCGACGCCTATCTGGTCACGGCCGACCTTGACCCGGAAACGCTTGCCCGCGAACCCGACAACGGGTTACGGATGTCCTTTCTGAAACGGGACATCTTCGATGCCTTCGCCGGTGCCTCGTTCCTGGTGCTCGACTGCTGCCAGGCAGGCGTGTACGCCGATGCCGACCGACGCAACATCAAGGTTCTGCAGTCGTACGCGGAGGCGGTGGACCGACCACGGCACAACGCGCTGCTCGCCTGCCCCAGCGGATCGGTGACCCGGGAGAGCGCCGAGCATCGCCACGGGACCTTGACGCACCATGTCTTGCGGGCGCTGCGCGGCGGGGCGGGTGACGAGGCCGGACGGGTGTCGTTCGCGCAGATGGCGACGTTCGTCGCCGAGCAGGGCATGGATCCACCGCCGGTGCACTCGGCGCACGTCTACGGGGCGACCACGGTGCTGACCCAACCGCCGATGTCCCGCCACGACCGCCAAGCGCTCAACAGCCCGGCGAACCCGGGCGTCTCGCGCCCCTGCCTCAACCCGCTCGAAGACCAGACGAGCTCGATCCGGCAGTTGCTGGACCGGATCTTCCGTGCGGACGTCCGTTCCCCGCACCAGTCTCAGCAGAGCGAACGCGACGGACGTGTCGAACTCATCCGGCAGGCACTCGACGCGGAATCGGTCGCGGTCGTCGAGTTCACGGGCAACAGCTTCGCCGTGGTGGACCGGACGGCGCGGTTCGACAAGGACAGCCTGTCGCCGATGCTGGAGACCGCTGCCGTCGACAGGGTGAAGCATCCGAGGGCGACGCCAGGGTTTGTCGTCTCGCACGGGGTCGGTCGCCGGATGCTCTGCGTGCCTCTCGCGTTCGCCAGCGACCGCACCCTCAACCTTGCCGTGGTCGATCCGGCACTCACCCAGCTGGACATGGGCGAACCGCTGGCCGTCATGCTCCGTGCGGTCTGGGAGTCCGATCCGGTGGCCGATCCGTTGCAGTCGGAGATGACCGTCCTGACCGCCCTGCGTACCTCCTTCGGTCGACTTCCACTCAAGCTGTATGAGGATGCCTTCGGCCTCTACCAACAGCTGATCGATTCGATGATCATGGTGTTTCAGCCGGTCGTCGAGCTGGACCAACGCGCCACCGGGGTCAGCGTGCAGAGTTTCGAGGCCCTGGCCCGCCGCAACGACCGCGAGCGGCGCGCTCCCTTGTCCGCATTGCGCATGGCCCACGACTGGGGTGACCGTTTCGTCGTCGAGCGTGACGCGATCCTCGCGGCCAAGGCGATCCACTCCTATGCCGAGGCCGACGCGGCGTCAGGATGGCAGGGCACCAAGCCGTTGTCGGTCAACGTGGCGGTCCGCTCGCTGCTCAGCGACGCGTACCTCAACCAGGTGAGCAAAGCGCTCGCCGAGGCAGGGTTGCATCCGCGAACCTTGACGTTGGAGATCTCCGAGCAGGATCCGATCACACCGGAGCCGGGCGAGCGATGGCCGCAGGAGCCCTTGGTCTACTTCCACAACCGGCTGACCACACTCGCGCGAGAACTCCGGATCAGCTTCGCAGTCGACGACTTCGGAGTGGGGTACGCATCGCTGGCGCGTATGGCCGAGCTTCCGCTCACCCAGATCAAGGTCGACCGGGCGATCCTGCACCACCCTATGGCGTTGGAGGAACTCGCACTCGTGGCGCGCGTCGCTCGCTACGCCAGCGACCAGGGGCAGACCGGGCAGCCGAGGACGGTCATCGTCGAGGGCTTCGACGATGACGCCCCGGTCAGTCTCTACGAGATCTTCCGGCTGGGGATCCATCACGTGCAGGGCTACTTCAGCGGCGGGGTCGCCTCGGCCACGCTGCGCGAGTTGGACCCAGCCGTGCAGGAGCGGATCGCCTCACTCGTGAGAGGGAAGACGTGACCAGCGTCAAGCTACTGCTACCTGCTGAAGTGATCGAGGAACTCGATCTGCCCTACGAGGGTGTTCGCGACAGCGGTGCGATCACCGTGGCGATCGAGGGGATCGCGGTGTTGGCGAATCTCGCCACCCTTGCCACGCTGCAGCCACAGGCGGAGTCGTTGGTTGCCGCGATACGCAGTTGGCGCCTGCGCAACCACCAGAAGCCGGCGGTGTTGACGGTCGAGGGGGCGAACATCAGCCTGCGGATCGAGCTGCCCCCCAACGTCAACCGGGCGACCCTGCTTCGCCAACTTGAACCACTGCTCGACGAAGAGAGCCACTAGGGCGGCCTCCAGGACTGACCGGCCCACGCCGCGCCCGTGACTGGGCGGGTGGTCGCCTCGGGATCCGTGGTGCGAGAAGCGTCATCTACTGGCGGACAGGCCTGCCATGACCCTATTGTGCTAGGCAACTAGTGAAATGGGGTGGCGAGGTGATCGAGTTTCACCTGGACGCGCGGTCCGGGGTCGCGCCGTACATGCAGCTCATCCGACAGGTACGGCACGCGCTCCGGCTCGGAGTCCTGAACGAAGGCGACAAGCTGCCCACAGTGAAGGAGGTGGTGGCCCGGGTCGCCATCAACCCGAACACGGTGTCCAAGGCGTACCGCGAGTTGGAGTACGAGGGCTTGGTCACCGCTCGGCCCGGGCTGGGCACGTTCGTCACCCGCACGCTCGGCGGCGACTCGCTGAGCAAGCACGAGCCGCTGCGGCAGGGCCTGGCCCGCTGGCTGACCGAGGCACGGGAGGCGGGCCTGGACGACGAGAGCATCGAGGCGCTCTTCCTCAGCAGCTTTCGGGCATTTTCGGAGGTCCGAGGATGACTAGTGCCCTGTTGGCGGACGGTCTGACCAAGCGGTACGGGCGGCGCTCCGCACTGAAGGACTGCACTCTGGACATTCCGGCCGGCCACGTCGTGGGCCTGGTCGGGCCGAACGGCGCCGGTAAGTCCACGCTGCTGCAACTGGCCTGTGGGCTGCTCGATCCGACCGCGGGGCGGATCGAGGTGCTCGGCGCGCGGCCGGTCAGCGGGTCGCCGCGGGTCGGGTTCGTGGCGCAGGACACCCCGGTCTACGCCGGCCTGACCGTCGCCGACCACCTGCGGATGGGAGCGCACCTCAACCCGTCCTGGGACGCTGCCCTCGCCGAGCGGCGCATCGCCCCAGGTCGGCCTGGACCCGGCACAGAAGGCGGGCAAGCTCTCCGGTGGCCAGCGCGCCCAACTGGCCCTGACCATCGCCGCGGCGAAGCGCCCCAGCCTGCTGCTGCTCGACGAGCCGGTGGCGGCACTCGACCCGCTCGCCCGGCGCAGTTTCCTGCAGGGGTTGATGGAGCTGACCGCAGAGCAGGGCATGAGCATCGTGATGTCCTCCCATCTGGTCGCCGACCTGGAACGGGTCTGCGACCACCTGATCGTGCTGGTCGCCTCCCGGGTGCGGGTGGCCGGCGACGTGGACGACCTGCTCGCCACCCACCACCGTCTGGTCGGACGGCGGCGCGACACCGCCGAGCTGGGCGCCGGGCGAGCTGTGGTCGAGCAGAGTCACACCGAGGTGCAGTCGACCCTGGTGGTGCGCAGCACCGCGCCGATCGTCGACCCGTCCTGGCAGGTCGACCGGCTGGACCTGGAGGACATCGTGCTGGCGTACATGAGCGGTGCCACCGGCGAGGGGCCGGACCGGGTTCTGGAGGGACAGCGATGATCTGGATGACGTGGCGGCAGTTCCGCACCCCGGCCCTGGCCACCGGCACCCTGTTGCTGGTGCTCCTGGGCGGTCTGGCGCTGACCTGGTCCGAGGTCACGGAGCTGGCCACGCAGACCGGATACACCGGCTGCCAGGGCGACGCCTGTCGTGCCGCCGGCGAGGCGTTCCTGCAGGCGTTGCAACGGGGTTGGGCCAGTGAGTTCCACATCGCCGCCATCGGGGCCCTGTACCTGCTGCCCGCCCTGGTGGGCATCTTCTGGGGCGCACCGCTGGTGGCCCGGGAGTTGGAGTCCGGCACGTACCGCATGGTCTTCAGCCAGTCCGTCAGCCGCGGCCGCTGGCTGCTGGTCAAACTGGCGGCCGGCTGCGGTGCCGCCGCGCTCGGTGCCGGCCTGCTCAGCCTGGTGCTGACCGAGTGGGCGCAGCCGATCGACGGGGCCTCGGCGGACCGCATGAACCCGCTGGTGTTCGCGGCCCGGGGGATTGTGCCGATCGGCTATGCCACGCTGGCCTTCGTGGTGGGTGTCGCCACCGGGCTGCTGCTGCGGCGGACTCTCGCCGCGATGGCGGTGACCCTGCTGGTGGTGGTCAGCCTGCAGATCGCCGCGCCGTTCGTGGTGCGCCCCTGGCTGGCTCAACCGATCACCACGGTCAGCCCCCTGCAGTTCGACGGTGATTACGGGATCTCGATGAGCCCTGACACAGGGCGGATGACGGTCCATGTCGAGCCCGACCGCAGGGGTGACTGGATCGTGTCGAGCACCACGATCACCTCGACCGGAGCGGAGTTCACTGGTCCGGCCGATATGACCCAGTGCGGGCCGAGGGCGTCCGGTGGGCGCGAGGCGTGCCAGAGTTGGCTGGGGAAGCAGAACCTCAGCCTGAAGGTGAGCTACGTGCCCGGCTCGAAGTTCTGGGACCTGCAATGGCGGGAGTTCGGCGCGCTGTTCGCGCTGACCGTCGCGCTGTCCCTGTTCTCCCTCTGGTGGGTCCGCCGCCGACTGGTCTGACGGCACAGCCAGCGGCCGAGATCGAGGACATGCAGCGTCCCGCCCGGACTACGTCGTGTCAGGTGGTTGACCTGTCAATTTTCCGCCGGTAGTTTAAATTCCGCATCTACCGGTATCTATGAAACCAGGTGAACCGTGCTGTTGAAATCCATCGCCATCGCCGCGTCCGTCGCAGGCGTGCTCGCCACGGCCCCCGCCGCCTCGGCGGCAGCACCCGGAGTGTCGATACAAAGCTGGGGGTCCGGGAACTGCCCGCAGGGCATGCTCTGCATCTGGCCCAACTGGAATCACCCGCCGCAGGGTCCCGTGGAGACGCCGTCTCTGACGACCAACAGCGAGTGGACCGGCAGCATCCAGGGGTTCAACTTCTATAACGGCACGGGCCGCGACGCCGTGATATCCGGGTTCAGTTTCGGCTCGTCGATTCCCTTCAAGAACTGCGCTCCTGCCGGCGGGACCGGGGGAAACCTGTATATACCGGTCAACGTGACGAAGGTGACTTGGCAGCTGACTCCCTGCTGACCCTGGCCGGGTTGCCGTCCGCGTCGCGCGACACCCCCACCTCCACTAGTGGCGCGCAGGTGGGTTGAAGTGGGGCGTTCGATGTTCGGTGCCGCCAGGGAGAGTGTCTCGGCGCGGCTCCACCGCAGAGGCCGGCTTAGTTCCTTGCGCGGCCGGCGACCCGGCGGAGGGCCAGGTAGGCGACCCCCGCGGCCAGCACCCAGGGCGCGGCGACGAGGACCGGGTCGAGCGGATGGTGGACGCGGTCGACCCGCTTGCCGCTCAGCCGGGACGAGAGCCCGTGGTGCGTGAACTCGCTCAGGACACCGGTTTCGGTGATCGGATTGTCAGGGTGGCGGGTCAGGAACGACGCCAAGGTGCCCTCGACCGCGTCGCAACGACGCGGTGACGCCGTGTAAGGCGGTGACCAGGTCGGTGCCGACGAACTGGTGGGGCGAGGCGATGACGTTCAGTGGCTCAGACGGCGGATGACCAGCAGAGCGATGTCGTCGTTCGGACGCTCCTCCGCGGTGGTGACCATGATGTGGTCGCACAACGCCTCGGCTGGCCCCGACTGCACGGCGCCGACGAGACGCTCGATGCCGGTGTCGATCACTTCGCTGCGGCGTTCGACCAGTCCGTCGGTGTAGAGGACGAGTGACGCGCCCGGCGGTAGGTCCAGAACGGTGGTGCGGCGATCGACTGATGGTCGACCCACACCGAGTGGGCGGTCCACCGTCAGGTTGACAGGCCGGGTGGGGTGGCCGGGGACGGCCAGCAGCGGTGGCAGATGGCCTGCGGAGGAGAGGTGCACAGTCGTGCGGTCGGGTGCGATCAGGGCGTAGACGGCGGTGGTGAGGCTGCCGGCCTCGAAGTGGTGGATCTTGCGGTCGAGAGAGGTCAGCGCGGTGGCGGGATCGTCGGAATCGAGAGCGTAGGCGCGTAGCGCGCTGCGGATGCGTCCCATGACGACGGCGGACGGCAGCCCGTGGCCGGAGACATCACCGATGACGGCACCCAGCCAGCCCGACGGCAACGTGAAGACGTCGTACCAGTCGCCGCCGATGCCGAGGTCGTGGCCGGGCACGTACCGGGCGGCCAGGTCCAGGCCGGGGATGTCGGGCAGCCGGCCGGGTAGCAGGCTGCGTTGCAGGGCCAGCGCCGCCTGCCGGTCGAGAACCTGTGCTCGGGCCTGCCCCGCCAGGCCGGCGCGATCGGCAACGAGCTGCAACAGCCGCACGTCGTCGGGACCGAACCGCCGCAGGGCCAGAGAGCCGACGTGCAGTACGCCGACGAGGTTGCCGTTGACGAGCATGGGCACGCCCAGCAGGGCACGTATGCCCGTGGCGAGCAGGATCGGATTCACCACGTCGTCGGGCGTCACGTTGTCGATCGTGACCGGGGCGCGTGTCGCTGCCACTCGGCCGGCGAAGCCGCGCCCGACCCGGATGCGGAAACCGCGGCGCACCTCCTCCTCCAGGCCCTTGGCCGCGGTCGCGACGAGCTCGCCGGTGTGGTCGTCGAGCAGCAGAATGGTGGCGGTGTCGACCTTGAGCAGGTCCCGGACCCGCTCAAGGAGTTCGTCGAGCAACTCGGCGATGTTGAGCCCCGACAGGGCGGCGTCGGTGATCGCCTCGATACGTCTCAGTCGCTCCTCGTTCGTCACCAGGTCGGCGTCGGTCACCCAAGCAGCCTAGACGTCGACGCGACGCCGACGGCACGTCAGGAGCTAGATCAACAGTGTCGTGGCTCCGACGTGGGGTACCTGCCCGCCGAGTGACAGCCCCGGTCCGACACGGGAGGAACGGGCTTGTGGTCGCCGGTCCTATCTGGAGTGTGAGCGGGTGTACCGTCGCCGCATGACGGTGCTGCAGGAGTTTGTCGCCGCTCTCTCCAGCGGCCGGATCCAGGTTGTCGACCTCACCGCTCCGCTCTCGGACCAGACCCCGATCCTGGGTCTGCCCGAGCAGTTCGGCCAGACCTGGCCGTTTCAGCTCAGCGAGATCAGCCGGTACGACGACAGGGGTCCGGCCTGGTACTGGAACAACTTCTCCACCGGTGAGCACACCGGCACCCACTTCGACGCCCCGGTGCACTGGGTCACCGGTCAACAGGGCGTGGACGTGTCGCAGGTTCCGGTGAGCCAGTTGATCGCCCCGGCGGTGGTGATCGACCACGCCGCCGACGCCGCCGAGAATCCCGACTTCCTGCTCGAGGTCGAGCACGTCAAGGCATGGGAGGCGGAACATGGCGCCCTGCCCAGCGGTGGCTGGCTGCTCTACCGCACCGGCTGGGACGCGTACGGCGACGACCCGGAGCGGTACGCCAACGCCGGGCGTACCCCGGGCATCTCCGTGGAGTGCGCCCGCTGGCTGGCCGAGGAGTCACCCATCCAGGGCGTCGGGGTGGAGACGGTCGGGACCGACGCGGGCGCCGCGCACTCGTTCGACCCGCCGTTCCCGTGCCACTCGTTCCTGCTGGGCCAGGACAAGTACGGCCTGACCCAGCTCCGTAACCTGGCGCAGTTGCCGGCGACCGGCGCGGTGGTGATCGCCGGGCCGCTGCCCATCGTCTCCGGGTCGGGCAGCCCGTGCCGGGTCCTCGCGCTGGTCGAACGGTAGGCCGGACCACCGATGCGGGTAGCCGAGGTGGTCGGGCGGGTCCTGTACGGACACGGCGCACGGCACGTCTTCGGGGTGGTCGGCAGTGGCAACTTCCATGTCACGAACGCCCTCGTCGCGGCCGGCGCCCGGTTCGTGGCGGCGGCCCACGAGGGCGGCGCGGCGAGCATGGCAGACGGGTACGCCCGCACCGCCGGGACGGTGGGGCTGCTCTCGGTGCACCAGGGCCCCGGCGTCACCAACGCGCTGACCGGCCTCACCGAGGCGGCGAAGAGCCGTACCCCGATGGTGGTCCTGGCCCCGGAGGCGACCGCGCCGCTGTCGAACTTCTTCATCGACCTGCCGGCACTCGCCGCCTCGGTCGGGGCCGACTTCCACCGGGTACGCGCGACGCACGCGGCCGAGGACGCGGGCGCGGCCTACCGGGCCGCCGCCCGGGGCGCGACAGTGGTGCTGGGCCTCCCGTTGGAGGTGCAGCAAGCGGTGAGCGAGCCATGGTCCGGCCCGGTCCCGGCGGTCGCGCCGACACCGGTCACCGCCCCGCACGTCGAGCCGTTGTTGGCCGCGCTCCAGGCTGCCCGCCGACCGGTGTTCATCGCCGGTAGGGGCGCCCGCTCGGCCCGGGAGCCGCTGATCCGGCTCGCCGACGCGTGCGGCGCGTTGCTCGCGGTCTCGGCCGCGGCGAAAGGGCTGTTCGCCGGGAACCCGTGGAACCTCGACGTGGCCGGCGGCTTCGCCACCCCGCTCACCGCCGAGCTGATCGGCGGGGCTGATCTGGTCGTCGCCTGGGGCAGCACGCTGAACATGTGGACCACCCGGCACGGCGAGCTGATCCCGCCCGCCGCCGTCGTCGTCCAGGTCGACCGTGACCCGACCGCGTTCGGAGTGAACCGTCCGGTCGACCTGACGGTGGCCGGCGGAGTGTCGACCGTCGCCGAGGCGCTGCTCGCCCGCATGAGCGTCGACCCCACCGGGCCCGCGGGCGCGACCACCGGCGGGTGGCGTACGCCGGAGCTGGCACAGCGGATCCGCGACCACGGCCGGTGGCGGACCGTCCCGTACCGGGACGAGAGTGCGCCGGCGCTGGCCGGCGCCCCGGCGACGATCGACCCGAGGACGCTCTCGACCGCCCTGGACGACCTGCTGCCGGCCGATCGGACGGTGGTGGTCGACTCCGGCAACTTCATGGGCTACCCGTCGATGTGGCTCGACGTGCCGGACGTGGCCGGATTCTGTTTCACCCAGGCGTTCCAGTCGGTCGGGCTCGGGCTGGCCAGCGCGCTCGGCGCGGCGGTCGCCCGCCCGGACCGGCTCACCGTCGCCGCGGTCGGCGACGGTGGCTTCGTCATGTCCGCCACCGAACTGGTCACCGCCGTCCGGCTGGCGCTACCCCTGCTCGTGGTGATCTACGACGACGCGGCGTACGGGGCGGAGGTGCACCACTTCGGCCCGGACGGGCACCCGTTGGAGACGGTCACCTTCCCCGAGACCGACCTGGCCGCGATCGCCGGTGGCTACGGCTGCGACGGGTTGACCGTCCGGACCGTCGACGACCTCGAACCGGTACGCCACTGGCTCGCTGGTCCCCGTACCCGACCGCTGGTGATCGACGCCAAGGTCAGCGCCTCGCGCGGCTCGTGGTGGTTGGAGGAGGCGTTCCGCGGCCACTGAGTCACCGTCCTACCCACGCCGACGCTGCCGCCCGGCCTGCTGGTCGGTGGTCCGCGAGGAGTGCTACGGCGATGTCCTCGGGCACGTTGTCATGCTCGACCCTGAGGGCAACGAGTTCTGCGTCGCCTGACGCCGTGGTCAGGCGTTTGCGGGTGGGGCCGGAGTGTCCGGCGGCAGGTGGCAGACTCATCGGCGTGGACGACGTGGCCGCATCGACGGTGGATGGTGAGCTGGAGAGCGTCAGCCTGGTGGACCTCGCCGTCTCTCGGCTGACCCGGGAAATCCTCAGCGGCAAGAGCGACCCGGGCGAGCGCCTGGTGGAGGAGCAGTTGACCCGGCGGCTGGGGATCAGCCGGGCTCCGTTGCGGGAGGCGCTGCGGCTGCTGGCCCAGCAGGGGCTGGTCGAGCACGTGCCCCGGCGCGGTGTTCGGGTCGCCACCCTGTCGGACCGCGACGTGCGGGAGCTGTACGAGCTGCGTGACGTGCTGGAACGCTTCTCGGTACGGGCGGGGATCCCGGTCGCCAGGGAGAGTGACCTCGCCGGACTGCGGGCGACGCTGGACCAGTTGAGGGAGGCGACCCGGGCCGGCGACCGGATGGCGGTCGCCGAGTCGCACCGGGAGTTCCACGTCGCGCTTGTGGCGCTCGCCGGTAACCGTCAGCTTTCCGCTGTGTACGGCTCGATCCTGGTGAAGCTTCAGCTCTACATGGCGATCAACCTGCGCCGGGAGGCGGAACTGGCGCAGCCGCTGGACGGTGTCCACCGGCATGAGCGGTTGTTCGAGGCTGTCGCCGGGGGAGACCCGGAAGAGGTGCTCACAGTGCTCTCCGGGCACGGCGCTCGCTCGTATCTGGGCTAGCCGGAGGTCGGCCGTGGCCCGGCGGAGTCGGGGCCACGCGCCGTCATGGTGTCGTTACGTGACGCGCGGGTTCCTGTAACAGAACAGTCGACAATCGACAGTATGCCAGAGCGAGTAGGGTCCATTTCGGAGCTTCGGTCGGCGTACCGTGAGGGCAGCCTGACCCCGGCGGACCAGGCCGAGCGAGTTCTGGACGGGCTCGCCGGGAGCGACGACGGACCGGTCTGGATCAGCACCGTCCCGGCCGATCGTCTGCGTGAGCGCGCCCAGTCGCTGAGCCGCTACGGCGATCCCGCGCTGCCGCTGTACGGGATCCCGTTCGCGGTGAAGGACAACATCGACGTGGCCGGCATGGTCACCACGGCGGGCTGCCCCGACTTCGGGTACGAGGCCGTCGAGGACGCGCCAGTGGTGCGGCGACTCCTCGACGCCGGCGCGCTGCTTGTCGGCAAGACCAACCTCGACCAGTTCGCCACCGGTCTGACCGGCGCCCGCTCGCCGTACGGCAGTTGCCAGAGCGTGTTCGGCGGCGGCCTCATCTCCGGGGGCTCCAGCTCCGGCTCAGCGGTCGCCGTAGCTGCGGGCCAGGTCAGCTTCGCCCTGGGTACGGACACCGCCGGCTCCGGTCGGGTGCCGGCGGCGCTCAACGGGATTGTCGGTCTCAAGCCCACCCGGGGTCTGCTCAGTACGGCCGGCGTGGTGCCCGCCTGCCGCTCACTGGACTGCGTGTCGGTCTTCACCCCCGACGTGGCTGGCGCCCTCGACGTGCTGCACGCCGCCCGGGCGGTCACTTCGGCCGACCCCTGGGGACGTCCATTCCCGGCCGAGCGGGTGGTTCCCCGCCTGCCGGGGACGCTCCGCCTCGGGGTGCCCCGGGTGGAGGACCTGGAGTTCTTCGGCGACAGCGGGCAGCAGGCCCGGTTCGCGGCGGGGGTGGAGCGGCTGCACACCTTCGTCGGGTCCCGTCGGTCGGTGCCGCTCGGTGCCTTCTTCGAGGCGGGCGACCTGCTCTACCGGGGGCCCTGGGTGGCCGAGCGGCTCGTCGCCCTGGACGGCTTCCTGCGGTCGCACCCCGAGTCGGTCTTCGAGGTGACCCGTGCCGTACTGGAGACCGGTCGTCGTTACGACGCTATCGACGCTTTCCGCGGTCAGCACCGCCTGCGCGAACTGCGAGCCCAGGTCGACCAGCTCTGGCAGGACGTCGACGTGCTGGTGGTGCCCACCGTCGGCACCACCTTCACGCTCGACGAGATCGCCGAGGATCCGATCGGGCGCAACGCGATGCTCGGCCGCTACACCCAGTTCGCGAATCTGCTCGACCTGGCCGCGGTGACCGTACCCAACGGGTTCACCAGCTCCGGCCGCCCGGCGAGCCTGACCCTGGTCGGCCCGGCGTTCAGTGACACCACCCTGGCCAGGCTGGCCGCCGCGGTCACCGAGGGCGGGGCCTCGACCCAGATGGTCGAGGCGAGCCCGCCACCTCCCCAGCGCTCGGCTGAGCTGCTTGTCGCCGTGGTCGGCCGGCACCTGACCGGCGAATCCCGCAACGGCGAGCTGCTCGGGCGCGGCGCGGTCCTCGCCGGTACCGCCCGCACCGCGCCGCTCTACCGGCTGTACCGGATGGACACGCCCGATGGCGAAGGGCTGCCAGGCCTGGTCCGAATCGGCCCGGACGGGGCGAACGGTCACCCGATCGAGGTCGAGCTGTGGCGGCTGCCCAGCGCGGCTCTCGGTGGGTTGCTGGCCGGAGTGCCAGCACCCCTCTCGCTCGGTTGGGTCCAGCTGCACGACGGACGTGACGTGCTCGGTTTCCTCTGCGAAGCGTACGCGGCGGGCCCGCCGGCCGAGGACATCAGCGCCAGCGGAGGGTGGCGGGCCTACCGGCGATCCGCCGCCCGGCGCTGACGCGCCAGCATCAGCGATCACGACAGGAGGCGAGAGGATGGGCAGCATCGGGCCGGTAACGGCCAACCCCTACCCGTGGCCCTACGACGGCGTGGCGGACACCGCGCGTACCGCACTGCTCTGCATCGACTGGCAGACCGACTTCTGCGGGCCGGGCGGCTACGTCGACGCGATGGGTTACGACATCGGCCTCACCCGGGCCGGCCTGCCGGCCACTGCCCGGCTGCTCGAGCACGCGCGATCGCTCGGGATGCTTGTCGTGCACACCCGGGAGGGACACGACCCGCAGTTGTCCGACCTGCCGGCGAACAAGCTGTGGCGTTCGGCGCGCATCGGCGCCGAAATCGGCGCGCCCGGCCCGGCCGGCCGGATCCTGGTCCGGGGCGAGCCGGGCTGGGAGATCGTGCCGGAAGTGGCCCCGGTGGCCGGCGAAGTGATCATCGACAAGCCCGGCAAGGGTGCCTTCTACGCGACGAACCTCGACCTGGTGCTCCGCAGCAGGGGCATCACCCACCTGATCCTCACCGGCATCACCACCGACGTCTGCGTGCACACCACGATGCGCGAGGCGAACGACCGGGGGTACGAGTGCCTGATCCTCTCCGACTGCACCGGCGCCACCGACAAGGCCAACCACGACGCGGCACTGCACATGGTCACCATGCAGGGCGGCGTCTTCGGCTGCGTCACCACATCCGACGACGTCATCGCCGCCACGGCCGAGTGAGGTGCCCATGGTGACCATCGCGGCGGCGCGGCCCGGCCCGTACGCCTTCGACATCTCGACCACGGCGCTGCTCGTCATCGACATGCAGCGCGACTTTCTGGAGCCCGGCGGGTTCGGTGAGAGCCTGGGCAACGACGTCGGCCAGTTGCGCCGCACCATCGCACCGCTCGCCGCGCTGCTGGCCGCCGCCCGCGCCGTCGGCCTGAGTGTCGTGCACACCCGCGAGGGGCACCTGCCCGACCTGTCCGACTGTCCGCCGGCCAAGCTCAGCCGCGGTGCGCCGAGCAGACGGATCGGTGATCCCGGACCCAAGGGTCGCATCCTCGTCCGGGGCGAGTACGGCCACGACATCATCGACGAGCTGAGGCCGCTGCCCGACGAGCCGGTCATCGACAAGCCCGGCAAGGGTGCCTTCCACGCCACCAACCTGGACGTCCTGCTCGCCGAGCGGGGTGTCCGTAGCCTCCTGGTCACCGGGGTCACCACCGAGGTCTGCGTGCACACCACCGTCCGGGAAGCCAACGACCGCGGGTACGAGTGCCTCGTGCTCGCCGACTGCGTCGGGTCCTACTTCCCGGAATTCCACCGGGTCGGCCTCGACATGATCGCCGCCCAGGGCGGCATCTTCGGCTGGGTCGCCGACTCGGCGCAGGTACGCGCCGCGCTACCCGCCACCCCCGTGTTGCAGCCCTCCTCCTGACCGGGAGCAGTCATGGTCTCGACCAAACCAACAAACGTCGCGCTGCCGTACTGGGTCCGCGGCGACACCAACGCGTTCTTCGGATTCGGCGTCAACGTCCTTGTCAACGTGCTCACCCTGACCGGGCTCTGCCTCGCCGTGGTGAACCTCCCCGAGGGGGAGGTGTTCGGCACCATCCTGCCGGCACTGGGCATCGCCCTGGTCGCCGGAAACATCTACTACACCTACCTGGCCCGCCGGCTGGCTCGACGGGAGAACCGCACCGACGTGACGGCCCTGCCGTACGGGCCGAGCGTGCCGCACATGTTCATCGTCATCTTCGTCATCATGCTCCCCATCTACCTGCGCACCCAGGACCCCGTGCGGGCCTGGGAGGCCGGGCTGGCGTGGGCCTTCATCATCGGCGTGATCGTGCTGATCGGCGCGTTCGTCGGGCCCTACATCCGCCGGTACGCGCCCCGGGCCGCGCTGCTCGGCACCCTTGCGGGAATCTCCATCACGTTCATCTCGATGAACCCCGCCGGGCAGATGTGGCGGATGGCCTGGGTCGCCCTGCCGGTCCTCGCGCTGCTGCTGATCGGGTTGTTGACCGACGTGAAGTTGCCGTTCAACTTCCCGATCGGGCTCGCCGCACTGCTGCTCGGTACCGCGATCGGCTGGGCCGGCGGTGCCATGTCGGTGCCGGACGTCACGGCCGCCGCCCGGGACATCGCGATCGCCGTACCCTCGTTCAAGCTGGACCTGCTCTTCGCCGGGTTGGTCGACATGGCGCCTCTGCTGGCGACGGCGATCCCCCTCGGTGTCTACAACTTCACCGAGGGAATGACGAACGTGGAGAGCGCGGCCACCGCGGGGGACAACTACAACCTGCGCAGCGTGCTGCTCGCCGATGGCGCGGGTGCGGTGATCGGGGCCGCGCTCGGCTCGCCGTTCCCACCGGCCGTCTATGTCGGTCACCCGGGTTGGAAGGCCGCGGGTGGACGCAGCGGTTACTCGATGGCGACCGGTGTGGTGATCGCGTTGCTCTGCTTCCTCGGCATGTTCGGGCTGCTCGGCGCGATCTTCCCGACGGCGGCGATCGTGCCGATCCTGCTCTACATCGGGTTGCTGATCGGGGCGCAGGCGTTCCAGGCGACCCCCAGGGCGCACGCCGCCGCAGTGGTCGCCGCGCTGATTCCGAACATCGCCGCCTGGGCGACCGGGCAGATCGACAACGCTCTGGCAGCGGCGGGCACCACCGCCGCGGCGGTCGGCGACGATGCGCTCAACGGCGCTGGCGTGATCTACGACGGGCTTCTGGTGCTGGGTCAGGGTGCGATCCTCGCCGGCCTGGTGCTCGGCGCGGTGGTGGTCTTCATCATCGACAAGCGGTTCGTTCGGGCCGCGATCTTCGCCGGCTCCGGTGCGCTGTTGTCGTTCATCGGGTTGATCCACGGCGAACGGATCGAGTGGAACGCCAACGGTCAGGTGGCGCTCGGCTACCTCTTCGTCGCGGTGATCTGTGTGGTCTTCGCGCTGGGCCGCCCCACGCCCCGCGATCCCGGCCCGGAGGAGGTCGAGCCGGACGTGGAACCGGGTCGGGCCGGGCCGGTCACCGATTGGTCAGCGGAGGAGCAGCGGACGTCGGCAGTGAGCGGGTGAGCCGGCCCGGTCGGGGGCGTCACGTCTCCCGACCGGCCCGGGAAGTTCCTGACCGAACGGATCGAAGGGACGTACCGCATGGAGATCGACCGGACGGACGTGGCCGCCGAGGTGGCGGCGGCCTTCACCGCCTACGAACAGGCGCTGGCGGCTGGCGACGCCGACCTGATCTGCGGGTACTTCTGGGACTCCGAGCGGACCGTACGGTTCGGCCTCGCCGACCATCAGTACGGGCTTGACGAGCAGCGCAAGTGGCGCGTGGCGCAGCCACCGTTGCCGGCCGGTCGCCGGCTGGTCGACCCCATCATCACCACGTTCGGCCCGGACCTGGCGGTCGTGACAACCCGGTTCGGGTACGACGGCACCGCCACGACCGGGCGGCAGACCCAGACCTGGGTACGCCTGCCCGTCGGCTGGCGGATCGTCACCGCGCACGTCTCCGTCTCGGCCCCGGCCACCGACTGACGGAGTACGCGCCGCCCGGGACAGGACCCGGGCGGCGCGTACTCCGACGTGGCGCGCGGTGCTAGTTGCGCCTGCTCCACTGCTGGTTGGCGCCGCCGTGACAGGCCCAGAGGTGAAGTTGCGTCCCGTTGGCCGTGCCGGATGCGACGGCATCGAGGCACAGCCCCGACTGGGCGCCGGTGATGGTGCCGTTGGAGTTCAGGTTCCACTGTTGGTTGGCTTGGCCGTTGCAGTCCCAGATGATGACCGCGGTGCCGTTGCTGCTGCCCGCTCCGCTGGCGTCCAGGCACTTGTTGCCGTACACGGTCAGCGTGCGGTTGGCGGTGTAGGTCCAACGCTGGTTGGTGCCACCGTGACAGTCCCACAGTTGCGGACGAGCACCGTTCGTCGTGCTCGAGTTGGGAATGTCGATGCAGCGGTTGGCCGGGCTGCTGGCGATCAGCACGTTCTGCTGGCCGGCCGGTGGGGTCGACGGCGGGGGAGTGGTGGGGGGCACTGTGGACCCGAACTGGGCGAAGAAGTTCCAGACCTCCTGCTTGACCCAGCTCCGCGCGCCGCTCTCACAGCCGGCGCAGCCGTCCACCGGGCCCTGCTGGTGGCCGCCGTCGAAGGCGGCCCAGAGCACCGGGTATCCGGCCTGGCAGGAGTACGCGGTGGTGATGTGGGTCAGGCTGCCAGCCCTCGGCTCGGGCGGGCTCTGTGCGGCGCATCCGTTGTTGCGGACGAACCTGTCGCGCAGCGAGCGTCCGCTGGGGATGTTGTCGTTGATGCCGTGGATCCCCAGGTACGCGACCGGTCCGGTGCCGCCGCTGCAACCGCTGATCGCCCCCGGGGCCGCGATTGCCGCGACCGCGCGGAACACCGTCGGTCGGGAACACGCCAACGAGTAGCTCATCGCGCCGCCGTAGCTGAACCCGACCGAGAAGCGTTGTGTGGTGTCGACGCAGAGAGCGTTGTCGATCATGCGGATCATGTCGTCGGTGAAGGTGACGTCTTCACCGTTGGAGTTGCCCCAGCCGTTGTTGAGGCCCTGCGGGGCGACGAAGATGGTGCTGTTGTTCGCCTGCGACTGCATGCCGTAGTAGGCCCACGCCGCACCGTCGCTTCCGCCCGACGCGACCTGACTGGCGGTGCCGCCCAGCCAGTGGAACCCGAAGGCCAGCCGGTGGGCGTAGGTGTTGTTGTAGCTGTCCGGCAGTCGAAGGATGAAACTACGGCTCTTCCCACCGCTCTGGATGGTGTGGGTGCCGCTGTTCAACCCGGGCGCTTTGCCGCAGCCGGCAGTGGTGGCCGCCGCCGCCGGTGCGACGGTCGTGACAACGTACATTCCGACGGCGATCAGAACCATGACCGCCATGGCTGCCCCCAGCCAGGGGCCGGAGAGTTTGCGAAGCGGCACGGTTGCGCCTCCTTGCGAGTGGTTGAACATCCGTTGGACCGGTCCCCTCTGCGGGAACCTCGTCGGGCTCAACTCCGGCTCCAGCGTTGGTTGGCCGCGCCGGTGCAGTCGGAGATCTGCACGCGCGTGCCGTTGGCCGTGCCGTTGCCGACCAGGTTCAGGCAGCGACCCGAACCAACTCCGGTGATCGAGCCGTCGGCGTTGAACCGCCACTTCTGATTGGACTGGCCGTTGCAGTCCCAAATGATCACCGAGCTGCCGTTCGCGGTGCTGGCGCCGTTGACGTCGAGGCACTTGCCGCCAAAGACGCGCAGCTCCTGGGCGGCTGTCGAGGTCCAGCTCTGGTTGCTCTGACCGTGGCAGTCCCAGATGATCGCCGCCGCGCCATTGGTCTGCGAGGCGCCGTTGACGTCGAGGCACCGTCCGGAGGACGTGCTGCGCAGGGCCGACGTGTCGCTCGGCGGCGGGGTGGTCGGCGGCGGGGTGGTCGGCGGCGACGTGGGATCGGTGCCACCGAACTGGGTGAAGAACCTCCACACCTCGCCCTTGGTCCAGGTCCTGGCGCCGCTGTCTCCGCCGCCGTCCACCGGGCCGGGGGTGTGCCCGCCGTCGAAGGCTGCCCAGACCACCGGATAGCCGGACCGGCAGCCGGAGTAGGTGGTGGTGATGTGGGTCAGACTGCCCGCCCTCGGTTCGGGTGGGCTCTGGGCGGTGCACCCGTTGTTCCGGACGAACGTGTCACGCAGGGACCGTCCGGCGGAGATGTTGAGCACCGAGTCCCCGATGCCGTGGATTCCCATGTACGCGACCGGCTGGGTGCCGCCGCTGCACCCGCTGAGCTGCCCACCGGAGTAGACCGCGACAGCGCGGAAGACACCCGGCCGGGAACAGGCCAGCGAGTAGCTCATGCCCCCGCCGTAGCTGAAACCGAGCGCGAAGCGCTGGGTGGTCTCGACACACAGATCGGCCTCGATCAGGCTGATCATGTTGTCGACGAAGGTGACGTCCTGGCCGCCGGGGTTGGCCCAGCCGTTCCCGTTGCCCTGGGGTGCGACGAAGATCGTGCTGTTGTTCGCCTGCTGCCGCAGCCCGTAGTAGGACCAGGCCGCCCCGTCGGACCCGCCGCCGTCGACGTCGTTCGCGGTGCCGCCGTTCCAGTGGAACCCGAAGATCAACCGGTAGGGGTGGTTCCTGTCGTAGTTGTCGGGGATCCGCAGGATGAAGCTGCGGTTCTGGCCGTTGCTCTGAATGGACCGCTGGCCGCTGGTCAACGTGGGCGCCTTGCCGCACCCGGCGGTCGCTGCGGCCGCTCCGATGTCCGCGGCCGACGCGGTGGTGCTCAGACCACCGGCCAGTGCCCCTGCGCTCACGGTCACGACGACGGCCGCCGCCGTCGCGAGCAATCCAAGGATGGGTCTACGTCTTGTCATGAAGGGGCTCCCGCCATTCGGCACGAACTGGTTGAAAGGGGTCCACGGCCGACCGGCTCATCGACGCAGGTTTCCGCCGCTGGTCTCGCCGCCCGCGCGGGACCACTCGACAATCGATTCGACAGTGGTCACCTCGTGCGCCCAAACATCACGAGACCGTTCGACCGACGGTGCCGGAGCACCTGGCTCGGCGTCGAATCGATTCGTTCCGACGCTAGATCGCGCAGTGAAAGATGTCAATGCCGTGTCCGGCAGGTTGCGGGCCGGTCCTGTCGGTCAGGCGCTCGTGAGATCGGCCGCGCCGAAGGAGACCGCGAACCGCTTGCACCAGATGGAGACGCTCCGGAAGTCACCTGGATCCACCGACGCCGGTAGCTCGTACACCTGGTTGCCCTTGTTGCCCTTGAGCTTGGCCAGCTCGACCCATTCGCCGTCGTCGAACACCCGCCAGCCGGCCGTGCCCCGGATGACCGGTTGGTCGGTCAGCCACACCCGCAGGTCCGGGCCGTTCGACGTGTCCAAATCGCGGATGACCAGCTGGTGGCGCCCGTCGGCGAGTCGGTGAATCTCGGCACTGCCGGTCGTTCGGTGCTCATGGGTGACGAACTCGCCGGCGGTCAGGATCTCGTTCGCCGCCGGGGCGGCTGCCGAGGCCGCCGGGGTTGGGGTGGCTGCCGACGCCGCCGGGGCCGGGCTGACAGATGTCGTCGCGACGCGGGGAACGGCCTCGTCGACGTAGGTGTCGGTGAAGAGCTTCCACGGCTGGAACCAGTACAGGGCCAGCATCGACACGACGACAGCGCAGGCGAGACCGGCTCGGACCACCGGCGACCGGAACATCCGTTTTCCCATCACCGCAGCGTACGGCCGCAGCCGCCGTCGAACTGTTCGCGAACCATTTCGGAACTCTTACGACGGTCACTTCTGCGTATCTGCCAGCGCCTGTCCGCACCGGCAGGCGCACTGGTCCTCCGGCAACGTCTGCACCGCGTCGCCGAGCAGGAGGCGCAGGCGCTCGATGTTCCGGGCGAAGACCGTGAACACCTCCTGCTGAGTCACGCCCTGACCGACCTCCACGCCCGAGTCGAGGTCGGTCACCAGGGACAGCGCGGTGTAACACAGTGCCAGTTCGCGGGCCAACACCGCTTCCGGGTGACCGGTCATGCCGACGACCGACCAGCCCTGCCGGCCGTACCACAGCGATTCGGCGCGGGTGGAGAATCGGGGCCCCTCGATGACGACCATCGTTCCACCGTCGACCGGCTGCCAACCAGCGGTTCGGGCGGCGTCGAGGACGGTGGCTCGTCCGACCGGGCAGTAGGGGTCGGCGAAGGGAACGTGAACGACCGGGGAGGGCTTCCCGTCCGCGCGCGGCTGTCCGTCGTAGTAGGTCTGCTCCCGGCCGCTGGTCCGGTCGACCAGTTGGTCCGGTACGACGAGGGTCCCCGGGCCCAGATCCGGTCGCAGGCCGCCCACAGCGCCCGGTGCGAGCACCTGGCGGACGCCGAGTGCGCGCAGCGCCCACAGGTTGGCCCGGTAGTTGATGCGGTGCGGGGGGAGGGTGTGCCGGCGTCCGTGGCGGGGCAGGAACACCACCGGCCGCTCGGCGACACTCCCGACGGACAGCGCGTCGCTCGGGGGCCCGTACGGTGTGTCGACGGTGACCTCGGCGACGTCGTCGAGGAACTCGTAGAACCCGGATCCGCCGACCACGCCGATCGGCGGGCGACCGGTCGTGCTGAGGTCTCCTGCTGACATGTGTACCCCTCCTGGACGAACAGTGAAGAACGGCTGGGGCCGACTCAGCGACGCTCGGCTCGTCGGCCCGCGACACGTCTGTCGACAGTGGTGGCGACGACCAGGACGACCACGATCGCGGCCCAGAGCACAGCCAGCCCGACGGCGAGCCCCAGCGGGTAGTCGCGGTCCGGGAGGCCCGGGTTCGGCGGCGCCGAAGGTGGTCGCCACAGCAGGGGCACAGCGATCAGCAGCAACGTGGCGCTGGCCAGCACACCTGCGGCGATCCAGGCCAGGCGCAACCGGTTCCTCACCAGTCGGCCCAGCGCCAGTCCGACCAGCCCGACCAGCGGCGCCACCAGGACGTCGTGCAGCACCGGGCCGCCGATCAGCCACGGCAGGGCGGTGTCGAGCTGGGGGAGGAGCAACCAACCGCCGTACGCGGTGGCCGCGGCACCAGCCGCGAACAGGAGCAGCCGGACGGTTCTCACCGCAACACCTCCAGCCTTGCCACCCACTTGGTCTGCAGAACGCCCGGCCGGCTCGGCGCGATGAGTCGGCAGGGGTAACCGTGGTCGGGAGACAGCTGCTCGCCGTTGATCCGCAGAGCGAGCAGGGTCAGCGGGTCGCGGGCATGGGCCGCAGGGAGTGTGCTGGCCGCGTACAGACCGTCGGTTTCCAGTGAGCTGACCCGAACCGGTCGGCCGGTCGGTGCGCCGGCCCGGCGCAGCAACTCGACGACGGGCACGCCGGTCCAGTGGGCCGACGCGCTCCAGCCCTCGACACAGGCGATCGGCAGTTCCGCCGTCACTTGCGGCAGGGCCGCCAGGTCGGCCAGGGACAGGCTGCCCCGCCCGCCCGGCCAGACGATCTCCAGCCGCCAGTCCGGGGGAACGGCGATGTGCGCGGCAGCCGCCGTACGGTTGATCGGTACGCCCTGTGGCCCGGACGCGGAACGCCACGCCAGCGGCGACACCCGACGTAGCCACGGCACGGTGACCCCGGCGGTGGCCAGCACGGCGATGCCGGCGACGCCCGCCGAGGTACGCAGGAACGCGCGTCGCTCGGACGAGTCCCGGTCGTCAGCCACCAGTTTCGCAGCCCGCCCCGCTCTGCTGGGTCGCAGTGGGGTGCCCAGCGCCGCGCGAGCGATCGGGAGCTTCACCGCGACGTGCAGCAGCATCGCTCCCGCCACCAGCCAGGCGACCGCGTAGTGGGCCGTCGGGAAGAAGAACCCCCACGGGTACGACTGGGCGACGTTGAACAGGCCCGTGACCAGTTCGAAGAACGCGGCGCAGACCAGCACCAGGACGGAGATCCGTTCGAGGGTGTGGGCGGACAACCGGATCGGCCGACGTAGGGGCGGGCGGACGAACAGCCGGGGGTAGACGCTCCACAGCTTGGCCAGCAGCAACGGGATCGCGGCGACACCGGAGAGCACGTGAACGCCCTGGGTGACCCGGTACAGGTTGACCGGGCGGGTCGGCCAGGTGAACCAGCCTGGCGGGTGCTGGATGTAGTGACTCAGCAGCCCGGTGCCGAAACACAGCCCGAACGCCACCCCGAGCCAGAGACCGAGCCGCGCGGCGACCAGCGGTGAGTGCGAGGGCGCTGTGAAGTCCTCGGGTACGGGGACGCGTGGCCGGCGGATCATGAGCGCGCCAACTCGGCGAACCAGCGTGGACCGAACCGGAAACGGTCGACGACTCGCAGGCCGGCAGCCGCGGCGGCCCGGGTCACCGCCTCCGACCCGACCCGCGCCCAGCGGAACACCGGTCCGCGCGGCTCCCGATCCCCGGACGCTCCGGACATGACGTACGCCTGCCCCTGCCACAGCCCGGCCCCCGGGGGTTCCACCTCGACCACCAGCGTTCCGTCGGCCGCGATCAGGGTGCCGCACCGGCGCAGCAAGCGGACCGGGTCGCCACCGATGCCGATGTTGCCGTCGATGAGCAGGGCGTGCGCCCACCTCCCCTCCCCGGGAAGGGGTTCGAAGACGTCGCGTCGCAGGGCGACCACCCCTCGGCCCTGGGTCAGACGTACCGCCTCGGCGGAGATGTCCACCCCCAGTGCGACGAGGCCGCGGCGCGCGAGCGCCATCGTCACCCGCCCGGGGCCGCAGCCGAGGTCGATCGTGGGCCCGGTGCAGCGTGCGGCGACGGACTCGATGGCCGGCTCGGGCGGCCCGTGCCATCGCCGTACCGGCAACAGGTCACGTCGCCCGTCGGTGTGCACCAGCCAATGGTCGGGTTGGGTAGCAGGCTTCGGGTCGACCGGCGTGCCGTGGGCGTCATGATCGGCGGACCACCCGCCGAGTCTGCCCAGCACCACGGCGAAACCGTCGAGACTGACAGTTGACCTCACCGGGGGTGTCCGCTCAGCAGATGGCCGCCCACCGACGCGACGGCATCCGCGAACCGGGTGCCGGGTAGGTCGGCCGCGACTGCCAACGCCGTCGACCAGTCGTCGACATCCCGCTGCACGGGCAGGATCGCCGGTCGTACGCCGTGCCCGCGCAGCGCGGCGAGGGTGCGGCGCCCGGTGTCGTCGGTCGACATGGGTACCTCGCGTAACGCGCTCGCGTACCTCGAATCGCGTAACCCGAGCGCCCACCAGCCGCCGTCCAGCGCCGGCCCGAACACCGCCTCGTGTTCGGCGAGCCGGTCCAGCGCGGCGCTGAGCAGGGCCGGCCCGATCTGCGGGGTGTCCATGCCGATCTGCAGCACCGGTCGGCCGGGAAATGCCGCAGCGGTGTCGGCGTGGGCGTTCGCGAGGCGGTCGGCGAACGTGTCGCCGCGTTGCGGAAGCAGGTGCCAACCCGCCAACGCGGCGGTCAGCTCCGCGCTGTACTCGGCATCGGCGAACCGACCGGTGTGTGCCAACACGGGAATGGTCGAGGCGGTGGCGCGCACCGCCGCGAGGGTGTCCAACAACGACGCCGCAGCGATCCGCGCCGCCTGGGTGGGATCGGCGGGCGGGCAGAGGCGCGTCTTGGCCTGCCCGGGGACCGGTGCCTTCGCGACCAGGAGCAGGACGTTCACCGGCCACCACCGGTGCGCAGCACTCCGGCGAAGTCCCGGGTCGCCCGCAGCGTGCCCCGGACCGACCCGGAGACCTTCGACCTGGTGCCGGCGGCGCGGGGCGCGTACGCGACGTCCAGTTCGAGGATCCGCCAGCCCGCTCCGGCCGCGCGCAACAGCAACTCCAGGGGGTAGCCGAACGCGCGGTCGTCGACACCGAGGCCCAGCAGCGCCGCCCGGCGGGCCACCCGGATCGGGCTGATGTCGTACACCGGCACGCCGCGACGCCGCAGCAGGGCGGCAACCACAGCGTTCCCGGCTCGGGCATGCCATGGCCAGGCATCCGCCGAGACCGGCCGACGCCGCCCGACGGCGAGATCGGCCCGTCCGTCGTGCACCGCCGAGACGAGCCTGGGCAACTCGGCCGGGTCGAACGAGCCGTCCGCGTCGAGCACGCAGACCAGATCCGCCGCCGCGGCCAGCAGGCCGGCGTGCACTGCCGCTCCGTACCCGCGTCGAGGCTCGTGGACGACCCGGGCCCCATGCTCGGCCGCGACGACCGGTGAACCGTCGGTGGAGCCGTTGTCGACCACGATGGCGTGGTAGCCGGGCGGTAGCCCGCCCAGTACGGCAGGCAGTGCGGCCGCCTCGTCCAGACACGGCAGCACCACGTCGATCGTTGTGTGCATACCGGCGACGCTAGGCCCGCCACCGGTCGTCGGGACCGTGGTTCGTCCTTACGAATCGCTTACACGGCAACGGATCTTACGACTCGCTGACGTATCGCCTTCGGGCAGTCGAATGCCTGGTGGGAGGCCGTAAGGTCGGCCGTCACCATGACCATGATGACCCGCCCGGGACGAACCCGGTCCGCCGACCTGATCGTCCTCGGCGTCGAGGTGGCAGTGCTCGCCGTCGCTGTCGCCGTCGGCGCCCTGCTCAACCATCAGGGCGTACGGCTGCACGCCGACGCGGCACCGCTCTACGCGAGTTGGCAGCCCCATCTGGGCCCCGGTACCCCCGCCGCGTTGCTCGTCGCGGCGCTGTTCGTCTGGCGGGGCGTGCGCTGGGCGACCGACACGTCGTGGCCGCGGCTGCTGGCGGTCGGCTATTTCGCCTCGCTGCTCTGGACGCTGTCGCTGGCCCTTGTGGACGGCTGGTCCGCGGGGTTGACCGAGCGGCTCACAGTGCAGGCCGAGTACCTGCACGAGGTGCCCCGGGTGACGGACGTCGGCATCATGCTGTCCGGTTTCGCCGACCGCATTCTCGACTTCCAGCCCGACTCGTGGTCCACCCACGCTGCCGCTCATCCACCGGGGGCGTTGCTGTTCTTCGTCTGGCTGGAGCGGATCGGCCTGGGCGGCGGGACCGCCGCCGGGCTCGCCTGCGTGCTGCTCGGTGCCACGGTGTCGGTGTCGGTTCCGGTGACGCTGCGGGCACTCGGCGTCGAGGACGCGGCGCGGGCGGTGTGGCCGTTCCTGGTGCTCCTGCCGGGGGCGGTCTGGGTGGGCGCGTCCGCGGACGGGATCTTCGCCGCGGTGGTCGCGGCCGGGTTGGCGCTGCTGGCGGCGGGTGGTCGACCAGGTGCCGCACTGGGCGGGTTGCTCCTCGGCTTCGCGCTCTACCTGTCGTACGGGTTCGTCCTGGTCGGGCTGCTCGCGTTGACGGTGCTGCTCCGGGCGCGGGACCGACTCGGAGTGCTCCTGGTCGCGGCGACGGCGGTCGCGGGCGTCGTCGCCGTGTTCACCCTCGCCGGCTTCTGGTGGCTGGACGGCTACCACCTGGTGGCGCGTCGCTACTACCAGGGTTGGGCGGCGGAGCGTCCGTACGGTTACTGGGTCTGGGCGAATCTCGCGGCCCTGCTGCTCTCGGCCGGCCCGGTGGTCGGGCCGGCGCTGCGGCGGGCGGTGGCCGCCGTGTCGATCCACGCACCGCACCCACCGCTCGCCACGACACTCCGGCAGCGGATCGCCAGCGCCGGACCCACAGTGTGGTTGCCCGTCGCGGCGACGGCGGCGGTGCTCGCGGCGGACCTGTCCGGGCTCAGCAAGGCCGAGGTCGAACGGATCTGGCTACCGTTCGCCGTCTGGCTGCTGGTCGCCACCGCGCACCTGCCCCACGGTCACCGACGGTGGTGGTTGGCCGCCCAGGCCGCCACGGCTCTCGCCGTCAACCACCTGCTGTGGACCGTGTCGTGACCGATGCCGGATCCCGCATCACCGCGTTGGTGAAGTCGGCGACGCCAGCGGCGAAGCCGACCCGGGCGGTGAAACCAAGCACCCGGACGGCGCGCGCCGGATCGGCCACGACGTGCCGTACGTCAGCCGCCCGTCCGCCCCCGACCGTGACCGGCGCTGGCCCGCCCATCGCCGACGCCAGCTCGTGGGCCAACTCGCCGACGGTGTGCGGTTCGCCCGAGCAGACGTTGATCGGGGTCAGGGGATCCGGTGCCGGTGTCGTGAGGGCCAGCAGATTGGCCGCGGCCACGTCGGTCACGTGCACGAAGTCGCGCCGTTGCCGGCCGTCCTCCAGCACCCGGGGCGGTCGTCCGGCGGCCAGGGCCGAGCGGAAGATCGACGCGACCCCCGAATACGGGGTGTCGCGGGGCATTCGCGGACCGTAGACGTTGTGATAGCGCAGGGCCCAGACCGATCCGCCGGTCTGCCGGGCCCAGGCATTGGCGAGGTGTTCCTGGGCCAGCTTGGTGGCGGCGTACGTGCTGTGCGGCTCCAGCGGCGCGTCCTCGGGCACGAGACCGGGGGAGAGCGCCTGATCGCAGCGAGGGCAGGTCGGCTCGTACCGGCCCTCGGCCAGGTCGACCACCCGGCGGTCGGCAGGCCGGACGATGCCGTGGGTGGGGCAGTGGTAGCGGCCCTCGCCGTAGACCACCATCGAGCTGGCCAGCACCAGTCGGCGCACCCCGGCCGTGTGCATCGCCGCGAGGACTGTGGCCGTGCCGAGGTCGTTGTGCGCGGCGTACCGGGGGGCGTCGGCGGGGTCGAGGCCATGGCCGACCATGGCTGCCTGATGGCAGACCGCGTCGACCCCGGTCAGGAGCCGGGTCAGCAGTTCGTTGTCGCGGACGTCGCCGACCACCAGGTCGTGCCGCTGGGTCCAGGGCGGCGCCGTCGCAGCGTGCGCCTCGGGCAGGAGCGCGTCAACGGCCACCACCTCGTGCCCGTCGTCGCTGAGCAGGTCGGCGATGTGTGAGCCGATGAACCCGGCCGCACCGGTGACAAGGATCCGCATTCCGGTCACCGTATGACCCCACGGACGCCAGGGCGGGTTTGCGCGTCCAGCCGTAAGAACCTCGCAAGGTTTGCTGGTCCGGGCGGAGTCTGCCGCGTGGCTAGGCTGGGCCGATGGACATCTGGGGGAGACGTTGACGGGGCGGAACGGGGAAGGCCTGTGACGCAGCGCGTGCTGGTGGTCGACGACGATCAGACCGTGAGCGACGTCATCCGTCGTTACCTTGAGAACGACGGCTTCCAGGTGAGCCTCGCGGCGGACGGTGCGGCGGCACTGGCGGCCGTGGAGCGGCAGGCGCCAGACCTGGTCGTGCTCGACCTGATGCTGCCGTTGATCAGTGGCCTGGAGGTGTGTCGGGCGCTGCGGGTACGGCCGGACGGCGTACCGATCGTCATGCTCACCGCGCGCGGCGACGAAGCCGACCGGATCCTCGGGCTGCAACTCGGCGCGGACGACTACCTGACGAAGCCCTTCTCGCCCCGGGAACTGGTGCTGCGGGTCCGTTCGGTGCTTCGTCGCGCCGGCGGTGGGATTCCACCAGAGCGGCCGGAGGCGCTCACCGACGGCAACCTGGTGGTGCACACGGCCTCCCGAACCGCAGGCCTCGCCGGTGCCGATCTGGCCCTGACATTGCGCGAATTCGACCTGCTCGTCCACCTCATGCGGCATCCCTCCCGGGTCTTCGGCCGGGCCGAACTTCTTGAGCAGGTCTGGGGCTGGAACTTCGGGGACCACTCCACAGTGACGGTGCACGTACGCCGGCTGCGGGAGAAGATCGAGGCCAACCCCGCCGATCCGCAGCGGATCGTGACCGTCTGGGGCGTCGGCTACCGGTACGAGCCAGCCAGTGCGTGACATCGTCCTGATCTTCGCGATCGCCCTCGGCGCGGCACTCGGCATCGGGCTCGCCGGTGCGCTTCTGCTCCGCGCCCTGCGACGCCGCTCGATCACCGTGCACCTCAACGTGCTGCTCACCACCACTGTGGTCGCCGTCGCCGTCGGGGTGATGGCGGTCGCGGAAGCGATGTTCCTCTCCGCGCACGACCTTGAGGTGGTCCTGATCACCGTCGCGGCGGCAGCGGTGGTCAGCCTCGCCGTCGGCGGGCACTTCGGCCGGCGACTGGCCCGCGCCGCGGTCTGGCGCGACCAGGCCCGGGAGCGGGAACGGCAACTGGAGAAGGGCCGGCGCGACCTGGTCGCCTGGGTCTCCCACGACCTGCGGACCCCGCTCGCCGGGCTGAGGGCCATGGCGGAGGCGCTGGAGGACCGGGTGGTTCGTGATCCGGACACTGTCGACGAGTACCACCGACGCATCCGACTGGAGACCGACCGGATGACGCGACTCGTCGACGACCTGTTCGAGCTGTCCCGGATCAACGCGGGAGCGTTGCGGTTGTCGTTGACGGCGGTGCCGCTCGGAGAGGTGGTCTCGGACGCGTTGGCCAGCACGACCCCGTTGGCCGACGCTCGCCGGATCAAGCTGATCGCCAGCGAGTCGGGGTGGCCCACGGTTGCCGCGAGCGAACCGGAGTTGGCCCGGGTCGTGGCCAACCTGCTGCTCAACGCGGTCCGCTACACCCCGGAGGACGGCACCGTACGCATCGAAGCCGGCCGGGAGGACGACCACGCCTGGCTGTCGGTCGCCGACACCTGTGGCGGCATTCCGCCGGCCGACCTTCCCCGCCTGTTCGACATCGCGTTCCGTGGTGAACCGGCCCGCACGCCCGGCCCGGGCGACGGTGGGGCGTCCGGAGGGCTCGGCCTGGCTATCGTCCATGGCCTGGTGGAGGCGCACGGCGGTCGGGTCGAGGTGCGCAACACCCCCGACGGCTGCCAGTTCATGGTCCGCCTGGCGACAGCCTGAGACAACGTTTCGCTCTCCGGTGGCCCACCGCCGCCAGCGCGGTCTCGGTCAGCACGAGCACGTCGGGCGGCACCGCCTCGCGGGACTACACGATTTGCCGGATCTGACTACGCTTTCCACTGTCTTGGAGGCGATCGATGGAGGGCGCATGTCGGTGAATGAGCCGGCGAGCGGGGAGTTCGCTCGCATGCTGGACGCGACGGTCGGCGCGTTGCGCGCCGCCGGCACTGCGCCGGAGGACGAGGAGGCCGCGCGCCTGCGTCGGGTCGGTGAGTCCGCCGAGGGGCAGGTCCGCGCCGAGTTCGGCGCTGATGGCCGGTTGGAGTCGCTGACGCTGGACCCACGGATGATGCGGCTCGGCTCGGCCGAGGTCTGCGACCACGTGATCGAGGCCGTGAACGCGGCGATCGACTCGATGCGCGGCGGCCCAGCCGTGGCCTCCGGCGACCTGTCGCAGCTCACCGAGCAGCTGGAGCAGGTTCGTGACACTGCCGTGCCGCGGCTCGGTGCGTTCCTCCAGGCGCTCACCGACGCGCAGGAGCGGATGGCCCGAGGAGGCACCCGGTGAACGGCTTCGAGGTCGATCCGGCGCTGCTGCGGTCCGGCGGCGACGAGGTCATCGGCGCCGCCGAACGCTTCATCGGCCAGCTGGAGAGCTTCGAGGCGCAGATGCAGGGGTACGGCGAGCCGTGGGGCGCCGACGACATCGGCTCGCTCATCGGCATCGCGTACACGGAGGCGTCCACCTGGGTCCTGGACTGCATCGGCGTCGCCGCCGAGGAGATCGGCTCGGCCGGTAGCGACCTGACCAAGATGGCCGACAACTACGAGTCGGTCGAGGAAGCCTCCGTGGGCGCGCTGCGGGACATCCAGGGAATGCTGGGGTGACGGCATGGGGCTCCAACTGCCCGGCGAGCTGATCACGGCACTCAGCTGGATCGGCTACACCTGGCCTGAGGCCGACGAGGAGAAGCTGTTCGAGATGGGCCAGGCCTGGTTGGACTTCTCCGGCACGGTCGCCGAGGCCTCCGGGCAGGCCGGAACGGCTGCGGCGGCGATCTGGTCGCAGCACCAGGGCGAGTCGATGCAGGCGTTCCAGAAGTGGTGGGCCAACCCGGAGAGCGGTCCCGGAACCCTCTCGGACTACTCCCAGGCCGCGATGCTGATCGGCACCGGCCTGATCATCGCGGCTGCGATCGTGCTCGCGCTGAAGATCCAGGTGATCGTGCAGCTGGCGATCCTCGCTTTCGCCGTGGCGCAGGCGATCGCCACAGCCGTCGTCACGTTCGGCGCATCGCTGGCCGAGGTTCCGATCTTCCAGATGATCACGCGGGAGATCGTGGGCCTGTTGATCGACCAGGTGATCCAGGAGCTCCTGGATGCCTAGCAGGGCGCCGAAGAGTTCGAAGAAACGCGGCGGCGCGGCCAAGCCGAAGGTCGGCAAGGGCGTCCGGGCGGCGGTGAAGAAGGCCGCCGCGAAGCCGGTGGTGCGCAACAACAGCCTGCCCGAGGTCACGATCAAGGTGCAGCGCAAGCCGTTCCACGCGCGCGGACAGTTCGACCGCAAGATGAACGCGCTGAAGAAGCTCAGCGACGAGGGCAAGCTGTTCAAGCAGGCGAACCCGGTCGGTCGAGACAAGAAGATCACGGCCGACTACAAGAAGCGCATTCGGCAGAAGATCTTCGACAAGTACTGGCCCCACGACAAGAAGATGGCGAACGCCCTCGCCGCCCGGCTCCGCAAGCAGCAGCCCGACCATGTGTGGGAGCTGCAACTTGGCGGCGCCGACGACGTTAGTAATCTGAAGCTCCTGCACGGTCAGACAAACTGGGATGTCGGCGGGCAAATCTGGCAGCAGATCAAGAACCTGCCCGACGGCACACCGATCCGAATAGAGGTAGTGGATTGAATCCCGAGCTGCGGGAGCTCATCGCGGAGCTGCGTACCGACCTGGAAGCGGACCAGCCGGCGACGCTGGCGTGGGCACAGATCAATGAGGGCGCTCCGGCCGACCAGATTCCCGCCGAGCTGCCGCAGCCGGTCCGGGAGCTGCTGGAGACCGCCAACGGCATCCTGGCCGGCGCGTTCGACCTGCCCGCGGTCGCGGATCTCGACGACATCCAGTACTACCTCGAGCAAATGCCCGAGTTCACCGGCGTCGCCGACGAACCCGCCGAGTGGCTGGTCATCGGCACACTGAGCGACGAGCCGCTGCTGATGCGACGCGACACCGGTGCGGTCTGGTACTTCCCGGCGGAGACCACCGACGAGTGGTTCATGCGTGAGATGTTCCTCGACGTCGCGCCGGACCTCGACTCGTTCCTCGCCTACTACGTCTTCGGCGCCGGTTACGGCGAGATCGGCTTCGACGACGACGAGTGGTGGGGCTTCCTCGACGAGCACGGTCTCACCACGCCCGGTGACGATGACGAGGAGGCGGACGATTGACCGCGACACATGAGGACCTCACGGCGCTCTGGGGCGCCGATGGGATGATCTACTTCCCGGTCGACCGGTTCGACGACGTCCTCGGCCCGCTGACGCCAGAGGTCTTCCCGCCGTTCGGGGCCATCCCGGTCGACGTGCCGATCCTGTTCACCGTCGACGTCGACGTGTCCGGCATCGAGTTGTTCTCCAAGCTGAAGATCGAGATCGGCGAGGCCAGCCCGCGCATCTACATCGTCCTCGGCAGCTCGCCCGAGGACCCGCAGCTGCTCTTCTGCCTCGACGCGCTGACCGGCGCCGTCGTGTTGCTGGACCTGGAGACCCCCAACTTCGAAGCGGTCAACGCGACCTTCGCCGCGTTCGTCGAGTTCCTCTACCGGCTCGGAGGGCTCATCGCCACGGACCCGGGCGGTCGGGCCCGCGCGGCCCGCGCCGCCGCCATCCGCGAGGAACTGATGGGCGTGGACTCGTCCGCGTTCGCCGATCCGAAGTCGTGGTGGAGCCTGGCCTTCGATCAGCTGGAGTCCACCAGCGGCTAGCCTCCCCTCGCCGCCGCCGGCACGCTGGTCGTCCCACCGTGACGCGGTAGGTTCACCGCGCTCGCGGCACCGGCATGGACGCGGCCGGCTGCTCCGGCGGTGGTCCCTCTCGATGCCGTGCCTCGGCGATGAGGGCGTAGGTGTAGCCGTCGACCCAGCCCAGTTCGGCGTGCCAGGAATCGCCGACGCCGTGCTGTTCACGACGCATGCCGACCTTCTCGAGGATTCGCACCGAGGCGAGGTTTTCCGCGAAGCAACCGGCGGTGATTCTCCGAACGCCCAGCCGGTCGAATGCGTACGCCACCACAGCGGTCACGGCCTCGGTCGCGTACCCGTTTCCGCCGTAGGCCGGATCGAAGATGTAGCCCAGGTGGGCCTCGGTCCGTGGTGGCATGCCGGGTTGACCCATGCCGTCGACGACGTCGAGTGAGACGGTGCCGATCACCACGCCGTCGAGGGTGGCCGCCATGCTGTGGTCGTCGGGGTTCGCGGCCGCGCGTCGCCATGCCGCGCGGAAGGACGCGGGGTCGACCTGCGTGCGGAGTAGCCAGCGTGTGACCTGCGGCAGGTTGCGGTACTCCAGGATCCGGTCGATGTCCTCGTCCCGCACCGGGCGAAGCTCAAGGCGTTCAGTGCGTACCGTGGTGTTCGCCATGAGGCGGGACGCTAGTGGACGCAGCCCGGCGAGACGCCCGAATATCGCTCCGATGGCCCCAGCCCCACCCCCGCTGGCAGAGGGCGCGCGGCTCAGTCGACCCGTTGGGCCAGCACCTGCCCCGGCCAGGATCCAACCAGGAAGGTTTCGGTGGGAGTGAACCCGTGGCGCTCGTAGTACGCCACCAACTCGCCACCGCCGCCCGCCCAGCAGTCGACCCGTAGCAGTCGCACGCCGGCTTGCCGGGTTTCCTCGACGGCGTGCGCCAACAGGGCCGACCCGAGTTTCCGGCCGGCGAATCGTCGGTCGGAGACCAGGAGGCGGACGAACCGCTCCGGTTCTGCCGCAGGCGAGATCGGTACCCGGGGGTCGGGCCCCGAATCCAACACGAGGGCTGCGGCCGGCGTCCCGTCCACCTCCGCGATGTACGGGAGGCTCTCGGTCAGGTACCGGTCGACCTGTTCGACCCTCTCGGGCTTCTCCGAGAACGACGCCGTGCCCCACTGCTCGGTGTTGCCGCGGTCGTTCATCCAGACCACCGCGGAGTCGAGCATGTCCAGTACGGCAGGTGCGTCGGCCGGGCCACCGTGTCTGATGCGTACGCCGCGGATGGTGTCGTCCATGGCCGAATGGTAATCCGAGGACTGGTCGACCCCGGTCTGTCGATGCTTCGTCACCGGTTGTTCGGCGTCGCGTCGGCTCGAATCGATAGTGTCCGCTGGTCGGCCACCGCCGGCGGTCCAGGCGGAGGGGAATCGAGTCGCGGCGCTCCGGATGTCCCCGGTGCGCCGCCCACCCGGGCGCGCCGGCCTGGCGGCGCGGAGCCGGTCGTCACGGACGAAAATGCGGGGTACGCGGAGCGTCGGTGCCGCACACTCGCCATCATGCTGGCATCCGTTCGTAGCGTCGGGGATCTGGCCGCTGCGCAGGCGCAGGGTCATCGGGTCAGGTTCCTGTACTTCTGGGGGCACCAGCCCGAGCGTGACGGGGGTGTCGGATCAGGTTGCCTGAGCCAGTGGTGGCCTAGCCCGTTCACAGTCGACAAGCGGCGATTCGCCACCGCGGAGCATTACATGATGTGGCGCAAGGCCACCCTGTTCGGCGACCGCGCGATGGCGGAACAGATTCTTGCCGCGCCGCATCCCCATGCCGCCAAGGCGTTGGGAGGACGCGTCGCGGGCTTCGATCAGCAGACCTGGAGCGAACACCGCTTTGCGATCGTGGTGGCCGGCAACCGTGCGAAATTCGACCAGAATCCGGCGCTCCGGGCATTTCTACTGGCTACCGGGCAGAGGGTCCTGGTGGAGGCCAGCCCTCTCGACCGGATCTGGGGTATCGGCCTGAACCGCGACGATCCGGCCGCCGGCGACGCGGCCCGTTGGCGAGGGCTCAACCTGCTCGGCTTCGCGCTCATGCAGGTGCGTGAGGTGCTCGGGGATCACGGCGCTCAGGATGCGGGTCGAGCGTGACAACCGGCTTCGCCAGGTGCCGGGGGAGCTACGACGATCGATGCCTTGACACTCGTGGATGCGATCGCTAACACTTGTCCGCAACGCGAACTTAACGAACCGAACACATTGTGCCTGTGTCGCGACGCGGCCAGAGGCACCGCATGCGAAGACTCCGAACCCGTCGCCAGGGCCTCCCGGCCTCGGACCGGACACTGCCGGATGTGTTAACGCTAACATAGATGACCTTGCGAGAGGGGCTGAGGCGGTGGTTCCACGGCGCAGGACAGCGGCATCGCTGCCGACAGCATCCGCCACCCGCCTACGTGCGCTCCTCGTGCTCTCCGCCGTGGCCGCCGCGGCTGTCGTGGTGGTGGCCGACGGGTCGGCGCACGCCGCCACACTGCCGACCGGCGCCGTCTCGCTGGAGGCGGTCAACCAAGCCGGACGGTACGTACGCCACATCGACTACCTCGGACAGCTCGACCCGGTGACCTCCGGCAGCGCCAACCAGACCAAGCTCGACGCCACCCTCACCGTGGTCAACGGCCTGGCGTCGCCGGCCTGCTACTCCTTCCAGACGAAGGCCGGCTTGTTCCTGCGGCACCGCGACTACCGGCTGCGGGTCGACCCGAACACCGGCGACGCGTCATTCCGGGCCGACGCCACCTTCTGCGCTGTGGAGGGCTCGGTCAGCGGTTCGGTGGCGCTCGCCTCGTACAACTACCCGACCCGGCGGATCCGGCACCGCGACTTCGCCCTCTGGCTCGACGCCTACCAGGACACGGCCGCCTTCCGGGCGGACAGCTCCTTCCGCCTCGTCGCGCCGTGGGCGCCCAGGACCACCAAGGGGCCGGTGATCCCGGGCCTCTTCGCCGACCCGCACATCGCCGTGTTCAACGGCCGTTACTACCTGTACCCGACCACCGACGGCTACGCGAGCTGGGCCGGCACCTACTACAAGGCGTTCTCCTCCACCGACCTGGTCACCTGGACCGACCACGGCGTGATCCTCGACCACGGACCGGACGTGTCCTGGGCGGACAATTCGGCCTGGGCGCCGGCGGTGGCCAGCGCCAACGGCCGCTACTACCTGTACTTCAGCGGTGGCGCTGCCAGCGGTAACACCGCCAAACAGCTCGGCGTGGCGGTAGCCGACAGTCCCACCGGGCCGTTCCGGGACGCCCTGCGCCGACCGCTGATCCGCAGCGACCAGTTCTCCGGCGGGCAGACGATCGACCCCATGGTATTCACCGACGACGACGGGTGGTCCTACCTGTACTGGGGGCAGGGCGTCGCGCGGGCGGCGCGGTTGAACGCCGACATGGTCTCCTTCGACGCGGCGCAGGCGCGGGTCATCACCCCGTCGGGCTACAACGAGGCGCCGTTCGTGTTCAAGCGCAACGGTCTGTACTACTTCATGTGGTCGGAGAACGACACGCGCAGCGAGGACTACCGGGTCGCCTACGCCACCGGCTCCTCACCCCTCGGGCCGTGGACGAAGCGCGGCGTGGTGCTGCAGAAGCGCCTCGACCTGGGCATCAGGGGCACCGGCCACCACTCCGTGGTCCGGGCTCCCGGCAGTGACACCTGGTACATCGCCTACCACCGGTTCGCTGTTCCGGCCGGCAACGGCACCAACCGTGAGACCGCCATCGACCGGATGGAGTTCAACACCGACGGCACCATCCGTCCCGTCGTACCGGCCCTGTAGCTGACTGGTTAGCCCCTGCGCTAAGGAGAGAGACACATGTCGAGAGTCCTCGCCCGGCTCTGCGCGGTCATGGTCGCCGCTTGTCTGCTGTTCACCACCTGGTCGGCGGCGACACCGAAGGAGGCGGCCGCGCTGGACCCGACAGTCGGCTACCTGATGGCGCACTTCACCGGCGAGTCGTCGACCGACCAGCAGATCTACCTCGCTCACAGCACCGATGGCCTCCGCTGGAACGACCTCAACAACGGTGGGCTGGTGCTGCGGTCCACCGTCGGCACCCGCGGCGTGCGCGACCCCGCCCTGGTCCGCTCACCGAACGGCGACCGGTACTGGATCATCGCCACCGACCTGTGCATCGGCTGCGGCCAGGACTGGTCGGCCGCGATCAACAACGGCAGCCGCAACCTCGTCGTGTGGGAGTCCACCGATCTGGTCAACTGGTCGACGCCCTGGCTGCTGAACGTCGCCGGCGCGATCCCGGACGGACGCAACGCCTGGGCGCCGGAGGCGATCTGGAACCCCGCCACCAATGACTACGTCCTCTACTGGGCGACGAATGTCCCGCTCAACGGGGCGACCAAGCACCGCATCTACTACGCGCGGACGACGAACTTCCGTAGTGTCACCACGCCACAGGTCTACATCGATCGGCCCGGAAACCAGGAGATCATCGACACCCAGATCGTCGAGGTGCCAACCGGCGTCGGCGCCTACCGCTACGTCCGGGCCTCCCGGGACGGCCAGATCGGCATCGAAGGCAGCAACTCGATCCTCGGTACCTGGACCAGCCTCGGAAACCTCTCCGGCATCGGGCTGACCGGCGCGCAGGTCGAGGGCCCGATGTGGATGAAAGTGAACACCCGCAACGAGTGGGTCCTCTACCTCGACCAGTACTCCAGCGGACGCGGCTACCTGCCGATCCTGACCACCGATCCGTCGAGCCCGGGCAGCTACCGACTGCCGGCATCCGGCTCGTACTCGATGGGTGGCACCAAGAAACGGCATGGTTCGATCCTCAATCTGACCGCCGCCGAACAGAGCCGGGTGCTCGCCCGCTGGCCCGCTACCGCTGTCAACCGGATCCAGTCGTACAACTTCCAGGACCGGTACGTGCGGCACTACGACTACGACGTCCGCATCGACCCGAACGTCAGCCCGGCGCAGGACGGCCAGTGGCGGCTGGTGCCCGGCCTCGTCGGCTCCGGCACCGTCTCCATCCAGTCGGTCAACTACCCGGGCCACTACCTGCGCCACTACGGGTACGACTTCCGACTGGAGGCCAACGACGGCACCGCCACCTTCGCCGCCGACGCCACCTTCCGGCAGGTCGCGGGTCTCGCCAACTCCTCGTGGACGTCGTTCCAGTCGTACAGCCATCCGGACCGCTACCTCCGGCACTACGCCTACCTGCTGCGACTCGACCCGGTCTCCGACGCGCAGAGCCGGGCCGACGCCACCTTCCGCGTGACCAGCTGACGCTGGCCCCTGATCAAGGAGTCTCGACTGTGGCACTACATCGACGGGTGCTCTCCGCCCTGGTGGCCGCGTTGACGGCGATGGTTGGCGTGGTCGCCGTCGCGTCGACGCCGGCCACCGCCGCCACCAACCAGTTCCGCGGCATGAACTGGGCCGTGTTGGGTGACAACTTCAAAACCGTCCCCCTCGTCGTGCAGGGCCTGAGCGCGTCCGACAGCAACGCGACGGTGCGGGCCAAGGCCAACGCCCTGTACGACGACATGGCGTCCACCATGGGGGTCAACACCGTCCGACTGCCCATCAACACCCACACGGTGGGGACGGCCTGGTGGGAGGCGTACCGAGGCGCCATCGACGCCGCCACCGCCCGCGGCTTCAAGGTCATCCTCGCCTACTGGGAGGACGGCGCCGCCTCCGGCGGCAGGATCACGAACCTCGCCGCGTGGAACGCAATGTGGTCCACCGTCACCAACACCTACGGCACGAACACCAACGTCTACTTCGAGCCGATGAACGAGCCGCACGGCTACAGCTCGGCGGAGTGGCGCGACGTCGCCGCGAACTGGCTCACCTACCACTACTCGGCGGTGCCCAGCCGGGTGCTGATCGGCGGCACCGGCTTCAGCCAGGACCTGCGCGACATCTGCAACGACAGCCGCTTCACCTCGACACTGCTGTCCTTCCATTACTATGCCTTCTTCTACGGCGCGATGACCTACGACGCCTTCCGCAGCCACATCCAGGCCCGCCTCGGCAACTGCGCCTCCCGCGCGGTAGCGACCGAGTTCGGCGCTCCCATGAACGACGGCCGCAACTACGCCGACGCGGGCAGCACCGACAACTTCGTGCGCTACATCCGCGCCATGGCCCAGGTCATGCGCGACAACCAGATGGGTGGCACCTACTGGCCCGCCCTCGGTGGCAAGACCGGCACCATCGGCTACGACTGGTACTCGATGTTCGCGCTGAGCGGCAGCGGCACCGACCTCAACCTGACGGTCCGCAACACCTCGGGCGCCGACCGCATCCGGTACGCGTGGGGCGACGCCGTCGGCGATGGCCCGACGACGCCCCCACCATCGACGGGAACGTTCTACCGTGTTGATGCGCGGCACAGCGGCAAGGCCATGGACGTCCAGCAGCCGAACACCGCCAACGGCGCCCGCGTCGGCCAGTACACGTACGGCGGTGGCGCGTGGCAGCAGTGGCAGTTCCAGGACGCCGGCAGCGGCTACTGGCGCATCGTCAGCCGGCACAGCGGAAAGTGCCTCGACGTGGTGAGCGCGTCGACCGCCGACGGCGCCGAGCTCGTCCAGTACACCTGCGGCACCGGGGCCAACCAGCAGTTCCAGATGGTCACCAACGGCGCCTACTTCCAGCTCCGGGCACGGCACAGCAACAAGTGCATGGACGTGCCGGCCGCGGCGACCGCGGACGGAGTGGTCATCAAGCAGTATTCGTGCAACTCCGGCACCAACCAGCAGTGGTCCCGCACCGCCGTCTGACGGTCGTCCCGACGTGACGACCGATCAGTGGCGGCCTTCCCGAGCCGGACAGCGGCGGGTTGCATGTCGGCAATCCGTCGTTGTCTGGGCCGCGCGGGGCGGCTCCGTAGCGTCGCAGCAGACCTCGAGCCGGGCTTGACCAAGCAGCCCAACAGCGCGTCGACGTCACCGATGAACGGCAGTTCCTCGCCACCTGGTTCGTGAGCGTCCCGGCGGATCGTGCCGCTGCCTGATGGAGAGCTCGGACGACGACGAAGAAGTCTGCGTATGTCCCTCGTGGAGCGTCGGCCCTCGCTGGGCTGCTGCTCTCTACGAGTCGTTGTGCGGTATGGCGGAGGTCCTTCTTGATCAGGCAGATGGCCTCATGTGGGGGATCGAAGGTCCCGCGGTCGCGTTTCCGGCTTCGTTGATCGCGCAGCCGCCAGAATTCTTTGTTCGGCTCGCGCAGACCTGCGTCGACCTGTGTGACCTGCTGGCCAGGGGAGTGACGCCTGTGCCACACACCATCGCTGAGCTGCTGATGCTCGACGAGGCAGCGCGCTCTCACCTTGTGAGCCACACGACGAGTGCGGGCCTCGATGTCGACGCCATGAAGCAGGAGTTCGAACACCTTCCCGAAGGACACGGTGACTTCGAGTTGGACGCCCTGTGGATGTTCCAGTTCACCAACTCGGACTGGGAGAAGATCGCCGAGTCCGAGACGACGTACCAGCCGTACTCCATGGACCGCATCTTCGACCTGCTCCCGGAGGCTGCGGAGTGGCCCCGGAACGCGAAGCCGGCGTAGCAGCCGGCGTAGCAACGGATCAGCGTCCACCAGCACATCGCACCGTGCTGAGCCGGCGGTGACAACGTTTGCGTTGTCACCGCCGGCGGGGTCTACCCAGCGGCAGTTACGGCAGCGGACGGCCGAGACGGGCACAGGTACGGGTTCCGTAGGTTCCGCCCTGGTAGGCGGGGAACTTCAGGGACGCGCGTGACTGTGGCCCGAACTGGCCGTCCGCGCTGATGCCCGCCTTGCTCTGAGCGAACTTCAGCGCGTTGAAGGTCAATTGGCCGAACGCCGCGTCCTCGCTGAGCAGCGTCTTGCCGGCGGGTGCGAGGTAGCAGTCGTTCAGGGCCTCCTGGAGGGCGCCCGTGCCCGGTCCGCCGTCGCCCCAGACCAGCGAGCACGGCAGGACGCCGTACTTGCCGACCGGTGCGGCGACCTGATAACCGGCCTGGTTGCTGACGACGTCGTAGGACTCGCATTCCGGCTGACTGCGAGCGTGGGCAGGGCTGGCGGCGACGAGCGTGCCCGCGAGCACGGTCACGAGCAATGCGAGCAGTGCTGCCAAACGCTTCATCGAGTTCTCCTTCATCGCGGTGTCGTCCGATGCCCGGGACCCCCGTCGGGCTTCTCCCCGGGCAGTCGGACTCCTGGCAGGACATCCACCGCACGGCTCGTGTCCTGGAGTCAGGCTGGTGCGACGCGAGGTTGTCCAACAGGGCGGTGGCGCCGGACAAACAACGTCGGACAACCCTCAGGACGTTTGCGCAGCTCAGTCAGCGACTCGGCGGTGAGCCGCAGGAAGGGTCGTACCGCTCTGAGGGGATGTGCCTCGCCCACTCCTGCCGGGTCAGCTCACGGCCGGCCTTGGTGCAGATCTGAGCCCTGGCGGCGCGGAGATCGAACGACCAGCGGACAATTCGGCCGTCCTCGGCACCGGAGATGAGAGTTCCGGCCGCAGTGAAGGCGAGCCCGCGGACTCTCGCGCCATGGCCGCTGAGGGTCGTGACCCGTTGCTGGGTGACGGTGTCCCAGATGATGATGGTCCGGTCGTCACCGGCGGACGCGATCCTGCGGCCGTCGCGACTGAAGGCAAGGACCTGGACGGGTGCGGTGTGGCCGTGCAGTACGGCGAGTTCGCTGCCGGCCGCGGCATCCCAGAGCTTGACGCTACGGCTGTCGCCGGCGGTCGCGAGCAGAGCTCCGTCAGGGCTGACAGCGATGTCCTGCACTGTGCCCTGCTGGCTCTTCACTCGGCTGAGAAGTGTGCCGGTGGTGACGTCCCACGTGTTGACGAAGCCGCCCACGCTCGCGCCCAGGAGACGGCGGCCGTCCGGGGTGAAGGCCAGCGACGTGACGATCTGCGCCGGGAACCTGGCTGTGATGTCCGTCGGGTTGTTGATGTCCCCGACGTCCCAGATGAAGGGGCCGAGCGTGGCGGCTGCGACGAGACGGCCACCAGGATCGAAGGCAACGTCCGTGGACGCACCGACTCCCTTGGACACGATCGGTCGGGTGGCGTGTCGCCCACGTTGGAGATCCCAGATCGTGACGATGTTGTTCCGGGTCACGGCGGCGAGCCGGAGCCCGTCGGGGCTGAACGCGACGGCCTGGACCTCGTCTGGGTGCCCGCTGAGAACTGCCACCTGTTCACCGTCGGTGTCCCAGAGGCGGACGGTGCCGTCGCTGCCCGCTGAGGCGACACGTGTTCCGTCCGGGCTGATCTTCAGGTCTTTGACCTGTGCCGCGAAACCGCTGAACGGGGCGTCCTCCAGATTGTGGAGCACGATGGTTCCGTTGAAGCCGGCCGAGGCGAGCATCGCCCCGTCCCGGCTCAGTGCGACGGACACCGTTTCGGTGCGGCCGCGGTCCTGAAAGGTCTGCAGGGACTCGCGGCGTCGCACATCCCACATCGTGATCGCGCCGTTCTCGTCGGCCACGGCGAGCTTGCTGTCGGTGGGCGCGGAGATGGTCCATGCGTAGCGGCCGGCCAGCGGTAACGGCGGAAGGCGGACCGGCTGGCCGGTGGCAAGATCCCACAGGTACACCCCGCGGTCGTCGGCGGAACCCGCGAGGACGTACCCCGAGGGACCGAAGGCGACCGAGAAGACATGCTGGGCGGACAGTCTGGCGAACACGGTGCCGGTCGCCACACGCCAAGCGGCCGGGTGCTCCACCCCGTCGCTGGAGACAAGGATCGCGCCGTCGTGGCTGAACGTGAGGGATCTGACCTGACTCCAGTGCTCGCGGAGCACTGTGCGAGTTGTGGTCCGCAGATCGTAGAGGGCGATGTCGCCGGCACGGCCCGCATTCGCGTCGGCGCCGGGGGCGGCCGTGAGGCCGACGGCGAGCTTGGTCCCGTCCGGGCTGAAGGCCATGCCCGACCCGAGGCTGTTCTCCGTCAACCGGGTCTTCTGTTGGCGCGTCGCGACATCCCAGATGATGATGGACTTGTCGATCCCGACGGAGGCGAGCAGCCTTCCGTGGTCCGCGAAGGCCAGGTCGGAGGTCCGACCGGTGTGGCCGGAGAGGGTGGCGATCCGCTCGCCACGTGCGGGGTCCCACAACCCGATGGTGCCGTCTCCCGCCGCGGAGGCCAACAGGGAATGGTCCGGGTTGAACGCGACCGTGTAGATGGAGGGCCCGCCGACGTTGAGTTCGGTGCGGCGGGGCGCGGCCGCCGCGCTCAGCACGCTGCCCTGGGTCTCGGTGTTGGAGTTGAGGTGATCGGCCTCGACGGCCAGCAGGCCGGCCAGATCGGGATCGGTCGCGAGCAGGGATCGGGCTTGCAGTGACAGTTCGCTGGAGAGCGCGGCAACCTGCTGTCGGCGGGCGTCCTGGCGTTGTCGTACCGCGACGGCGCCACCCAGCAGGGCGAGTACGAGCAGGGTGGATATGCCTGCGACGAGATGCTTGAACAGGCGGGCCTGACGTCGGCCGGCGTTCTGCTCGGACTCGGCGAGAGCGGAGCTGGCGTGCAGGAAGGAGCTTTCGAGTGCGTTGAGCTCCTCCGGACGGTCCTCGGCCAGGGCCTGCGCGCCCAGGAGTTGGGTTCCCCGGTACAGGGCTCCGGTATCACGGTCGAGCGTCGCCCAGGTGTGCGCGGCTTCGGTGAGACGCCGGTGGATCAGCAGGTTCGCCCGATCATCGGTCAGCCATCGGTGCAGCCGCGGCCAGGCCCGGATGAGCGCCTCATGGGCCACCTCCACGGTGCCGTCACCCATGACCACCAGACGGGATTCGGCCAGCTGGTCCAGAACTCGGGCGGTGACCGCCTCATCGGCGATGCCGTCGAGTTCGGTACGCATGATGGGCCGCCGGGTGTCCTCGGTACCGTCGCCCAAGGCGGTGAGCCGCAGGAAGACCCGGCGAGCGGCTTGTCGCTCGGCTGCCCCGAAGTCGCCATAGGCCCGCTCGGCGGTCTGGGCGATCGCCCCACGCACGCCGCCGCTCGCCTGATAGGCCGACAGAGTGAGGGTTTCCCCGCTTCGTCGTTGCCACGTCTCGAGGAGCGCGTGCGAGACGAGCGGCAGAGCGCCCGGCTCGTCGGCGGCATCGGCGAGCACCGTACTGACCAGGTCGGCTTCGACGCCCATGCCGACCTGGGCGGCGGGCCGAATGATGATCTCCCGCAGGTCGGTGGCGCTCAACGGCCGCACCAGGAGGTGCGCCTCGTCCTCCAGCGCGACGGCCAGGTCCGGATATTGCATGAGGTGGGCGAGGAAGTCGGCGCGTACCCCGAGTACCACAGTGGTGCGGCGATCGGCCCCCTGCGCGGCGTCCAGCAGCGCCTCGATGAACCGGCGGCGTTCCGCCTTGTCCGGGCAGAGTGTGAACACCTCCTCGAACTGATCCACCACCAGCAGCGCGCGGGTCTGCGGGGGGCCGCCTGCCAGAGCGCTCCGCACCGCGATGTCGAGCGCGGCGGCATCCGCCGCCAGCTCCTTCCGGATCTCTGGGGCGTCCTGGCCGGTCAACTTCGCGATCTCGGCGGCCAACGCCTCCAGCGGGTGTTCGGTCGGCGTCAACAACATCGTCTGCCACCGCTGGGCGAGCCCACGGTCGGCGGTGATGGCTCCCAGCAGACCGGCCCGCAGCAACGAGGACTTGCCGCTTCCGGAAGCCCCGACGACTGCGGTCAGGCACCGCCGATCGGCCCGTGCCAGCAGCCGCTCGACCAGCTCCGTACGGCCGAAGAACAGCTCCGCCTGCTCGGGCTGGAATGCCGTCAGCCCCTGATACGGGCAGCGTTGCGCGATGGTCTCGGCGGTGCTGGAGGCGACCGCCGCTTCGGCGATGGCCGACCACCGTGCCCGCCATTCGGCCGGGTCGCCGCCGCAGGCCTGAACGTACGCGAGCGTCACCTCCAGCGTCGGCAGCCGGTCACCCTTCGCCGCGTCCGCCAACGTGCTTGCCGAGTAGTGCGCGCGCCGAGCCAGGAGCCGATAGCTCGGGTTGCCCGCATGCTCCCGCAACTGTCGTAGCTGCCACGCCAACCGTTGCACCGGGCCCGCCGCCGGGTCCACTGGCTTCTCCGGACGGCCCAATACCCACCTCCGCATACTGGGCCGCAACTCTGGCCGCGCGACCATGGCGAGCTTCGGCACGGGCGCCCATCGGATCGGGCCAGAAGAAGTATCCAGTTGTGGCGATGCGGTTGCGGCCCGGGGCTCGGTCCGCGTCGCCAGGCAGCAGGTAACGACTGTCCCATGGGAGCGGGGGAACACGCGGTTGGGCTTGGCGTTGCGCTACCGTCAAGGCGCGCGCCCCGGCGTCGATCAGTCCGCGTCCGCCGGCCGTCGGCCGCCGATGGCCCGCATGACCCCACCAATCCAAGGAGACCCGATGCCGGAGCCTGAGCCCGCCCAGGACGCCGACGCGGCGGCAGCCGACACCTCAACCACGGCCGAGACCGAGGGTGAGACCGATCCGCCTGCCGCTCCCGCGAATCGGGCTGCCCGACGCGCGAAGGGCAAGGTCGCCTCACCTCAACCGTTCGGAAAGGGTCAGAACCCCACTGGCCGGGGCTCGGTCCAGGGCCCCCGCCAGTGGGGTAACCGCCGTAGCGGTTGATCCGTGACAGGCGCTCTGTCACCACACCCATGATCAGCGCGGTGGTCGGCATCATGCCGATGCCGGTCGTGAGCGCCGTGGCATCCCCGCCGCGGCGCTCACGACCGTGCGCGCATCGGGGTGCTCGCCCCGGCGTCGGCGCGGGCGGCGATCGCTTCGGCCCGTCCGCGCCTCCGCGCCGATCCGGCGCCGGTGTCGCTCGTGGTGCGGGCCAAGCCGACCGGGCAGAGTGGAATCCGGCAGCCGGCGTACGTCGGCTTTGTCGGCGACCACGGGTACGGTTTCGGTGCTCGGCACGTTTGGGCATCGGCGACCCGTCGTCGGGGCGGGGAGCGGCCAGCCCGATGGCGACGGACCGTGGAAGGGAGCGACGGTGGCGCAGCGGAGAGCACTGGTGGTTCGGGGCGGTTGGGAGGGGCACCAGCCGATCAAGGCGACGGAGTTGTTCCTCCCCTTCCTCGAACGTAGCGGCTATGCCGTACGGGTCGAGGAGTCGACGGAGGTCTACGCCGACACCGCCGAGATGGCCGAGACCGACCTCGTCGTGCAGTGCATGACGATGTCGCAGATCACCGCGGACCAGGTGGCGGGCCTCAGCGCGGCGGTCATCGCCGGCACGGGCTTCACCGGCTGGCACGGCGGCATCGTCGACTCGTTCCGCGCGTCAGCCGAATACCTGCACCTGGTGGGCGGCCAGTTCGCGACCCATCCGGGCCTTGAGCCGTGTGAGCGTCACGGTGGCCCGGAGGACAACTTCCTGCCGCACACGGTGCGCGTCACCGACCTCGGCCGGGAGCACCCGATCACTGCGGGCATTGAGGACTTCGACCTGGTCACCGAACAGTACTGGGTGCTGCACGATGACCTGATCGACGTACTGGCCGTGACCACCCACCCGACGCAGGCATGGCATCCGTGGCATCGGCCGGTCACCTCACCGGCCATCTGGACCCGGCAGTGGGGTGCCGGGCGCGTCGTCGTGACGACCCCCGGGCACAGCCTCGACGTGCTGGAGCACGCGGATGTCCGTACCGTGATCGAGAGGGGGATGGTGTGGGCGACCCGCACCGCGTCGGCGTCATAGGTCTCGGGGTCATCTCCCGCGCGTACCTGGACACCCTCGCGGACCACCCTGAGATCGACATCGTCGCGGTGGCCGACCTCGACGCCTCCCGGTCGGCCGAGGTCGCGGCCACGATTCCTGGAGCCGAGGCGATGAGCGTCGAGCGGCTGCTCGCCCGCCCGGACGTGCAGACCGTGCTCAACCTGACCATCCCCGCAGCCCATGCCGACATCTCGCTGGACACGATCGACGCCGGCAAGAACGTCTATGTGGAGAAGCCGCTCGCCGTGACGTTCCCGGACGGCCGCTCGATCATCGAACGGGCCGCTTCGGCCGGCGTCCGCGTCGGGTGCGCGCCGGACACCGTCCTGGGTACGGGCACGCAGACGGCGCGGGCGGCGATCGACGGCGGGCTCATCGGCCGCCCGATGTCCGCGTCGGCCGTCATGGTCACTCCGGGGCACGAGCGCTGGCATCCCAATCCCGACTTCTACTACGCCCCGGGCGGCGGCCCGATGCTGGACATGGGGCCGTACTACATCTCGGCGCTCATCCATCTGCTCGGGCCGGTCCGGTCGGTGACCGGCGCCGCCAGCCGCCTGCGCGCCGAGCGCGTCATCGGCTCGGGCCCCCGCACCGGGCAGCGGATCCCGGTGGGGGTGGACACCCACCTCACCGGCGTGCTCGAGCACACGAACGGTGCGCTCTCCACCATCACGACGAGCTTCGACGGCGTCCGGACGACGGCCGTAGCGATCGAGGTGCACGGCGAGGCCGGCACGCTCGCCGTGCCCGACCCTAACTACTTCGACGGTGAGGTCCGCCTCTTCGCGCTCGGCGACACCGACTGGCGCGCTCTCGAACCGCAGGCCGGTTACGCCAAGGCTTCCCGGGGCATCGGCCTGATCGACCTGGTCAGGGCCGACGATCAGCGTGCCCCGCGCGCTGACGGCGTGGTCGCACTGCACGTACTCGAAACCATGACCAGCCTGCTCCGGTCGGCGACCGAAGGCCAGCGGATCGAGCTGACGACGACCGCACAGCGGCCCGTGCCGGTTCCGCTCACTCCGCTCGAGGACTGGCAGGCGTACGACGCAAAGACACGTTGAAGAGGGCCCAGCCCGAAATGGGTTCGTGGTCATCGTGGAAGGCCGAAGTGGTGGGCGAGCGAGGCGCGCAGCGTGGCGGCGTCCCCGGCGGACCAGGCAATGAAGCAGTCGGGGCGTACGAGCAACGCGGACGCTGTCGTGCCCTCCAGTGAGCCGGTGACCATGTCGACCCGGTCTCGCCATGGTGCGGCGATCCCGGCGTAGGCACCCGTGGAGTCCAGCAGCAGCGGCCGGGCGGTGCGGGTCAGCTCGGCGAGGCGTGTCGCACCGTGCTCGGTGTGCACGACCACGTCGGGCGCGCAGCGGCCGGCCAGAGGGTCGGCGGGATCGGCGGGGTAGCGGATGTCCGCACCGGACATCAACGCCGCGATGTGCCCGGTCACCTCCGGCTTGCGCAGCAGTTCGGCGAAGAGTTCCCGCAAGCCGCTGATCTCGTCGCCAGGGCCGATGAGCGCCGACTGCGCCTGGGTGGACATGACGACCCGTTCGGCGACGGGGCGACGCTCGCTTTCGTAGGTGTCGAGCAGGCCCTTCGGTGCCCAGCCGCGCACCGTGGCGGCGAGCTTCCAACCCAGGTTGACCGCGTCCTGTAGGCCCAGGTTGAGGCCGGGGCCGCCCATCGCGGGGTGCACGTGCGCGGCGTCGCCGACCAGCAGCACCCGGTCGGCGCGGTAGCGGGCGGCGATGCGGGTGTTGCGGCCGGTCAGGCGCCGCAGCAGGCCGGGGCCGTCAGGCGCGCCGAAAGGGATGTCGGCACCGAGCACCCGGGCGACGCTGGCGCGGAGTTCCGCCAGGCTCATCGGGGTCTCGTCGTTCGTTGGCGGGTCGGGCCACTCCGTCGTGCTCAGGATCGCCGGGCGGCCGGGGAACGGGGCCCAGGCGATCAGGCCACGCGCAGTGCGGGTGTGCTGGAACGGCGGGACGACACCGTAACCGGGGACGCGCAGGCCGCCCGTCTCTGGGTCGAGGGACGACGCAGGCACGGTCACCGTCGCGGTGCGGGAGATCGACCGGTCGTTGGTGACACCGGGGAAGTCGATACCGGCGAGGCGGCGCACCACGCTGCGGCCGCCGTCGGCACCAACGACGAAGCGACTGGTGAGCTTCGTACCGTCGGCGAGGTGGACCTCGACCGCGTCGAGGCGTTGGCGGAGGTCGACGACCTCGTGGCCGCGGCGCAGGTCGACTCCGAGCTCGGCGGCTCGGAGGGCGAGACCGGCCTCGAGCTGGGCTTGCGGCACTCCGAGCACGTAGTGCGGGTTCTCCGCGAGCATTGTGAGATCCAGCGGGAACGCGCCGAAGGTGAAGGCCGGTTGAGGGGCCGGCGGGGTGCTCTCACCGCTGAGCCGCGCGTAGAGGCCGCGTCGGTCGAGCAGGCGGACGACCTGTCCCACGAGGCCGTTGGCGCGGGGCTCGCCGGTGGGCGCGGCGTGGCGTTCGAGGACGACGGGGTGCACGCCGGCGAGGGCCAGTTCGCAGGCGAGCATGAGGCCGTTGGGGCCGGCTCCGACGATGGCGACATCGATCATGGTCGTGATCCCTTCGGGGTGTGCGTGATCGCCACGGCAGGCGCGGCACGTGGCCGGCCCGCCGCGGGACAGTGATGCGGCTGGAGCGTGGGTGAGGTGGTGCTGCGTGAGGGCGGAGCTTCAGCGGGGTGGGGCCGGGAGGCCGGCGGCGACCTGGGTGAAGGCGTCGGTGATGAGGCGTTCGATCGGGGCGGGTGGGTCGGCGCTGTCGAGATAGTGCTGCATGGCGACGACGACGGCGGCGCTGGCGGCGGCCGCGACGAGCCTCGGATACATGTCGGTGGCGAGGTCGGTGCCGGTGCGCTCGGCGACCGCCGCGGCAAGCTCGGCCTCGGCGAGGGCGGTGGCGCGCAGCCGCTCGCCCTGTAGCGCGGGCTCGGCGAGCATGGTGCGTACGCCGGCCACCCACCGGGCGTGGTCGGGGGAGGGCATCGCCTCGACCTCGGGGCCGCGCGTGAACTGATCCAGCGCGGCCTGGGTGAGCGCCACCCAGAGCGGCTCATCGGCGGGACGTTCGCGCAGCGCGGCGGCGGTGCGCAGGCTGCGGTCGAGGTGGCGGGAGGCGATCGCCTCGGCCTTGCTGGAGAAGTAGTTGTTGAAGGTACGCGGGGAGACGCCGGCAGCCTCGGCGATGTCCTCGACGCGGACGTTGTCGTAGCCACGCTCCGCGGTGAGGTGGATCGCAGCCCAACCAAGCGCCGCCCGCGTCTCGGCCTTCTTGCGCTCCCGCAGCCCCGTCATGCCGCCACGCTAGCACCAATTGCGTGACACGCAAATATGCGTGCCACGCAAAAATTGGCTGACTGTTGGTTCGGCCGCGTGAGGTGATCGCGTCGACAGGCGGGAGGGCCCATCTGTGCCGACAATGGGGGAGTGGCACCCGCCTTCGTCCTGCACCACCACCGCAAACCACGACCGCACTTCGATCTGCGGCTTGAGGAAGATGGTGTGCTGCGCTCGTGGGCGGTGCCTCGCGGTCTACCGGACAGCCCCGGCGACAACCGGCTCGCGATCGCCGTGCCCGACCACGACCTCGCTCACCTCACCTACGAGGACGTCGACAAGTCGATCGCCGACATCGGCACGTGGGAGGAGCATGATCGCACCGACCGCCGGATGCTGTTCACGTTGCACGGCCGCACCGGTCGCCGGCGATACGCGCTTATCCGCACCGGCGAGGGGTGGCTGCTCCACCTGACGAAGGAGCAGTTCCCGGACGATCGCGGACGGTAGTGCGGCAGGCGGCTACGACGGTCAGCGAGACGTGGGCACAGGCCCTAGCATCGCGGCATGGCGACGCGGCTTGTGCAGATCAACATGAAGGCTCGGAACGACTCCGCGCTGGGCGGTTTCTGGGCGCAGGCGCTCGGTTGGGAAATCTCCAGTGAGGGACCCGGCGTGACCAACCTCGAACCCGAGGGCTTCGTCTACCCGGACCCGGTCGCTGTCTGTATCGACCTCATCGTCTCGTCTGAGCCCAAGACGGTGAAGAACCGCGTGCACGTGGACCTCGCCACCACCTCGGCGGCCCACCAGGCGCAGGTGGTCGCCCGTCTGACGGAGCTCGGCGCGACCGCAGCCGACGTGGGCCAGGGTGACGTGCCGTGGACGGTCATGGCCGACCCGGAGGGCAACGAGTTCTGCGTGCTGGAGCCCAGGGCGGTCTACCGGGACACGGGACCGATCGCCGCCGTGGTGGTCGACTGCGCCGACCCGCGAGCAATGGCCCGGTTCTGGAGCGAGGCCACGGACTGGACCCTGCACGAGGTGAACGATCAGGGTGCGAGACTGCGCTCCGCCAAGGGCGTCGGCCCCTACCTGGAGTTCGTCCGAACCCCAGACGTGAAGAGGGGGTGGAACCGCGTCCACCTCGACGTCCGTCCGTACCCCGGTGACGACCCGGAGGTCGAGGCGGCCCGGCTGCGGAGTCTCGGCGCGACCCCCATCGAGCTGGGGCAGGACGTCCCGTGGCGGGTGCTCGCCGACCCGGAGGGCAACGAGTTCTGCCTCCTCACCCCGAGCTGACAACCGGTCAACAGTGAGCATCATTGAACGTTGGCATTAGGGCAACGCCACTCTATGGTTGGGGCATGCCGCCGGTGACCTTCCGCTCGCCCGCCGCCACTGACGTGGCGGTGGGCGGTGCTGTGCGCGTGCCGACGGCCACACGCCCCGAGGCCGACATGCGGGTGCCGGTTGTCCGCGCGCCGCACACCGTGTCCGCGCACACACCGTCGTGCCCGATGCGAACCGGCCGAGGCCCACCTGCGGAGTCGTTGCATACCCAGAACGACCGCCAGGGCGAAGCTATCCAAGCTTCGGCCCTTTTTGTTTTCCCACCCGTTTTTCCTGGAAGGCAGATCATGAGCGTCGATCATCGTCCTACTCTCGACCAGAGTTGGCTGGCTGACCTACGAGCGTCCCTGGCGGACGACTTCGCCACCCAGACGGCTCGGCTGCGGGAGTTGACCGAGCTCAACGCGGACACCGGCGACCCCGGCGAGGCCCACAACCAGGCCGCGCTGCTGGTGGCCACCCGCCAGAACATCGAGCAGATCACCGGTGCGCTGAACCGGATCAGCGACGGCACCTACGGCGCCTGCCAGAGGTGCGGCCGGAGCATCCCGGCCGAGCGGCTCGAAATCCTCCCGCACGCCCGCTTCTGCGTGCCGTGTCAGGAGAAGCAGAGCAGGTGATGTCGGGTGGCTGCCGTGCCGCTGGCACGGCAGCCACACCGTCAGGCGCGAGTGCCGACCTTTCACTCAGTGAAAGCTCTGGTTCCTGGGAGGAGACGCCGCGCGGGACGATCCGGATCCATCGACGTCCGTCTGCGTGGAGGTCCGGTCGCATGGTGTTCGCGCGTAACCAGTGGTATGTGGCGGCCTACGGCAGTGAGGTGGGGCGGAACCTGCTCGCCCGCACGGTGCTCGGTGAGCCGATGGTGCTGTACCGCACCGGTGCCGGGAAGGCGGTGGCGCTCGCCGACCGGTGCGTGCACCGGCGCTTCCCACTGTCGGAGAGCCGGCTCGACGGCGACACCATCGTCTGCGGTTATCACGGCTTCACCTACGACCCGACCGGCGCGTGTGTCTTCGTACCCGGTCAACAGCGCATCCCGCGAACCGCGCGGGTGGTCTCGTTCCCAGCGGTGGAACAGGACTCCTTCATCTGGGTCTGGATCGGCGACCTGGACCGGGCCGACCCGGCCGCGATTCCCCGCGCGCCGTGGCTCGCCGACCCGCGCTACGCGGTGGTGCGGGGCATGGCGCCACTGAACGCGCGGTACGGCCTGCTGGTGGACAACCTCCTGGACCTGTCCCACGAGACCTACCTGCATGGCGGTTACATCGGCACTCCGGAGGTGGCGAACACCCCGATCACCACCGAGGTGGACGAGGACCGGGGGATCGTCTACGTCAGCCGGCACATGGACGACGCCGAGTGCCCGCCGTTCTACGCGCGCTCGACCGGGATCCAGGGCCGGATCACCCGTTGGCAGGACATCGAGTACCACCCGCCCTGCCTCTACCTCCTGCACAGCCGGATCGCGCCGCAGGGTGTCTATCCGCCCGCCGAGGGTGAGGACCGCGAGGCGTTCCACGCCGAGATCGTGTACGCCATCACCCCGTCGACCGAGCACACCACCTACGACTTCTGGGCCGTGGCGCGCGACTTCGCGATCGACGACGAGTCGGTCAGCGAGTACCTACACCACAGCAACCACACAGTGGTCATGCAGGACGTGACAGCGCTCAACATCCTGGAGCAGGTGATCGCGACCGAGCCGGACAGGTATCAGGAGCTGAGCATCAACATCGACACCGGCGGCCTGGCCGCCCGGCGGCTGCTGGCCCGCATGGTCGGGTCGGGGACGGTGGGAGCGGCGCGGTGAGTTCCCGAGCAGGCACCCACAGCGGGGACCGGGTCTACCGGATCCACTGGGTGCCGGGCACCGACACGCTGCGCGGGATCTGTCACTGTGGAGCCGAGCGCCTCGCCGAGGAGCCGGTCGAGTTGTGGGAGTGGCTGCTCGCCCACCCGCAGGGCCACCAGGGCGTCGCCGTGCCGGTGCCCGGGCGGCCGAGACGGCTGGCGATGCGCGAGTGACAGGGGACGTTCTGACCGGCGCGGAGCTGGTGGTTGCCGGCCGGGAAGAGGTGGCCGCCGAGGTCGTGGCCATCTGTCTGCGCCGCGCGGACGGCGGTGACCTGCCCGGGTGGACGCCGGGTGCGCACATCGACCTGGAGTTGAGCGCCGGGCTGGCCCGCCAGTACTCCCTCTGCGGCGACCCGGCGAACCGCTCCGTGCTGCGGATCGCGGTGCGGCGCGAACCCAACGGACGTGGCGGCTCCCGACTGGTGCACGAGCGGCTCACCGTCGGCGCGACCGTCCGGGTGAGCGGACCGCGCAACACCTTCCCGTTGGTCGCGGCGCGGCGCTACCTCTTCGTCGCCGGTGGCATCGGTATCACCCCCATCGCACCGATGGTCGCCGCCGCCGACGCCGCGGGCGCCGACTGGCGGTTGGTGTACGGGGGCCGCAGCCGTGCCAGCATGGCCTTCGCCACCACCCTGCGGGAGAGGTACGGCGACCGGGTCAGCCTGCACCCGCAGGACGAGACCGGGTTGCTCGACCTGGTCGGGTTGCTGGGCCGCCCCGGCACCGGCCTCGTCTACTGCTGCGGGCCGGAAGCGCTGATCAGCGCGGTGGAGGAGCACTGCCGGGGCTGGCCACCCGGCTGCCTGCACGTCGAGCGTTTCACCGCCCTGGACGGCACCGGGGCGCCGGAGACGACGATCGAGGTCGAACTCGCGCTCTCCGGGCGGACGGTGATCGTCCCGCCGGGCACGCCGATCCTGCAGGCGGTGGAGGAAGCCGGCGTGCCGGTCCTCTCGTCCTGCCGGGAGGGCACCTGCGGCACCTGCGAGACCCCGGTGCTCGACGGCGTGCCGGAGCATCGCGACAGCCTGCTCACCGAGCAGGAGCGGGCCGCCGGGGACACCATGATGATCTGTGTCTCCCGGGCCCGTACGCCCCGACTCGTGCTGGAGCTGTGACCGTCCGGCGCGGGCGGGGATGATGACGGGGTGCGCGCAGAGGCGGGACGGTCGGTGACGAGCAAGGTGCTGGCGCTGCTCGATGCGTTCAGCCCGGCCACCCCGGCGTTGACATTGAGCGAGATGGCCCGCCGCACCGGGATGCCCCTGCCCACCGTGCACCGGCGGGCCGCGGAACTTCTCGCGTGGGGTGCGCTGGAACGTGGCGACGACGGGCGGTACCGGATCGGTCTGCGGCTGTGGGAGGTGGGCTCGCTCGCCCCGAGGGGCCTGGGGTTGCGGGAGCTGGCCCTGCCGGTCATGGAGGACCTGTACGAGGTGACCCACGAGAACGTCCAACTCGCCGTCCGGCAGGACCTCGAACTCGTCTTCATCGAACGGATCGCCGGGCGTCACGCGGTGCCGGTGCTCACCCGGGTGGGGGGTCGTTTCGCGCTGCACGCGACCGGTGTCGGGCTGGTCCTGCTCGCCCACGCGCCCGCCGAGGTTCAGGAGCAGGTGCTGGCCGCGCCGCTGGAGCGGTACACCGACATGACCATCACCAACCCGAGACGGTTGCGTAGCTGCCTCGCGGAGGTGCGCCGGACCGGGTACGCGGTCAGCGACCGCCAGGTCACGATGGACGCCCTCTCGGTGGCCGCACCGATCCGCGTACCGGAGGGTGTGGTGGCGGCGATCTCGCTGGTGGTCGCCCACGACCGGGCGGACCCGGTGGCGTTGGCCCCGCTGGTCCAGGCCGCCGGCCGGGTGGTCTCCCGGGCGCTGAACAACTCCGTCTGATGTAGACATACTGCAAATCGTTGACGCCCGATCAAAATCTGCATTACGTTTCCCGTGCGCGTGTCACTCCCCACCTCGTGCGCGGATCGGCATCGACGAAAGCGAGCACCCATGTCACTGGACAGCAAGGTTGCCATCGTCACCGGAGCCGGGCGGGGCCTCGGCCTGGCCTACGCCCATGAGTTGGCGCGGCGGGGCGCCTCGATAGTCGTCAACGACGTCGACGCCGGAGCTGCCGCCGACGCGGTGGCGGCGATCCAGTCATCCGGCGGTCGGGCCGTCGCGGTGGTGGCACCTGTCGGCCCGACCGAGACCGCCAAGGAACTCGTCAGCACAGCGGTCGAGCACTTCGGACGGCTGGACATCCTCGTCACCAACGCCGGCGTCCTACGCGACACGGTGCTGTGGAAGATGAGCGACGACGACTTCGACACCGTCATCAACGTGCACCTGCGCGGCACGTTCACCACGGTGCGCGAGGCGGTGCAGCACATGCGGCAGGCCGGCGAGGGCGGCCGGATCATCTGCGTCGGGTCACCCACCGGGCAGCGGGGTACCTTCGGCCAGACCAACTACGCGGCCGCCAAGGCGGGCATCGTCGGCATGGTCCGTACCTGGGCGCTCGAGCTCAAGCGGGCCGGCATCACCGCCAACACCGTTGTTCCGGTCGCCGCGACCGCGATGACCGCCACCGTCCCCTACTTCGCCGCTGCGGTACGGGCCGAGGCGAACGGCGAGCCGATGCCCGCGTTCTTCCGACACGGTCTGGGGTTCGGCACGGCGGACGACGCGGCCGGGCTCGTCGCGTTCCTCGGCTCCGACGCGGCGGCCTCGGTGACCGGGCAGGTGATCGGTGTGGGAGGGGACCGCCTCCAGATCTGGACCCATCCGGAGGCGGCGCTGACCGCCCACCGCGAGGGCGGCTGGACGTACGAGGCGCTCGTGGACGCCTGGCCGACGACGTTCGTCGGCGCCGAGCAGAGCGTCGGCGAACGCTTCCCGGACCTCCCCGAGGAGTTCGAGCCCACGACGTCCTGACCCGCCCCGACGAAGGTTGGCCCCATGTACCAGCCCGCGATCGACCTCGACACCGTCACGGCGATCGACATGCACGTGCACATCGAGGTCGACGACCACGGTCACACCTCACTGCCCGAACCGCTCGTGGCGGCGGCGTCGGCGTACTTCAAGACGGACGGCCCACGGCCGGCGGTCGGCGCGGTGGCCCAGTACTACCGCGAGCGGAGCATGGCGGCCGTCGTCTTCACAGTGGACGCGCGTACCCAACTGAAGCACCAGCCACTGTCGAGCGCCGACATCGCCCGTGCGGCGGCAGAGCACGCCGACGTGCTGATCCCGTTCGGGTCGGTCGACCCGCGCACAGGCGAGGCCGCCCTCGACCTCGCCGCTCGACTGATCGAGGAGGAAGGCGTACGAGGCTTCAAGTTCCACCCCACAGTGCAGCGCTTCGACCCCAGCCACGACGAGTACGCGCCGATGTGGGGCCTGCTTGAGCGGGCCGGCGTCCCGGCACTCTTCCACACCGGGCAGACCGGCATCGGCGCCGGCACCCCGGGCGGTTACGGCCTGCGCCTCGGCCTGTCGAATCCGATCCTGCTCGACCCGATCGCGGCCGACTTCCCCGACCTTCAGATCATCATGGCCCACCCGTCGGTGCCCTGGCAGGACGAGGCGTTGTCGGTGGCCACGCACAAGCACAACACCTGGATCGACCTGTCCGGCTGGAGCCCGAAGTACTTCCCGGCCGAGTTGGTGCGCCACGCCAACTCGGTGCTGAAGCGACGGGTGCTCTTCGGCACCGACTACCCCCTGCTCACCCCCGACCGGTGGCTGCGCGACGTGCAAGCGACCGATCTCAAGCCGGACGTGCTCCCGGGCATCCTCAAGGACAACGCGGCCCGCCTGCTGGGCCTTGCCCGGTGACGACGAGAGGAAGCGCCATGACGACGACCATCACCTACGAGCGGCTGGGCGACCTCGCCGGCACCGATCTCGGCCACACCGGGTACCGCACTGTCACCCAGGACCAGGTCGACCTGTTCGCGGACGCGACGGACGACCACCAGTGGATCCACGTCGACCCCGAACGGGCGAGGACCGGGCCGTTCGGCGCGCCGATCGCGCACGGCTTCCTCACCCTCTCCCTGGCCGTTCCGTTCTGGACCGAGCTGCTTGAGGTCAAGGGCGTGACCACGAAGGTCAACTACGGCCTCGACAAGGTGCGCTTCCCCGCGCCGGTCGTGGTCGGGGCGCGGGTACGCATGCGGGCCACAGTCGCCGAGGTCGTCGAGGTGCGCGGCGGCTACCAGATCGCGGTCGACCAGACGATCGAGATCGAGGGCGGCGCCAAGCCGGCGGTCGTCGCGCGAGGGCTGTACCGCTTCTACGCCTGAGGCCCGGGGGCATCCGACGAGCCGGGCGAGCACACCACCTCCACCCCCGGGAGCATGATGATGCAGCAGCACGGAATTGGCGCCTGGGTGGCCAAGCGCCGGCTGAAGTCCCCGGACCAGGTCGCGATCATCCACGGCGACCGGCCGCCCATGACGTACGGACAGTTCGCCGACGCCGCGGACCGGATCGCTGCGGTGCTGCGGGAGCGAGGCGTCGGTAGGGGTGACTGCGTCGCCTACCTGGGCGAGAACAGCCCCGAGCTCCTCCTGGTGATGTTCGGGGCGGCGCAGGTCGGGGCCGTCTTCGTGCCGATCAACACCCGGCTCGCCGCACCCGAGATCGTGGCCGTCCTCGCCGACTGCGGCGCGCGGGTGCTGATCCACGACCCGGACTTCGCGGCGCTGGTGGCCTCCGCCGCGCCGACCGCCCGAACCCCGTACGTCATCGTCAACGGTGAGGGCACCGCGGACCGGCACGGGCTTGCCCGCCTGGCGCGGGCCGCCGTCTCCCCGTTCACCGGCCGCGTCGACACCGCCCACGAGGACCCGGCGGCGATCGTCTACACCTCGGGCACGACCGGCCGGGCCAAGGGTGCCGTGCTGACCCACGGCAACCTCACCTGGGTGGCGCTCAACTGTGTGGTCGACTACGACGTCGTCTCCACTGACGTCGCGCTCATGATCTCGCCGCTGTTCCATGTCGCGTCGCTCGGGATGGGTGCCCTGCCCGTCATCCTCAAGGGCGCCACGATGGTGATCGAGAAGGGCTTCGAGCCGGGCCGCGCGCTCGCGCAGATCGAGCGGCACGGGGTGACCATGCTCAGCGGCGTGCCGACCACGTACCAGCTCATGGCCGACCATCCCGCCTGGGCGTCGACCGACCTGTCCACGCTGACGAAGCTCACCTGCGGAGGTTCGGCCGTGCCGGCGCGCATCCTCAACGCGTACGAGGCGCGGGGCCTGTCGTTCTCGCAGGGTTACGGCATGACCGAGGCCGCGCCGGGCGCGACCGCGTTGCCGCCGACGATGACCCGCGTCAAGCAGGGCAGTGTCGGTCTGCCGCACTTCTTCACCGATGTGCGGATCACCGATGCGGCCGGGGCGGTGGTGCCCGCCGGCGCTGTCGGTGAGATCGAGGTGGCCGGGCCCAACGTCTTCCCCGGCTATCACGGCCTTACGGAGGCGACCGCCGAGGCGTTCACGGCCGACGGGTGGTTCCGCTCCGGCGACCTCGGACACCTGGACGCCGACGGCTACCTCTACATCTCCGGCCGACTCAAGGACATGATCATCTCGGGGGGCGAGAACATCTACCCGCTCGAACTCGAGCAGCTGCTCACCGAGGTCGACGGGGTGACCTCGGCGGCGGTCATCGGCGTGCCGGACGAGCGTTGGGGTGAGGTGCCCTGGGCGATCGTGACCGTACGGGAGGGGGCATCGGTGGACACCGCCACCGTCCGGGCGTGCCTGGACGGCAGGATCGCCCGCTACAAGCTCCCGAAGAACGTGGTCATCGTGGATGAGCTGCCGCGGACGGCGTCGGGGAAGGTGCGGAAGGCCGATCTGAGGACCCGATTCGGCTCCTAGCAGCGGGCCGGGCCGCGACGAGTTCGGCGAACTCCGCCGCTGACGCCTCGGCCAGCTTCTCGTGCGTCCGACGGTAGGTTTCCACCGATCTGGTGGCGGGCCATTCGTCGTCCATGAACTCGGCCGGCAGCCTCGGGTCGGTGCGCAGCAGCGCGAGCCAGTCCGCCACCAGCATCGTCCGTACGGTGAGCGCGCTCGGTGCCATCGCCGTCGCGGAGGAGTCGTCCCACACGTCGATGAAGGCCAGGTGGGCGCGCCGGATCGCCTCGATGTCCCACGCGGCGCGTACGCTCTCGCCGATCGGGAATCCGGCGAGTTCGCGGGCGTGAAAGGCGACCACGGTATTGGGCGCGAGGTCCTGCCGCAGCGGCTCCAACGAGCCGGCGAGGTCTACCTCACCGGGCGCGAGCCAGAGCCCGTCGCGGATCGGCGCGAAGCCCTCCCAGATGAGGGTTGAGCGCAGTCGGTGCCGCAGCATCCGCTGGCCCTCCGGGATCGAGAAGGTGACAAGGGTCCACCCGTTGCCCTGTGGGTCGAACGGCCGCGGCCCGCGAACGCGGTACGTCGCCTCGCGCAACACCGCGACCCCGTGCTCGGTCAGCGAGAACAGCGTCTCCCGGCCGCTCCTGCTGCGGGCGAGGATGCCGCTGTGCACGAGTCGGTCCAGGGTCGCGCGGGTGGCCGGCGCGGCGACGTCGGCGCCCTCCAGCACGTTGATCAGGACGCTCGCCCGGATCGGTCCCGTGTCACCGTCGACGACGTGCTCCCCGAAGAACGCGAGCAACAACTGCTTCGGCTGACGACTACCCACAGCCCTTCCCTTCGGCGAACTCGTTGGTTGGCCGCCGATCACCGCGCGGATCGCGGGGCCACGGCCTGCCCGCGCTTGGCCCGCTGGATCTGGTCGTAGACGTGCGTCCGCAGTTCCGTGAAACGGGGCAGAGCGCGGGTCGTGATCTGATCGCGCTCCGGCGGCAGGTCGATCGCGAGGTCCTCCTGGACCCAGGTCGGCGACGTGGACAATACTAGAACCCGCTGACCGAGATACACCGACTCGTCGATGTCGTGGGTGACGAAGACAACCGAGATCGTCCGGCTGGCGTGCAGCTCGCGGACCAGGTCCTCCAGGTCGGCCCGGGTCTGCGCGTCCACGGCGGCGAACGGTTCGTCCATGATCAGGACGTCGGGTTGATAGGCGATGGCCCGCGCGATCGCCACGCGCTGTTGCATCCCCCCGGAGAGCTGCCACGGGTGGCTCAGCGCGGCGTGCCCGAGACCCACCGCCTCAAGAGCGTCGACGACAAGCTTGTTTCGGGCATCGCGGTTGAGCCTCTTGTGCCGCAGTGGAAGCTCGACGTTTCCGCGCACCGTCAGCCAGGGGTAGAGGCTCCGACCGTACTCCTGGAACACGACTGCCATGGCCGGGCTGGGCCCGGTCACCGCAGAGCCGTCCATCTCGACCAGGCCGCTGGTGGGCCGCAGCAGGCCGGCGAGGCATTTCAGCAGGGTGGTCTTGCCGCAACCGGACGGCCCGACGATGCAGACGAGCTCACCGGCGTCCATCGTGAAGCTGATGTCCCCGATCGCCTCGACGTTGCCCGTGGTGGACTCGTAGACCTTCCGCAGGTGCTCCACCAGCAGCAGATTGCTCCGATCAGGCACGGTTGACCTCCCTGACTCCGTGGTACCAGCGCAGAACGCGCTGTTCGACGAGACCGAAAGCTACGGCGAGGAGAACGCCGACGAGACCGAGGAGGAGGATGCCGCTCCACATCTCGGCGATCAGGTAGTTGCGCTGGAAGTAGGCGATCCGGTAGCCGAGGCCGGAGGAGGAGGCGAACATCTCGGAGATGACCATCAGGATCAGCGCGACCGAGAGGGCCTGACGAACCCCGGCCATGATCCGTGGGCTGGCAGCCGGGAGTACGAGGAACCAGAGCCGCTCCCACCAGGAGACCTGGAACGACTCCGCGGTCTCCTTCATGACGCTGTCGGTCCCCCGGACACCCTCGATCGTGTTCAACAGGATCGGCCAGACCGCGCCGGAGACGATCACGACCACCTTCATGGTGTCGGTGATTCCGAGCAGGAGCATCACCACCGGAATCAGCACCGGTGGCGGGATGGCCCGGAGGAACTCCAGCAGCGGTTCGAGGAGTTCCCGCAGCCAGGGGGTCAGTCCGATGACGGTGCCGGCGCCGATGCCGAGCACTATCGACGCGGCGACACCGAGGCCGAGGCGGGCGAGGCTCGGCAGCACGTCCTCGACGAAGGCCGGACCGACCCAGGTCTCCCGAAAGGCTCTGGCGATCGTCAACGGGTCGGGGAAGAACCGGTTCGTCGCCCTCGTCGCCGCCAGCCCCCAGACCACCAGCAGCATCGTCGGCAGGCCCAGTGGGTAGAGGATGCTCGCCGCGATCCGGGTTCCGACCGTCCGGCGGCGTGCCGTGGTGGCGATCCGCCCGGGGTACGTGGTCACAGCGCCTCCTCTCCTCGTACGGACTGGTGCCAGGACAGAACCCGACGCTCGATGAACCGGAAGACGATGTTCACCATGAGCCCGAGCAGGCCGGTGACCACGACCAGCGCGTACAGGCCGGCGGCGTCTCCGGCGGACCGGGACAGCTCGATCATGCGCCCGAGACCGGGGTTGCCGATCACCATCTCCGCGGTGATGGCGAGGATGAGCGCGACCGCCGCCGCGAGCCGCAGGCCGGTCATGAGGTACGGCAGGGTGGTCGGCAGGACGAGGTGCGACAGCTGTTCGCGCCGACTCAGTCCGAAACTGCGGGCGGTGTCGCGAGCCACCGAGTCGACGTCGGCGACGCCGTAGATGACCTGCACGAACACCTGCCAGAACGACGCGTAGATGATGATGACGAGGGCGGCCTGCCGCTGGATGCCGAACATCAGCACGGCGAGCGGGATGAGGGCGACCGACGGGATCGGGCGGAGGAACTCGACAACCGTGTGGGTCGCGCGCCGCAGGAACGGCACCAGCCCGACGACCGTGCCGAGGACGACGGCGGCGACCGTCGCCACCGTCAGACCGATCGCCCAGGACGTCATGGTGCTGCCCAGCCGCCGCCAGAACGCGAGGTCGACGAGCTGCTCGACAAGCCGCGCCAACACGTCGGTCACGTACGGCAGGTAGAGCGGGTTGATCAGGCCCAGCGTCGGGATCAGCTGCCAGACGACGAGGAACGCGGTCAGGCCGACGACGCCCAGCATCGCTTTGCGTAACGCGCGTAGGCGTCGGGTGGGAAACACGCGCATGTCACTCCCGTCGTCAGGCGGGCGACGAGGCCCTCCCCGCTCCGGGGCCAGGGAGGGCAGGATCGCGCCGGCTACTGCTGCTGGATGAGACGGTCGAGGTTGGGTTGCCTGTCGAGCACCTTGTACTTCTGCGCGAGCTCGGCGAGCGTCTGGAGGCTCGACCGGTCGACCTCCCAACCGAAGGCCGGCAGCCGCACCGACTCGGCCACCGGTGGGGGCAGCTCAAGGTTGTCCTTGATGGCCTGCCGAAGCGCCGCCTCGTTGGCGGGGGCCTTGGCCCACTCCAACGTCTTCTTCATCGCCGCCGTGAAGTCCTCGACCAGCTTGGCGTCCTTCTCCGTGCGTTCCCTGGTGGTGATGGTGGTGAGCGTGGTCAGGCCGGGCACCACCGCCTGGTAGGGGGCGACGATGAAGGTGTCGCCGCGGGTCTTCAACTGGGTGACGAAGGGCTCCGGCACCCAGGCGGCGTCGATGTTGCCGGATTCGAGTTGGGCCGGGGCGTCCGGAAAGGCGACCTCGACGAACTTGATCCTCGAAGGGTCGCCACCGTCCTTCTCGACCGCTGCCATGATCGTCACGTCGCCGGCGGCGCCCAGGCTGTTGACCGAGACCCGCTTGCCCGCGAGGTCGGCCGGCCGCTTGATGCCTGACTTCGCCGAGGCCACCACGGCGTTGATGTCGTCGCCGTCGGCGTACGAGGAGGCGTAGTTGCCGATGATGACGACGCCGAGATCCCGCAGGTCGGCCCGGAACGGCCCGAAGGGCTGGCCGATGGCGAAGTCGATGTCGCCGTTCAGAAGCGCGGGAATGGCCTGCGCGCCGCCCTGGGCGGGCAGCACCTCGACCTGGAGGCCGCGCTCGGCGAAGACGCCGGCCTTGATGCCGCCCCACAGCGCGGCGGTCTCGGTGATGGGCAGCGCCGCGACCCGGACCTTGCGCAGGTCGCCCGAGGTCTGTTCGGACGGGTTGGACGCGTCGGAGTCGGTGCATCCGGTGAGGGCGATCGCGGTGACGGCGATCAGCCCGAGAGCCATGACCTTCTTCATGGACGAGGCCCTTCCTGGGCGGGGGTGGTGGGTGCCTCGGATTTTCAGGTGACCAACGGTGGCGCGGGGGCGCACTTCGCTGTGGTGGCCATGGTCAGTCACCCCGGCATTGAAAGTCAATAATTTCTGACGCCCGTCAAAAATAAGTTGAACAACGCTCTGCTGTGGTGCCGTCTCGCACGCTCGCGTTCAGACCTCGGGCAGGCCCACGTAGTTCTCGGACAGGCTCGCGGCGTACGCCTCAGAGGTGGCGACGTACCTCAGCGTGGCGGTCTGGAGCTTCGTCTCGTACGGGTCGTCGCGCTCCAGCCGGTGCAGCATTGAGGTCATCCACCAGGAGAAGTGCTGGGCCCGCCAGACCCGGCGTAACGCCGTGGCCGAGTAGGCCTCCAGCAGATCGGTGCTGCCCCGGTCGTACCAGGCGGCGAAGGCGTCCCCCAGCAGCGCGACGTCAGCGAGGGCGAGGTTCATGCCCTTCGCGCCGGTGGGTGGGACGATGTGCACGGCGTCCCCGGCCAGGAACAGCCGCTCCCACTGCATCGGCTCGACAACGAAACTGCGCATCGGGGTGATGGACTTCTCCAGGATCGGTCCCTCGTTGAGCGACCATCCCGGCACCGTCTCCAACCGTGCCCGCAGTTCCGTCCAGATCCGCTCGTCCGGCCACGAGGCGATGTCCTCGTCGGGCCCGACCTGTAGGTACAGCCGAGAGATCTCGGGGGAGCGCATGCTGTAGAGGGCGAAGCCACGCTCGTGATTGGCGTAGATGAGTTCGTCCACCGCCGGCGGTGCGGCGGCGAGGACGCCCAACCAGGCAAACGGGTACACCCGCTCGTAGGTGGTCAGCACCCCGTCGGGCACCGCACCGCGGCTCACCCCGTGGAACCCGTCGCAGCCCGCCACGAAGTCGCAGCGCAGCTCCTGGACCTGCCCGTCGCGTCGAAAGTGGACAACAGGGGAGTCCGAGTCCAGATTGTTCAGGCGTACCGCCTCGGTCTCGAAGAGGATCGAGCCACCGGCCGCGAGCCGGGCGGCGATCAGGTCCTTGACCACCTCCTGTTGCCCGTAGACGGTGATCGCCCGCCCGGTCAGGTCGGCCATCGGCACCCGGTGCGACTCCCCGGCGAAGCGCAGCTCGATGCCCTCGTGGCGCAGTCCCTCCCGTCGCAGCCGCTCGCCGACGCCGTTGCGGCAGAGCAGGTCGACCGAGCCCTGTTCGAGGACGCCCGCCCGGAGCCGGTGCTCGACGTGGTCGCGGCTGCGGCTCTCCAGCACCACTGACTCGATTCCGCGCAGGTGCAACAGGTGCGACAGCATGAGCCCTGCCGGCCCGGCGCCGACGATGCCGACCTGGGTACGCATTCCCGGCATGCCCGATCCTCCCGGTGTCAGAACGGGTACCGCGTGATGGCGCCGCGCACGGTGAGCCACTGGGTCTCGGTGAACGCCTCGACGTTCGCCGCGGGCCCGCCGAACCGGGAGCCGGTACCGGACGCTCCCACCCCACCGAACGGCGCCACCGCCTCGTCGTTCACCGTCTGATCGTTGATGTGCACGATTCCGCTGGGGATCCGGTCGGCGAGGGCCATCGCCCTCATCACGTCACGGCTCAGGATGCCCAGCGACAGGCCGTACTCGGTCTGGCGGGCCAACTCGACAGCCTCGTCCTGGTCGGCAAAGGTGATCACCGGGGCGACCGGGCCGAAAACCTCCTGGGCGTACGCCGGGGTCGCGGGGGTGACGTCGGTGAGCACCGTCGGCCGGTAGAACAGTCCCTCGTACGTGCCCCCGGCGGCCAGCCGGGCACCCGCGTCGACGCTCGCGGTGACCAGTGCGTGGATCTTGTCGCGCTGGTGCTCGTCGATGATCGGCCCGAGCGCCACCTGCTCCTTCGCCGGGTCGCCGACCGGCAGGTGGTTCGCCTTCTCCGCCAGCCGCTCGACATAGCGCTCGGACAGACTTTCGTGGACCAGGTGCCGGCCGGTGGTCATGCAGATCTGACCCTGGTGCAGGAACGACCCCCACGCGCCGGCGGAGACAGCGAGGTCCAGGTCGGCGTCGTCGAGCACGATCAGCGCCGAGTTGCCACCGAGTTCGAGGTGCGAACGTTTGAGGTGGCGTGCCGCCGCCTCACCGACCTTGCGGCCGGCAGCGGTCGAGCCGGTGAAGCTGATCACCCGTACGTTCGGGTCGGCCACCAGCGTCTCGCCGGCCTCCACCCCGCCGGGAAGGACGTGCAGCAACCCTTCGGGCAGGCCGGCCTCCTCGAAGACCCGGGCGATCGCGACGCCACCGCAGACCGCCGTGCGCGGGTCGGGCTTGAGCACCACCGCGTTGCCCAGTGCCAGGGCCGGGGCCACCGAACGGGTGGCCAGGATGAGCGGGAAATTGAACGGCGCGATGACCCCGACGACGCCGACGGGCAACCGGCGGGCCAGGCTGAGCCGCGGTTGCGCGCTCGGGATGATCTCGCCCAGCGGGTGCGAGGCCAGCGCCGACGCCTCGTAGCACTCCTGCGCGGCGGCGGCGATCTCGACGCTGGCCTTGGGTGGGATGGACCCGGACTCCCGCACGATCCAGTCGCCGATCTCGGCGGCGTGCCGCTCGAACAGTTGCCCGGCCCGGCGCAGCACCGCGGCCCGCACGGCGTAGCCGGTGGCGGCCCAGGCGCGTTGGGCGGTGGCGGCGCGGGCGCAGGCGCGCGTCACGTCCTCGGCGTTCGCCACGCCGACCTGGCCGATTTCCTCTCCGGTGGCGGGGGATCGCACGGGCGCCGTGCCGCCGGCGGGTTTCACCCAGCCGTCGCTGTGCAGGGTGCCCTGCCAGGTCGTGGCGTCCAGCAGTGTCATGGCGGTCCTCCCCGGAGGTGTTCGCGTACCGAACGGCCGTTCTCTGCTTGAACGTTGGCACGTGGCCCGGCTCGCGTCAACGCATCGGCCACCGTGACTGTCGAGCACAGTGGACGACTCCGGGCGGGCCCGGCCGACCTGTCGTTGACGGATGTCGTCCTCCGTCGTACGTTCGATATGAGTACGGCAGTCCGCATGGCGAACAGCTGGCGGCAGCGAGGATGTCGCAGGATGCGGGGAGGCCCATGGCGAAGCTCGTCTCGCTTGCCGACGGCGTGGCGCACCTAATTCGCGACGGTGACGTGGTGGCCCTGGAAGGGTTCACGCACCTCATCCCGTTCGCCGCGGGTCACGAGATGATCCGCCAGGGACGGCAGGAGCTGACCCTCGTGCGGATGACCCCCGACGTCATCTACGACCAGCTCATCGGCGCGGGTTGCGCCAGCCGCCTGGTCTTCTCCTGGGGCGGCAACCCGGGCGTCGGGTCGCTGCACCGCTTCCGGGACGCCGTGCAGCACGCCTGGCCGCGTCCGCTCGAACTGGAGGAGCACAGTCACGCGGGCATGGCGAACCGGTACGTCGCCGGGGCGTCCGGGCTGCCGTTCGCCGTCCTGCGCGGCTACACCGGCACCGACCTGCCGGGGCACACAACGAACATCCGGCCCATCACCTGCCCCTTCACCGGCGAGACGCTCACCGCCGTCCCCGCCCTGCGTCCCGACGTGGCTGTGGTGCACGCCCAGCGCGCCGACCGTGACGGCAACGTGCAGATGTGGGGCATCACCGGGGTGCAGAAGGAAGCGGTGCTCGCCGCCCACCGGTCACTGGTCACCGTCGAGGAGATCGTGGACGAGTTGGAACCCGTATCCGGGCAGGTGGTCCTGCCTGGTTGGGCGGTCACCGCGGTGGCCGAGGTGCCCGGCGGCGCGCACCCCTCCTACGCCCACGGCTACTCGGTACGGGACAACGACTTCTACCGGGACTGGGACGCCGTCAGCCGGCACCGCGACACCTTCCGCGCCTGGCTGGACGAGCACGTGCACACGGCCGGGGCGGCGGCATGAGTCAGCGCGGCGAGCGAGGGGAACGCGATGGCTGACTGGACCGCCGACGAGATGATGACCGTCGCCGCCGCCCGCCAACTGCGCGACGGCACCGCCTGCTTCGTGGGGATCGGGTTGCCCAGCACCGCGGCGAATCTCGCCCGGGTGACCCACGCCCCGAACCTGGTGCTCATCTACGAATCGGGGTGCCTCGGCGCGAAGCCGGACCGGCTACCGCTCTCCATCGGGGACGCGGTCCTCGCCGAATCGGCTGACGCTGTGGTGTCGGTGCCCGAGGTGTTCAACTACTGGCTCCAGCCGGGCCGGATCGACGTGGGCTTCCTCGGGGCGGCGCAGCTCGACCGGTACGGCAACATCAACACCACTGTCGTCGGCGGTGACTATGCCGCCCCGAAGGTCCGGCTGCCCGGCGCCGGTGGCGCGCCGGAGATCGCCGCCTCCTGCGGGGAGGTCGTGGTGATCGTCCGGCAGGACCTCCGGACGTTCACCGAACGGGTCGACTTCGTCACCTCGGTCGGCTACGGAAGCGGCCCGGGGGACCGGGAGCGACTCGGCCTGCGTGGCGCCGGCCCCCGCGTGGTGATCACCGATCTCGGCGTCCTCGAACCCGACCCGGTGACCTGCGAGCTCACGCTGACCCGCCTGCACCCCGGCGTGACCCGGGAGCAGGCGCGGGCGGCCACCGGCTGGGACCTCGCCGTCGCCGACGGTCTGACCACCGGTGAACCGCCGACGGCGCGGGAACTCGCGGCCCTGCGGGCACTGGAGGCGACGAAGTCCGACGGGAGACGACGATGACCACACAGGACACCGAGGCAGGCAGGAGTCTCGTGCTACCGCGGTACCGGCGCGACGACGTCGACGTCCACCCACCACTGCTCAGCCCCGGCTACGGGTCGACAGTGACGCGGGCGCCGCGACACCCGCTGATCCACCTGCCGCAGCGGCTGACCGAGGTCACCGGACCGCTACTGGGGGAGGGACGGCTCGGGGCGCTCGACCACGACCTGACCCGCCAGCACGACGGCGAGCCGCAGGGACAACGGATCATCGTGCACGGGCGTGTCCGCGACGGTGACGGTCGACCCGTGCCCCGCACGCTCGTCGAGATCTGGCAGGCCAACGCCGCCGGCCGGTACCGCGACGCCCGGGACACCTGGCCGGCCCCGCTCGACCCGTACTTCGAGGGGGTGGGCCGGGCGCTCACCGACGACCAGGGGCGGTACCGGTTCATCACAGTGCAGCCCGGTGCCTACCCCTGGCGCAACCACGACAACGCCTGGCGGCCGGCGCACATCCACTTCTCCCTCTTCGGCCGCGCGTTCACCCAGCGGCTGGTCACGCAGATGTACTTCCCGGGCGACCCGCTCTTCTTTCAGGACCCGATCTTCAACTCGGTCCGTGACCCGAAGGCACGGGAACGGATGATCGCCCGGTACGACCACGCCACCACCGCACCAGAATGGGCACTGGCGTACGAGTTCGACATCGTGCTGCGCGGCCGGGAGAGCACCCCCTTCGAGGACGAGGACGACGATGACTGAGCAGTTGGGCGTCATGCCCGCGCAGACCGTCGGGCCGTACCTGCACATCGGCCTCCGCTGGGCCGACGGCCCGTACGTCGTACCCGAGGGCACGCCGGGGGCGTTCTGGATCAGGGGGCGGGTCTTCGACGGCACCGGAACACCGGTGGTCGACGCGATGGTGGAGAGCTGGCAGGCCGACCCGGACGGCCGGTTCGACCATCCGGACGACCCTCGGGGTGCCCGGCCGCCCGCGCTCGCGGGCTTCCGCGGATTCGGTCGGAGCGAGACCGACGCGCAGGGGTGGTACCGGCTGTTGACCGTCAAGCCGGGTTCGCTGCCCGAGCCGGACGGCGGCACCGAAGCCCCCCACCTGACCCTGTCGGTCTTCGGGCGTGGGCTGCTGCACCGCCTCGTCACGCGGCTCTACTTCCCCGACGAGCCGGCGGCGAACGCCGCCGACCCCGTGCTGCGCATCGTCGACGCCGACCGCCTCGACACCCTGCTGGCGAGTCCCGCCCCGGACGGGTTCCGGTTCGACATCCACCTGCAGGGCGACCATGAGACCGTCTTCTTCGCCGTCTGACGGCCTTCTCGGCGGCCTCTCCGGCGCTCCGGACGTCGACGCGGAACTCAGCGACCCGTCAGTGCTCCAGGCGATGCTCGACGTCGAGGCCGCGCTCGCCCGGGCCGCGGCGGACGCCGGCGTCCTGCCCCCGCCGGCGGCCACGGCGATCGTCGAGCAGTGCCACGCCGAGCGGTACGACCCGGGAGCGCTCGGACGGGCGGCCGACGCCACGGGCAACCCGGTCGTCCCGCTGGTGGGCGAGCTGACCGCCGCCGTGCCAGAGGACGCCCGAGCCTGGGTGCACTTCGGGGCGACCAGCCAGGACGTCCTGGACACCGCGCTGGTCCTGGTGGCCGTGCGGGCGCTCGGGCCGCTGCTGCGTCACCTCGACGCCGCCGTGGACGCCGCCGCCCAGCTGGCCGATGCGCACCGGGACACGGTGATGGTCGCCCGAACCCTCGGGCAGCAGGCGGCGCCCACCACGTTCGGGCTCAAGGCCGCCGGCTGGTTGACCGGGCTGGTCGAGACCCGGGACCGACTGCGTCAGACCCGCACCGCGCAGCCCGCGCAACTCGGTGGCGCGGTCGGCACCCTGGCCGCGTACGGCCCGGCCGGCGCCGAGGTCGCCGAGCGGTTCGCGGCGCACCTGGGCCTCCCGCCGAGCACGCTGCCCTGGCACACCCGTCGCCAGCCCTGGCTCGACCTGGCCGCCGCCCTCGGCGGGCTGCTCGCCGCCGCCGGCAAGGTCGCCCTCGATGTCGGGTTGCTCGCCCAGAACGAGGTGGGCGAGGTCGCCGAGGGCGGCGCCGGACGCGGCGGCTCCTCGGCCATGCCGCACAAGCGCAACCCCGTGGACTCGATCCTCATCACCGCCGCGGCGCGACGCGGCCCGGGTCTCGTCGCCACCCTGTTCGCCACGGCGGTGCAGGAGCACGAGCGGGCCGCGGGCGCGTGGCACGCCGAGTGGGAGCCCCTGCTGGAGCTGCTGCACGTGGCCGGCGGCACCGCCGCCCGGTGCGCCCGAATGCTGCACGGGCTACAGGTCCGTCCGAACAAGATGCGGGAGAACCTCGACGCCACCGGCGGCCTGCTGCTCGCCGAGGCCGTGGCCGCGCGACTGGCGCCCGCTGTCGGTCGTGGCGTCGCACACGACCTCGTGGCCCGCGCCGCCGCCGGACCCTCGTTCCGCGCCGCGCTGCTCACCGACCCCGAGGTGCGCGCCCACCTGTCCGACACGGAGATAGCCGAGGCGCTCGACCCGCACCGCTGGCTCGGCTCGGCCGGCCGGTTCGTCGACAGTGCCCTGGCCGCCGCTCGAGGAGTGGGCCGATGACATCCCGATTGCATCTCACAGTCGACGGCCCGGCCGCCGCGCCGGTGCTGCTGCTCGGCAGCTCCCTCGGCACCGCCGCCGCCATGTGGGAACCGCAGGTCCCGGCGCTCGCCCAACGGTTCCGAGTCATCCGGTACGACCACCTCGGCCACGGGCGCTCGGCGGTGCCGCCCGGGCCGTACACGCTGGACCTGCTGGGCCGGGAACTGCTGCGGACGCTGGACGACCTCGACGTGCAGTGGGTCCACTACGCGGGGCTGTCCCTCGGCGGCATGGTGGGCATGTGGCTCGCCGCGTACGCGCCCGAGCGGGTGCGGCGGCTGGCGCTGCTCTGCACGTCGGCGTCGCTCGGCCCACCGGAGCAGTGGCGGGAGCGAGCCGCCACGGTACTCACCGGCGGGATGCCGGCGATCGCCGACGCGGTGGTGGCCCGCTGGTTCACCCCGGCCTTCGCCACGGCCCGGCCGGAGGTGGTCGCCGCCCACCGCGCCATGTTGACCGCGAACGCGCCGACCGGATACGCCGCCTGCTGCGAGGCGATCGCCACCATGGACCTCCGACCTGACCTCGGCCGGGTCGTCGCGCCGACGCTGGTCATCGCGGGAGCGGACGACCCGGCCACCCCGGTGGCGCACGCCCGCGAGATCGTCGAGCGCATCCCGCGGGCCCGGCTGGCCGTGGTCGACGCGGCGGCGCACCTGGCCAACGTCGAGCAACCCGAGCAGGTGTGCCGGCTCCTGTTGGAACACTTCCACGAGGGACGGGGTGACGGGTGAACGACCACGAGCGGCACCAGGCCGGCATGGCGGTACGACGACAGGTGCTGGGTGACGCGCACGTGGACCGCGCGGTCGCCGGCACCGACGAGTTCACCGCCGACTTCCAGGACTTCATCACCCGCTACGCCTGGGGCGAGGTCTGGAGCAGGCCGGGCCTCGACCGGCGAACCCGTAGCTGCATCACCCTCGCCGTGCTCGCCACCCTGCACCACGACGAGGAGTTGGCGATGCATGTCCGGGCCGCGTTGCGCAACGGACTCAGCCCGAAGGAGGTGGCGGAGGTCCTGCTCCAGGTCGGCGTCTACGCTGGCGTACCGGCGGCGAACCGGGCGTTCAAGGTGGCCCGGGAGACCCTGCGGCAGGAGGCCGGGTGAGCGTGAGCGAGGAGGCGACGAGGTCGCCGGAGTTCGTTCAGTCGCTGGAGCGCGGCCTCGCGGTGATCAGGGCGTTCGACGGCGACCACCCGCAGCTCACACTCAGCGACGTGGCCAGACGCACCGGGCTGACCCGGGCCGCGGCGCGCCGGTTCCTGCTCACCCTTGTCGAGCTGGGCTACGTGCACACCGACGGTCGGCTCTTCTCGCTGCGGGCACGGATCCTCGAACTCGGCTACGCGTACCTGTCGAGCCTGAGCCTGCCCGAGCTCGCGCAGCGGCACATGGAGGCGCTCGTCGCGCTGGTGCACGAGTCCTGTTCGGTGTCGGTGCTCGACGGCGACGAGGTGGTCTACGTCGCCCGCGTGCCCACCAAGCGGATCATGACGGTGGGGATCAGCGTCGGGACGCGCTTCCCCGCGTACGCCACCTCCATGGGTCGGGTGCTGCTCGCCGCGCAACCGGCGGACTGGCTGGACGACTACCTCGCCACCGCGCAGCTGCGGCCGCTGACCCGGCGCACCGTCACCGACCCGGCGAAGCTGCGCACCGTCCTGACGAAGATCGCGGCCCAGGGGTACGCCATCGTGGATCAGGAGCTGGAGGAGGGCCTGCGCTCGGTGGCCGCGCCGATCCACGGCGAGAACGGGTCGGTGATCGCAGCGGTGAACGTCTCCGCGCACGCGAGCCGGGGGTCCTTCGAGATGATCCGTCGAGAGCTGCTCCCGCCGCTGCTGGCCGCCGCGAAGCGGATCGAGGAGGACATCCGGGGGGGCCTGAGCCGGTCACCGACGACCGGCGGGCTCAGCTCAGCTTGAGGGCCGGCGCGGTGACGACCCGCGCCGGACGGCGCAGGTACCACTCGGCCACCGCAAGGTTGATCACCCAACCGGCGACCACCAGGCCGGCCCGCAGGTTCCCGTCGGGCTGTTCCCCGGTCGCGATCAGGTACGGCGCGTGGGTGAACGCCTGCGTGCCGGCGCCGAGGCCGATCGCGTAGCCGCGCACCATCCACCTGCGGTGCAGGGCGATGTCCCGGCGCAGCGCGGCGGCGAGACCGAGCAGGATCGAGCCGGCCATGGCCGAGCCGAAGACGAGCCGCATACCGGCGAGCACGTCGTTGTCGTGGGCCGGCAGGTCGTACGCGACGGCCATCCACAGGCCGGTGAACGCCACCGTCAGCCCGCAGGGGACGAGCACCCGGCCGGCACGGCGGTGCCAGGAGTAGCGGCGCAGCCGGGGCACGAACTGGAATGCGCCGAGGATCGTGTAGACCACCGCGCCGACGATGTGCAGCACCACCGGCAGCGGATCGGCGACGAAGCGGGCGTTGGCCGGGGTGACCTCCGGTCCGCTGCCCAACTCGGTGAGCCGTCCCGCGCCGGCGAGCATCGGTATCAGGCCCAGCAGGATCAACGCGGCCGGTAGCCGCCACTCGCGGATCGTCATGCCACCGATGGTGGACGCCGTACCCGCCCCCGCTCATCGGCACAAGGGCCGCGATCGGGTCGGCGCATGGTCGGACGCCGTCGTCGTACTTCCGTCGCTCACCAGTGCCGTCGGCTGCGGTTCGTCTCGTACGCCCACATCGCCACCTCGACCCGGTTACGCACCCCCAGCTTGGTCATCAGGCTGGTGACGTGCGACTTGACGGTGCTCAACGTGATGTAGAGCTCGTCGGCGATCTCCTTGTTGGTCCGCCCCCGCGCCACGGCCACCAGTACCTGTTCCTCCCGGTCGGTGAGCGCCTCGATGGGCTGCGTGCGCGGCGCGGCCGGATCCGCCTCGGCGAACGCCTTCAACAGCCGCGTGGTGACGCTCGGCGCGATCAGCGCGTCCCCGTTCGCGGCTGCGTGCACCGCCTGGCTGAGCAGGGCGGGACCGGCCTCCTTGAGCAGGAAGCCGCGGGCGCCGGCCCGTAGTGCCGCGTACACGTACTCGTCGAGGTCGAAGGTCGTGATGACGACCACCGCGAGCGGGTCCGGGACCGTTGGCCCGGCGAGCGCCCGGGTGGCCTCGATGCCGTCCATGCCCGGCATCCGAATGTCGAACAGACACACGTCGGGGCGTAGCCGCCGGGCGAGCGCGACGGCCTGCCGGCCGTCACAGGCCCCACCGACGACCTCGATGCCGGGCTGCGTGTTCAGAATGATGGTGAGCCCGGTACGGACGATCTCCTGGTCGTCCGCCACGAGCACGCGAACCGTCATCTGCCGGCCCCCTCGCGCGGAAGCACTGCCGTGACGGTCCACCCACGGCCCGGGTTGGGGCCGGCCTCGCAGGTGCCGCCGAGCAGATCGGCGCGCTCCATCATGCCCACCAGGCCGAAACCGGGCGAGCCGGGCGGACGGGAGGTGCCGGCCTCGCCGTCGTCGCTGACCCGTAGGCGCACGGACGTGTCGTCGGCGGCGACGCTGACCTCGATGCGGGTGGCGTGGCGGGCGTGGCGTCGGGCGTTGGTGACCGACTCCTGGGCGAGGCGGTAGAGCGCGGAGCCCACAGTGGGCGGAATGTCGCCGAGGTCGCCGTACAGCTCCACGTCGACGGTCGGCCCGGTGCGGAACTGCCCGGCGAGACGCCCGATGTCGGCGACCTGGGGGTTGGGCCCCAGGTCGGCCGGCTCGTCGCGCCGCAGGACGCGAACCATCGCCCGCATCTCGGCAAGCGCACGGGACGCCTCGGCCTCGATGGTCCGCAGCGCCTCGACGGCGGCACCCGGCTGGGTCGCCGACGCGGCGATGCCGGCCTGGGCGCGGATCGCCATCGCCGACACGTGGTGCGCCACAGTGTCGTGCAGGTCGCGGGCGAGGCGTTCACGCTCCAACAGCTTCACCCGATCGAGCTCGCGCAGCCGGGCGGCGGCGCGGAAGCGGATCGCCACACCCAGCGTGGCAGCGGCGAACATCACCGCGAAACCGGCGACCAACTCGCCACCGTCGACCGACCCGACCAGACCGGCGGTGGTCACCTTGGCCACGACGAAGAACGAGCCGATCAGGGCATCCCGGCCGGAACCCCAGCGGAACAGCGCGTGGACCAGGACGACCAGGAAGCTCGCCGTGAACAGTTGGCACGGATCGCCGGGCAGCACGAACGGGGCGACTGTCGTGCAGCCGAACGCGATCACCACCATCGCGAGCGGCGCGGTGCGCCGCCACAGGAGTGTGGGCAGCAGCGCGAGCGCGACGACGGCGCAGCCCACCCGCCAGGGCAGATCAGGTCGGAAGATTGCTTCCACCACGATCGCCGGCCCGAGGACGGCGATCACCGCCCAGTCGCGCCACACCCGGGACGGGGCGGGGGAGACACGCGGCTCGGCCAACACCGCGTGCAGGCGAGGGTGCATGGGACCCATCGTACGAACGGTGGTGCGACTTCAGATCGTCCCAAAGTACGACTCGGGTGGCCGGGTTGCTGGTGGATCAGGCGGGGTGGAGTTTGGCGCGGACGGCGGCGGCATCCGCGTGGTCGAGGGCCATGAAGATGTCCAGTGCCCGCTGCCAGTCGGCCCGGCCGGAGGTGGGGTCGCCGAGGGCGTGGCGGGTGTCGCCGAGCCGGCTGAGGGTGTCCGCCTCGCCCCAGCGGTCGCCGAGATCGCGGGTCAGCTCAAGCGTCCGCTCGTAGCACTCCACGGCCCGGCCGTACTGACCGAGGTGATGGTGTGCGAAGCCGAGGCTGTCCCAGGTGGCGGCCTCGCCAGCCCGGTCGTCGAGCTGCTGAAGGAGTTCGAGTGCCTGCTCGCAGTACGCCAACGCCCCGAGGTGATCGCCGAGCTGGGCATGGCACCAGCCGACCGCGTTGAGCGCGTCGGCCTGCGCCCTGCGATGGCCGGCCGCCCGGGCCAGCACGAGGGTCCGCTCCGAGTGCTCAAGGGCCTTCCGCGGCTCACCCCGCCGGTCCCACAGCGAGGCGAGGTTCTGGTGCGTACGCGCCTCGCCCTCGGTGTCTCCAGCGCGGACGTACAGGTCGAGGGCCTGTTCGAGGTGGCCCAGCGCGTCGGCGTACTGGTTGACCACGGTGTGGGCGCCGGCGAGGAAACGGTGCGCGACCGCCTGCGCGACCGGGTCACCGAGGCGCTCGGCGGCGAGCAGGGCCGCCCGGCAGGTCTCGACGCGGTCGTGCCAGTGCCCCTGCCGGTCCAGGAACGTGTCGAGGGCCCGCCCCAGCCGCCAGGCGTGCGCGTCGAACCCCGCAGCGGCGGCCTGCCGGAGCGCGGCGAGCAGGACCGGGTGTTCCGAGGTCAACCAGGCCATCGCCTCCGCATGGGTGGTGGGCCGCTCAGGCCGCACACCGGCCGCGGGCGGGGTCACGAGGTGGTCGACCGGGTCGCTGTGCGGGCGCAGCAGGGCGTCGGCGGTGTGGGTGGTGTGCGTGTAGTGGTCGAGAAGCCGAGTGGTGGCGGCCCGGCGGTCCGGCTCGGGATCGGTGCCGTCGCTGAGTTCGGCGGCGTACGCCCGCAACAGGTCGTGTGCCGTGAACCGGCCGGGCCGGTACTCCGCGAGCAGGTTGGCGCGGGTCAGCTCGGTCAGCGACCGGCGGGTTCCGTCCGCCGGAAGACCGGCCAGGCTCGCCGCCGCGGCCACCGTGATGTCCGGGCCGGGGTGCAGGCCCAGTAACCGGAACAGGCCGGCCCCGGGCGGGGTGAGCGCGGTGTACGACCAGGAGAACACCGCCCGTACCTCACCGACCGCGTCACCCGCGTCCAACACGCCGAACCGCCGACCGGCCGTCCCCAACTCGGTCGCGAGGGTGGCCAGCGGGAATCCGGACTGCTGAGCTCTTGCGGCGACGATGCTCAACGCCAGCGGTAGCCGGGCGCAGGCGGCGATGATCGCCTCGGCGGCCACCGGCTCCGCGGCCACCCGTTCGGCGCCGAGCCGATTGGTGAGCACGTGACGTGCCGCATCGCGGCTGAGCAGGCCGAGCGGGATCGGGTGCGCGCTGTCGAGGCTGACCAGCGAGGTGAGCTGGTTGCGGCTCGTCACCAGCACCACGATCGTGGACGTGCCGGGCAGCAACGGACGGACCTGTTCGGCGTCCCGCGCGTTGTCCAGCACGATGAGGACCCGCTTGCCGGCCAGCGCGCTGCGGTACAGGGCGGCCTGCGCGTCGAGGTCGGCGGGCACCCGGGCGGCCGGCACCTCAAGCGCGTCCAGGAAGCCGTGCAGTGCCTCCGCCGCGCTCAGCGTCTGCCCGCGTGGGTCGAAGCCCCGCAGGTTGACATAGAGCTGACCGTCGTCGAACCGATCAGCGACCCGATGCGCCCAGTGCACGGCCAGGGCGGTCTTGCCCACCCCGGCGGTGCCTGAGATCGCGGCGACCACGACGGCGGTGGGCGCGGCGACGAGCTTGTCGAGAAGGGCCAACTCGTCGTCACGCCCGGCAAGGCTGGCCACGTCGGCGGGCAACTGCCGGGGCACCATCCGGGCGGGTGCGCGTGGCGCGCGACGGCGGCTCTCCTCGATGCGGTCTCGGGCGGTGGCCAGCGCGCCCTGCTCGGCCGGCGTGGCACCGAGGATTCGGACCAGCGCGTCGAGCCGGTCGGTCGGTGGCAGCGTCTTGCCGGTGAGGTATTCCGCGACAGCGGTGTGCGACCAGCCGGTACGGGCGGCCAGCTCCCGATAGGTCAGTTCACTGTCGCACTGTTGGCGGGCGTGCCTGCGTCGTAACGCCCGCAACAACCCGGCGAGGTCGTCGGACGTGTGCGCCCCCGCAGCATCCAGCGCCCCGCCCCCCACCGTCGAGAATCGACGTCCGTCAGTGTACGGCGGTGTACGGAATCCCGGCCAGAGGCTCGGCCAGATCGGCGATCCTGCTCGGGTGCAGAGCGCACTGATCGAATCATTGGAGGTCATGTGTCCGTACATCTCAAGCCTCTGGTCCTCGCCCTGACCGTGCTCGCGGCGACGCTCACCGTGCCGGCGGCGGCCGCGTCGGCGGCACCCGACCCGGCCATCTGCAAGACGAAGGCGGCCTGCGCCGACGGCGGCCTGCGGGCAACGTCGTCGGGCAAGGCGGCCCGCACCACGGGTGACATCACGACAAACGCGATCCGGGTGCCCACGCCGCCCGCGTTCCCGCCGAACACCCCCTGCTACCGCGAGGAGGTCTCCGAGGAGGTCTACGAGACCGCCACCTACACCACCATCTACGAGATGTACTTCCAGGCGAGCGTCTGCCTGTTCTCCAACGAGATCGTGCTGTACGGCCTGGACACCTCCCTCTCGTTCCCCAATGACGTGCAGGACCCCCGACTGACCTCGATGCAGTTCGTCGTGCGCGACGAGATCGTCCACCTCAGCCCGACCGACAAGGATGGTTACTCCGAGCTGCGGGTGACCTTCTGCACCGACCCCGCGCAGCCGAGCACCTGCCAGCGGTACCTGCACCGGCTCGGCCTCATCTTCAACCCCGCCTGGGTCTACCCGTTCTCGGTGTTCGAGCGTCTGAGCTGACGGTGTCGGGGGCGGCGTTGCTCCCATGATTGGTCAGGGCGTCTCCCGGGCAGCTCATGGGGCGCCCTGATCACCTGTGCCTGCACCGGTTGCCAGCTGATCTCCACCGCGTTACGTTGAGATGTCATCGACGCTCGTCTAAATCTTGAGGTACGGGGGCCGCATGTCCACGCCTGTCACTCGTCGCACCGTTCTGGCCGGAGGGGCCGGTGCCGCCATCGGCCTGGCCCTGCCCGGCGTCGCCGCCCACGCCGGTGGTCACCATCCCACCAGCGTGAGGTTCACCCTCGACGCGAGAACGCTCGACGGCGGTGAGCAGGTCACCTCGGTCACCCTCGACACCGCCCGGCTCGGGCCGATCGACCCGGCCGGGCTGACTCCCGGCACGTTCAGCGTGCATGCCAAGGCCACGAGCCCGATCCCGATCGCCCCGGGTGACCTGATCTTCAGCGAGTACGACCTGGACCGCACGGTGACCGCCGCCCGGCTCGACCGGCACGGCAACATCGTGCTGGAGTTGAGCCATGCCGAGGGTCAACCTGGCGGCGGCACCCTCGGCTACATCCTGAGCAGGGGCCGCAACGTCCGGCTGGACCTCGTCTACACCATCACCCAGAACACCCCGATCGTCCGACGCCACGGCTCGCCGCTCACCATCACGCGCTTCGTGCAGGGGCGGCTGTCCAACCCTGAGGTCGACGCATTCAGCCACCACGTCTCGGGCTCGGGTCTGAAGTACCGGCTGTACTCTCCCGACCACTCGCCCCGGCACGGTAGGCGACCCCTGATCCTCTGGCTGCACGGTGGCGGCGAGGGCGCCTCGCTGCCGGACGGCTACTACGACAACGAGACCACGCTGCGCGCCAACCGGGGAGCGCTCGGCTTCGCCACCCCGCAGGCCCAGCGGATCTTCTCCGGCGCGTACGTCGTCGCTCCGCAGAGCACCTCCTACTGGATGGAGGACGGCCCCCGGTTCGCCCCACTGATCCGCGAGATCGTCCAGGACCTCGTCCGCCGCAAGCATGTTGATCCGGACCGGATCTACGTGGTCGGGTGCAGCAACGGTGGCTACATGTCACTGGAGATGACAGTCGCCTACCCCGACCTGTTCGCCGCGTCGGTGCCGATCTGCGGCATCGTCGAGCCGCTCAGCGGGGAGGGCCCGCCGCTGATCACCGACGCGGAGCTGGCGCAGATCCAGACCCCGACCTGGCTGGTCACCTCGCTCGACGACGACACGGTGCCGCCCGAGACCAACACGATCCACGCCCACGACCTCATCCCGGGATCACTGGTCAGCCTGTACGACCACGTCGTCTGGAACGGCTACCAGTTCCCCGGCCACTGGTCCTGGATCTACGTGGCGCGCAACGACCCGAGCCTCAACGGCACCCACATCTGGCAGTGGATGGCCCGCCGCCGTCGGTGATCTGCCGTCCAGGGTCGTGCCAGCCGGTGCCGGTGGCACCGGCTGGCGTCGATCACCGGTTGCGGCGTAGCTCGCGCAACACGCCGTGCCGGCGCAGGGCCCAGGCGAGGCGCCGGACGCTCGGGTGCCGCACGAACAGCACCGCCGCCCGGCGGATCAGACCGAACCGGTCCTCGCTCAGCTGGTTCTCGATCGCCTGCCAGATCAGCTCGCGCACCTTGGCGCTGGCCAGCACCGCCCGCACCTCACGCCGCACCACAGGATCCTCGGCCGCCGACGCGATGGCGGCAGCCTGACCCGGCCGGTCCGCCAGCGGCTCCACCGCCGCCGCGACGAGCGGCCTGCGCACCTCGTCCTGCTCCAGCAGCAGCAACACCGCTTCGCGAATCTCGACAGTGTCCAGGGCGGACCGCAGCAGGCTCAGCAGGCTGCGTTCCACCTCGTGGTCATGGTCCGGAACGGACAGCGTGGCCAGCAGCACCGCGACCTCATCGAGATCGACGACGTGTCGCACCCCGGTGCGGAACTCCGGCAACTCCCACGCGACCTGTAGAGCCTTGACGAGATTGCGGTTCATGGGCCATCGCTACCCGCAAGCGCCAGCGGGCGAAACGCCGCCACCGGCCCGGGCCGGCGCGATCCGGCTCGGAGCGGCCGCCGAGATCCGGGCGGCCGCTCCGCACCGGGTCAACACCACGTCAGCGTCGAGTTCACCCGGGTGACGTTGCTGATCGTGTTGTTCGCCCCGCCGCAGGGGCTCTGGGTGATGTTGGTGCCGCTGACTGTCAGATTCTGGAACCGGATGCCAGAGGAGATCGGGAATTCGCTCCGGGCCGCGATCCGCACCTCGCCACCGCCCGTCACCGTCCCGGAAACCCCGGCGATCACGACGTTGTAGCAGTTCTCCACCAGGATCGCGTTGTTCCCCGTGTTGGAGATCGTCACCCGGTCGATGACAGCGCCACCGGACTCGGACACGCAGAAGATTCCCCGGCCACCGCCGGACGCGAGCACGGTCCCGACCCGGATGTTGGTCGGGTACGAGTTGCCCACCCGGCCGTTGCGGTTGGCCATCCGGAACGCCGCGTACCCGGTTCCGGCCCCGGCGCCCTGCGCGTCGACAGTGCCCACCGTGGCGTTGATCGTGTCATTGAGCAGCAGACCGGAATCCCGGGTGTTCCTCGCGGTGACAGTGCCGATCGTCAGACCGTCCACGCCGTACGTCTCCACCCCGTGGGTGCCGGTCCCCGACACGTACACGGTGTCGATGCGGATGTTACGCACCTTGACCGCTCGATCTCCCCCGTGGTTGTCGATGCGTATGCCCAGGCCGCCGGAGAGCCGCATGTCGATCTGCCCGAGGGCCAGGTTGTTCACGTTGCGCATGAAGATCCCGTACAACGGCGAACCGGTCAGCGTGAGGTTCTGCACCTCGACGTCGGTGGTTCCGCGCGAGTACACCGGTGCCTGGTCACCCGAGCCCGACCCGGTCACGTTGATCGTGCCGCACACGGCCAGGGTCGTGTACGACGGCAGCGACAACCGCGAGCCCGCACTCATCGAGCCGGAGCCGCGAACCACCACCCGCTGCTTCGACGTACGACCCGCCGAGAGCGAGTTGACCGCCGCCTGCATCGCCGACAGCATGTCCGAACCCGAGTAGACCGTCGACGAGCCGTTGCGGGCCGTCCAGGTGCTCCCACTCAGTACGGCCTCGGCGTTCGTCGACCCGCTGCCACAGCCGGTGGTCGGCGGCGTGCTGACACCTCCCACAGCGACCAGCTGCCACTGCTGGTTGGTCCCGTTGAGGTCGGCGTACTGGCTGATCCGACCGCCGTCGGCGGTGGACCGCTCCCAGACCTCAAGTGCCTTCGCCGAGTGGCGGTTGATCAGCCGGACGTGTCCGCCGTCGGAGTCGAGAACCTGAAACTGCTGGTTGGTGCCGTTGACATCGGACCACTGGCGGTACTCGGCGCCGTCGGCGGTGTTCCACTCCCAGAGGTCGACGACCTTGCCGCTGTGCCGGGCCTTGAGGCGGTAGTAGCCGCTGCCGGAGGAGACGAACTGGAACTGTTGCCACGCGCCGTCGTTACGGGACCACTGCTGAATAACGGCCCCGTCCGCCGCCGAGGTGTCCCGGACGTCGAGGACCTTGCCGCTGTTCCGGTTGACCAGGACGTAGTAGGCGTTGGTGTCGATGCTCGCCGCCGCTGCCGGCGGTGCGCCGACCAGAACGGCGCCCGCGGCGCCGACCAGCGTGGTGATCATGGCGAGCACCAGGCCCGTACGCCGGCCGCGTCGGAACGACCCACCGCCGGACGGTCTTCTCGTGCTGCTGAAGGGCATCGCTCCTCCTGGCTGGAATGGGCTCCGGGCGAACCGGAACGGGTGTCGACGACCGGGGGCACCTCGACCTGTGAGCGGTTACTCCAGGTGGAAGGTGGCCGAGGCGCGTTCGGCGCTCGAACTGACGGCCTCGATGTAGAGCAGTCCGTCGCGGTGGCGCACGTGGCGGCCCGGGAAGTTCTGCGACTCCAGGGAGATCCCGGCGCTGTCAGCGAGGCCGGCTTGACGGCGGAAGCTCGCGTCGCCGCCGAACAGCGCGGAGCCGTCGTTCTTCTCCACGTACAGGGCGTAGCCCCGGTGACGTAGGTAGTAACCGGGGAAGTTGGTCGACTCCAGCGACACCGAACCGTTGCCGGCGAGACCGCTGACGATGCGGAACTGGGAGTCGGCCAGGTTCGTCACGTTCGGCTCGACCCGTGCCCGGTAGTCGTAGTGCCGGATGTAGCTGCTGGCCTGGTCGTGTGACCGCAGGCGCACCGGCGTGGCCCCGTCGGGCACCGGGATGCCGAAGTTCGGGGTGCCGTCGGCGTTCCAGTACACCTTCTGTAGCCGGGTCCGTCGGTTCGGGTCGTTGAGCGGATCGCCGCTGATGTCGCGGTAGTTCCGGTCGTGGTAGACGAGGATGTCGCTCTGCCCGTCCTCGGAGACGGTGAACGAGTTGTGGCCGGGGCCGTACTGGCTGGTGGCCGCGTTGCTGGCGAACACCGGGCTGGGGCTCTTGCTCCAGGAGGCGGCGTCGAGCAGGTTCGCGCTGGCGGAGGCGCTCAGCATCCCGAGGCAGTAGTTGGCGTCCGTGGCGCTGGCCGAGTACGTCAGGAAGATCCGGCCGTTTCGTTGGATCACCGCCGGTCCCTCGGCAACCCGGTAGCCGCGGGTCTCCCAGTCGTACGTCGGGACGACGAGCCGGGTCACGGTGCCGGTGATCTGCCACGGGTTGGCACCCATCCGGGCGAGGTAGACGTTGGAGTTGTTTCCGATGGCCGGCTCCTGCTGGGCCCAGGTCAGATAGCGCACCCCGTTGGCGACGAAGGTCGAGGCGTCCAGGCTGAAGGTGTCCCAGGGTGTGGTGATCCGGCCGCGTTCGGTCCACGAACCGGTCAACGGATTGGCGTTGGCGTTCTCCAACACGTACATCCGGATCCGCCACACGTCGTCGGTCCGGCCCGCGGCGAAGTAGACGTACCACCGGTTGTTGATGAAGTGGATCTCTGGCGCCCAGATGTGGGCACCCATCTCTCCGCTGGTGTGGCGGCTCCAGATCGTCGTCTCCGCCGCCGTTGCCAACCCTTGCAGGGTGGTGGCCCGGCGCAGCACGATCCGGTCGTACTGTGGGACGGTCGCGGTCAGGTAGTAGTAGCCGTCGGTGTGCCGGAAGATGTGCGGGTCGGCCCGCTGGTTCACCAGCGGGTTGGTGTAGTTGACGGCGGGCGCGGCGTGCGCGGGCGCGGGCAGGCCGGCCGACACGGACAGCACCACCAGGACCGCGGCCAGCAGCGACCGCACCCGCCGAGGGACGCGGTGGCCGGCAGGCCCCCGGTGGACGGCCCGACGGCTTTTCGGGTCGGTTCGACGGGACGGCAGCGGCATGTGTCCTCCGCGAGCTTGGGATGGCCATTCACCACCACCTGTAGCACCGCGGCGATGCCGTAGCCGATCCGGTCGACGCCGAGCGGTGACGTCGGGCAGGACCGGGGGAGAGGCACGAAGGGCTGGGAATGTGACGGTGGCGTTGCTACCAGGTGGCGGAGTTCATGTTGGCGTTAACATCGATGCCTGTCAAGGTATGCCAGCCGCTCACCTGGCCGGAACAGCGGCCATCCGCGTACCTGCTCCCCCGCTCGGTGGGCGCCGCCGAGGCGCAACGGGCCAGCGCCGTCGACGGCAGGCCGATCGTCTACTGGCGTCCCGGCTGTCACTACTGCCTGCGGCTCCGGTTCTCTCTCGGCGGGCTCGCCCGGCGGGCGCACTGGGTGGACATCTGGCGTGACCCGGCCGCTGCCGCCGCCGTTCGGGCGGTAGCTGGCGGCAACGAGACAGTGCCCACCGTCGTGCTCGGTGATCAGGCCGTCGTGAAACCCGACCGGGCCTGGTTCCGCGAGCAGCTCCGCGCATCCTGACCCTTCATTTCACCGGTAGACCGGCGCGGTACACCGCGAGCGGGCGGCGCAGCACCGTGATGTCGCTCGTGGGATCACCGTCCACGATCAGCAGGTCGGCCTCGAATCCGGTGCGGATCCGGCCCTTGCGCCGCCCCAGACCACACACCTCCGCGCCGACCGAGGTCGCCGCGGTGAGGGCAGCGGTGGCGGGAACACCGCAGGCCACGTACTCGACAAGCGTCTCGGGCAGGATCCCGTGTGGCTTGGCGGGGCCGAGGCCCGCGTCCGAACCGGCCACCAGGCGGACCCCGGCCCGGTGCAGAGTGGCAACGCCGTCGCGCAGCGCGGCTTCGCTGAGCCCGGCCCGCGCCGCCATGTCCACCACCTCCGGTGGCGTGACCACGGCCGGGTCGGTGCCGAGCGTGGCACAGACCGCCACCCCGGACGCGGCCAGTCGGTCCGCGAGCTCCACGGGAACACGGGCGCCGGCAGGGGTTACGCAGGTGCAGTGCTCGATGCCGTCCACGCCGACGCGCAGCGCCTGCTCGACCGCGCTGAGCGCGTGCGCGTGCGCGGTCACCGGCAGGCCCAGGTCATGGGCCTGCGTCAACGCCGCGGTCAGCTCCTCGTCGGTGAACTGGGGCCTCGTGGTGTCGGTGCCCGGAGTGAACACCCCGCCGCTGGCCATGACCTTCACCAGATCGGCACCGGACGCCGCCCGCAGACGTACGGCCTCGCGGACCTCGTCGACACCGCTCGCCTCACCGCCCAATGACCAGCAGTGCCCGCCGACGCTGGTGAGCGGTGCGCCGGACCCCACCACCGTTGGCAGGTCGTCCCGCACCCGCCGATCCCGCCAACGGAGCACCGCGCCGCGCCGGTCGCCCAGGTCCCGAACAGTCGTGACGCCGGCCGTCAGGTGCGTCCGCAGTGACGCCTCGACGACTTCGTCGAGGTCCGACTCGGGACGCCGCACGAGCCGGCCGAGCGCGTCGGGCCCAGCGTCGGCGCAGAGGTGTACGTGGGCGTCCACCAAGCCAGGTAGCAGGGTGCCGTTCGGCTCCTCACGCAACGGCCAGCCTTCCGGCGCCTCGGCGTCACCCAGGTGCACCTCGGCGATGCGCCCCTCGTCGAGCAGGACCAGCACCCCGCCGTCCACGAGCCGTTCGCCGTCGAACATCCGGGCCACCCGGACCGCATGTTTCGTCATCGTCATCCCAGCCCACTCCGCTCGACGCAGTTACCACCGGTCATGGCCTGACCATCGCACCGCCGAGCGCGCGCAGCCTCCCTCGCCGGAGCGATGTCTCGTCCCCCAGCCGAGTTAGCGGCCCGCGGCATGGTGTTCCGCGCCGGGAATCCGCCCTTTGCTCTGCACCCGCCCACGCACCAGGCACGGTCCGTAACTGGCGCATGGGCGGGTGCAGAGCAAAGGTGGGGTGTCTCTGGTGTGGCCGGTGGAGGTCGGGCCACCGCCACCTGCGCGCCGCGGACGTTTCGGCAGCAGTTGGCCCGTGACCTGAAGGTTGCCCTGCCGCACCTGGACGAACTCCGTGCGCTGGCCGACGGCCTCTGGCCGCCCGATGACGGGCTGGCCAGCGCCGATATCGGTGGGTATGCCGACGACGAGGTGATGAGCGAGCCTCCGTCGATCAAGCGGCGGGCTACCCTGACCTGCGTTGACTCGAAGCCCCCGTGATAGAGGAGCCGATGCTGACATGACGTCAGGGCGACCGATGCCGCCCCAGGACGAAGTGCTCGGGTACTTCGACACGCTGTCGAACTGGGGGCGATGGGGTGACGACGACGAACTCGGCACGCTCAACCACATCACCGACGACGTCCGGCTCGCCGCGGCGCGGGCTGTGCGGCACGGCAGGAGCGTGTCCTGCGCCTGGGAGGTCACCGCACCGGGAGACATGGAACGGTCGACGACGACGTGCCCGTGCACCGCCGACATGCCGGGTGCGGAGAACATGCCGCCCGCCTTCCACGCTGACCGGCGCTGGGGCTTCTCGTCCGAGCGGCTCGACATCTCGTTCCACGGCAACACCCTGACCCACCTCGACTCGCCGTGTCACATCTACTGGGACGGCACCATGTACAACGGACGGTCGCACTCGTTCGTCGACGCCGCGACGGGCTCGGCGTGGGCGGCCGTCACGGCGGCCGCGAACGGAATCGTCACGCGTGGTGTCCTGCTCGACGTTGCGACTGCCCGTGGTGTGCCGTGGTTGGAGCCGGGTCAGGGGGTGTTCCCCGACGACCTCGAAGAGGCCGAGCGCCGCCAGGGCGTACGGGTACGACCCGGCGACGCGGTACTCCTGCGGACCGGCTACGGACGCTCTCGGCACGAGAATGGTGCGGCCAGCGGCTTCACCCAGGCCGGCTGGCACGCGTCCTGCCTGCCGTGGCTGCACGAACGGGGGGTGGCGCTGATCGGCGCCGACACCCCACAGGACGTTCAACCGTCGGGGTACGACGACGTGTTGATGCCGGTCCACGCCGTGAGCCTCGTCGCGATGGGTCTGTGGATGCTCGACAACTGCGACCTGGAGGCCTGCGCGACGACGGCTGCCGAGCTTGGCCAGTGGGACTTCCAGCTGGCGGTCGCACCGGTTCGCTTTGCCGGCACGTCCGGCAGCCCGGTCAACCCGATCGCCACGTTCTGACTGTTGCGGCCCACCCGACGCGGCGAGGGCTCGCCACGACACCGCGCAAGAACAGGACCTCGGCCTGCCCCTCGCTCGCCACGCTCCCGTCGGGCAGCGCGTGCCGGAAACGAAACACGCCGTGGCCGGTTCCGTGGCGGTCGACCCAGCCGACGACGCCGAACCGGATCTGATGACCGAATGTCCCGGGCTCGTCGTAGACGAAGCAGCCGACACCGGCGATCCACGCACCCGGCGTGGCGGGCACCTCCGGTGGGTCCTGGTCGTCGGCCCGCGCCGACGCCGGAGCACCGACGGCCGCCACGGCCCCGGCGAGCATGGTGACGAGCATCCTGCGGATTCTCGTACCTTCTCCATTCTTCGAATCATGGCTGCGCGCCGGCGGTAGTCGGCGGCCACGGCTATGACGAGCGGGCCCCACGCGAGCATGGGCGCGTAGTAGCGGAGCACTTCCCGAGGTGGCGAGGGCGCAGCCGGTGGCGGTGACGGCCAACGACACTCCCCAGCACAGCCGCTGAGCCACCGCGGCGGCGACGAACACGGCACACGCCAGCGCCCACGGTCTGGAGCGGGTCGGTGGTTCAACGACAGCCATGCACCAACGATCGCCGGCTGCGGACCAGGTCTCCTCCCCGACGGAAGGGGAGGCGCTCCCTCCGCCGGGGGACAGGCTGCCCGGGGTACGGACGTAGCGGCGCGGGACGCCATCGACTGTCGCCTCAAGGAATGCTCAAATTCGATCGACGTGATCCATTGAAGCCGCCGACCCGCATACGCTCACCCGACCGGTCCGCCGGCAATCACCCGTCGTATGCAGAAGGAGAGGGAATGCGGCGATCACAACGGCGCATCGCGCTACTCGCGCTGTCCACCCTGGTGGGTAGCATTCTCGTGACGACCGGCCCTGCGGGCGCGGATCCCACGGGGCTCGCAGCCGCCGCCAGCCGATCCCAGCCTGAGGATCGTGCATCGGTGCGCCTCGTGCACGTCAGGCTGACCGGCGCCGACATGCTGGACAAGGTGTCCGCGGCCGGCATCGACCTCGAACACGGCCTCCGCCGCGTGCCTGACGGCATCGAGGGCGAAGTGGTGGTGACCGCCGAGCAGGTCACCGAACTCACGGCGATGGGCGTCGAGGTGCTCGGCGACGACGCGGGCTTCGCGTGGAGCGACGAGGCCGACGGTGGCCTTGGCATCGACGCGGCCAGCGCGCGGGCCGCCCAACCGGCGAACCACGACGCGACGGTACGCGTCGTCCGCGCCGACTGGTTCACCACGAAGGGTCAGGGCTTCCTCTACGTCGAGGCGCGCACCACCGAGGGGCAGCAGGAGGACCCGATCGTCGGGATGCAGCTGGAGAACGACTCGGGGAAGGGCACGCCGTTCGCCTTCGCCCGGACGATGAGCCGGTTCGTCGACTCGGGGCAGTACATGTTCCACCGGAACTTGTTCAAGCTCGACGTACGCCCCAACAAGATCAAGCTGACGAGTTCCACCGGTGGTGTCGCGACCGGCGTCGTCTCCAACTGGCTGGAGGGCGCCCCGCCGCCGCTGACGGCGAACCCGTCCTACAAGTCGGACTTCGTGGACGGCTACCGGCACCCGCAGCAGCTCTACAGCCGGGCCAAGGAGATCGCCCGGCAGTACCCGGACATCGCCGAGATCGTCTACCTGCCGAACCAGACGAACGGGTACCAACGCAAGGCGCAGGCCCAGATCGGCGGTACGGGGCAGTCGGCGGTCGTCGTCTCCTCGGCCGCGTGGGGTCACCAGGGCGGCAACGACATCACGGTGGACTTCGTGGACCGGCCGGACCCGGATCTCCCGCTGGCGGTGGAGGTCACCGGCACGGCAGTCCGTGTCCTGCTCGCCACTGACGCCTCGGGTGCACCGACGAGCACGGCAGTGGAGGTGGCCGAGGCGCTGCGGACCCGCTCTGCGGGGCTCATCGACCGGGCGCACCCGTACCGCGCCAACGAGGGCACCGGCATCGTCGCTCCGACGGCCGGCCCGGTCGCGCTGACCGACTTCCTCGACCAGAAGCGCGTCGGAGCACCGGAGGGCGAGGTGCCGCGCGGGCCCGCGACGATCCCGGTCCTGCGGATCGGCAAGCACCGTGACGGCAAGAAGCCTGGTGTCCTCATCCAGGCGCAGGACCATGCCCGCGAGTGGGTGCCGGCGACGACCAGCCTGGAGTCGGCCGAACGTCTGGTGCACAACTACCGCTCCGACCGGGAGACGAAGAAGATCGTTGAGAACACCGACGTCTTCTTCATCCTGTCCAACAACCCCGACGGGGCGAACTACAGCTTCTACAACTTCGCCTCCCAGCGTAAGAACATGACGAACCACTGCCCGGACGCGAGCGCCGATCCGGGGCAGCGGAACTCCTGGGGCGTCGACCTGAACCGGAACTACCGGGTCGGGTCGGGCCACGACGGCTACGCGGGAGGGTCGACCAACTGCGTCAGTGGCACCTACCAGGGGCCGGAGGAGCTGTCCGAGCCCGAGTCGAAGAACATCATCTGGCTGGTCGAGAAGTACAAGAACATCAAGTTCATGATGTCGGTGCACTCCAACGGCGGCCAGCTCTTCTGGCAGCCCGGCGCCTACATCGCGGACGGCCGGATCACCACGCCGCGCCCGCCGCTGGGTGACGAGGCGTTCTACTGGCAGTCCGCCGCCCGGATCCTGTCCCAGGTCAAGGCCCACCGGGAAACCGTCGTCACGCCGGAGAACGTCGGCGGCTCGTCCGACGTCCTGTACTCCTCGGCCGGCAACGTACGCGAGGACCTTTACCACACCTACGGGATCTACGCGTTCGGCTGGGAGGTCGGGGGCTCCGTCTACAACCCGGCCACCGGCGACTGGCAGGGCGGTTCGTTCCAGCCGGAGTGGGACGGGAACCCCGAGCTGGTCAGTGGCCACGCCGAGACCATGGAGTACGCCAACGGGATCATGGAGATGTTCCGGGTCGCGGCGGACTGGGGCAGGGACAACAAGAACCCCACGTCCCAACTGGTCCCCGGTGCGGGGCGTTACTCCGGGCCTGTCGACGTGCGCTTCGAGACCAGCGAGCCGGCCACCATCTACTACACAACCGACGGCAGCCGGCCGACGCTCGAGTCGCCCCGCTACGCCGCGACCGAGTTCCGTGAGCCGGGGCAGGTGTTCCACGTGACCGAGACGACGACGTTCCGCTGGTTCTCGGTCGACAGCGCCGGCAACATCGAGAAGAACTACGACCCGACGAAGAACGACAAGCGCAACAACTACCGCACCGCGACGATCACAATCGCCAAGAGGTAGCGCCCCGCGAGAATCGTTGCCCCGTCGGTGCGGACCACCCGCGCCGACGGGGCAACTTCTGCATCAACACCTCACGCCGCTCAGCCGCGTCGACCTGCCCACAACGGGCTGTCCACGTAATGGTTGCCGTAACGGTCCTGGGTCTCGCCGACGTCCTGCCAGGTGGCTTCGCCCAGGTGCACCTTGTCGAGCAGTCGGTAGTAGTCGAACCGGGGCTTGCCGGGTGTGATCACGACGAGGAAGTCGGCGTCCTGGCCGTCAGCGGGGGCGAAGGCGTGCGGGGTGTTCGGCGGGACGAAGAGCGCGTCTCCCTTGGGATGAGTCAGGGCGTCGAATGGGCCCTCCACACGTGCCTCAACCTGAGCTGGCTGGACGCTCCGGTGCCGACCAGCACCCTCGCCGCGTTCTACGAGCTGCCGCCGGCGTACCTGAACAAGCAGCTCCAAGCCCTGGCCCGGGCCGGGATCCTCACGTCGACCTCGGGGCCGCGCGGCGGCTTCCAACTGGCCCGGCCCCCGATGGCGATCTCTCTGCTGGACATCGTGGTCGCGATCGAGGGCCCGGAGGAGCTGTTCCAGTGCGACCAGATCCTTGGCAAGGGGCCGGGCGAGCACGCAGGCGTCGACTATCGACAGTCATGCGCGTTCGCTCAGGCCATGCGCGGCGCCGACCTGGCCTGGCGGCGGGAGCTGGCCGGCAGGACCGTGGCCGACGTCCGGGCCGACGTCGAGCGCGGGCACCCCGAAGCCCCAGCCAACACCCGCGCCAGGATCGTGGAACTGCGCTAGCGCGGGTGCCGGCCTGCGGTCAGCCGCCGTGCACCTCCAGCTCCCACAGCGAATAGCCGTACGCGGGCAGAGCCCGCTGGGTGCCCTGGACACGTAAGTAGCGACCGGTCGCCGAGACGGCGATGTCGTCCACACCGCCGTCGCCAGTGGTCGTGGTGTGCACCGGTGACCAGGTGACGTTGTCCGGGGAAACCTGGATCTGGTACGCCCGCGCGTACGCCGCCTCCCAGGTCAGCCGGACCCGGTCGAGGGTGCGGGACGCGCCCAGGTCCACCGAGATCCACTGCGGGTCGGCGTACGCGCTGCCCCAGCGGGTGGCCGTGATGCCGTCCACGGCGTTGCCCGCCACGTGTGTGCTCCCCGGCTCCACGCTGGACGTGGTGACCGGCTTGCCCCGGGAGAGCAGGGTGCTGCCGGCCGCGGTGCCGTAGACGTTCAGGTCCCACAGCGAGTAGCCCCACTGGGTGGCGCGTTGGGTGCCGTACACCCGCAGGTAGCGGCCGGTGCCGGTGACGGTGAGGTCGTCGACGCCGCCGTCGCCGGTGGTCGTCGTGTACACCGGTGACCAGGTGGCGTTGTCCGGCGACACCTGGACCTGGTACGCCCGCGCGTGGGCCGTCTCCCAGGCCAGCCGAACCCGGTTGATCGCGTACGAGGCTCCCAGATCGACGGTGATCCACTGCGGGTCGGCGTACGCGCTGCCCCAGCGGGTGGTCGTGTTGCCGTCCACGGCGTTGCCCGCCACGTGCGGGCTGCCCGGCTCGACGCTGGACGCCGTCGCCGGCCGGCCCTGGGCCAGGTCGGTGGCGGGCGGCTCACTCGGGCCGTCGGTCCTGATCCGCACGTTGCGATAGTTGATGTCCATTCCGGCGCCGTCGTTCTGCAACCCGATGTAGCCGTTGGCGATGGCCCGGCTGCTGACGTAATCGTTGATCTTGACGCCGTTGAGCCAGATCTCGACCCGCTGGCCGTGCACGCCGATCTCGTAGGTGTTCCAGGAGCCGGGTGGGTTGAGCGCCGCCGCGCGGGCGGCCTGGTTGGGTGCCTGGAAGCTGTAGACGCTGCCGGTGGTGCGCGTCGGGTCGCCGTCGGTGGCGTCGATCTGGATCTCGTGACCGGCGGCGACCGGGCCCCACGGGTCGCCCTGCGGATCGGGGAACCCGATGAAGACCCCACCGTTGTCGTCGCCCGGCATCATCCAGTCGACCTTGAGCGAGTAGTTGGCGAAGGTACGCACCGGGTACCAGAGCAACCCCATGCCACCGTTCGACGTGAGGGTGCCGTCGGCCAGGGTGAAGCCGCCCGGCCCCGCCTGCCGCCACTGCCCGAGGCTGGCCTGGGTGCCGTCGAACAGCGGGGTGTAGCCTGGCTCCGGCCGGCAGTCGGCCGCCACCGCGCCCCCCGCCACCTGGATGCCGCCCAGCAGCATCCGGGTGAAGTTCGGGTCGGTGTAGCTCTGCTCGGTGTGGCCGAGGCCGGTGTACCAGGAGCGTCCGCCGCCGTAACTGTGGCACCAGGTGATCGGGTGATCACCACCCATCGACCCACCGGTGTACGACGACTCGTCGAGGTTGGCCAGCACCCTGACCGCCGAGCGGGGGTTGGCCCGGTAGTTGTACCACTCGTCGGTGCGGGTCCAGGTCGACGGCAGGTGCGCGGTCGAGGCGTTGGCCCGGTCCTCGACCCGCACTGTCGCCTGCTGGGTGGCCGGGTGCGAGGCGAAGTACCCGCCGACCAGCCCGCCGTACCACTGCCAGTCGTACTCGGTGTCCGCGGCGGCGTGCACCCCGACGAAGCCCCCGCCGGCGCCCATGTACGCCTCGAAGGCGCCCTGCTGGCCGGCGTTGAGCACGTCCCCGGTGGTGCTGAGGAAGACCACCGCCTGGTACTGGGCGAGGTTGGCAGTGGTGAAGGTCGCCGCGTCCTCGGTGGCGGTGACTGTGAAGCCGTTCGCCGCGCCGAGCTGCTGGATGGCGGCGATGCCGTTGGGGATGGAGGAGTGCCGGAAGCCGGCGGTCTTGGAGAAGACCAGGACCTTGCCCAACGGTGCGGCCTCGGCAGGGGCCGAGGTCACCGTCGCCGCACCGGCGGCGAGGGTGAGTGTGACGACGGCGGCGGCGAGCGGAGTCAACTTCATCGACACGATCTCCTCTGGATCGTCGTGCGGATGCAGGTCTCGCACCCCGGGGAAGTGCCCCGGTGTGCCCGCGTCCGCCGAAACGAGGGCGATGTCGAGACGACGCGGAGCGGCGTCACCGTGCCGGGTTGACGGCATTCGGATGAACATCGATCCACATCGTTGATGAGCAGTTAACAACGGGCGCCAGTGAGGGTCAATCCCCTGGGATGGCCCGGGTTTCCTCAGGAGCGGTGAGCCGCCACGTTGATGACGTTGCCGTCCGGAGCGCGGACGAAGAATCTGCGCACGCCCCACGGCTCGGTGGTCAGCGGGTGAACGATCTCGTAGCCGAGCCGCTGTGCCTCCGCGTAGGCGCCGTCCACGTCATCCACCTGCACGCTGATGACCGAGTCCTCGGGTGCGGTCGCGTCGCCGGAGACGAGCTGCACGGCGGCGGCCCCGACGCCATTGTCGGCGTCGGGCGAGGTGTAGCGGGCCACCCAGCCGAGGTTGAACTCCTCGGTGCCGAGGCCCAGGAAGTCGGTGTAGAAACCCTTCGCGGCGCCGATGTCAGCCACCGGAAGGTTGGGGAGAATACGGATCACGCGCACGCGAACCTCCAGCTCAGACGTCTCGGCCGGCTCGATTATCCGCCTGACCTGACCCTGGCCGCGCGCCTCGGGCTCGGGCGGCGACGGGTGGTCCTGGACTTCTAGTCTGATGACCATGAAGACGCGCAGGCCGGTACTGGTGGTCGCCCTCGTCACGGTTGCCACGATGGTGCTGGTGGCCGGCGGGTGCGTCGCGGCCGGAATCCTGGCCGTCCGAGATGATCCTGCCGACCTGCGTTCGTGCCAGAAGTCGTTGCAGGTCGCCGAGGCGAAAGTTCGGACCGACCGCTGGGATCCGCCAGAGGAGATGCCGGACCTCGGCGATTACCTCGAGATCCACTGGCAGGTTCGTGCTGGTGGCAATCCGTGTTCTCGAGCGCCCGGCCCGACGGACTGGGCGTACCAGGGTGTGATCAAGCTGCGGCCGGAAGACACCAGAGCGTTGGCGGAGCGGTACGAATTTCGGCCCTGGTCCTCCGTCGACCTGGATGAACTGTCCCACTCCAGTAAGCCCACGGACGCCTGGTCAGCCCTCGTGCCCTTCCTGCCGACCGCGCCGACATGGCTGCACAGCACGTTGTACAACGAGTCGAATCCGTCGACACGATGGCGTGTCGGATTCCTCGACGTCGAGCATCAGACGCTCTTCTTCATGCTGAACGACCACTAAGGCCTGTTTCATAAGGGCGGTCGAGCCGAGGCGGAGTCCGGGCGGCGATCCGGCAAGGCGCGGTTTCGTCCGGATACCGGTGTCGTATCCGGACGCAACCGCAACGCCGCCGGTCGTCGTCCGGGCCCGCCGCAGGCCGGCCAGTTCTTATGAAACAGGCCTTAGGTCAGCTCAGCGCGGCCGCCTTGCGCAGCAGCACCGAGCGTTCGCGCTGATTGGCGCAGCGCCGGGCGGCCAGCTCCAGCTCGGCGCGCGCCTCCGGAAGCCGTCCGAGGCGGGTCAGCAGCTCGCCGCGCACGGTCGGGACGAGGTGTGACCCGGAGAGTCGGTTGGCGGCGATCAGCGCGTCCACGATGGCCAGGGCTGGCGCCGGACCCGAGGCCATGGCGACGGCGACGGCCCGGTTGAGTTCGACCACCGGCGAGGGCGCGACTCTGCCGAGTGTCTCGTAGAGCCGGACGATCCGGGCCCAGTCGGTCTCCTCGACCGAGGGCGCCGACGCGTGCGTGGCCGCGATCGCGGCCTGTAGACCGTAGGGGCCGAGGCCGCGCTGCGCTGCCCTGGCCAGCGCGGCCAGCCCACGGCGGATCGCCGGGAAGTCCCACAGCCGGCGGTCCTGGTCCGCGAGAAGGATCGGGGTGCCGTCCGGGTCGGTCCGGGCCGGGAAACGCGCGGCCGTCAGCTCGCACAGGGCGAGCAGGCCGTGCACCTCCGGCTCGTCCGGCTGGAGCGCGGCAAGTGTGCGGGCCAGCCGGATCGCCTCGTACGCCACGTCGGGGCGAAGCAGGTGGTCGCCCGACGTGGCAGTCGACCCCTCCGTGAAGATCACGTAGAGGACGTTGAGCACACCGCCCAGCCGTTCGCGGCGCTCACCGGCCGGCGGCAGCTCGAAAGGCACCCCGGCCGCAGTGATCGCCTTCTTGCCCCGGGTGATGCGGGCCTGCACGGTCGGCACCGGCACCAGGAACGCACGGGCGACCTCCTCGGTGGACAGGCCGCCGACCACCCGCAGGGTCAGCGCCACCTGCGACTCGCGGGAGAGCACCGGGTGGCAGCTCACGAACATCAGCGCCAGCACATCGTCGTCGATCCGGTCGGTGTCGATGTCGATGTCCTGATCGAGCGCGGGATCGGCCGCCAACAGGGCGTACCGCTCGTGGAGGGCGACCCGGCGGCGGATCGCGTCGATCGCCCGCCGCCGGGCCGTGGCCATCAGCCACCCGGCCGGATTGGCCGGAGAGGCGCGCGGCCAGGACACCAGCGCCTCGGCCACCGCTTCCTGGGCCGCGTCCTCTGCCAGCCCGAAGTCGCCGGTGAACCGGGTCAGCGCGGCCACGATCCGCGCCGACTCGATCCGCCAGACGGCCTCGACGTCGGCCGTACCCATCAGACCTGGCCGTTGCTCTCGCCGCCCTGCGGGACCTCGTCGGCCTCGGCCACCCGCCGGACCTCGATCTTGGACCCGCGGACCGCCGGGACCCGCGTGGCCCACGCGACCGCCTCCTGTTTCGTGGCGACATCGAGCAGGAAGTAGCCTCCGAACAACTCCCTGGTCTCGCCGTACGGGCCGTCGGTGACCACCGGTGCCGCGCCACCGAAGTCGACAACGACGCCCTGGCGCGGATCGTCCAGCCCTTCGGCCGCGACGAGAACCTCGGCCTTCATCATGTCCTCGATGAACTGGCGGGTGGCGGCCATCATCTCGTCGAGGTTGGCCATCATGGCCGCGTTCGTCTCATCGGTGCCCCGCATGATCAACATGTACTTCGACATCGTGTTCTCCTCATCCGGCGGGCCGCCTCTCGACCCCAGCATCCCCACGTCGAACGGGCGGCCCGCGGATCGACACGAGCCCGGCGCATTCTTCTCTGTCCCTCGCGCGGCGATCTTGCACTTGCTGTCCCGACATAAGGGGCATCCCGCCTGTGTCGACAACCGAAACTGCATGATCGCCGCGGTTGGGTGGTGCCGCCGACGCTTGATTCGATCGGCATCCGTCAATAGATTGAGGGTGGGCGCCGCCGGGGTCCGGGGGACCGGGCCGTCGGCGGCTGACAGGTCCACCCCGAGCCGGGCATGTCGGTCGTACGCGCGACCGGTCGCTGTGGCGCGCCGCCGCGCCACATCCAGGGCACGTTGCCACGCCGCGTCCGTCCAGGACGCGCCGCCGTGCCGCCTCCGCTCAGCTCGATGCCAGAAGGACCCTTCATGACGATTTTCCGTGCCCGCCCCGCCGCGACCCTGGTGGTCGCCGCCGCGCTGGCCGCCGCCGCGACCACCACCGGAGCGGCAGTGCTCACTGGCCCGGCCGCCGCCGCCCAGGGCTGCCGGGTCGACTACACACCCAACCAGTGGCCCGGCGGATTCACCGCCACCGTCAAGGTCTCCCCGGGGGACGCCGCCGTCTCCGGTTGGACCGTCACCTGGACGTACGCCGGAGACGAGCGGGTCACCAGCGGCTGGAACGCCACTGTCAGCCAGACCGGATCGACGGTGACCGCCCGCAACGCGTCGTACAACGGCAGCATCCCGGCCGGCGGCTCCACCGAGTTCGGGTTGCAGGGCACGTACGGCACCAGCGGTGGCGCCCCGACCGGGTTCAGCCTGAACGGCGTGCTGTGCAACGGCGCCACGCCGCCGACCACCCCGCCGCCGACGACGCCTCCACCCACCACGCCGCCGCCCACCACGCCTCCACCCACCACGCCTCCGCCGACCACGCCTCCGCCCACCACCGAGCCGCCGGCCGGGTGTGCCGGCGCGGTGCTCTGCGACGGCTTCGAGGGCCAGACCGGTTCGACGCCATCCGGTGACTGGACCGTGGTGAGCCCGGACTGTTCCGGCGCGGGTACCGCCACCATCGACACGGCGACCGCACGCAGCGGCAGCCGGTCGGTCCGGATCAACGGCGCCGCCGGGTACTGCAACCACGTCTTCATCAGATCCACGAAGAACCTCGGCAGCGTGGGCAACGTCCGGTACGGCCGGATCTGGGTGCGGCACACCACCGCCCAACCCACCGAACACACCACGATGATGGCGATGGCCGACGCGGCCGACGGCAACAAGGATCTGCGGTTGGGTGGCCAGAACGGCGCCCTGCAGTGGAACCGCGCCTCCGACGACGCGACTCTGCCCGAGCAGAGCCCGGCCGGGGTGGCGCAGAGCCTGCCACTGCCCACCAACCGGTGGACCTGCGTGGAGTTCATGGTGGATGGCGCGGCCGGTCAGCTGCGTACCTGGGTGGACGGGACCGCCATCCCCGGTCTGACGGCGGACGGCTCACCGACGCACGACATCGACGGCCAGTGGTACAACCGCACCTGGCGGCCGCAGCTCACCGACCTGAAGCTGGGCTGGGAGAGCTACGGCGGCGGAGCCGACACCCTCTGGTACGACGACGTCGCGCTGGGGTCGAGCCGGATCGGCTGCTGACCCTTCGGGGTAGCGGGCGGGCCCCACAGCTGCTCACCTCGCGCGGCAGGATGTCTCAAGACTGTTTGGTCGCGCGGTGACAAGGGGCGGGACGCGCATTGCCGCGTCCGCCCTCGGCAGCCGCGCGGTCGGGGACCGAGGAGAGGGCGACAATGGCCAGCACGTTGACCGACATCCTGGACGCGGCGGCGCACGGGCACTTCCCGCCACCGGACGGTGGAACCACAGTGGTGCCACAGCCAAGCCGCCGTGACGCCGGAGTCATCGCCTTCACCGGACACTCGGTGGTGTTCACCGACGAGGACCCCCAGTGGGTACGCCGTACGTTGGCGACTGTCGAGTGCGACCCACTGGCGGCCACGATGAATCCGCGTTTCCTGGGTGCACTGCTCGACCAAACCCGGCGCTCCATGGACACGATCGATCTGCTGACCGTGGCGAGCAGCCTTGACGGGCCACCTCCACTGCCGCTGACCGAGATGGCCGACGCCGGTCATCCTCGCGAGGTCAGGGCACGTCGACGTCGTGACGACATCCGTGTCTGGGCCGCCGAGGGTGGGGTGGTCGTGCTCGGCCGCGGGGTGGCCGGCCGATGGGAGGCGGCGACAGAGGTCGACGACGAGCGTCGTCACCGGGGTCTGGGAAGGGCGCTGGCGACGGCCGCCCGACACCTGGTGCCCGACGGTCAGCCGGTCTGGGCCCAGCAGGCCGTCGGCAACGCGCGCAGCGTGCGCGCGTTCCAGGCGGCGGGTTTTCGACCGGTGGGCGCCGAGGCGCTGCTGCGCGCGACGTAGACACCGCGGACGCACCACTGTGGGCCGAACCGTGATCAGCAGGAGGTTTTCCGAGATCACGCCGGGGGGTATCCCGGCGGTTGAAGGCAGCCGCCCGCTACCCCTGATTGAGGAGAGCACCATGTCGGTCCAGGCATTTCTCTACGTTGTCGCCGTCATCCTGATCGTGCTCGCTGCTCTGCCGCTCCCCACGAGGGGTGTCTCGCTCGCGCTTCTGGGCGCCGCCTGCGCCCTGCTGGCCTACGCCTGGCCGGTGATCACCGACTGACCTTCTTCTGAGGCGTCGTCGCGCGGCCGGTGGCCGGCAGCCAGGGTGTGTGGGCTGCCGGCCACCGGCCTGTGTCGGGCGAGGTCACGGGCGGACACATCGATGCTTGCTGAGCTTCTTTCACAAGCGTAGGAAGGACACCACCCGTCGATCCGCCGTCCAGCGTCGAAGGAGATGCGTGTGACCACCTCCAGAGGGCTCCGTCTCGCCGTGTCCGTGCTGGTGACGGCGGCTGCCGTACTGCTCGGCACGGCGGCCCCCGCCGCACCGCCAAGGACACCCTCACCGGCCGGGCACCCGTCCTGCGACCCGATCGACCCGGCGGCCTGCCTGCTGCCGTTCCCGAACGACTACTTCACCGTGGCGGACCGGAGCAGCCCCACCGGCAAGCGGGTGCGGTTCGCCGCCGCCGCGATGCCCGCCAACGTGCAGGGGACCCCGATCGACCCGACGGAGTGGAACCGGCAGGACGGGTTCAGCCCGGGCTCACCGATCCTGGTGCGCGTACCCGGTCTCGACGCCGCGGCCAGCGGGATCGCGCCGGTCACGGACATCGGCCGCTCGCTGGCGCCGAACGCGCCGATCGTGCTGCTCAACACCCGGACCGGTGAGCGCACGCCGTACTGGGCCGAGTTGGACGCGCACGCCACCGGCCAGCCCGATCGGCAACTGCTGATCATCCGGCCGGCGGTGGCGCTGACCGAGGGCACCCGCTACGTCGTCGGGTTGCGCGGCCTGCGGGACGGTGACGGGGCGTCGATTCCGGCGCCGAAGACGTTCACGGCGTACCTGTCCGGTACCGGCCTCAAGCAGCGGGACGCGCGGGGGTCGCAACTGAGGCGGATCGTCGCCGAGCTGAGCCGGGCTGGCGTCAAGCGGCACCGCCTCTACCTGGCCTGGGACTTCACGGTGGCCAGCCGGCACGGGCTGACCGGGCGGATGTTGGCGGTCCGGGACGACGCGTTCGCCGACCTCGGCCGGGCCGCGCCGCCGGTCACCGTCACCCAGGTGACCGACTATTCACCGGAACAGGATCCGCTGATCGCCCGGCAGGTGACCGGCACCGTCGGCGTACCGTCCTATCTGACCGGCGATGGCGGGCCCGGCTCCCGCCTGCACTACGGGCCCGCCGACGGCGCCGGGACGCCGCCCACGCCGAACGCCCTCCCCACACCGTCCGGCGCGACGGTGGCGGCCGACTTCGTCTGCAACATCCCGCGCAGCGCCTCGGCTGCGCGGCCGGCCCACCTCTCGCTCTACGGCCACGGACTGCTCGGCCGACCGACCGAGATCAACGCCGGCAACGTCAGGACGATGTCGAACACCCACAACTTCACCTTCTGCGCGACCAGTTGGATCGGCATGGCCGCCGCCGACGTTCCCTTCGTGGCCAACGCCTTCACCGACCTCAGCGCCTTCCCCGCGGTGGCGGACCGGTTGCAGCAGAGCTTCCTGAACTTCCTCTTCCTGGGTCGCGCGATGATCCACCCGGCTGGGTTCGCCGCCCACCCGGCGTTTCGGGACGCCACCGCCCGGCCGCTGATCGATCGCGTCGGCGGGCTGCACTACGACGGCAACAGCCAGGGCGGCATCAACGGAGGTGCCCTCACCGCCATCGCCCAGGACTGGACCCGGTCGGTGCTCGGCGTACCGGCGATGAACTACTCCACGCTGCTGCAACGCAGCGTGGACTTCGCGCCGTTCCAGAGCGTGCTGGACGGCTACTACCCGGACAGGGTCGACCAACAGCTGGTCCTCGCGCTGCTGCAGATGTTGTGGGACCGGTCCGAGGCCAACGGGTACGCCCAGCACATGACCGATCGGCCGCTGCCGCGTACACCGGCGCACCAGGTGCTGATGCACGTGGCCTTCGCCGACCAGCAGGTCTCGCCCGCCGCGGCGGAGGTGCAGGCGCGCACCATCGGCGCGCGCCTGCACACCCCCGCGCTCGCCGACGGCTGGTCACTGGACGTGCGACCGTACTGGGGCATCACGCCGATCCGCCGCTACCCGTACACCGGCTCGGCGATCGTGATCTGGAACAGCGGCGCGGCGTACGCGCCGCCACCGACCAACCTCGCCCCGGCGGGGCCGGAGTACGGCGACGATCCGCACGAGTTCCCCCGCGCCCAGGCCGGAGCCCAGAAACAGAAGGCGGTCTTCCTGCTCACCGGCAAGGTCGTCGACGTCTGCGCGCGGACACCCTGCCCGTGACGCCCGGCCCGCCGGGACCACCACCCCGGCGGGCCGGCGCGCACTACCGGGAACCGGGGGTCCCCGGCTGGGGACGATCAAAAAGGTAACGGGGTGACGAGCAGGTGCACGTCGCTGTTCGAACCATGTGAGCGTGCAGGGCAGAAAACGCGGTGTCTGCCAGCGGGAGCGTCTCCTGAGTCGACCATGAATCAATGGCAGACTGTGGTGGTGCTGCTTCGGTACAACTACCGCGCCTACCCGACGTCTGTCCAGCAGCAGGCGCTGGCGCGGGCGTTCGGGTGTGCGCGGGTGGTGTTCAACGATGGGCTGCGCGTACGTCAGCAGGCGCGGGAGGCTGGCCTGGCGTATGTGACGGACGCCGAGCTGTCCCGACAGGTAACGGCGGCGAAGCTCACCCCGGAGCGTGCGTGGCTGGGCGAGGTGTCGTCGGTGGTGTTGCAGCAGGCCCTCGCGGACCTGAACACCGCGTACCGCAACTTCTTCGCCTCAGTTTCCGGCAAACGCAAGGGCCGCACGGTGGCTGCGCCCCGGTTCCGGTCCCGTAAGGACAACCGGCAGGCCATCCGGTTCACGGCCAACGCCCGGTTCAAGGTGCTGGACAACGGGCGGCTCAGGCTGCCGAAGATCGGCGACGTGCCGGTGCGCTGGTCGCGGACGCTGCCCGCCATGCCGACGTCGGTGACGGTGATCCGGGACGCGGCCGGTCGGTACTTCGCGTCGTTTGTCGTGCAGAGCTCGGACGGGCCGCTGCCGTCGGCCGCGTCCGAGGTGGGTATCGACCTGGGCCTGACGCACTTCGCGGTCATGTCCGACGGCACGAAGGTCACCGCGCCGAAGTTCCTGCGCCGCGCGGCACGCAAGCTCAAGCGGTTGCAGCAGGACCTGTCACGCAAACAGCGCGGCAGCCGCAACCGCAAGAAGGCCGTTGTGAAGGTCGCCCGAGCCCATGCGCGAGTGGCCGACACCCGACGGGACTGGCAGCACAAGCTGTCCACGGCGATCATCCGCGACAACCAAGCGGTGTACGTCGAAGACCTGTGCGTGAGCGGGCTTGGCCGCACGCGGCTGGCAAAGTCGGTACACGACGCCGGGTGGGCGCAGTTCACCGCCATGCTGGAGTACAAGGCCGCCCGGTACGGGCGCACCTTTGGCCGGGTGGACCGGTTCTTCCCGTCCACCCGGAAGTGCTCAGACTGCGGCCGAGTCACCGACAAGATGGCACTGAATATTCGTGTGTGGGTTTGCCCGTGTGGCAGTCACCACGACCGCGATGTGAACGCCGCCAGGAACATCAGGGCCGCCGGACGGGCGGACCTCAACGACCGTGGAGCGCAGATAAGACCGGCACCCGTGCCGGCACCACGCAGAGAAACGGTAACCCGCCGGGAGCTTGCCCCTACGGGGATGTAGCAGACCGACACCTTCGCCCTTGGGGCGGAGAGGACGTCAATACTACAACAGCGGCCACCATCTTCGCCGGTGCGAGCCAGGACTTCGCGGCCGGAGCGAAGGGAAACCTCAGCCTCCGATCAGCCCGGTCGACGGGCCAGGACGAGAGGACGCAGTTTCGCTGTGAGTTCGTCGTTGAGCACCAGTTGGTAGTACGTCCCACCCGTCGAGCCGTAGAGAATCGCTCCGCAGGAATTCACCTTGCCAGGCACAGCGAGAAGCGGCTGACCAGCTTGCCGGTCTTGGCCTCGAACACCCGGTAGGTGTAGCGCGCCGAGCGCAGTTCGGCGGTCGTCCTACCGCCGGAGCTGCTGCGGTAGTTGCACGTCTCGACCTTCTTGCTCCTGCTCGGCCCGAGCACTCATCGATGCTCGGGCCGAATCCGCTGGGTGTCGACGATGTTACCGGCCGCGTCGGTCGGCCGCCGGTTACGCCAGCGGCTCGATCGCCTCGAGAAGCACCTCGAGCACATGCCGGTACGGCTGGCCGGTGGCCCGGCTCATGCCCATCTCGCAGGTGCGGTTGCAGGAGGCGTACGCGTCGTGGTCGCGCTCATTGATCTCGGCGGCCTGCGCCGCCGTGGCGCCGGCTGTGACCTCGGGGTGTAGCAGCCCCCGGTCACCGGCGAAGGCGCAGCACCCCCAACTGTCCGGCACGGTGACGGTGTCGGCGACCGCCCCGGCCACCGCGCGCAGGTCGTCGATGCCGCCCAGGTGCACGGTGGAGCAGGTGGGGTGCAGCGCCAGCGAGCCCAGTCGCCGGGGCTGCGGCAGCGCCGGCAGGAGGTGTTCGGCGGTGAATGTCACGCTGTCGACGAAGCGCAGTGCGCCGTAGCGTGCCTGTTCCTCCTCGGCCAGCGCGGCCGTCAGCTGCGTCAAGCCGTGCGTGCACGATGACGCGTCGCACACGACAGGCAGGCGACCCTCGTCACTGGCCGTCCAGAGCGCTTCCAGGGTCCGCTGCGCCATCTCGCGGTGGCCGGCGGGGTAGCCTTTGGACTGCCACGGGGTTCCGCAGCACAGGCCCGCCGTGCCGGTCGGTACGACGAGCGGCACCCCCGCCAGTTCGCAGAGGCGCAGGAACGCCGCCGCCGACCCGCCGGAGGAGCCGTCCTCGGGGGCGAAGAGACTGCCGACGCAGGCCGCGAAGAACACCGCCTGGGCGTCCGGCGCGCTGCGCGGGGTGGGGCGGGGCGCGCCGGCACGCGGCATATCGTCGGTCCACAGTGGCACCAGCTCGGAGGCGCCGAGCCCACGGATCATCCCGGTGGCGGCGCGGGTGACCGGTGTCGGCACCGCGTGCGCGGCGGTCAGCCCCATCCGGACGCCCGTCACGGCGGCCTGCCAATGCTTCGCGGCGGTGCGGGCGGTGCGCTGGGCGCGAGGGCTGTGCCGCTCGGCGCGCAGCCGTTTCATCGCCGCCCCGGTGTCGATGCCGACCGGGCAGGCGGTGACGCAGAGGCTGTCCGCGGCGCAGCTGTCCACCGCGGCGTACTCGTAGTCGGCGGTCAGCTCCCGGCGGCGCTCCTCGTCGCCGGCGGCGGTGGCGAGGGCGATCTGCCGTTGCAGGACGATGCGCTGCCGCGGTGTGGTGGTGACGTCGGCGGTGGGGCAGACCGGCTCGCAGTAGCCACACTCGACGCAGGCGTCCAGCTCGTAGTCGACCGTCGGGACGGCCTTGAGTTGCCGCAGGTGCACGGTCGGGTCGTCGTTGAGCAGCACACCGGGGTTGAGCAGGCCGCTCGGGTCGCACAACCGCTTGAGTTCACGCATCACGTCGTACAGTTCGTCGCCGTACTGCCGGCGGACGAAGGGCGCCATGGCCCGACCGGTGCCGTGCTCCGCCTTGAGTGTCCCGCCCTCGGCGAGCACCAGGTCGACCATGTCGTCGGTGAACCGGGCGTAGCGGTCGATCTCGGCCGGGGTGTCGAAGGACTGGGTCAGCATGAAGTGCAGGTTGCCGTCCCGGGCGTGTCCGAAGATCACCGCGTCCGGGTAGCCGTGCCTGTCGAACAGGCGGATCAGCCCGTCGCAGGTGCCGGTCAGGCGTGGCATCGGCACCGCGACGTCCTCCAGCAGGGCCGTGGTGCCGGGCGGGCGGGCCCCGGCGACGGCGGTGTAGAGGCCCTTGCGCAGGTGCCACAGGTTGGCCCGTTCGCGTGGGTCGCGGGTCAGCTCGGTGCCGGTGACGGCCGGCAGCCGGTCGAGTACGGGCCGGGCGTCAGCCAGCGTCGCGGCCAACTGCTCCGCGCTGTCCTCGGCGAACTCCACCAGCAGCGCGGCGTGCCCGGTGACCGTCAGCCCGCGCAGGGCCGTGCTGGCACCCGGGTCGCGCTGGCTGACCCGCAGCGCGGCCGCGTCGAGCAGCTCGGCGGTACGGGCGCCGGCGGCGAGCAGCGCCGGCAGCGCGTCGGTGGCGTCGGTGAGACCGGGCAGGATCAGCAGGCCGGTGGCGGCGTGGCCGTGGATCTCGACGGTACGGAAGACGGCCTCGGCCACGAAGCCGAGCGTGCCCTCGCTGCCGATCATCAGGTGGGCGAGCATCTCGACCGGGGTGCTGTGGTCGAGCAGGGAGTTCAGCCCGTACCCCATGGTGTTCTTCATGGCGAACAGCCGCTCGATGGTGGCGCGCGACCCCGGCGTCGAGCGCACCCGGTCGCGCAGGCGCAGCAGCCCGGCGTGCAGCTCGGGCTCGTCGGCCCGCAGCCGGTCGTCGGCGTCGCGGGCGCCGGAGTCGACGACGGTGCCGGACGGGAGCACGAAGCGCAGCGACTCCATGGTGCGGTACGCGTTGTCGGTGGTGCCGCAGGTCATCCCGCTGGAATTGTTGGCGACCATGCCGCCCACAGTGCAGGCGGCCTCGCTGGCCGGATCCGGGCCGAGTCGGCGTCGGTAGCGGGCCAACCGGGCGTTGGCCTGCCGGATCGTCAGGCCCGGCTGGAGCCGGATGCGGCGGCCGTCGTCGAGGACCTCGGCGTGACGCCAGTCGGTGCGGACGTCGACCAGCACGCCCGCGCCGCCGGCCTGCCCGGCCAGGCTGGTACCGCCGCCGCGCAGGGTCAGCGGCACGCCGGCCTCGCGGGCGCCGGCCATCAGCGCCCCCACCTCGGCGGCCGAGGAGGCGCGGACCACGGCCTGCGGCTCGAACAGGTACGGCGAGGCGTCGTGTGCCGCCGCCAACCTCCGGGGCAGCTCGGCGCTGGCCCGGTTCGGATCGTCGAGACGCGAGCGCAGCAGTTCGGCGACCTCGCGGGCGCGAGCGCCGGCCGCGCTCGGCGGCGGCACGGGTACGACGGTGCTCATGGGCGGATCCTCCGAGAAGGGATGGTCAGTCGGCCACCGGAGACGCGACGACAAGCAACCGGGCGGGGGCGGTGCTGGCCGGAGCCGGCAGTCGCAGCGGCTGCCGGCCGGGGGTGATGCTGCCGAGCACCGAGGCGTGCCGCGCGCCGGTGCCCGAGGGCAGGGTGCCGGGCAGCCCGTGCACGGTCAGGTAGCCCAGCAGCGCGAAGGCCAGCGCCTCCTTGGCGTCCGACGCGATGCCCAGGTCGTCGCTGGAGGACAGTTGGACGCCGGGCAGCTCGTCGGCGAGCATGCGCATCAGGGTCGGATTGTGTGCGCCGCCGCCGGAGACGACGAGCCGGGTGACGCCGTGGTCGCGGCAGGCGCCGGCCACAGTGACCGCCGTCAGCCGGGTGAGCGTGGCCAGCACGTCCTGCGGGTCCGGTGTGGGCGCGTCGGCGAGGGCGGCGAGCAGGTACGGCAGATGAAACAGCTCTTTCCCGGTGCTCTTCGGGCCGGGCAGCCGGTAGTACGGCTCGTCGAGCAGCCGCCGCAGCAGGTCCGGGTTCACCTGCCCGGCAGCCGCTCCGCGCCCGTCCCTGTCGTACTCCTCGGTGCCTCCGCTGAAGTGGCGGGCGGCGGCGTCGAGGAGTGCGTTCGCCGGTCCGGTGTCGAAGGCGAGTGGGTCCGCGTCCGGCGCGACGACAGTGATGTTGGCGATGCCGCCCAGGTTCAGCGCGGCCGGGACGCCGGGTAGGCCACCCAGCAGCAGTGTGTCGAAGAGGGCGACCAGGGGGGCGCCCTGGCCGCCGGCGGCCACGTCGCGGCTGCGCAGGTCGGCCACGACCGGAAGGCCGGTGGCCTCCGCTATCCAGGCCGGCTGACCCAGCTGGAGAGTGCCCCGAACCCTGCCGTCCTCCACCCAGTGATGCATCGTCTGCCCGTGCGACACGAGCAGGTCGGCGTTGCCGTCGCACAGCTGGGCGAGGGCCCGCGCGCCGGCCTCGGCGAAGGCCTGACCGATGCCGGTGTCCAGCACGCAGATCGCCTCGGTGGTGGTCGCCGTGGGCGGCAGGGCCGCGGCGATCTGCGTGCGCAACTCGTCCGAGTAGGGGTGGCTGAGCCGGCCCAGCGGTCGCATCCGCAGGGTGTCGCCGCTGAGCTCGAACTCGGCCGCTGCGGCTTCGATGCCGTCGTAGGAGGTTCCGGACATCAGGCCGATCACGCGCATCACGTCCTCCTTCACGCCCGGCCGGCTGGCGCCGCCGCCGCGTCGTCGTCGACCTCGTCGGTACGTCCATGGTCGTACGGCGTCTCCGGGGCCGGGTGGAACCGGCTGGACACCACGCCGACGACCAGGGTGATCAGGACGCCGATCGGGACCAGCCACTGCGCGGCGATGGCGGTGGCGGTGGTGGCTCCGGCCGTCGTCACATCGATCTTGACGTAGCGGACGATGTAGGTCATCACCGCCACGGTGACCAGGAAGGCGATCACCGCGTCCACCTGGTTGGCCCGCTTGACGAGACGGCCGAGCAGGAAGGCGCCGAGCAACGCCCCGTAGGTATAGCCGGCGATGGTCAGACCGGTCAGGTAGACGTTTCCGGTGCTGGAGCTGAACGCGCAGGCGAAGATCGCCATCAGCACCGCCCAGACCAGGGTCATCACCCGGGCGAGCCGGAGCATCGTGTCGTCGGACGGCACCGTGCGGAAGAAGCTGTGGATGAAGTCGGCGACAGTGGAGTTCGACATCGAGTTCAGCGCCGAGGACAAGGAGCCCATCGCGGCGCCGAGGATGCCGGCCACCAGCAGACCCGAGATGCCCACCGGCAGGGCGTGCAGGATGAAGCTCGGGTAGAGGTTGTCGCTGCTGGCCAGGCCGAGCTCCTTGAAGGTCTGACCCTTGTTGTACGACCACAGCAGCGCCCCGACCAGGGAGAACGCCGCGAACTGGATCACCACGAAGATGCCCGAGGAGATCATCGCCTTCTGTCCCTCGCGCAGCGTGCGGGTGGACAGGATGCGCTGCACGATCAGCTGGTCCGAGCCGTGGCTGGCCATCGCGAAGATCGCGCCACCGATGATGGCGGTCGGCAGGGCGAACGGGCTGGTGAGCACGTGCGCGAGGTTGAAGTTGGTGTCGAAGAGCTGGAACTTGCCGGCGTCCAGCGCCTGCGAGTAGCCGTCGAAGCCGACGGCGTGGCTGAGCACCGCGATGGCCAGGATGGCCCCGCCCAGGTACAGCCCCATCTGGATGGCGTCGGTCCAGATGACCGCCTTGATGCCACCGAGGTAGGTGTAGACCACAGTGATGAGCGTCAGGACGATGATGATCGCCTGATAGCCGACATTCAGCCCGAACTCGTCGAGAAGAAGTTTGATGGGGATGGCCGAGGCGAACAGCCGTACACCCTCGGCGAGCAGGCGGGTGAAGACGAACGTCACCGACGCCAGCCCTTGAAGTTTCAGGCCAAAACGCTCACCGAGGTACTGGTAGGCGCTGACGAACCCACCCCGCTTGTAGAGCGGGATGAGCACCGCTGCCACCACGACCCGACCAATGACGTAACCCAGGGCCAGCTCGACGTTGCCGAAGCCCTGACCGCTGTAGGCGCCGCCGGGAACACTGATCACGGTCAGAACGCTGGTCTCGGTGGCCACCACCGAGAACGAGACGGTCCACCAGGGCAGCCGACCCTCGCCCACGAAGTAGTCCTTGGCGGACTTCTGTTTACCGGACAGGCGTAGTCCGACGAAGGCGATCACCACGAGGTACAGCACGATCACGACGAGGTCGAGTTGACGCACGGCTCGCTCCCAACCAGCGGTTGTCAATAAGTGACGTTGGGCCAGCCTAACTCGAAACTTTTTGCCACCGCCGGTCCGGGCTGGTTACGCTGTGGTTTCAGCCTGCTGATACGGGGACTGTTCGCAGCTGCGCCCTCGGCCTGGCCGCGGCGGCGGGTCGCGAGACGCGCTCGACGACGAGCCGCCACCGAGCGATCGGAGACCTCTCCCCGCCGGCCGGCGACTGCACACCAGCGAGAGGAACGAGCACCCCGTGGACCTCAGCACCCTCGGCACCGAGACCCGCAACGACAAGACCGGCGACCTCGACCGGATGTCTCCCACCGAGTTGCTTCTCGCGATGAACGACGAGGACCAGACCGTGGCCGCCGCCGTCCGCCGGGCCGTGCCGGACATCGCCGCCGCCGTCGACGTCATCGTGGCCTCGCTCCGTCAGGGCGGACGGCTGATCTACCTCGGCGCGGGCACCAGCGGCCGGATCGGCATGCTCGACGCCGTCGAGATCCCACCCACCTTCGGTACGACGCCCGAGCGGGTCGTCGGTCTGCTCGCCGGCGGGGCACGAGCCTTCGGTGTCGCCGTCGAGGGCGCTGAGGACGACCCGACCCGCGCTGTCTCCGACCTCGACGCCGTCGGTCTGACCGCCCGCGACACTGTGGTCGGGCTCGCCGCCAGCGGCCGTACCCCGTACGTGGTCGGTGGGTTGGATCATGCCCGCGCGCTTGGCGCGGCGACCGTCTCGGTGGCCTGCAACACCGACGCGGTGACCAGCCGCCACGCCGACGTCGCCATCGAGGTGCCCACCGGTCCCGAGGTGCTGACCGGCTCCACCCGGCTCAAGGCCGGCACCGCCGAGAAGCTGGTCTGCAACATGCTCTCGACGGCCACGATGGCCCGGCTCGGCAAGGTCTACGGGAATCTGATGGTGGACATGAACGCCACCAACGAGAAGCTCGTCGACCGGGCGCGTCGGATCGTCGCCGACGCCGCCGACACCGATCTCGACACGGCCGCGAGGGCGCTCGCGGCGGCGCACGGACACGCCAAGACGGCCATCGTGCTGCTGCTGGCGAACTGCACCGCCGAAGAGGCCGCCGCTCGGCTGCGCGCCGCCGACGATGACGTACGGGCGGCCGTCGCGGCCTGATCCTCGGGTTCGCGGCGGCGCCGGCGGGGTCACTGCGCAGGTCGAGGACGAGCTGCTCTCGGGAGCCGTCACCGCCGATGATGGCGAGGCCAGGATGCGCGACGGTGGCCTCGTCCCACGCCTCACGCAGCTCTGACCGAACCGTGTCCAGGCCCGCGCAGCGGCTTGTGCCGGGGTGGTGATCTCGTCAGGTCGACGAAGCGCCCCGTCCGCAGTGGACGGGGCGCTTCGTGGTGTCAGTTGAGCGGTGAATCCGGAACCGTTCGGTCCTCGTCGACGTCGGGGGTACTGGCCAGCTCGATCCGGGGGGACCGGTCCGGCGGGAGGTGGGCGAAGTCGGCGATGACGACGACATCCACCTCTCCGTCGATCATCGACTGCTCGATGGTCTCCCAGGGAGCCCGCATGACTCCTGCGAATCGGTAGGAGTTTCGACGGAGGTGGCTGAGACACCTCGCGACGACGGGCTCCGACGGCTCGATGTCGGCGGGGATCCAGATAACGGCGATTTCCATGAACCTCTCCTGATCAACGTCGTGGACGCGAGTGGGTGATCAGGAGTTGTCGGGGCGGGGGAGGGCCCCGCTCGACGGGTCGGCTGGTAGCGCGCATGTCGACGGCGGTGACGGTGAGCCCTGCGCGCAGAGGCGAGGTGTGCGGCGGAGCTTCGGCCGTTGAGGTGGGTGGGTCGGCGCCGCCGGCACCGACGCCGGTCGGTGCGGACGCGAGCGCCAGGACGAACGCCGGTGGCCCCGGTGCGGGCCGGGCGGGCGGGTTGGGCCGCTGTCCGGTGACGGCGGCCTCCGTCTTCCTCGCCTGCCTCGACGCCTCGCCGTCGGACGTGCCGTTCGCGCCGCCCCGGGACACCGTCGCCGGCACGGGCGTCTGCGGTGTCGGTGGTGGCTGCGAGTCGGCCCGTGCCTTCGGGGACTCCGAGGTGGACGGTGCCGGTGTGGCCTTGGGTGACGACGAGGGGGTCCCAGCCGGCCGACTTGGCCGGGCGGTGGAGGGCTTGGCTGACGGCGTCGGCACCGAAACGGGAACCGCCGACGGCAGGGGCAGCGGGTCCGTCGACGGTAGAGGCACGGGCACGGAGACGACAGCGGTCGGCAGGGGCAGGGGGACGGTCAGATCCAACTCGACCACGTCGGCCACCGAAACCTTGATGGCCTCCGGCGAGGTGGCGACCTCCACCAGTGGGAGCCGCGACGGCGACGGGGTGTCGGCGTGGGCGGGGTCGGCACCCAGAGCCGCGCCGAGCGCCACCGCGCCGAGCGCCACCGCGCCGAGCGCCACCGCGCCGAGCGCCACCGCGCCGAGCGCCACCGGGGGGAGGCTGTGCCTCAGCCGCATCAGACGCAGACTGCCGTCAGTGGGATCGCCAGCCCTACCTGGCCCGGGTCACCGGTTCGGTGCTGCTGGCCGTGCGGATGCCCCGCGCACCCTCCAGTTCCCTCCATGGGCGGGTTCTTGCCCCAGGGGACTGAGGGCTACACCTTCTGTCGATATCCGCTGAGCGATGTGGGCAGATCGGGAGCGCATCCGGCTGGTTCACACCCGCGCCTCGGCGGGTGTCGGAGTGGCGCCGAGCGGCAGGTCACGCAGTCGCCGAATCGGCGTCGACAGGTAGATGATCGGGGACAGCACGGTGAGCGCCCCGAAGATCAGCAGGGTGGTACGGGCACCGAGGGGCCCGGCCAGGATGCCGGCGAGCAGGCCGCCGACCGGGATGGCGCCCCAGGAGACGAACTTGACCGTGGCGATCACCCTGGACAACAGATCCGGCGGGCTGGCGATCATGCGGTACGTACGGGTGGTCACGCTGAGCACCACGTTGGAACTCGCGAAGATGAGGTTTCCGACGGCGAAGGCCACGAACGCGGCGGTGCCGGTGCCCAGCGGGATGATGAGCGCGCCGGCCACACCGACGAAGGCCGCGATGATGAGGCCGCGGGCGGTGCCGAACCGATCGGTGAAGCGGGTCGTCAACGCCGCGCCGATGAGCGCACCGAGGCCGTCGGCGGCGATCAACAGCCCGACCATGAGCGGCGGTGCGTGCAGCTCGCGCACCAGGTAGAACGGGAACAGGGCGAGCATGCCACCGTTGACGAAGTTCGTCGCGGTGGCGTCCCACATGGCCGGTCTGATGATCGGGTGCCGGATCACGAAGTGCCAGCCCTCGCGGATCATCGTGGTCATCGGCGGCCGCTCGGCCGGTCGCTGCACCCGCCGGGCCGGCAGGGTGCGCAGCAGCGTGGCGGAGAGCAGGTAGCTGACGGCGTCCACGAACAGCGTCGGCACGGCGCCCAGCACCTGCACCGCGAGACCGCCCAGGGACGGCCCGCCCAGCGAGGTGGCGGCGTGCGTGCCGGAGGTGAGGCTGTTGCGGGCCTGCAACTGCGCGGCCGGCACGATCTCCGGCAGGAAGGTCTGGTTCGCCACGTCGAACAGCACGTTGGCGAAGCTCACCACCAGGGCGACAGCGATCAGCTGGGCCACCGTCAGCATGTCGAACCACCAGGCCAGCGGGACCGACGCGATGGCGAGGGCCCGGACCAGATCCAGGGCGACCTGCATGCCGCGCAGCGGCAGACGCTGCACGATCACGCCCGCCGGCAGGCTGATCAGGAGGTACGCCAGATAGCCCGCCGCCGTGATCAGACCCATCTCGAAGGCCGACGCATGCAGCACGGTCAACGCGGTCAGCGGTAGGGCCAGCGCGCCGACCGCCGAGCCGAGTTGGCTGGTGGTGCCGGCGACCCACCACCGCCAGAATGCAGTAAGTCCCATAATGGAACTCACTATAGGGTCCGGCGCGCGGGCGGTCGACCCCGTATATCCGGGTGGTCATTGGCGGGCGGTCGACGTCATCGGCGAGCCGGTCGGACCCGACGTTTCACACTCGCGTGACGGGTATCCAGGCGTACCAGTGCGACCTGCGGTAACAGCTTCACGGAGTGAGGGGGCACCTGTCATGCCTGATCCACAGCCCACGCTCGTGCTCGTGCACGGCGCATTCGCCGAGTCGGCGAGCTGGAACGGCGTGCTCGAGCGGCTGGGCGCCGGCTACGACTCGGTGGCCGTCGCGAACCCCCTGCGCAGCGTGGCGGGCGACGCCGCGTACGTGCAGGATGTCGTGCGGGGGATCGGTGGTCCGGTCGTCCTCGTCGGCCACTCGTACGGCGGCATGGTGATCACGCAGGCCGCAGCCGGCGACACCTCGGTGCGGGCCCTCGTGTACGTCAACGCCTTCGCCCCGGACACCGGTGAGTCGGCGCTGGCGCTGTCCGCGAAGTTTCCCGGCAGCACCCTCGCCGACACGCTGGTGCAGTACCCGGTGTCGACCGGTGGGAACGAGGTGGCGATCGGCCAGGAGCAGTACCACGCCCAGTTCTGCGCGGACGCGTCGGACGACATGGCCGCGCTGATGGCCCGGACCCAGCGGCCGATCACCGAACAGGGCCTGGGCGACAAGCTCACCGGCGACCCCGCCTGGCGATCGCTGCCCAGTTGGTTCGTGTTTGGCGACGCCGACAAGAACATCCCCGCCGAGGCGCACCGCTTCATGGCGGAGCGGGCCAACCCCCGTGGGCAGCGCGAGGTCGTCGGCGGGTCGCACGCGATGGCGGTGGCCCGGCCGAGCGAGGTCGCCGAGACGATCATCGAGGCGGTTCGGGGCGTGAGCTGACGGTTCGGACGGACAGCCGGTGGTGGGCCAGCGACGAGAGGTCGCCGGCCCACCCCTGCCTGCTTGCCTAGCGGACCCGCAGCTGCTGGTGAACCGCAGCGGTGGGGGCGTGGGCCGCGTCACCGGAGTAGGCGACGTGCACCGGGTACACCCCTGCGGGCAGCCCGGCGGTCGGCAGCTCGACGACGGCCGTGCCACCACGGAGGGCAACCACCCGGGTGGTGCCGCCGAAGGTGACGGCTACCTCGCCGGTCACCTTCGGAGCCTTCGGGTGCGGCGACTGGGCCCGGACGTCGACGGTCAGCGTGAACGTGCCACCGCGAACGACCGAGGCCGGCGTGGCCTTCGCCTTGACCGCGACCCGTCCCGGGCCCGGAGGCGTCAGGGTGACCTGGGCCGAGCGCGACTTGGACGGGTCGACCACCGACGTGGCCACGACGGTCAGCGACGACGCGGTCTCCGCTGCGGCGACCGAGAGCAGACCCTCCGCGGAGATGCTGGTGTCGGTGGAGGTCGCTCCCTGCACCGACCACGTCACCGCCGGGCTCACACCCTCGTTGGTCGTCACCTGGGCGGTGAACTGCCTTTCCCAGTTCCAGCCCTTCGTCAGGTTCACCGTCGCGGGCGTCACCGACACGGAGTCGACCCCCGACCACAGGTGATCCCGGGCGAAGATCGTGAACAGCTGGCCCGCCGTCATCCCGTCGTGCGCGCCGGGGACCTGGGTCGTCGCGGCGGCGTATCCACGCGCCCGGAAGTTGTCCGCGATGGCGTTCTGGGCGTTGAGGTTGCCCTCGAAGACGCCGTTGCCGAGGAAGACCGAGAGATCGTCGTCCCCGACCGCGTTCGCGATGGTGTCGTAGTCCTGGGTGGTGAGCGACGGGTTGCCCGAGAAGTGTCCGTAGAACGCGAAGGTGGTCGGGTAGTTCTTGATGACGACGCCGCCCGTCATTCCGCCGTACGAGAATCCCGCGTAGGCCCGCCCGGAGCGCTCGGTCGAGACGTTGTAGCTGCTCTCGACGAGGGGCAGGATCGTCTGGACCAGGTTGTTGGCCGCGTTGGTCTGGTTGTAGGACGCGAAGCCGAGGCTGGTGCCCGTGAAGTGGTTGCCCATGGTGACGACCACTGTCGGCTCGATCTCGCCCCTGGCCGTCATGTTGTCCAGGATGTTCGGGACGTTCGCGGGCACCATGAAGTCGGTCTCGTCGCCGAAGATGCCGTGGGCGAGGTACGCGACCTTGTATGGCTCCGCGCGGTTGGCGTCGTAGTTGGCCGGCAGGTAGACGCCGAGGTAGTGGCCACTGTCGCCAAGGATCGTGGTGTACGGCACGTACCTGACGGTTCCCCGCTTCGCGCGGTCGGCCACCGGCAACTCGTAGTCCGCACGCGCCTTCAGCACCGGGTCGTTCTGCTTCTTGGCGTACGGCACGTGGACGGCATCGAGGACGTCGTTGTTCCTGACCCGGAACGAGGCGTCGCCCGGCGGCCGAGGGTTCGTCGAGGCGGGGTCCCAGATGCGCTTGTTCTCCCAGCCCTGCGTCGGGTCCCAGACGCGGTACCAGTAGCTGAGACCGCCGGCGTGCAGCGGGACCGAGACCGACCAGTTCCCCTTCGGATCCCTGGTCATGTCCCGGAGGAACTCCGTGCCGCCCGCGTGATAGCGCCCCGGCTGCCATTCTTCCGGCTGGTAGCGGGTGGTGCCGGTGCCGACGTCGAGCAGCGTCAGGTCCCCGGCGAGGCGGACCTGGGTGGCCTGCGGATTGCGGTAGACGAACGTGACGGTGTATCCGGTCGGTGAGTTGCGGTCCGCCTTGACGGTCGCACCCGGCGCGGGAGCGGGCCTGCCGGCGGCGGCAGCCGGCGCGGGGACGACGGCCCCCGCAGCGAGCGCCGTGAACGTGAGAATCGAGATCGCAAGCCGGAGCCTGCGTCTTCCGGTCGTTTCCCTCATGCGCGAAGACTCCTTTGTGGTGGTCGCTCGTCGCGGTCTGGTCCGGTGTGGGGAGTTGAGGGCTTGGGTGGTGGTCGCTAAATCGAATTAGCATCGGGAGTGTGGCATGGGTACCCCTTTCGATGTCAAGGGTGCCCAGGTTCGGGCCCGCGCCCGCCGCGATAGGTCCACCACCCCCGACCTGCGGGTTTCTCCGAGCCGTATTACCATCGCCGCCCTGCCGAGCGAGCGGCGACGCCCCAGCACCACCTACCGTGAGCTGGAGCGTCGCCGTGACACCGTCGGCGCGTCAGACCGGGGCGGCCGGGCAGCTCGCGCCGGCCGGCGGTGTGGTTCTGGTGATGAGGTACCGCTCCACCTGACGGCGGGTGCACTCGGTCCTCGGGTAGCTGGCGTGGCCCGATCCCTCGTAGGTGAGGAGGTGGCCCCGGCTGCCGAGCTGGCGCACCACCCGCTGGGCCCCGTCGTACGGGGTGGCCGGGTCGTACCGCCCGTTGAGCACCAGCAGCGGCGCGCTCGTCCGGACCTGCAGTCGATGTTGTGGGTTGGTCGCCGTCCAGCCCAGGCAGATCGCGCCGAAGCGGACGGCCAGCGGGGAGGCTCGCAGGTGCGGTGCCGTGGCGCGGGACAGGTCGAGATACCGGTTCCAGTCGGCGAACCCGTCGATCGGCAGCGACCAGTCCTGGCAGAACGCCGGTAGCGCGTACTCGGTCAGGTCCTCGTCGCCGTCGACCGGCACCATCGGGGACGCGAGTGAGGCCGGCTCGCCCCGCTCCAGCGCGAGCAGCATGGTCGCGAGATCGGCCCAGGTCGCGTCGAAGAAGTTGACGAACGTCGCGAACCCAAGCTCGAACCAGCTCAGCGGGGTGCCGGTGGCCGCGTCGACGAGCGTGCCGGCATCGGCACGGCGCATCAGCCGGTCGTAGAGCGCCGGCACGTCACGTCCGTGCAGCGCGCAGCCCGGGTTTCGCTCGCACCAGGTCACGAACTCGTGGAACAGCGCCTCGTTACTGGCCGCGCCGCCGCGGAAGTATTCCCGGACCCCCTGGCTGTGGTCCATCACGCTGTCCATGACCAGGGCGCGGACACGGTCGGGGAACAGCTCGGCGTAGGACTGCCCGATCAGGGTGCCGTAGGACCACTGGTAGAGGCTCAGCTGCCGCTCACCGAGTGCGGCCCGGATAGCGTCCGTGTCGCGCGCGACGCTCACACTGTCCAGGTGGTCGAACAGTGGGCCACTGTTGGCACGGCAGTCGTCTCGCAACTGCCGGTTGTAGGTGCGCAGCCGCTCGAACTCCGCCGCGTTCGCGGGTGTCAGGGAGGGGTGCTGACCGAGCAGCGCCGATGAGCAGCGCACCGGTGCGCTACGGACCGTGCCCCGGGGGTCGAAGCCGACGATGTCGAAGCGGCGCAGCACGTCCGGCCCGAGCTGGCTGGCAGCCGTCAACGCCACGTCCACCCCGGACAGGCCGGGACCGCCCGGGTTGAAGACCAGGACACCGATGCGGGCGGCCGGGTCGGTGGCGGGACGCCGGGCCAGCGCCAGAGGGAAGGTCTCCCCTCCCGGTCGGGCCCAGTCGACCGGCAGGCGCAGGGTGCCGCAGCGCGTGCCCGGATCGTCGGGCTGCTCCGGGCACGCCTGCCAGTCGATGCGATCGTTCCCACCGCCGGTGACGTCCACGGTGACCGGCCTGGCACCGCCGGTCGTCGGCGTGGTGCCCGCGAGCGACGGTGGGGCGTTGAGCGACAGGGTGACGAGGGCCGCGACGACGGCCGAGAGGCTGCCGAGGAGCCGCCGTCGTCGACGGTCGACCCCGCGCGGATGCCGGATGGTGGTTCTCTTCGTGGTCAACATTCGTCCAGCCTGCCGACGCCCGGTCCACGTCGGATCCATGCCGGTCCGGGGACGGCCGGCGCAGGACGTTCACTGGTACGCGGCCAGCCGTTCGGCCAGCACCGCGGCCTGTGGATGACCGACCCGGTCGAGGATCGCCAACGCCTGCCGCCACAGGTCGACCGAGGTGTCGTGGTCGCCCAGCGCCTGATGGGTGTCGCCGAGGCGGACGAGCGTGTCCGCCCTCCCGCACGGGTCCTGGACCTCGGAATAGAGCGTGAGCGCGCGCCGATAGCAGTCCGCCGCGCTCGGGTGTTTTCCGAGGCCGTGATAGGCGAATCCGAGACTGTCCCAGGTGTGGGCCGCGCCGAGCCGATCCTCGGCCTCCTCGTAGAGCGCGAGCGCCCGCTCGCAGTAGGCGATGGCGCGGGCGTGCTCGTCCAGCCGCGCGTGGCTCCAGCCGAGCGCGTTGAGCGCCGCCGCCTCGCCGAGCCGGTCGCCGGTGTGGCTGGCCAGTGCCAGCGCGTGCCTGGCGTGCGGCAGCGCCGCCCCGGCGTCTCCCTCGATGTCGGACAGCCAGGCGAGGTGCAGATGGGCGCTGACCTGCCCCGGGCGGTCGCCGGCCTGGTCGTACCGTGCCATCGCGCGCCGGAGGTGGTGGTGGGCCGCACCGAACCGGCGGTTCTGGATATGGGCCAGCGCGAGGTCCCGGTGGGCCAGCGCCTCGGCCCGTGGGTCAGCGCGGCGGCACGCGACCGCGACCGCGATGGTCTGCACGGTGGCCAGGTCGTGCCACTGCGAGAGCCGCCCGAGCAGGGGAGTGAGGGCCTGGGCGAGCTGCCCGGCGTGGGCGTCGAAGCCGTGCGCGACCGCGTCGTCGACGGCGGCCAGCAGCACCCGCTGTTCGATGGTGAACCAGGCCAGCGCGGCCCGGTGGTCGGCGAACGCCGACGGTGACGCGTCGGTGGGCAGGAGCGGCGGATCGAGCGGCTGCCAGCCGGGGTCGACAAGCCTCGCCGCGTCACGAGCGACACGCAGGTAGTGGTCGAGCACGCGCCGGCGGACGGCGCCACGGTCGGCCGGAGGGTCGAGAGCGCGCGTCAGTTCCTCCCCGTACGCGCGGAGCAGATCGTGACAGCGGAAGCGGTTGGGGGATTGCTCGGCCAGCAGGTTCGCCCGGGCCAACTCGTCGAGCGCCGGCCGGATCAGGTGCGGTGGCGCCCCGGCGAGGCTGGCCGCCGCCGCCGCGCTGACGTCCGGGGCGGGATGCAGGCTGATCTGCCGGAACAGCCGGGCCGCGTCCGCGCTGAGCAGTCGGTACGACCAGGAGAGCACCGTGCGCACGTCGGTGGCGGCATCGTCGGTGGCCAGGGCGGTGAGCCCGCCCCGGCTCGCCGCCAGGTCGTCGGCGATGGCCTGGAGCGGAAACGTGGGCCGGGCGGCGGCTCGCGCGGCCACGATGGACAGAGCCAGGGGCAACCGCGCGGTACGTCCGATCAGCTCGTCGACCGCTGCCGGCTGGGCGATGACCCGCTGCGCGCCCAGTCGGCGGACGAGCAGTTGGCGCGCTTCGTCGTCGCTGGGCAGGTCCAGGGCGAGGAGATGGGCGCCATCGGTGGTGACCAGGCCGGGCAGGGTGTGGCGACTCGTCACGAGCACACCGCAGCGTGTCGACCCTGGAAGCAGTGGCCGCACCTGTTCCGCGTCGCGGGCGTTGTCGAGCAGCACGAGCAGCCGTCGGGCTGCGGTCAGGCTGCGGTACAGGGCGAACTGGGCCGCCGGCTCCGCGGGGATCTCCAGGAGCTTCACACCCAGGGCGGGCAGCAGCGAGCGTACGACGGCCGAGGGTGACGCCTCCTGCGTCGCGGTGCCGAATCCGGCCAGGTCGACGTGGAGCTGCCCGTCGGGGAAGTGATGCCGGTTGTCGTGCGCCCAGCGCAGCGCCAGCCAGCTCTTCCCGACGCCGCCCGTACCGGTGATGACGACGGTGCTGGCCGAGCGGGGGTCATCGAGCAGCAGCGAGGTGAGCCGGGCCAGCTCCCGGGCCCGGCCGGTGAACAACGTCGGTGGGGCCGGCAGCTGCCGGGGGACGAATCGCGGCGGGGTTCCTTCCGAGGGCCGCGGATCGGATGCCAACGGCTCGCGTTCCGCCCGCAGGATGCGGGTGTGCAGCTGTTGGAGATCGGGACCGGGCTCGACTCCCACCTCCTCGGCGAGGAGGTGGCGAAGCTGCCGGTACGTCGCCAGCGCGTCGGCACGCCGGCCGGTCCGCGCCAGGGCCACCATCAGTTGCCCCCATGGGCGCTCGCGCAGCGGGTCGTCGTCGACCTGGCTCCGCAGCGGTTCGATCAGCTCGTGATGCTGTCCGGCGCGCAGTTTGAGGTCGACGACCTCCTCCACCAGGCTGGACCGCTGTTCTTCGAGGCGCGCTCGGACTGAGCGCAACACCCCCCAGCCGGGGAGGCCCGCGAACGGTTCCCCACGCCAGAGCGCCAACGCGGCCTCGAACGTCTCCTGGGCGGCTGACCAGTGACCCTGCCGCAGCGCGGAATACCCGCGCTGGGCCAGGTCGTCGAAGGCCACACTGTCCACCGTCAGCCCGTTCAGGGCAAGACGGTAGCCGGTGGGCCCGGCGACGATGGCGGGGTCGGGGAAGCCCGGGGAGCGCAGTGCCCGGCGCAGCGCCCAGACATAGGTCTTCACGTTGCCGGCTGCCGTCTTCGGTGGGCGCCCCTGCCACAGCTCGTCGACGAGTTGGTCGATGGACCACCCGGTGCCCGGCTGCGACATCAACACGGCCAGGAGGCGCACCTGCATCGGCGTGCCGAGGGCCAGCGGTTCCCCGCGGGCCGACCGCGCCTCGACCGGCCCGAGCAGGTGGTACCGCGCCGCCGGTGGCGTCCCCGCGGGGTCCATCACCTCATCGTAGGGGCGCGCGCATTCCGCCTCATCGGCTGGACGGCTGCGGCCCGCGCCGTTCCCCTGGTGTGCTCCGTCACGCCGGTGGGCATGGTCAGGAGGTTGGGACGCCGCCAGGCGGCTGCTAGTGTCGAGATTGTTGCGGCCGCAAATTTATCAGCGGCAACTACTTTGGGAAGGATGCCTCCGATGACCAAGCTCTCCGTCATCTACTACTCGTCCACCGGCACTCTGCACGCCATGGCCAAGCGCCTCGCCGAGGCTGGCGAGAAGGCTGGCGCCGAGGTGCGTCTGCGTCAGGTTCCGGAGCTCGCCCCGGCCGAGGCCATCGCCTCCAACGCCGCCTGGAGCCAGCACTTCGACGCCACCAAGGACGAGGCGAAGGCGACCGCCGACGACGTCGTCTGGGCGGACGCGGTGCTGTTCGGCACGCCCACCCGCTACGGCAACGTCGCCAGCCAGCTCAAGCAGTTCCTCGACACCCTCGGTCCGCAGTGGGCGCAGGGCCAGCTCGCCAACAAGGTGTACGCCGGCTTCACCGCCTCCATGACCGCGCACGGCGGCCAGGAGTCGACCCTTCTCGCGCTCTACAACACCATCCACCACTTCGGGGGTCTGGTCGTCGCCCCGGGTTACACCGACCCGCTGAAGTTCGCCGACGGCAACCCGTACGGCGTCTCGCACGTCACCGGCGGCAGCAACGACGCCCCGCTGGGCGACGCCCAGTTCGCCGCGCTCGACCACATGGCCGAGCGGGTCGTCACGATCGCCGGGAAGCTCAACGCCTGAGTGCTGACGCCCGCCCGGACTCGGGTGCTCAGCTGGGCGAGGGCCGGTCTCCCAGACGGGAGGCCGGCCCTCGGCGTCCTCACACCGCGATCGCCGCGATGGCGGCAAGCAGCCGATGCTCGTCGGTGGCAGGCCGCCGGAGGCGTTCCACCTCGCGGAAACCGGCCCGGCCGAGTCGTTCGGAGACTTCGTCGACCGGCCAGCGGTAGGCGGTCAGGACCTTGTGGTCGAAGGCGCCGACCTCCTCGGCGTCGAAGACGCCCAGGACCAACCGCCCGGCCGGGACCAGCACCCTTCGGAACTCCTTGAGCATGCCGTCGAACTCGGGCGGCGGAAGATGAATCAACGAGTACCAGGCCAGGATGCCGTCGACGGAGTTCTCTGCGATGTCGAGGCGCTCCATCGAGCCGAGGTGGAACTCGACGCCCGGGTGGGCCGCCCGGGCGTGGGCGATGAACTTGGGGACCAGGTCGATCCCCACTGCGTCAACGCCCAGCTCACAAAGGTATCCGGTGAGGTGGCCAGGCCCGCACCCCAGATCGAGCACCCGGCCGGGCCGGCTGCCCAGGTGTCGCCGGATGAGAGCGAGGTCGTCGGCGTCCACCTGCTGGCTCGTGCCGAACAGCTCGATGTAGAGCTCCGCGACGGACGTGTAAGCCTGTCGCACCGTGTCCGTTTCCATCGCGGAACTATACGGGTCACCGGACCTTGCCAGGTCGTCCTACCGTGACGGGCATGACAGGTCGCGCCACGACGTCGATATCGCCAGTCAGATCGCGGCGCTGTCGTACAGCGACAACGTCCGCCCCTGAGCTTCGCGCCGGGCAGAAACGACTTCGGCGGCTCCGGCCGCCTCATCGACGCGATCGTCACCGCACGGGTGAACGGCACCGAGATCACCGGGACGATCGATGTGACCCGGGTTGCCGCCGGTAACGGGATCAGCTTCCGCCCCCCTCCCGGTGGTGTCTTCCCGGACGGCGCACGCAGCCACGCTTTCCGGGCGACGCTGGACACCGAGGGTCGGCTGGTCACCTTCCTGATCCCGGAGGCCAACGGGTTGCCGAACGCGTCCCTGCGCTACAGCGACTTCGGTACGACGGTCACTGTCGCTCGGCCGACCGGGGCGGCCGCCGCCCCCGATGCCCTCTATCCCCAGCTCGGCATGGGTGGAGGGAAGTAGCGGCGACCGACACTTGCCCATCTCGGCTAATGTGGTTAGCCTTTAGCTAATCTCGTTAGCTTGGTGGAGGACGTCATGACCGAATACCTGAACATCGCCGGCAACACCCTCGCGTACGAGGTGACCGGGCAGGGCCCACTTGTCGTCCTGGCGCACGGCATGGGCGACAGCCGGCACTCCTACCGGTTCGTCGCCCCGGCTCTCGCCGCGGCCGGATACCGGGTCGCCAACGTCGACATTCGTGGCTGCGGCGACTCCAGTCTCGGCTGGGACGGCTACAGCCGCACCGACATCGCTGGTGATCTGGTCGCCGTCGTGCGCCACCTCGGAGGCCCCGCCGTGATCATCGGCCAGTCGATCAGCGGCGGCGCCGCGACCATCGCGGCCGCCACCGCCCCCGAGCTGATCACCGGCGTCATCGAGCTGGCGCCGTTCACCCGTGCGCAGTCCTTCGACCTGGGTGGTCTGGTGCGGGTGAAGCGCTTCCGCGCCGGCTACCTCCAACTGGCGCAGGTGCTCGTGCGGGGCAGCGTGGCGAACTGGCGCAGGTACCTCGACGTGGCGATCCCCACCAAGCCCGCCGACTGGCACGGTGAGCTGGCGCGCATCGAGGCCAAGATGAGTGAGCCCGGCCGGATGAAGGCCCTCCAGTCCATGGCCAAGAGCAGCCCGGCCGACGCCGGTCGGCAACTGCCGAACGTCACCTGCCCGGTCCTGGTGATCCAGGGCAGCGTCGACCCCGACTGGGCCGACCCACGGGCCGAGGGTGAGCGCATCCTCGCCGACCTGCCGCGAGGGCTCGGCGAGCTGGCTGTCATCGAGGGCGCGGGCCACTACCCGCACGTCCAGACGCCCGACGAGGTCCTCGCGCTGACCCGGCCCTTCCTCGCCCGGACGCTGACCAGTGCCTAAGGCGCGGCTCACCCCGGCATCGGTCACCGAAGCCGCAGCCGCGCTGGTCGACGAGGTCGGCTTCGACAACCTCAGCATGGGCCTGCTCGCCGAACGGCTGGGAATCAAGACCCCCTCGCTCTACAAGCACGTCGCCAGCCAGGCCGACCTGGCACACCGGATCGCCATCCTGGGGATGACCCAGGCCGGCGACGCCCTCCGTGACGCCATCCAGGGCCGCTCCGGCAGCGAAGCCCTCGCCGCCGGAGCGCAGGCGATGCGGACGTTCGTGCGGGAACACCCCGGCCGGTACGCGGCCAGCAACGCCGCCCGCCCGACCGGCCCGGACGACCCGTTCATCCCGGCCAGCGAGAGGGTGCTCGCCTCATGGGCGGCCATGCTGGGCGGGTACGACCTCGACCCCGGCCAGGTGATCCACGCCATGCGGACGCTGCGTAGCGTCCTGCACGGGTTCGCCACCCTTGAGGTGGCCGGCGGGTTCCAGATCGACGCGTCCGTCGACGAGAGCTTCAGCTGGCTGGTCAGCTTCATCGATCAGGGCCTTCGCGCCGGCGCCGTCAGTGGCAGCGACGTCGCGAGCTGACACCGGGTCGCCTCGCGGATCGCCCGCCACTGTCGGGTGACGGCGACGGGCGATCCGGCGCTTCCGCTCGCCGGGGGAGAAGCGGATCGGTCACGGCGCGGCCCGGGAGTACGGCCGCTCGTTCGACGAGCCGTCGGGCCTGCTCGAACGCCGCCTGCCGATGTGGAGGGCAGCTGCCGCGGCCAGCGCGGCCACGACGATCAGTGCGGCGAAGACCGGGTGCATGTCCTTGGACAGGCTCGGGGCGCGGTCGGGCCCGATGGCCCAGAGGATCAGCGGAGTGGCGTAGGCGGTGGCGAGAGCGATGGTCCAGCGACGTAGTCGGCGTAGGTGGGCGTGGCGCAGGCTGACGGTCAGCGCGAGGACGACCGGGACGATGGCCAGCATGGCGAACTGTCCGACGACCAGGACCGGGACCGCCCAGATCGAGATGGTGACGCTCCGGTCGACGCGGCGGGAAGGCGAGGTGGAGGGCAGTGTCGTCTTAGTCATCGGGTCGGGTTGGTGGTCGCGGGACGCCACGCCAACCAGCCACGGCACAGCACGTACGCGGCCCCGACGACGGCGACGAGCCCGAAGTCGATGACGGCCGACAGGCGGGCCTCCGGAACGTCTCCGATCAGCGCGCCGAACACGACGAGGGCGGCCTTGCCGGCGAGCACGATCTCCCAGACGCCGGCCGCTTGGCGCGGCCTGACCGCCAGCAGGGCGAAGAGCGCGGCGAAGATGCCGAAGCTGGAGACCCGCCAGCCCTCGATGAACAGGCGCTCGTCGCTGGCGTTGATGGTCAGTAGTACGCCGTTGACGAACGCGACGCCGGTGGCGAGGGACGCGAGGGCCGCCAGCGCACGGCCGGCAAGGTCAGCGCGGTGGGTGGGGGCGGCGGTGTCGATTCGGGTAGCGGTCGCTGTGGTCATGAGAGGCTCCTTGTTGAGAAAACGTCCGTCAACTTACAGTCGTTAACTTACGCGCTCGCCTAACGCCTGTAAAGTCAAGGGGTGACCACACCGAGAACGCGGGCCCGCAACAAGCGCGGCGAAGGTGCCCAACTGCGCGACGAGATCGTCGACGCCGCGATGACGCTCCTGGAGGACGGAGCGCCGCAGGGCGTGACCCTGCGGGGGATCGCCCGGCAGGCCGGCATCTCCGCGCCGTCGATCTATCCGCACTTTCCGGACCTGGACTCGATCCTGCTCGCGGTCGCGCAACGCGCGTTCGACATCCTGGAGCAGGAACTGGGCACACCAGAGGACGCGGATCCGGTCGAGCGCCTACGCGTGACCTGCGCGGCCTACCTGACCTTCGCCGAACGCCGGCCCCACCAGTACCGGGTGATGTTCGGCGCCGTCTGGGACGCCGGGCAGGCCCTTGAGCGGGCGCCCGCCATGGCGGACGAGCTCGCCGTGCTCGGCATGGGGGCCTTCGAGGTCTTGCGGCGTAGGCTCGCGGACTGTGTTGCGGCGGGACGGTCGACCAGCGCGGACCCCTTCGGCGACGCGACAGCGCTCTGGGTCGGGCTGCACGGGTTCGCCCAGCTCCGCGTGGCAGCGCCGCTGTTCCCCTGGCCGCCGGAGTTGCGCGACTCCATCATCGACCGGATGGCGTTGCTGCGCTGAGCGGGCGGCTCAGGCGTACGCCAGCAGGAAGTCGACGGTGCCCGTACCCCCGGGTTGACCGGCCGGGACGGGCAGGCCCGGCTCGCTGTTCAGGACGTAGAAACCGCCGCCGCCGATCAGGCGGGGCGTCACGGCCAGCATCTGCGCGGCCATGGCCGCTCCGGTCGGCCGCACGACGCTGTCCAGCAGGAGCCGGAAGAGGTTCCCGTTCAGGTTCGCGACGTGCAGAACCCGGTACGAGCGCGGGGCGGGCAGGCCGGTGCTCGTCAGGCCCCAGATCGGCACGATCTGGTTGCGCCACCGGGTCGGGTCGTTGCTGATCGCGCTGTCGTGGTTGTTCAGCTGCGTCTGGATTCCCGAGTGGATCCCGGCGAGGTGAATGTGGAGCTGGTCCTGCTGACGGATCGTCGGGTCGGCCGAGTTGACGCCCAGCCCGAGGTGGGGATAGACGACGTGCCCCGGCTGCCCCGGCTGGGCGTTGTCCCAGGCGTCCAGCCAGTAGTTCGGCGCGCTGGCGGTGGTGATGAACGGGCACTCGATGCCGCTGATCCGGCAACTGGGCACGAGCAGGAAGTCGTGGTTCGAGCCCGACCCTCCATTGAGGACAACGTACGTGGGAGTGGTCCGCAGACACTGGGGAAATGGCGGCCCGGTCTTCGTGCCCTCGCAGACCTGGACCCGGTCCCACAGGTCGTACCTCCCGCCGGTGTCGGCGGGGTAGCCGCACAGGGCCGAGGGTGTGGGGCAGGCCGCGGCTCCGGGGCCGCCGGGTGTCGAGGGGGACGGCGCGGGGGCCGGGCCCCCGTCGGCCAACGCCCGGTCCGCGCCGACCAGTCCCAGCAGTCCGGTGGCGCCGGCGGTTCCGGAGAGTCTGACGAACTGACGCCGTGGCATTCCGCCCATCGTCACCCTCCGTGGTTGCTGTGCCGAGGCGAACATGAACGTGTCGAGATTAGGGTGATAGCCGGCATTCGACGCATCTGCTGGCGAACGGGTCCCCTGATCGTGTCGCTGTCGTGCGACGATTTCCGGCGTGGCAGAGACCGCGACGACGTTGACAGCGATCCGCGCTCGGATCGACGAGCTGGATCGGGACCTGGTCGGGCTGCTCGCCCGTCGGGAGGAGCTGGTCCGGCAGGCCGCCCCGCTCAAGAGCGACGCTCAGGCCGTCCGTGCACCGGACCGGGTGGCGCAGGTGGTGGCCCGGGTCCGCACGTTGGCCAGCGAGGCCGGTGCCGACCCGGACCTGATCGAACGGATCTACCGGGGCATGATCCAGGCATTCATCGACATGGAGACCGACGAGCACCACCGCGTCACCGGCGGGTCGGCGCCGAGAACGCGGTGATCGCCCGGGACGTGCGCGGTCAGGTCGCCGAGAGGATCTCGCCGTCCGGGCTGGCCACGGTGGGCGGCGGCGCGTAGCCGAGCTCGTACGAGATCTTGTTGGCGGTCTCCAGGAGCAGCGGAAGGTTGCTCTTGAGCTGGTCGAGGCTCGCGATGACCTCGATCGCCGTGATCGAGGCAGCGGCGATGACCTGCCCCCGTGAATCCCTGATCGGCGCGGCCACGCACATCACGTAGGCGTCGTGCTCGCCGTTGTCCATGGCCCAGCCACAGTCGTGGATGCGGGCAAGTTCGGCTTCCAGGGCGTCGTGGTCGGTGTAGGTGGTGTCGGTGAACTTCTCGAAGACGACGTGGGAGAGAAGCCTGTCGCGTTCCTGCCGGGGGAGGTAGGCGAGGATGGTCTTGCCCACGGCGCTCGCGTAGATCGACACCGCGCGTCCCACCCGCGACGGCAGCTTGACGGCGTCGAACGCCGGGCTGTCGACCTTGTCGATATAGATGATCTCGTCGCCGGTCAGTTGTGCCAGGTGTACGGTGTGGCCGGTCTCGCGTTGCAGCGCACGCAGGTGTGCGGCGGCGGGCTGGCGAAGGTCCATCGAGCCGAGCGCGAGCTCGGACAACTCGATCAGGCCGCTGCCGAGCACGTAGGTGCCCGCGCCCGTCCGGCGGACGAAGCGCGCGGACTCCAGTGTTTGCAGTATGCGTAGCGCTGTGGACTTGTGGACGCCGAGCACGTCCGCAGCCTCCGTAAGGGACAGCGGGTGCTCCGCGGATCGACGGATGAGGTCGATCGCGCGGCGAATCGATTGCGCCAAGGCTGTGTCTCCCCTCGCGCGACGGTAGCGCCGTCGCTGTCATTGCATATTGTGCAATATAGATGACGCCATGCGCAATCGCCACTTGACACCGTTGCACATGACGCTACGATCGTTGCAATTTCATCGGCTTGACGTCATCTCGTAACAGTGGAGTAACGATGGGTAACAAGCGCGCTTATTTCGGCATCGCCAGGGCGACATGTGCCCTCGGCCTTGCCGCCACGCTCCTGACCGGTTGCGGCTCCGACGGCGACTCCGGCGACGGCGTCACCAAACTGACCTTCGCCGCCTCGACCTTCGGCGACCCGGGCCGCGGGCCCCTGTTGACGAAGTGGCTCGACGAGTTCAACCAGAGCCAGACCAAGGTCCAGGTCTCCGCCGCCGCGGTGCCGTACCCGACCTTCGGCCAGACCGTGCTCACGCAGATGGGCAGCGGCAAGGGCCCCGACCTGGTCCGCTTCGACATGCCCGAGTTCGAGGCGGCCTCCGACGCCGGCCTCGTCGCACCGCTGGACAAGGTGATCGACGCCAGCAAGTACGACCTGCTCAAGCAGCCGGACCAGTTCATGGTCCACGACGGTGTGCGGCACGGCGTCATCTTCGAGGCGTCGAACTACGCCATGTTCTACAACGCGGACCTGATCCCGACGCCGCCGACCAGCTACGAGCAGTTCACCTCCACCGCCAAGTCGCTGACCAAGGGCGACGTCTTCGGCCTGGCGTTCCGCCAGACCGAGGCCGAGGAGGCCGGTGTCTGGCAGGACATCTTCAACTACGTCTACGGCTTCGGCGGCGCGTGGTCCGACGGAAAGAACCTGACGATCAACTCGCCGGAGAACCTCAAGGGCCTCCAGGCGTTCAAGGACCTGTACGACGCGAACGTGATCCCGCGCGGCGCGGACGCTGCCACGTTCCGGCGGATGTTCGCCGAGGGCAAGGTCGGGATGGAGCTCAACAACGGCGGTTACGTGACCGCCACGCGTGGCCAGAACGCCAAGCTGAACTTCAACGTCGCGCCCATCCCGTTCCCGGTCCGCAAGCAGGGCGCGATCCTCGCACCAATCGTGATCAACGAGGCCAGCGAGGGCAAGGACGAGGCCGGCACCTTCATCAAGTGGGCGCTGGAGCCGCAGAACCAGGTGAAGCTCCAGGAGATCCTCGGCGCGAGCAGCGTCGCCACCACCACGCAGCGCAGCGCGGAAGCGCTCAAGGCCACGCCGTTCCTCCCCGTCTTCGACGGGCTCACCGAGACCAGCCTGCCGCAGATCGTGCTGGGGTTCGAGGCCAAGACGCCGGACATCCGCAAGGTGGTCGTGCAGAACGTGGTCGCGGCACTGCAGGGCAAGGCCGACCTCAAGTCGGCACTGGACCGCGCCCAGCAGCAGGCGACCGAACTGGTCCGCTGACCGCTCGACACGGCGACGCCGCCGACGCAAGGATTCGTGCGTCGGCGGCGTCCTTCCCCCAGAAGGACCGATCCGATGACTGTGGTCGAGCAGACCGGAGTACCGAAGACAACACCCTCAGGCCGGCCCCGGCGTCGGCCCAGCCCGCTGGGTAGCAAGTGGACGCCGTACCTGTTCCTGGCACCCGCCGCACTGTTTATCCTCGTCTTCCAGGCGGTACCCCTCGTCCAGGAGGTGTACCTCAGCTTCACCAGGACGAGGCTGCTCAACCCCACCCGCAGTGAGTGGGTCGGGCTCGACAACTTCAACCGGATCTTCGGTGACCCCGAGTTCCACCGCACCCTGCTGATCACAGTCATCTACGTGATCACCTGCGTGGTCGTCGCGATCGGTGCCGGGCTCGCCGTCGCGCTCCTGCTCAACAGGAAGTTCCGCGGCCGCGGCGTGGCACGGGCGCTGGTGACCGTCCCCTGGGCCGCACCGGGCATCGCGGTGGCGCTCATCGCCACCTGGATGCTCAACGCCCAGTACGGCATCGTGAACCGACTCCTCGACGCGGTCGGGCTCGGCGTCCCGGGTGGCGCCATCCTCGACAGCCCGCGCTACGCGCTCCCGGCGGTGCTCGCCACGACCATCTGGCAGCTGTTCCCCTTCACCTCCGTGGTGCTGCTCTCCGCCCTGCAGTCCGTACCGCAGGATCTCAACGAGGCCGCGACGGTGGACGGTGCCGGACGGTGGGCCACCTTCCGGGCCGTCACCTGGCAGGTCATCAAGCCGACTGTGGGTCTGTTGGCTCTGCTGATGACGATCTGGTCGCTGCGGCGGTTCGAGCTGATCTGGCTGATGACCAAGGGCGGGCCGGTCGGTGCCACCGAGACGCTCGTCATCGACCTCTATTCGCAGGCCTTCGACTCGAAGGAACTCGGTTCGGCGGCGGCCATCGGCATGGTCGGCGTCGTCATCTCGCTCATCGTCGTCATCGGCAGCCGCCTGGTCGCCCGCGCCGTGGAGAAGGGGGACGTCCGATGAGGCGCTTCCGTTTCGGTGTCACCGCACGGATCGTCGCCGTGCTCGTCGTGCTCGGTATCGCGGTGTTCCCGCTGTACTGGATGTTCGTCACCGCGCTGTCCAGCAACAGCGACCTCTTCGCCGATCAGCCCCGGCTCACGCCGGACCTCGGCCAGTTCGGGGTCTTCGTGGACGCGCTCGCCGAGGGCAAGGCCGCCGGTTGGCTGCTCAACAGCCTGATCATCGCCGTCGGCACGATGGTGCTCTCCGTCGGCCTGGGCATCCCGCTCGGCTACGCGCTGTCCCGGTTCTCGTTCTGGGGCAAGGCCGTGCTGACAGTCGTTCTGCTGTTCACGCAGATGCTTCCCGAGGCGCTCATGGTCGTCCCGCTGTTCGCGCTGTTCCGCCGCTTCGAACTGCTCGACTCGCTGACCGGCCTCATCCTGGTGAACTCCGCCTTCGTCCTGCCGATCGTCGCGCTGATCCTCAAGGGCGCCATCGACGGCATCCCGAAGGAGTTGGAGGAGGCCGCGCGTGCCGACGGCGCCCGGCCCTTCACCACCCTGACCCGCATCAACGTGCCGCTCATCGCGCCGTCGATCGCGGCCACCGCTGTCATCGCGTTCTTCCACGCCTGGAACGAGTACGTGTTCGCTGTGACGTTCATCTTCAACCCGGACCTCCAACCCGCCTCCGTCGGCATCGCCAACTTCATCGGCGAGCTGGGTACACCGATCCAGACGGTGATGGCCGTCGCCTTCCTGTTCACGCTGCCGGCCGTCGCCTTCTACCTGTTGGTGCAGAAGTACGTGGTGTCCGGCATGACCGCCGGCGCGGTGAAGGGTTGAGCCGAAAGATGAAGATCGTCTCTGTCGACACACTCGTCGTCGACTTCTACCGCACGAACCTCGTCATCGTGCGGGTCCACACCGACGAGGGGATCGTCGGGCTCGGCGAGGCCACCCTGGAGGGCAAGGAACGTGCCGTCCAGGGTGCCATCGCCGAGCTGGCCGAGGCGGTCGTGGGCCTCGATCCCACAAACATCTCGAAGATCCTCTACGAGACCGCGCGGGACTGGTACTGGCGCGGCGGCCCGGTGATCATGACGGCGTTGAGCTCGCTGGAGATGGCCCTCTGGGACATCTCGGCGCGTGAGCTCGGCGTACCGGTCTCCCGGCTTCTCGGCGGCGCGACCCGCGACCGGGTCCGCGCGTACGCGAACGGTTGGTTCTCAGGTGCCGTCACGCCGGAGGACTACGCGGCCGCCGCGCGCCGAACCGTGGAATCGGGCTTCCGGGGCCTCAAGTGGGACCCGTTCGAGAACTACGACCTGACCATCAACACCGCCCAGTTGGACCGGGTGCTGGCCCAGATCGACGCGGTCCGTGGCGCGGTGGGCCGCGAGGTGGAGCTGTTCGTCGAGGGGCACGGGCGCTTCGACGTCCGCCACGCAATCAAGGTGGCGAAGGAGATCGCCCAGTTCGACCCGGTGTGGTTCGAGGAGCCCTGCCCGCCGGACAACCTCGACGCGCTCGTCGACATCCGTCGCGCGTCGCCTGTGCCGATCGCCGCGGGGGAGCGGTGGTACGGGCGGCAGGGCTTCGCGCCGGCGCTGGCCCGCCAGGCGGTCGACTTCGTCCAGCCCGACGTGACGCACGCCGGCGGGATCGCCGAGCTGGCCTTCATCTCCACGCTCGCCGCGACCAGCTACGTGGGCTTCGCGCCGCACAACCCGAGTGGTCCACTCAGCACCGCCGCGACGCTGCAACTCGGGGCCACGTTGCCCAACTTCCGGTACCTGGAGATCATGGCGACCGACGTGCCCTGGCGCCCCGAGATCACCAACGAGCGGCTGGTGCTGACCGACGACGGCGACATCCTCATCCCGAGCGGGATCGGCCTGGGCATCGAGGTGGACCTCACAGCGATCGAGCAGCATCCGTTCACACCGCACCCGCTGCGGATGTTCCAGGACGCCGTCTTCGACATCCGTCCCCGCGACGAGCGGTCCTTCTTCAACCTGGAGAGCGACTCATGACGCTGCCACGGCCCCGAGGGTCGGCCGCGAACTGGGTCGGTACCGCCGCCGAGGCGTTGCCGGACGATGCCGACAGCGTCCTCATCGGCCGGATCTGGGACCCGTCCAGCGACGGACCCTCACCGGTGACCGTCCGCGACGGCGAGGTCATCGACATCAGCCGCCGGTTCCCGACCGTCCGCGACATCTGTGAGCTGCCCGATCCCGCCGCGACAGTGGCTGGGCTCGACGGGCCGAGGGTTGGCGACTTCGCCGAGATGCTGGCCAACACGGGGGCCGCGACCCGCGACCGCAGCCGGCCCTGGATGCTCGCCCCGGTCGACCTCCAGGCGCTCAAGGCCGCCGGGGTCACCTTCCCGATCTCGATGATCGAGCGGGTGATCGAGGAGCGGGCGCGGGGAGACCTGGCACTGGCGGCGGACATCCGGCACCGCATGCTCGCCGACGTCGGTGTCGACCTGCACAGCCTGGAGGCGGGCTCACCGGAGGCGGATCGGCTCAAGAGTCTGCTGATCGCCGAGGGCATGTGGAGCCAGTACCTGGAGGTCGGCATCGGCCCGGACGCCGAGATCTTCACCAAGGGCCAGATTCTCTCCGCCGTCGGCACCGCCGTTCCGGTCGGCGTGCTCGCCGCCTCGACCTGGAACAACCCGGAACCCGAGGTCACGCTCATCGTCCAGTCCAGTGGCCGGATCGTGGGCGCCACCCTCGGCAACGACGTGAACCTGCGCGACATCGAGGGCCGCTCGGCGCTCCTGCTTCCCCTGGCCAAGGACAACAACGCCTCCTGCGCCCTCGGCCCCCTGATCCGGCTCTTCGACGACCGGTTCGGCATGGATCGGGTACGCGAACTCGAGGTGCGCCTGGAGGTTCGAGGCGTGGACGGCTTCCACCTGGAGGCGGTCTCGGAGATGACCCAGATGTCGCGTGATCCCGAGGAACTGGTCCGGCAGCTGATCGGGCCGCACCACCACTATCCCGACGGCGCCGCCCTGATGCTCGGCACCATGTTCGCGCCCATCCAGGACCGGGACCGCCCCGGTGAGGGTTTCACCCACAAGGTCGACGACGTGGTACGGATCAGCTGCCCAGCGCTCGGGACCCTGGTCAACCGGGTGCGGCACGCGGAGGAGTGCGAGCCCTGGCACTTCGGCGTCCGCGATCTCATGGGCAATCTGGTGAGGAGAGGACTGCTGTGAACGTGGTCAACACTGTCGATCCGCGCGACGGTAAGAGTCGCGCGACGGATCTCACCGAGACGGACGAGTCTCGGCTGGAGGTGATCGCCGGTCAGACGTCGGCGGCGGCGCAGTGGCTGGCCGCCCGCGGGAGGCTCGGCCGCGCGGAACTGCTGGACGCGATCGCCGCGTCGCTGGAGTCCCGCCGGGAGGTTCTGGTCGCTGCCGCGGAGGCGGAGACCGGGCTGAGCCACGCGCGACTCAACGGGGAACTCAGCCGGGCGGCGCTCCAGTTCCGGATGTTCGGCGAGGTGCTGCGCGACGGAGCGTACGTCGAGGCCGCCATCGACCACGCCGCCGACACACCACTCGGACCGGGCCCGGACCTGCGGCGGATGCTCGTACCCCTCGGGCCGGTCGCCGTCTTCGGCGCCAGCAACTTCCCGTTCGCCTTCTCGGTCGCCGGCGGTGACACGGCCGCCGCACTCGCCGCCGGGTGTCCGACGATCCTGAAGGCCCACCCGTCCCACCCCCTGACCTCGCACGCCTCCGCCGCCGCGATCGAGTCGGCCGTCCGCGACCTCGGCGGGCCCGAGGGTGTCGTCGCGACCGTGTACGGGGAGCAGGCCGGTCGCTCGCTGGTGCGTCACCCGGCGATCCGCGCGGCCGCACTGACCGGCTCGGTCAACGCCGCCCGCGCCATCCAGGCGGCCATCGACGAACGACCCGACCCCATTCCGCTGTACGCCGAACTGAGCAGCGTGAACCCGATCGTCGTCCTGCCCGACGCGGCCGCCGTTCGGGCAGACCAGATCGCCGAGGGGCTCTTCGGCTCCTTCACGAACTCGGGCGGCCAGCTGTGCACCAAGCCCGGCCTGGCGTTCGTTCCGTCGGATCCGGGTGGTGACGGCCTGGTCGACGGGCTGCGGGCGAAGGTCGACGCGTCGGGCGGCACGGTCCTGCTCAACGAGCGCATCCGGGACGCGTACGAGAAGCGGTCCACGGAGTTCGAGCGGGCCGGCGCCCGGGTGTCGGCGCGGCCCACTGTCGAACCCGGGGCGGGCTTCACAGTGGCGCCGACCCTCCTGGAGGTCGGTCTCGCCGGGCTGAGCGCCGAGATCGCCGACGAGTGCTTCGGCCCGCTCCTGATCGTGGTCCGCTACGACGACGCCGCCGACCTCGACGCCGCGCTGGCCGCCGTTCCGCCGTCGCTGACCGGTTCGCTGCACCGGGGACCGGGCGACGACGCCGAGGTCGTACGTCGACTGGTCGACGTGCTCGCCGCCCGCGCGGGTCGCATCGTCTTCGACGGATACCCGACCGGTGTCCGGGTGTCGTGGGCCCAGCACCACGGTGGACCGTGGCCGTCGACGAACGCCGTGCACACGTCGGTGGGTGCCACGTCGATCCGCCGGTTCCTGCGCCCGCTGGCGTGGCAGGACGCTCCGGCCTGGATCCTGCCCGAGGAGTTGCGCGACGAGTACACCGCCATCTCCCGGCGAATCGACGGGAGGTTGCAGCCGGCGGCCGAGTAACCGCGTCCGCCGGCTTCTCCCGGGCGCGTTTCCGGGCCACCTGCGACTGGCGCGCGAATTCCTTGAAGAATCAATCCGACAGAGAGTTCGCGCGCCAGTTGCCCCGGTGTTGCTGAAGCGCGCCCGAATGGTGGGGACGCGATTTTCCGATCCAATTTCCGCCTTGACCGTCAATGCAATTCATGGTTGTGTTTTCGACAGGGAACGATGTTAGCGCTCGCATCGCCGCATCGCTCGTTACTGGTATCCCTTCACCTCACCATCGAATGGTCGTCGACCGCTCGGTGCGGTCTGACCACACGCCGAAGAGGGAGCAGGAACATGCCCGTCGCACCTCCCCGTCCCCCGACGCCGGCACCGACACGCCGGCTGCTGCTCGCGCTGCTCGCCGCCGTCACAGTGACGGCCGCAACGGTCGCCGCTCCGGCGGCCTCGGCCGCACCGCCGGCGCCGCTGGGCCCGACCGTCAGCCGCACCGACAAGCCCCCGACCGGCTACACAGTCACCTTCCGGTACCGGGCGCCCGAGGACGTCGGGCAGGTCCACGTCTACGGCGACTGGTTCTACTCCCGACCGGAGAACATCGCTTGCCAGGACTGCGGTGACGCGCGACCGCCCGCCGAGTGGCAACCCGGCGACGTCGCGGCCACCCCGTGGCACACCCAGGCCATGCGAAAGGGCCCGGACGGGGTCTGGACCTTCACTACTCCGCTGCCGGCGGGCACCTTCCGCTACGCGTTCACCCACGATTGCGCCAACGAGCTCGCCACCGGCTGCGCCCTGCACGACGACCCCGCCAACCGCTGGCAGATCCAGCCGCAGTACCCGGGAGCGCCCGGCGCGGTACGCAGCACGATCTACGTCCCGACCAGCAAAAAGTTCCCGACGTACGCCACCAGTTACCAGGCTCCGGTCGCCAGGGTCGGCCGGCTGGAGTCCCGGCGGTACACCTCGCCGCTGTCGACCAACCCGGCGGGAGTCCACGACATCGTCGTCTACCTGCCACACGGCTACGACCCCAACCGGGCCACTCCGTACCCGACCCTCTACCTGAGCCACGGCAGCGGCGACCACTCGACCGCCTGGACGATGCAGGGCGTTGCCCACCTCATCCTGGAGAACGCGATCAAGGAACGTGCGGCGCAGCCCATGGTGATCGTGTCCACCGACTTCAACGGCCTCCCTGGTGGCAACGAGGGCTACGTCAACGAACTACGGAACAACATCTTCCCGTTCGTCGAGCAGAACTACCGCGTCTCGACCCGGGCGCAGGACCGCGCGTTCGCCGGCTTCTCGGCCGGTGGCAGCCGGGCGTACACCATCATGTACAACCACACCGACCTGTTCGGCTACCACGCGGCCTGGAGCGCGGGCGGTCCGGCCGCCACCCAGGCCCAGGTCGACAGCATGAAGGCGGTGGCCGGCGGCATCATGATCGGCACGGGGTTGCAGGACCGGCTGGGCAACATCGCCGAGAACTCGCAGCGCAACGCCGCTGCCCTGCGTGCCGCCGGCGTCGAGCTGGACGAGTACAACGTGCCGGGCGTGCACACCTGGCACGTGTGGCGTCCGCTGCTGAACCACTACCTGCGTACGCTGACGTTCCGGGCCACCACCACCGACCTCGTCGTCACGACGTCACCGGCGGGCGGCTCGCACCACATGAAGGTCACCGCCACCGCGACGGTCGGCACGGTCAGCACCAGCACGTCGGCGCCCTCCGGCACTGTCGACTTCTACGCGGGTGACACGCACCTCGGGTCGGCCCCGGTGCACCACGGCGTCGCCCGGCTGAAGAAGACCGTCCATGGTGAGCTGAACGCGCCGGTGGTCGCCCGTTACCAGGGCAACAGGCTCTTCAACGACTCCCAGAGCACCCCTGTCGACGTCCGGTAACAGCCGGCTCGACGCCGTACTCCCTGTGGTGGGGAAGCCCCGGCCGCGCGGCGCTGGTGAAGCCAGGGTGTGCGCGGCCGGGGTACGTCCCGGTCCGTTCGTCAGCCGGTCACGGGGTCGTGTCGGTGGCGCGGAGTCGCAGCATGGTCCAGGACGCGGGTGGAAGAGTCAGCTGCACGCTGGCGTCGGCGCCCCGTGCCGTGCCGTTGGAACGCGGCGCGGCGTGGTCCGGACCGTCGGCCGTGTTCTTGGCGTGCAGGTCGGTGCCGCCGACGGTGACGCATTCGACGATGTCGCCGACCTGCGCGCCGGCGACGTCGATGGTCACCTCGGCCGGGGTGTCGAGAGCGCGGTTGACGAGGAAGACTGTCATCTCCCCGGTGGTGTCGTCCCAGGTGGAGACCGCGTCGACAGCGTCGATCTCACCGTAGCGGTCGGTGGTCGTCGTGCTGCCCTCGCGCAGCACGTCCAACACCGTGCCCTGGGCGTGCCGGGCGGTGCGGGCGAAGGGGTGGAAGATGGTCTGCCGCCAGGCCGCGCCGCCAGTTTCGGTCATGATCGGTGCGATGACGTTGACCAGTTGGGCCTGGCAGGCCGCGCTCACCCGGTCGCTGTGCCGGAGCAGGCTGATGAGCAGGCCGCCGACGACGACCGCGTCGGCAACGCTGTAGTGGTCCTCCAGCAGGGGTGGCGCGACCGGCCAGTCCTCGCCGCTCGGGGGCGTGGACGGGGCGGCGGACTGGTACCAGACGTTCCACTCGTCGAACGCGATCATGATCTTCTTGGTCGACCGACGGATCGCTCCGACCGAGTCGGCGATGGCGGTGACGGCGTCGATGTACCTGTCCATGTCCTCGGCCGAGGCGAGGAAGCTGGCCAGGTCGTCGTCGACCGGCTGGTAGTACGCGTGCAGCGAGATCAGGTCGACGTCGTCGTACGCCTCGGTCAGCACGTCGCGTTCCCAGCTGCCGAAGGTCGGCATACCGAGGTGTGATGAGCCGCAGGCGACGAGTTCGAGATCGGGGTCGAAGCGTCGCATGGCCTTCGCGGTCTGCGCCGCGAGTCGCCCGTACTCGGTCGCGCTGCGCTGACCCACCTGCCACGGGCCGTCCATCTCGTTGCCCAGACACCACAGCTTGATGCCGTACGGGTCGACAGCGCCGTTGTCGCGGCGCTGGTCGGCGAGGTGGCTCCCACTGCGGTGATTGGCGTACTCGAGCAGGTCGACGGCCTCGGCGGTGCCACGGGTGCCGAGGTTGACCGCCATGATCGGATCCACACCTGCCTTGCCGACCCACCGCATGAACTCGTCGAGCCCGAACGCGTTGGTCTCCAGGCTGTGCCAGGCGAGGTCGAGCCTCGCCGGGCGTTTGTCGACCGGACCGACGCCGTCCTCCCAGCGGTAGGAGGAGACGAAGTTGCCGCCGGGGTAGCGGACGGTGGTGACGCCCAACTCGCGCACCAGTGCGAGGACGTCGCCCCGAAAGCCGTCGGCGTCGGCCGTCGGGTGCCCCGGCTCGTAGATTCCGTTGTAGACGCAGCGCCCCAGGTGCTCGACGAACGAGCCGAAGAGTCGACGTGGCACCGGTGCGACGCGTCGGCGGGGGTCCAGGGTCAGGCGGGCCGTGTGCACGCCGTTGTCCGGCGTGCTGTCGAGGTGGGTGTTCAGGGCTGGCTCCCTTCGTGCGGGTCCGACGCGACAGCACTGCTCGAACGCCGGGACCGAGGGGTGGTGGAGGCAGTGTGAGCTCTGGACAACGTGATCGACTTCGATTACGTTGTCGATCTATGTAAACGTTACCGATTACGTTTACGTAAGGGAACATGGCGCCTGGATCAATGTCCGGCCGGCACGCACGGCGGGGCCGAACGACCAGCTTGTCGCGGTGATGGGGGTGACCGGGTGACCACTGTTGAGCCGGAGATCAAGGCGACCTACGCGGATGCGACAGCGCCCGCACCGGGCTGAGACGTCCTCGACCCCGTCGACTGAGGGGTTCCGTCATCGGTGCCGACTCGGACCGGTCGACGTCGAAGGTCTTTACCGGGACCGTCGAAGTTCGGCAGCTGTGATCGTTCACCCGGGTCGGGGAATGGTTCTTGACGGAGCGTGCCGTCCTGTTGTCGACGGGTAGCACCGACGCGGATTCGGCCCCCACTTCGACCCCTGGCAGACGATGCCGATTGCGTTATCCGCAACGGCATCCGAGGATCATCAGCGCCTTCGCCGACCTCCACTTAGGACAGCTCATTCGAGAGGCCGGGTAAGGGTGAAGAGGTCTTGTGTTCGTAATAGTTCTCAGTTACCTTGGCAACATCCTGGAAACGTAACCGATAACGATTGCAGTCCAGAGAGAGCGGCATGATTGAAGTCAATGCGCCGGTGACAATGAGTGATGTCGCCCGAGCTGCTGGCGTTTCCACCGCCACCGTCTCGCGCGTCGTCAACGGGCATTACGGCGTCAGCGCTCGCACTGTCGCTCAGGTGCGCTCCGCCATTGAGCAGCTCGGCTACGAGTCGAGTCTGGTGGCGACCAGCCTCCGGCGCAGCCGCACCAACGTTCTGGGCCTCGTGGCGCACAGCTTCCAGTCGTACACGGCGGAAGTGCTCAAGGGCGTGATGAAGGCGCTGAGCCGCTCGGGCTTCGATCTGATCATCTACGCCAACAGCGACCTCTACGGGTCGTATTCGGAGGGTTGGGAGCAGCGGCACCTGACCCGCCTGTCGGGCACCCTCACCGACGGGTGCATCGTCGTGACGCCCTGGGGTGACATCCGGAGCCGGACGCCGGTCGTGGCCATCGACCCGGTGCGGGGCTCGACGGCGCCCTCGGTGATGGCCGACAACCTCGCGGGCGCCACCACCGCGGTCCAGCACCTGGTCGACCTGGGTCATCGGCGCATCGGGTTCATCGCCGGCCGCGACAGCCTGGCCTCAGCCTGGTCGCGGGAGGAGGGATACCGCGCCGCGCTGTCCAACGCCGGCATCCCGGTCGACCCGACGCTCATCGGCCGAGGGGACTTCAACCCCGAGTCGGCGACTCCGTTGGCGCGTGACCTGCTGCGACGATCGGAGCCGCCATCGGCGATCTTCGCGGCGAGCGACGGGATGGCCCTGAAGGTTCTGGAGGTCGCCCGGGAGCTGGGATTCTCGGTGCCGGGGGACCTGTCCGTCGTCGGCTTCGACAACATCCCCGAAACGGCGTCGACCCAGCCAGGTCTAACCACCGTGGACCAGTCGATGTATCAGCTCGGGTACGAAGCCGCGCGGATGCTCAAGTCGCTGGTGACCGGTGAGTGGGACGAGCCGAGCCAGATCGTGCTTCCGACAAGCCTCGTCGTGCGCGACTCGACCGCACCACCCAGGAGCGCGGCACGGCCATGACCTCAACCCACTGGTGCGCGAGCCTGATCACTCCCGACGCAGCGATCACGGCAGGTGTGCCCGTGGCGGCAGCCTGAAGGAGGTGTACGCAGCACGCACGGCCAGATCCACCGTTGAGTTGAGCCGGTCAGACGGGTCGCATCCGCTGCCGGCGCATGAAGGGAGTGGAGTGTGGTTACCGGACAGTATCACGGGCGTTTACGCCAGTTGGGCGTACGCCGGCGACTCTCGGCGGCGTTCACCGCCGGGGTCATCACCGCCGCGGCGGTGCTCCTCGCGCCGCAGCCAGCTGCGGCGGACACGCCGTGGCTGGATGTCTCCGCGGACCGCTACGCCACGTTCGCCGTCCCGGCGGCGTACGTCCAGGAGAACCTGGGCACCGTCTCGCAGGTCGTCGTCGAGGGAAACTTCGGCCCGTCGGCCAGCTGGGCGGAGTTCGGTCTGACCCGTCGGGGTGAGGTGTGGTCGGGTGTTCTCGGCGCGTTGGAGCCGGGGCTCTACAACTACCAGCTCACCGCCGACGACACCTTGACCATCAAGGACCCGACGAACAGCACCAGTGTCGCGTCCAACCCGCTCCTGAGCACCTTCCTCGTCGCGGGTGACTCGGCACGATGGCTACTCGACGCGCCGGCCGGCACCGGCGGAAAGATCGAGACGCTGACCTATCGGGCCGGGAACGCGCAGCGCTCCGCCCTGGTCTGGACGCCACCGGGTTACGCGGCCAAGAGCCCGAAGGGTTACCCAGCGCTCTTCCTCCAGTCGGGGGACGGCGTGGCCGCCACCGACTGGCTCGACCTCGGTCGAGCCAAGCAGATCCTCGACAACCTCTCGGCCGCGGGCGCCATCCGCCCGATGGTGGTGGTGATCAACGATGTCGACGGCTCCGACGACAAGGGGCTGAAGGACCTCCGGAAGGCGGTCACCGACAGGTACCGGGTCCTTCGCGACCCGGCGCACCAGGCCATCGCGGGCGTGTCCGACGGTGCGACGGACGCGGTGCGGGCCGCGCTCACCAAGCCGGGTCAGTTCGGTCACGTGGGTTGGTTCTCGGGCACGTCGGCGCCGGAGATCGACCGGAAGGACGCCAAGGCGATCAACCGCAGCGTCAAGCTGCTCCGCCTCTACACGGGCAACGTCACCGATCCCGCGTACAACACCACCTACCGGCTGACGAAGGCGTTGGACCGGGCCGACGTCCGGTTCGAGTTCGACGGGGTCAACCCGGACGGCGGCGCGACCTGGACCACCTGGCAGGAGAACCTCGTCGACTTCCTGCCGCGACTGTTCGGTCACGTGCGGGACCACGGGCCGAGCCCCGGTCACCAGCCGCTCAAGCGGGAGTTCACCCCGCCGCCGGCCGGTACCACCCCGACGCCCTTCGTCACCGAGGACGGGTTCGTCACCTTCGAGACGACCACGGACTTCGCTGACGCTCAGCACGTCACGGTCTGGGCGAACGTCGCACCGGGCGGCAGTTGGCTGCGACTGCCACTGACCCGTGACGGTGACCGGTGGCGGGCCACGGTCGGCCCGCTGAAGCCCTGGTTCTACTACTACCGGCTGATCGTGGACCGGGTCGCGGTCAAGGACACCTCCAACCCGACGAAGGTCACCACCGAGCCGATGTGGAGCACCTTCCTCATCCCTGGGCCCGGTGCCCGACTGCTGTCGGACGTACCCGCCGGTCGTGGCGGGAAGGTCGAGAGCATGACCTACCCCAGCACGGTGGCCGGCCAGGACCGCACCGCGCTGGTGTGGACCCCACCCGGGTACGACCCGAACCGTACGCAGCCGTACCCGGTCCTCTACCTCCAGCACGGCGGCGGCCAGAACTACACGGACTGGGTGGAGATGGGCCGCGCCAAGCAGATCCTCGACAATCAGTTCCTCGACGGCGACCTGACGCCGATGGTCGTCGTGATGGGCAACGGCAACTCGTCGAACTTCAACCGGGAACTGCGGGAGAACATCGTTCCGACGGCCCGTGACCGCTACAACATCTCCAGCGATCCGTCGCAGCAGGCCCTCGCCGGTCTGTCGATGGGCGGCGGGCAGGCGTTCGGAGTGCTGCGGGCCTACCCGGGTGAGTTCGCCTACGTCGCCGCGTTCTCGGCCGGTTTCGGCAGCGGCACCGGCGTCGACGTGGCGGCGATCAACAACGGCACCAAGATGCTGCGCCTCTACGTCGGTGACCAGACCGACTTCGTGTACCCGAGCTTCATGGCGTCGCTGACCACGTTGGACAACCTCGGTATCCGCTACGAGTTCGACGGGGTCACCCCCGGGCCGCACGGCTGGGACGTGTGGCAGAAGAACCTCATCGACCTGGCGCCCCGTCTGTTCAAGCGCTAGGAGCCGTCGCCGGCGACGCCACCGGGAGCAGGGTTTCCTGCCCCCGGTGGTGCCCGCCAGCGCATGGATGCAGTGCACCGCCATCGCCGAAGGGAACCATCTCAATGAAGAGAAGACGAATACTCGCCACGGTAGCCATGCTCGCGGCGGGGACCGGCCTCGTCGCCTGCTCCTCCGACGAGGGCGGCAGCGACGCGAGCAGTTGCACGAACACCATCACCAAGCAGAACGTGCCGGTCGTGACGATGTGGGGCTGGTACCCCAACACCCAGCTCGTCGTCGACAACTTCAACAAGCAGCACGACGATGTGCAGGTCTGCTGGACCAACGTCGGCCAGGGCAGTGACGAGTACGACAAGTTCCAGACCGCCATCTCGGCGGGCACCGGCGCACCTGACGTGATCATGGTCGAGGCGGACCGGATCCCGACGTTCCAGATCCAGGGCGCGCTCGTCGACATCAAGCAGTACGGCTTCGACGCGGTCAAGGCCAACTACGGCGAGGGCGCCTGGAAGGACGTGTCGGTCGGCGACAAGGTCTACGGCGTCCCGGTCGACGGCGGCCCGGTGGCGATGATCTACCGGAAGGACATCTTCGACAAGTACAAGATCACGCCGCCGAAGACCTGGGCCGAGTACGAGCAGGCCGCCCAGAAGGTCAAGGACGCCGGCGGTCCGCTCTTCGGTGACCTCGGCGCGAACGTCTCGGCGCTCACCATGGCGCTGCAGATCCAGAAGGGCGCTGCTCCCTTCACCTACGATCCGGCGCAGCCGAAGGCGATAGGGGTGAAGCTCAACGACCAGGCGTCCAAGGACGTGCTGGACTACTGGGGCGGCCTCGCCAAGAAGGGCCTGGTCGGTACGCAGGACCAGTTCACCCCGGAATACATCTCCGGCGTCATCAACGGCAACTACGCGACGTACATCTCGGCTGCCTGGGCGCCCGGCTACCTCACCGGCGCGGGTGTCGGTAAGGGGCAGGACACCGGCAAGTTCGCGGTGGCGCCGCTGCCGCAGTGGGACTCGGCCAACCCGGTGCAGGTCAACTGGGGTGGGTCGGCCTTCTCGGTGACCAAGCAGGCCAAGAAGCCGGAGCTGGCCGCGAAGGTCGCCTACGGCCTCTACGCCGACAAGGAGTCACTCACCGACGGCTGGACCAACCAGATCATCTTCCCGCTGAACCTCACGGCGCTCAAGGACCCCGCGTTCGTCGACCTGAAGGTGGCGTTCTTCGACGGCCAGCAGGCGAACAAGGAGGTCTACCTTCCCGCCGCGGACGCCTACAAGGGCGTCGCGTACGCCCCGTTCGGTCAGTACTACCTCGACGCCATGACGAAGCAGGTCAGCGAGATCATCAAGGGCTCCGTCACCGGTTCGCAAGCTGCCGACCGGCTCCAGGAGGACGTGGCGAAGTACGCCAAGGAACAAGGCTTCACCGTTCAGTGACCGGATGGGTGGGCCGCGCCGCACCGAGCGGCCGGCCCACCCTCCACTCTCACCGTCCACGTCCCGGAGACCAAGATGACACTCCTGACCGAGAAGCGCGCACCGCGTCCTCAGCCTGAGACGCGCAAGATCCGTGGCAAGGTGCACCTCCGCGAACACCTGATGGGGTGGCTCTTCGTCGGGCCGTTCGGGATCGTGTTCCTGGCGTTCCTCATCGCCCCGCTGGGGTACGCGCTGTACCTCAGTCTGTTTCAGAAGAAGCTGATCGGCGGCACCAGCTTCGTTCTCTTCGACAACTACGTGAAGGCGTTCACCGACCCGAGCTTCCTGTCCGGGGCGTGGTTCGTCATCCGCTTCTCGCTGGTCTCGATCCCGCTGCAGATCGTCATCGCGCTCGCGCTGGCCCTCATCCTGGACTCGGTGACCACCCTGTTCGCCCGTTTCTCCCGCCTCATGATCTTCCTGCCGTACGCGATCCCCACAGTCATCGGGGCCGTGATGTGGGGGTTCCTCTACAGCAGGGGCTTCGGCCCGCTCACCGACATCTTCGGGCTGTTCGGCGCCACCGCACCCGACTTCCTGAGCAGCGACCTGATCTTCTACGGGCTGCTCAACGTCGTCACCTGGCAGTGGGCCGGCTACTACATGATCATCCTGTACGCGGCGTTGCAGGGCGTCGACCCGACGCTCTACGAGGCGGCCCGGATGGACGGCGCCGGGCGGTGGCAGATCGCGACCCGGATCAAGATCCCGCTGATCGCGCCCGCCCTGATCCTCATCCTGGTCTTCTCGCTCATCGGCACCCTGCAGTTCTTCAACGAACCGCAGATCCTGCGATACCTCGCCGCGGGCACCATCGGCGCGGACTTCACCCCGAACATGTACGCGTACCAACAGGCGTTCTCGCTCGCCAACTTCAACTACGGGTCGGCGATCTCCTTCGCCCTCGGCGGGCTCGTGTTCATCTGCGTGTACGCCTTCCTGTTCTTCACCCGCAAGCGGAGGAGCTTCCTCTGATGACCGACCACACCAGCGTCCGCGCCGGCGCCCGCCGACCGCAGCGCTATCTCCCCCTGCAGATCCTCCTCGGCTTCCTGGTGATCTACTTCCTCGTACCGTTCTGGTGGGTCATCGTCAACAGCTCCAAGGACGCACCCGGGCTGTTCGGCGGCGGCAACACCCTCTGGTTCACCGACCAGGTCGACTACCTCGGGAACCTGCGGCAGCTCTTCACCTACGACGGTGGCATCTACCTGCGGTGGATGCTCAACTCCACGCTCTACGCGATCGCCGGCGGCGTCGGCGCCACCGTCCTGGCGGTCATGGCCGGTTACGGGTTCGCCAAGTACCGGTTCGCCGCCCGACGCTTCAGCTTCGCCATCGTGCTCGGCGCGCTGATGGTGCCCGCCACCGCTCTGGTCATCCCGACCTTCATCATGTTCTCCCGACTCGGCCTGACGAACACGGTCTGGGCGGTGATCCTCCCGTCGCTGCTCAACCCGTTCGGCGTCTACCTGATGCACGTGTACGCGCGCGACGCGGTGCCCGACGAACTCCTTGACGCGGCGCGGGTCGACGGCGCGGGAGAGATACGGACGTTCATCCAGATCGCCCTTCCGCTGATGCGTCCCGCTGTGGTCACCGTGCTGCTCCTGTCGGCCGTGGCGTCCTGGAACAACTACTTCCTGCCGCTGGCCATGCTCTCCGACAACCGGCTCTTCCCGGTCACCGTCGGCCTTGGCCTCTGGCAGGGAATCGCGTCCGCGAACAACGCGGGAACCACCTCGCTGTGGAGCCTCATCATCCTGGGTTCCCTGGTGTCCGTGATCCCGCTGATCATCGCGTTCTTCAGCCTGCAACGACACTGGCGCGGCGGACTCTCCGTCGGAGGTCTCCGGTAGGCCGCGCCGGCACCACCAGCCAATCCACCACACGCGCATTGATCGCCGCGCAGGACGCGGCCGGACGGATGACAGAGAGGTGTGCTGATGTCGACGACGAATCGACCGCTGCGCAGCGGGGAGTGGTTCGGTGCGGAAGGCCGCAACGGGTTCATCCATCGGTCCTGGATGCGCAACCAGGGGTTCGCGGACGACGTCTTCGACGGTCGCCCGGTGATCGGCATCGCCACCACCTGGTCGGAGCTGACACCCTGCAACGCCCACCTGCGAGACCTCGCCGCGTCGGTGAAGCGGGGCGTGTGGGAGAGCGGGGGCCTGCCGCTGGAGTTCCCGGCGATGAGCCTGGGCGAGCCGCTGATGCGACCCACGACCATGCTCTACCGCAACCTGCTGGCGATGGAGCTGGAGGAGTCGGTCCGCGCCAACCCGCTCGACGGGGTGGTCCTGCTCTCCGGCTGTGACAAGACCACCCCCGGCCTGCTGATGGGAGCGGCGAGCGTCGACCTGCCGACACTGATGTTGACCGGCGGCCCGATGCTCAACGGCAAGTTCCGCGGCCAGGACATCGGCTCCGGCACCGTCGTCTGGCGCTTCACCGAGGAGATGCGGGCCGGTCGGATGACGGCGGCCGACTGCTCCGAGGCGGAGGTCGGCATGTCCCGCAGCCGGGGCCACTGCATGACAATGGGCACCGCCTCCACGATGGCCTGTGTGACCGAGGCGCTGGGTATGCAGCTACCGGGGGCGGCCGCCGTGCCGGCGGTCGACTCCCGGCGGTACGCGCTCGCGCAAGCCGCCGGACGCCGGATCGTCGCCATGGTCGAACAGGACCAACGGTTGTCCTCGGTGCTCACCAGGCAGGCGTTCGAGAACGCCGTCCGGGTCAACGCCGCCATCGGCGGCTCCACCAACGCTGTCGTACACCTGCTCGCGATCGCCGGACGCCTCGGCGTCCCCCTGTCGTTGGAGGACTTCGACACCCTCACCGCCGACGTGCCCATGCTCGTCAACCTCATGCCGTCCGGGACGTACCTGATGGAGGACTTCGCCTACGCGGGCGGCCTCCCGGTGGTGATGAAGGAACTCGCCCCGCTGCTGCACATGGACCACATCACCGTCAGCGGCAGGAGCGTGGCCGAGAACGTCGACGGCGCCCAGTGCTGGAACCGGGACGTCATCGCCACCATGGAGGAGCCGTTCCAGCCCGCCGGGTCGGGCACCGTGGTGCTGCGCGGCTCGCTCGCGCCGTCCGGGGCGGTATTGAAGGTCTCCGCCGCCTCCGCCCACCTCCTCACGCACACCGGCCCGGCGCTCGTCTTCGACCGGATCGAGGAGTACGTCGTCGCCGCCGACGATCCGGACCTCGACGTCACCCCCGACACGGTGATCGTCGTCCGCAACGCCGGCCCCCGGGGCTACCCCGGCTTCCCGGAGGTGGGCAACGTGCCCATGCCACGACGGTTGCTCGCCGACGGCATCACGGACATGGTGCGGATCTCCGACGCCCGAATGAGCGGCACCGGCTACGGCACCTGCGTCCTGCACGTGGCACCGGAGGCGTCAGTGGGTGGTCCGCTCGCGCTGGTACGCAGCGGCGACCTGATCTCCGTCGACGTCGCGACGCGCCGCCTCGACCTTCTGGTCGACGACGCGGAGCTCGCCGTACGCCGCGCCGCCTGGCAGCCTCCGAAGCCGGTGGCCGACCGGGGATGGGTACGGCTCTACAGCGAACACGTTCAGCAGGCAGACAGCGGCGCGGACCTCGACTTCCTCGTCGGTGGCAGCGGCAGCGCGGTGCCCCGTCACTCACACTGACGGCCACGAACGGACGAGGCCCACGAGGAACTGATTCCATGGAAGAACGGATGGCCCGCCAGTGCGAGTTCACACAAAGGCCGCTGTGACGGCGGCCGACCGGCCACCGGTCATGGCTGACGTCGCTCGCCTGGCGGGCGTGTCACACCAGACGGTGTCCCGGGTCATCAACGGCGCGCCCAGCATCAGGCGCGAGACCCGGGAACGGGTCCTCGAAGCGATCCGACGGCTCGACTACCGCCCCAACACGGCGGCCCGCGCGTTGGTTCGCGGACGGTCCGGGATGATCGGCATCATCGGCACGGCCAGGACGCTGTTCGGTCCGACCAGCATCCATCGCAGCGTCGAGGACGCGGCCCGGGCGGCCGGCTACTTCGCCACCTCGGTGAGCCTGTCCGAGGTGACGGTACGGGCGCTCAGCGACGCCACCGAACACCTCATGCGCGTCGGCGTGGAGGGCGTCGTGATGATCGCCGGCAACGACGAGGCCCTCGAGGTGGTGCGGATGACGCGATCGAGCGTCCCGTTCGTCGTCGTGGAGGGCGACGTGTCCCGGGCCAGCGTGACAGTCGGCGTCGACCAGGTGCTCGGCGCCCGGATGGCCACCGACCACCTCCTCGACCTCGGGCACCGGGAGATCGTGCACGTGAGCGGCCCGCTCAACTGGGCGGAGGCCCGTGCCCGACTCGAAGGCTGGCGTCAGGCGATGAGTGCGGCGGGTCTACGCCCGCCGGAGCCGGTCGAGGGCGACTGGAGAGCGCACAGCGGCTACCTCGCCGGGCTGCGGGTCGACGAGATGCCCGGGGCCACAGCGGTGTTCGCCGCCAACGACCAGATGGCGATCGGTGTGCTGCGCGCGCTGCACGAGCGTGGACGGCGGGTGCCGCACGAGATCTCCGTCGTCGGATTCGACGACGTCCCCGAGGCGCCCTACCTCATTCCGCCCCTGACCACGATCCAGCAGGACTTCGACGCGGTCGGCCGGCGGGCCATCACCGCTGTCACCCAGGCCATCGACGACACGGTGCCGCACCGCCTGCCGCTGGTCGTCCCCAAGCTCGTGGTGCGGCAGAGCACGGCGGCGCCGACAGCCACCTGACCATCCGACGCTCCGAACCCCGTCGACGGGCGGGAGCCCCAAGCGTGTGGCCGGGGCTCCCGCGACGTACGTGGTGATCGAGGTGTTCAGAGGGTGAACACGAGGGTGGAGATGCTGCGGGCGCCGACGTTGATGGTGGCCTGACCGCCGTTGACGCTGGTGGGCTGGCTGGCCGCGTTGGCGTTCTGCGAGGTGAGGTAGTGCTCGGCCCGGGTGACGTTCTGCGGGGCCTGGACCACTGCGTTGTTGACCGCGCTGTTGGAGCGGTTGAGGATCACCAGGGTGATCTTCCCGTCGCCCTGGTAGGCGGTCACCTCCAGCGGGGAGGCTTTCGAGCTCTTCGTCAGGGCGACCCGCTGGTAGCCGGGGCGCACGTACTTCGCGTACTGCGAGAAGGCGTACCCGCGCTTGAGGGGTGCGCCCGCGACGGTGCCGAACGCCGATTCGCCGTCACCGATGAAGGAGTAGTAGCGCTTGCCGTACCACCAGATGTAGGCGTTCCAGTTGGCCTCCATCGACTTGTGCACGGTGCGCATGATGTCGTCGAGGGTCTCGTTCCAGACCGCCGCGTTGGCCGGGTTGCCCCAGATGTTGGAGCCGCCACCGTCGGCGGCGTGCAGGTTCCACTCGGTCATCCACACCGGCTTGTTGTACTGCTCGGCCAGCGAGTACGGCCGCAGTCGGCCGGACTCCTCGGTGCCGTAGAGGTGCCCGCCGATGTAGCCGATGTTGTTGCGGGCGGTCGCGTCGTTGAGGGTCGGGTCGGTGAAGTTGTAGTTCATGTTCACCGCCTCGGCCACCATCAGCTTGGTGTTCTGCACCCTGGTGCCCTGGTCGCGGACAAAGGTGCGCAGCTCGGTGCCGCTCCAGTCCATCGAGTCGTAGTCCGGGTGCCAGTCCGGCTCGTTCTGCACCGAGGTGACGTCGATGGGTACGCCCTGGCCACGCATGTACTGCACGTAGCTGTTGAGGTGGTTGGCGTAGTCGTCGTAGTAGTCGGTCTTCAGTTTGCCGCCGTTGACCCGGCTGTTGTTGGTCTTCCACGCCGCCGGCGCGGTCCACGGCGAGGCGAGGATCTTCACGTTCGACCCGTACGACTTCGCCGTCTTCAACGAGTTCACGTGCGTCGCCCACTCGCTGGACACTGGCGACAACCCGGTCCGCACGATCGACAGCCCCAACTGGTTGGCACCCATCCCGACCAACGTCTGGGTGTCCGTCGTCGACCAGGCGCTACCCCAGATCGACTGCGCGGCCCCGAACCCGTCGACGGTCTGGTACCTGGTCGCGTTGTTCACAGTGATGTCCGCCGGCCCGGTGGGCGGCGGTGGGTCGGTCGGCGGCGGAGTCGTCGTCGGCGGCGGGGTCGGCTCTGTGCCACCGGTGCAGCCCACCCCGTTCAACGCGAAGGTGGTGGGATCGGGGTTGCTGCCGGTCCAGGATCCGTTGAAGCCGAACGACACCGTCCCGTTGGTCGGTATGGCCCCGTTGTAGCTGACGTTCCTGGCGGTGACCGCGGTGCCGCTCTGCGTCAGAGTCGTGTTCCAGGCCTGGGTGACGGTCTGGCCGGCGTTGTAGTTCCAGGCCAGCGCCCAACTCGTCACCGCGTCACCGAGGTTGGTGATGGTGACGTTCGCGCCGAAGCCACCCTGCCACTGCGACGACACGCTGTAGTCCACCCTGCAGCCGGCGGCTGCGGCTCCCGCCGGCACCGCCATCGCGACGCCTGCGGACGCCACCAGGACGGCGCCGGCCGACAGCAGGGCGACGTTCGTCGCTCTTCTGCTTCTTCTCACTGAAACTCCTCCTGAACTGGTGGTGGTATCCACGCCTCGGGAGGGCTCAGCTGTGGCGGATTTCAGAGATGGTCGGACGGTGAGTGGTTGGGAGCGCTCCCAGGTGCTTGATTCAGAAAGTTAATTCGTCCAACGATCCCTGTCAATGCAACCGACCCTCGGCCAGCGGTCCCGTCAGCGGCCGCAGGCACCGCACGGCCTGCGAGTGCGCAGGTGGTAGTCGGTGGACGCGACGAGCAGGCCCAGCCCGATGACGAGGTACGCCGACATCGCCACCCACAGGAACGCGTCGGAGAACTCGCTGTGCGAGCCCGTCGTCACCTGCACCATGCCCATGCCGAAGTAGGCCACGATGCCCGCGCCGAGCCCGAAGCCGGGCACCAGAAGCACAAGGCGAGGAATCGTCCGGCCGGCGAGCAGCGGAACCCACCACGGCCAGACCTCACCCCAGTGATGCGCCAGCGCCAGTGGCAACAGCGCTCCGGCCAGCACCAGGCCGATCTCCAACCCGAGCAGGGAGGCGCTCTGGTCGACGCTGTCGAACCCGACCACGAACTGGGCCGCGAAGCGGGTCACGAGACCGCCCACGGCGACCCACGCGGCCCAGCGCGCCCACCGTGCGGGTGCCGAGCGCCGCGTACCTGGTCGGACCGTCCGGCAACAGGCCGGGCAGTCGCCCCGGGTGCGCCGCTGATAGCGCCCGGTGGCCAGAGCGAGCAGTACCGCTCCGGTGACACAACCGAGCCTGCTGACGAACGCCAACGGGTCGAAGAACGGGCCGACGGTGAACAGCAGGAAGCCCACCAGCTCCGGCAGCAGGATCGCGGCTGCCGCGACCAGCGCTCCAGCGACAGCCCAGGCGAGCCCCGCAAGCGCTGGCCGCCAGGTCGCCACCCGGTCCAGGGCAACCGCCAGCCCGCCCGCGACCGCGCACAACGCCACCGACCACCAGCCGGTGAAGCCGAGCAGGTCGAGCCCGAGCGGCCCGAACTCCGGAGCCTCGTCGACCGTCCAGGCCAGACGCACGCCCCCGTATGCCACGGCCCAGCCGAGCACCGCGTACGTCAGACCATGGACGCTCCGCCCGACGATCCGTGTCGATGTCGTCATGGACCGATCCTGCCGGCGTCCCAGGGTGGGCGGGCCCCGCTGGCAGGGGAGGGCACTCCCTCCCAGGAGGGAAGGGCCGACGGGGCGGGCGGACTCGGGGGCGGTCCGTCGGTGGAGCGGTCAACGACGGATCCGGCTCGCCTGCTGGATGCCTGGCCCGAGCCCACCCTCGGCCGCCTGCGTGCCATCAAGGCCAGCTACGACCCGGACAACGTCTTCAACCGGAACTTCCCCATCCCACCGGCCGTGGCGGTCGACTAGAGCATGCCGGACAGGTACTCGCGGCGACGCTGTGGTTCGAACTTCTCGATCGCGTACCGCAGCATCACCCGTGGCATGACCCGGTAGCGGCGGGCGAGGAACTCCTCCTCCGCCGCTCTGTCCCGGTTGCCCACCTCGCGCAGCATCCAGCCCACCGCCTTCCGAACGAGGTCGTGCGGGTCGTGCAGGAGCCGGTCGCCGAGCCGGAAGGTCCACTCGAAGTCACCGGCCTTGATGAAGGCGAAGGTCGCCATGACGGCGGTACGCCGCTCCCACACGAGGCTCGACTCGGCCAACCGGTCCAGGACGCCCCGGTCCCTGTCGATCAGCCAGGGGCCGACGATGTACGGCGCGGACGAGTCCACCAGATCCCAGTTGTCGATGCGGGCAGTGTTGGCCAGGACGGTGCCGAAGATCCGACCCCGTTCCTGCTCGTCGCCCTTGGCGAACTTGCGCACCAGGATGAACAGCGCGGTCAACCGCTCCTCGTGCGCGCCCTCGATGAGCAGCTTCGTCGTCTCGGCCAGCGACAGGTCGCGCCAGAACCGGGCGGCCACCGTGCGCTGGTCGGGCACGGAGACACCGAGGGCCCGGTCGCCCTCGCCGTACCCGCCGGGAACCATCTGGAGGAACCGGCTCGATGCCTCGGCGCGACGGGGGTCGGCGAGGCTGGCGAGTGCCCGACGCACGTCGACGCTGGTGGCCATGACCGCCCACGCTACCGAGGGCCGGCCGGCATCGCGTGGACGTCCGGAAACCGGCCCGGCACCTGCGGCCGTGAGCCGCGTGAGCTGCCCGGTACGGGCGCCGGCCACCACGCCTGGGCCGGGTGTGAGCGGGGGACCCGAGGGGTAGGACCAGGATTGCTGACGCCCACCCCGCGGGCCGCGCCGGAACTGTCACTCCGGCGGACGCCGACCGAGAAGGGTCTATTGCGATGACGCAGCCGACGATGGATCCCGCGGACGCGTTGGCCGAGCTGGGCAAGGTCAGATTCGACGAGGTCAGCCTCGACGACATGCTGCTCCGGATCGCCGAGCTCGCCAAGGCGAGCATCGCCGGGACGAGAGAGGTGACTGTCACGCTGGTTCGGGGTCGGGTCGGCTGGACCGGGGCATCCACCGGCGAGCTGGCCCGTCAGTTGGACGAGTGGCAGTACGAGGAGCACCGGGGTCCCTGCCTGGATGCCTCCGCCAGCGGTGACACCATCTCGGTGCCGGACATGGCGACCGAGGAGCGCTGGCCGGTATGGGCGGAGAGGGCTCGCGCCGCCGGGGTGGGGAGTTCCCTCTCGATCGGGCTTCCCGTCCAGGCATCGGTGGTCGGCGCGTTGAACGTCTACAGCGATTCGGTGAACGCTTTCGGCCCGCCCTCGATCACCAGCGCGGAGGGCTTCGGCGCGTATGCGGCGGTGGCACTGGCCAACGCGCACCTGTACGAGAACGCCGCCACGCTGGCGGCCCAGATGCAGGAGGCGATGCGCAATCGGGCGGTGATCGAGCAGGCCAAAGGCATCATCATGGGGAGCCGGCGGTGCTCGTCCGAGGAGGCGTTCGCACTGCTGTCGAAGATCTCCCAGGACACCAACCGGAAGGTGCGCGAGGTCGCGGAGTCCCTGGTCGCCCAGGCAGAGGGCAGGACCAAGCGGTGAACGCGCCCTGCCGCTCCTCGTCGAGCCGGTCGTCGACCATGGCGTCACCGCCCCCGCCCGGCAGCGTCCTGGCCAGCGGATTGAACATGTCTCTCGGGGGGACGGTGGCCGCGCCGCCTACGGTTGGGCGGCGACGGACGGGCCGAGAGGCTGACGCGGCGGTGCGGCACGGCGGGGCAGGGGTGGGACCACGCCGCTGAGGCGAGCACCGGTCGGTGTGGATGTGCCGTGGAGGTGGAGACGCCCCAGCACGCCGGCCACGTCGAGCACCCGGAGGACGAACGGCGAGGGGTCGCGAAGCGTCAGCCGACCGCCGGCCTGGGCGGCCACGTGGCCGGCGTGGAGCAGCGCGCTGACGGCGTGCGCGCCGAGGAAGCGGACCGCCGCGAGGTCGACGACCACCAGTGGCGTGGGCGTGCGGCAGAGGACCTCCACCAGCTCGGTGAGCAGGTGGGCGTTGCTCATGTCGATCTCGCCGACGACCCTGATCTGGCTGACGGCGCCGTCACGGCTCAACGACAGCGACATGATGGGCCGGTCCGGGCCGTACTGCGGGTCGGGTCCTGAAGACCCGAATGGGGGATCCTGGTCGGTCACACGATGCCTCCGCCCTCGACGAGGGTGGCCGCCTGCCGCGTGCATGCCGAGGCGAGGTGACCACTGGAGGGCGCGTGTCTTGACCCGACAAGGACCCTACCCGGGGGGTTGGGGCTCAAACCAACCCGGCACCCGCCGGACGACAACTCGTGGGCCGGCGGCATGTGGGGGTGTAGGGGAGCGCCCGCGGGGTAGGGGCCGCACATGCTGAAGAGAGCGGTGTGGCAGGGACTGGCGGCGGGTCTGGCCGGGACAGCGGTGATGACGGCTGCGGAGAAGATCGAACAGCGGGTGACCGGTCGACCCGACTCCTACGTTCCGGCCCGGGTTCTGGCACGGCTGACCGGCCTGCCGGAATCCTCCGGGCAGCCGCCCCGGTGGCAGAACCTGGCAATGCACTACGGCCAGGGCGTGCTGGTCGGTGTGCTGCGCAGCGTCATGGCGCAGGCCGGGTTGCGGGGCGTCTGGGCGTCGACGATGTTCACCGCGCTGCGCCTGAGCAACGACCAGATCCTGGAGAACGCCACCGGCGTGGGGGCGCCGCCGTTCACCTGGCCCCGCTCCGAGCTCGCCATCGACGTGTTGCACAAGTCCATCTACGCGTTCGCCACCGGAGCGGTGGCCGACGCGCTCGCCGCCCGCGACGGGGCGGGTCCCGGGCAGCGGCACGCGGCGCTCCGTCCCGGTCGTCACTCGGACGTCGGACCGCTGCCCCGGACAGCCTGGGCGCGGAGTGCTTAGCTGAAGGGATGATCACACCCGTTCCCCTCGGTACCTGGCCGACGCCGCTGGAGGCCGCGCCCCGGCTTGCCGCCCGGCTGGGGCTGGCCGAGCTCTGGTTCAAGCGTGACGATCTCAGCGGCCTCGGTGGGGGTGGCAACAAGATCCGTAAACTCCGGTACGCCTGCGCGCAGGCGATGGCCGTCGGCGCCTCCACTGTCATCACCTCAGGGGCGCCGCAGAGCAACCACGCCCGCCTCACCGCGGCCGCGGCCGCGCGGCTCGGCCTCTCCTGCGTGCTGGTGCTCGCCGGCCCGCCCCCGGAGACCAGGCGGGGAAACCTGCTGCTCGACGAGTTCGCGGGCGCGGAGATCGTCTGGAGCGGAGACCGACCGCCCGCCGAGGTGGCAGCGGCTGAGGGAGAGCGACGATCGGCGTACGTCATCCCGTTCGGAGGCACCTCTCCCGCGTCGGTACAGGGTTATGTGGACTGCGGTCGGGAGCTGCGGGCCCAGTTGCCGGACGCCGACGGCGTCGAGGTCGTGACGGCGCTCGGGTCCGGCGGGACGATGGCCGGCCTGGTGCGGGAGTTGGGCGTGCGGCGGGTGGTCGGCGTGGACGTCGGCGCCGTGCCGGACCCACGGGCGACGGTCGCCGGGCTGCTCGTCGGCGAGGTGGAGCCCGGGGAGCTGCGGATCGACGACACCCAGGTGGGTGCGGGTTACCGCACGCTGACCGACGCCGTTCGCGACGCGCTGGAGGTGACAGCGCGTACGGAGGGGGTCTTCCTCGACCCGACGTACACCGGTCGGGCGATGGCGGCGCTGCTGGCCGGCAGCTTCCCGCGCGGCGACCGGGTCGTCTTCCTGCACAGCGGCGGGCTGCCGGGGCTCTTCGGCCACCCCGAGCTGTAGGGGCGCCGGCCGGGCACGCACGGCGGTGCCCTCGGACACCGAGGCTGAGCCGTGGGCATGTGTCGGTGCCGAACGGGTACGCCGCCGTGGCCCCGGGGGCCGGCGGAACGCCCAGGCTGACCGCTCTCCACGCAGCCGAGGAGCACCGACATGCCAATCGCGGGGCGGGCCCGACTCACGCCGACGGTCTCCCTGGTGCTGCTGGCGTCCATCCTCGTGTCGTTCCTGGCCGCGTCGGCGGCTCCGACCCCGCTCTACGGTACGTACCAGGAACGCTGGCACTTCTCGCCTGTCACCACCACGATTGTGTTCGCCGTCTACGCCCTCGCGGTGCTCGCTTCGCTGCTCACCTTCGGCAAGTTGTCCGACCACGTCGGTCGGCGGCCGGTGCTGGGCGTCGCGATCGCGGTGCAGATGCTCGCGCTTGTCGTCTTCATCGTCGCCAACGGCGTTGCGTCCCTGCTGGTCGCCCGACTCGTGCAAGGGCTGGCAGCCGGGGCCGCCACCGGCGCCGTGGGCGCCGCCATGCTCGACATCGACCGGGCCCGGGGCACGCTGGCGAACTCTCTCGCCCCCGGTATCGGAACCGGAAGCGGCGCCCTGCTCTCGGCGTTGCTCATCCAGTTCCTGCCCGCGCCGACGCGACTGGTGTACGTCGTGCTGCTCGTCATCCTGCTGATCCAGGCCGTCGGAGTCGCGCTGATGCCGGAGACGGTGAGCCCGATGGGCGGGGCCCGCCGCAGCCTCCGGCCGGACATCGCTCTGCCCCGTCCGGTGCGCAAGCCGGTCCTGGTCGTCGTGCCGGTGCTCTTCGCGGTCTGGGCACTGGCCGGGTTCTTCGGCGCGCTCGGCCCAGCGCTCGTCCGCAGTCTCATGAGCACGTCCATCGTGATCGGCGGTCTCGTCCTCTTCGTCTTCGCCGTCTTCGGGTCGGCAGCCGTTCTGATACAGCGCAACACCGCCGCGCGGACCGTGATCCTGACCGGGATCACCGCGCTCATCCTGGGCATGGTGGTCACGTTGGTGTCGGTCATGGCGAAGTCCGTCCCGGGCTTCTTCGTCGGCCTCGCGCTCGGGGGCGTCGGCTTCGGCAGCGGCTTCCAGGGCAGTCTCAAGACGGTCATGCCGCTGGTCGAGGCTCACCAACGTGCCAGCGTGCTGTCGGTGCTCTACGTCGTCTGCTACGTCGGCTTCGGTCTCCCCACGGTGATCGCCGGCTTCCTCGTGGTCTACGCCGGCGGCCTGCCGAGGACCGCCGACGAGTACTCGGTCGCCGTCATCCTTCTCGCCGTGGTCGCCCTGTTGGGGGTGCGCAGGGCCACCAGGACAACGCCGGGGTGATGCCGGAGAGCCGGGTCGAGCCAGTAACGCGAACAGTAGCGTGATGATCAAGAAGGGAGCGGGGGATGAGCCCGAAGGTTGACCAGGGAGACGCGGGCGCGACATCGCGCATCGAGAGCCTCGACGTCAAGCTCGAGGTGATCGTCATCCCGGTGTCGGACGTCGACCGGGCGAAGGCGTTCTACGAACGGCTCGGATGGCGACTCGACCAGACGCCGCCCGGCATCGTCCAGCTGACTCCGCACGGCTCCGCGTGCTCCGTGCAGTTCGGCCCCGGGCTCACACCGGCGGCACCCGGCTCGGCCATGGCGTACCTGATCGTGTCCGACATCGAGGCGGCCCACGACACCCTCGTCGCCGCCGGTGTCGAGGTCGGTGACGTCTTCCACGTCAGCCCGGACGGCCCGGTCGACGGGCCGGACCCGCAGCGGCGCAGCTACTTCTCGCGTGCCACGCTGCGCGACCCGGACGGGAACACCTGGCTGATGCAGGAGATCACGACCAGGCTTCCCGGGCGCATCGAGGGCGGCCTCACGTCGTTCGGCTCCACGAGCGACCTGGCGAGCGCGCTACGGCGCGCGGCCGCCGCGCACGGTGAACACGAGAAACGTACGGGCGAGCATGACGACAACTGGCCCGACTGGTACGCGGCGTACATGGTCAGCGAGCAGTCCGGGGCCAAGCCGCCCGAGTGAGCTACGCCCACGCGTAGGACCTATTGATCGACGTGCTGCCGGTGAGTCACCTGATGACTCAACCGGCAGCACCGTCTCCGCTTCGGAGTGCGCGCCGCCACCCGCTGCGCGCTGTTCGTACGGGCGATGTACGCGAGTTGTACGCCGAGCGCCCTACCATTCCCCCGGACGCGATGATCTTCGATCCAAGCGGCACCGCCGGGTTCAGAGCTGAATCGGGCGTGCCGTGCCTCGTCGCCGGGGCGCGGTTCCCCGGCCGCCGGTAGGGAGGAGACCTCGATGACGAGTCCTGGTGCGGGCGGTGCGGTGCCGTGACGCGGGTACGGTTTCACGCCCTCGGCCCGCTGCACGCCGAGGTCGGCAGAGAGTGGCTCGACCTCGGGCCCGTCCGGCAACAGGCGGTCTTCGCGATCCTGCTGTTCAACGCGGACCGCGTGGTCACACCGGCGTCGATCCTGCAGGGCGTCTGGGGCTGCCAGATCCCGGCGACCGGCGCCAAGCTGATCCCGCCGTACATCTATCGCCTGCGACGCACACTTCAGGCGGCGTGCGGAGACCCCGACGGCCCCGCGATCGACAGTTCCCGGATCGGCTACCGGCTGCGTCTCGGTTCGGCCCGCACCGACGTCGCGGACTTCGACGAGGCGATGGAACGCGCCGCCGTGGCCGAGGCGGCCGGCGACCTCGCCGGGGCCGCGGTGCTACTGGCCGAGGCCGAGCAGAGTTGGACGGGCGAACCATTGGCGGGCCTGACCGGCCCGTACGCGGAGAGCCGTCGACAGCACCTGCTCGAACGCCGCATCGTCTGCCTGGAACACCGGCTGGAACTGCACCTGCGGCTGGGCGACTGCCGCCGGGCGATCCCCGCGCTCACCGCGTTGCAGACGGAGTATCCGCTGCGGGAACGGCTGGCGATCATGCTGATGACCGCCCTGTACCAGACCGGCAGGCAGGGCGAGGCGATGGACGTGTTCGGGGCCTTCCGTACCCGCCTGGCGACCGAGTTGGGCGTCGAGCCGACCCCGACGTTGTTCGCCGCGTACACCTCGATGTTGCGGGGCGACCTGGGCCCGGCCGTCGTGGCCGGGCGGTTTTTCCGAAGGACCCGCCCGGGGTCCACGGTCACCCGCACCTGTCGGCCGAGGCGCTGATCGGCGACCAGCTCAGACGGCCCGGCCGCTGTAGCCGGGCGTCTCACTCAGGCGGGGTCACCGGGCCGCGGTGGCCGGGCGCGACGCGCACCAGCAGTTGCCGCACCACGTCCGCGGCGGGGTGGCCCAGGTCGTCGTAGATCCGGATGGCCCGCTGCCATGCCTCGGCGGCGGCCGGAGGGTCCGCCATCGCCTCGCGCGCCTCGCCGAGCCGGACGAGGGTCAGGCTTTCGTGATACCGGTTGGCCGATTCCTGGAAGCGTTGGACGGACTGCTCGTAACAGACCGCAGCTCTGGCCGGGTCACCGAGCCGGTGGTACGCGAAGCCCAGACTGTCCAACGTCGCGGCCTGCCCGACGCGATCGTCGATCGCCTCCTGTTGGGTCAGCGCCTCGGCGCAGTCGACGACGGCCTGCTGGTAGTCACCGGTCAGGGCGTGCAGGTAACCCTTGACGTTGAGCGCGCGCGCCTCGGCGTACCGGTTGCCGATGAGCTGCGAGACCCGCAGCGCCTCGGCGCTGTGCTTGAGCGCCTCGTCCAACCGGCCGTACTGGGTGCAGTGCTCGGTGTACTGGCGCAGGATCAGCGCCAGGCTGTCCAGGTCCTCAAGCTGTTCGTACAGTTCCAGCGCCCGCTGAACGTGGTGCTCGGCCGCGTGCTGATCGCCGAGCCGCATGAGCGCGCGGGCGAGCATCCGGCTGGCCTGCGCCTGCGCCCGGACGTCGCCGATCCGCTGCGCCGCCGCGAGCGCCGCCTGCTGGGCTGCGAGCTGCTCCTGGAACATGCCTCTGGGTGCGAGGTACGCGGCCAGAGCCCAGGCGAGCTGGCAGGCGTACCGCTCGAAGCCGGTCTCCGCGGCCTGACGTAGCACCCGCAGCAGGACGGGGTGCTCGGCGTGGAACCAGGCCGCCGCGACGACCCGATCGGGCATCGGCACGTGCACGTTCGCCGGCATCGGTGGTTCCAGCTCGATGGGTGTCCAGGTCGGCTGGAGCAGCACCGCGCCGGGGTGCGCGCTGTGCAGGTAGTGGTCGTGCATCCGGCGCGCGGCGACCTGTCGCTCCTCGGCCAGGTCGGATGCCTGGGCCAGTTCGGCGGCGTACGACCGGAGCAGGTCGTGCAGGGCGTACCGCTCGGGTAGGTGCTCGGTCAGCAGGTGCAGCCGGGTCAGCTCCTTCAGCAGCGGGGTGACCGCCGCCCGGGGGCGGCCGAGCAGCGCGGCGGCGGCGTCTCCGGTCAGGTCGGGGCCCGGGTGCAGGCCCAGCAGGCGCAGCAGGCGGGCCGCCTCGGCGCTCAGCGCCCGGTACGACCAGGAGAAGATCCGGCGGACGTCCCCGTCGGCCAGCTGCTCGAGGCGGGACTCGGACTGGCGGAGTTGGGCCGCGACGGCGTCGATCGGGAAGGTGGACCGGGCGGTCAGCCGGGCCGCCACGATGGACAGGGCGAGCGGGAGGCGTCCCGTCGACTCGATCACCTCGCTGGTCGCCGCCGGTTCCGCCGCCACCCGGACGTCACCGAGTCGGCTGCGGAGCAGCCGCGTCGACTCGGCCGCGGTCAGCACCTCCAGCGTCAACGGTCGGGCGCCCTCGGCCACGGCGAGGCTGCTGAGTTGGTCGCGGCTGGTCACCAGGACGGCACACCGACCCACGCCGGGCAGCAGCGGGCGCACCTGGTCGGCGTCGCGCGAGTTGTCGAGGACGACGAGCATCCGACGCGAGGCGAGCAGGCTGCGGTACAGCCCGGCCCGAGCGTCGACGCTGCTGGGGATACGGCCGACAGGTACGCCGAGCGCCTCCAGGAAGTCGACCAGGGCATCGGCGGGGGATACCGCGTCCGCGTCGTCGTAGCCTCGGAGGTTGACGTACAACTGGCCGTCGGGAAAGCGGTCGGCGGCCCGGTGGGCCCAGTGCAGCGCGAGCGTCGTCTTGCCCACGCCGGCCATGCCGCTGATGGTGACGATGTCCACAGTGGCCTGTCGTGTGGATCGGGCGCCGAGGGTCGCGTCGAGGAGGTCGAGTTCGGCGCTGCGCCCGACGAAGCCGGGCAGGGCAAGTGGCAGTTGCCGAGGGCGGCCCGGTGCCGCGCGGGTCGACGTGTCGTCGACCGGCCCGGTCGTCGCGGCCTGCTGGCCGAGGCGGTGGTGCAGGATGTCGTCGTGCAACCGGGTCAGCTCGGGGCCGGGGTCCATCCCGGTCTCCTCGGCCAGCGCGCGCCTGGCCTGCTGGAAGGCTGCCAGCGCCCCGGCGATGTCGCCGATCTGGTAGAGGCCGGTCATGAGTTGGGACCAGGCCCGTTGCCGCAGTGGGTGACGGTCGAGCAGTGCCCTCAACCGGGGGATCGCCTGGGCGGCCTCGCCGAGCGCGAGCCGCGCTGCGGCGTGGTCCTCCTCGGTCAGCAGACGCCGCTCGGTGATCCGCGCGACCCGGCCGGCGAGGAGCCGGGGCAGCGGCAGCCCGGCGAAGGCCGACCCCCGCCACATGCCCAGCGCGCGGGCCAGCTCCGGCTGCGCCGCCGCCGGGTCGCCGGCGGCCAGCGCTGCCCGTCCGCGCGCCGCCGCCGCGTCGAACCGGTCCACATCCCGCTCGTCCGGTTCGACGCGAAGCAGGTAGCCGCCCGGTGTGGTGAGGATTCGGCGGCGCTCGTCCGCTGCGCAGTCGAGTGCCTGGCGCAGCCCTCGCAGGTAGGTGCGCAGGTTCGCGGCGGCCGAGGCGGGCGGCTGGTCGCCCCACACCATCGTCATCAGCTCGTTGGCGGAGATCGCCTCACCCGGGCGTAGCAGCAGAGCGGCCAGCACCAGCTGCTGTTTCGTCGACCCGAGGGGGACCGGCCGGCCGTCCCGCGACGCTGTCAGCGGCCCGAGCAGGTCGAAGTGGAGGGGCATCCTCACCTCAGGTTGCGGTGTCGGCCGGGCGAGACTGACGATCGCTGGAGCATCGAGCAATGACGTTAGCACCGATTGAACATGATCTTCATGTTTGGCCGGGCCGGCACACCTCCTGGACGCGTGGGGTGGCGGCGTCCAGCCCCGAATTCCATGCAGTGGGTGAGGCCTTGTGGATACCCCACCAAAGCTGTAGGAATAGTAGGCCATCGTGATCGGGAGAAGCCGTGACAGTTGTTTCCGCAGTACAGACCACGCCCACCGACAGCGGCGCGGCACCGCCGGCACACCCACCGCGCGCGCAGCGGAGGGCCGGCTGGAGGCGACGCACCACGCTCCGCGTCGTCTCCCTGCTGGCGCTGCTGGCCCTCTGGCAGATCCTCGCGGTGCTGACCGACAACCCCACGTTCATACCGTCACCGGGTGCGGTGTGGGACCGCCTGGTGCAGACGTCCACCACCCACGACGGCGTTCGCGGCTACAGCGGCCACCTGCTCATCGAGCACCTCGGTGTCAGTCTGCGCCGCATCCTGATCGGCTCGGTGGTCGGCGTGGCCGCCGGGCTGGTGCTCGGCCTGGTGATGGGCACCGTCGCCTGGGTGCGGGTCGCGACCGAGCCGGTCGTCACCTTCGTCCGCGCGCTGCCACCGCTGGCGTACTTCAGCCTGTTCATCATCTGGTTCGGCATCGACGAGACGCCGAAGCTGTGGCTGCTGTCCATCGCCGCGCTGCCACCGGTCGCGGTCGCCACCGCCTCCGCCGTCAAGGCCGCGTCCGCCACCCTCGTCGAAGCCGCCAGGGCGCTGGGCGGCGGCCGTTGGGCGGTCACCCGCGACGTGGTGCTCCCGCACGCGCTGCCGGAGATCTTCACCGGCATCCGTCTTGCTGTGGGCATCGCCTACTCGTCGGTGGTCGCCGCCGAGACCATCAACGGCGTGCCGGGCATCGGCGGCATGGTCCGCGACGCGCAACGGTACTCGCAGACCGATGTGGTGGTGCTCGGGCTGTTCGCCATCGGCCTGTCCGGCCTCCTCATCGACGCACTGCTGCGCACGGCGGAGGACCGGCTCGTTCCCTGGCGCGGTCGAAGCTGACCCGCGCTGTCCACAACCTCTCAGAATGGGCGTCCCGTGCGTAGACCGATCACCCCAACCCTCATCGCGGCCGCTCTGCTCGCTGCCGTCGTGCCACTCGCGGCCTGCGGCGACGGTGCCGCCAGCGGCGGTGGCGATCCAGAGCGCAAGAGTCTCCGGCTCGCCTATCAGGCGTTCCCGAGCGGCGACCTGATCGTGAAGAATCAGCAACTGCTGGAGAAGGCGCTACCCGACTACAAGATCACCTGGACCAAGTTCGACTCCGGCGCGAGCATCAACACCGCGTTCGCGGCCGGCAGCGTGGATATCGCCGCGATCGGCTCCAGCCCGGTCGCGCGGGGCCTGTCGGCGCCGCTGAACCTGCCCTACAAGGTGGCCTTCGTCCTCGACGTCGCCGGCGACAACGAGGCGTTGGTGGCACGCAACGGCACCGGCGTCGCCAGCGTCAGCGACCTGCGGGGCAAGAAGATCGGCACCCCGTTCGCGTCGACCGCGCACTTCAGTCTGCTCGCGGCCCTGGAAGGGGCCGGAGTGAAGGAGAGCGAGGTGACGCTTGTCGACCTGGAGCCGCAGGACATCCTCGCCGCCTGGACCCGGGGTGACCTCGACGCCGCGTACTCCTGGCTGCCGTCCCTCGACGAGTTGAAGAAGACCGGGAAGGTGCTGGTGAGCAGCCGCGAGTTGGCCACCGCCGGCAAGCCCACACTGGATCTCGGGGTGGTCTCCACGGCTTTCGCCGACGCGCATCCGGAGGCTGTCGACGCGTGGCGCAAGGCCGAGGCAAAGGCCCTCGACCTCATCGCGAGCGACCCGACCGCCGCGGCGACGGCCGTGGGTCGCGAGCTGAACCTGGACACCGCCGTCGCCCAGCACCAGTTGAGCCAGGGCGTGTTCCTCAAGCCCGCCGACCTGGCCAGCCCGGAGTGGCTGGGCTCGCCTGACAAGGTCGGCGCGCTCGCCGAGAACCTCTACAACGCAGCGGTCTTCCTCAAGGGACAGAAGAAGATCGACGCGATCCCGGACCGGTCGGTGTTCGAGGCAGCGATCTACACCAAGGGTCTGCCGAATGTCCTCCAGCCCTGACGCCGCGGTCGAGGTCCGCGACGTCACCCACACCTACGGGAGCGGTTCGGCCGCCGTCACCGCCCTCGGCCCGGTCGACCTCCGCGTACCGCCGGGCGCCTTTTTGGTGATCGTGGGCGCCTCGGGCTGCGGCAAGACGACACTGCTGCGGCTGATCGCCGGCTTCGAGCGGCCGACGGTCGGCACGGTGACCGCGGCCGGCCGACCACCGGTGCCGGGACGTAACGCCGGTCTGGTCTTCCAGCAGCCCCGACTGCTGCCCTGGAAGACGGTCGGCGGCAATGTCGGGCTCGCGCTGCGCTACGCCGGAGTGCCCCGCCCGGAGCGGTCCCGCAGGGTGTCCGCGCTGCTGGACCGGGTCGGCCTGCCGCACGTGGGGCACCGTCGCACCTGGCAGCTCTCCGGCGGCCAGCAGCAGCGGGTGGCCATCGCGCGGGCACTGGCCGTGGACAACCCGTTGCTGCTGCTCGACGAGCCGTTCGCGGCCCTCGACGCGTTGACCCGGGAGCGACTGCAGGAGGACCTGCGCCAGGTCAGCGCGGAATCCGGGCGGACGTGTGTGTTCGTCACGCACAGCGTGGACGAGGCCGTGTTCCTCGGCAGCCGGGTGATCGTCCTGACCCGGCGGCCCGGTCGGGTGGCCCTTGACCTCGACGTCGGTCTTCCACGCACCGACGTCGAGCCGGACGAGTTGCGTGGCTCACCGGAGTACGCGGCCCTGCGCGCCACCATCGGCCACGCCGTCCGTGCCGCCGCCGCCTGACAACGAAAGGACACCGTCATGACCGACACTCTCGTGAAACTGGCGCTGGAGCCACTCGGGCCGCACTTCGGGGCCGAGGTGCGGGACCTGGACCTGCACGACGCCACGGACGCGGAACTTGCCGCGGTACGGGCAACTCTGGTGCAGCGCAAGGTCCTCTTCTTCGCCGACCAACGCCTCGACGACGATGGTCAGGTACGCCTCGGTCGCCGGCTCGGCGAGCTGACCGCCTCGCATCCCGTGGTCGGTGGTGTCGACGAGAAACACCCCGAGGTGTACGCCCTCGACAGTGCGGACAACGGTTTCGCCGACGTCTGGCACACCGACGTGACCTTCGTGGCCCGTCCGCCGCTCGGTTCGATCCTGCGCGCGGTGACGCTGCCGCCCAGCGGCGGTGACACGACCTGGGCGGACAGCCAACTCGCGTACGACTCCCTCGCCGAACCGGTGCGGCGGCTGGTGGACCAACTGGTCGCCGTGCACGACGGCAACCGGGAGTTCGGTTACTACCTGGCGCAGCGCCGTGGTGGCCGGGGCAGTGTGTGGGAGGGGGAGACGGTCACCCGGCTCGACCCGGTGGAGCACCCCGTCGTACGCGTCCACCCGGAGACCGGCCGTCGAGGCATCTTCGTCAACCCCGGCTTCACCTCGCACATCGTGGGCGTGTCCGAGGCCGAGAGCCGGGCGATCCTGGACCTGCTCTACGCCCACCTCACCAAGCCGGAGCATCTGGTGCGGCACCGCTGGCGGCCGGGTGACGTGGCGATGTGGGACAACCGCAGCACCGCGCACTACGCCAACCGGGACTACGGCGGCGCGCGGCGGGTCGTACACCGGATCACCCTGCGTGGCGACCACCCGCAGGGCCCGGTCGACCCCTGGCGTGGCGATGTGGCCTGACCGGTTGCCGGTCAGCGCAGTCCGCGGATGAGGTTGTCGACCAGGGTGCGGGCGAAGTCCTCGGTGAGCGGCAGGTCCGCGATGAGAAGCCGGTGGTAGCAGGCCCCCCAGAGCTGGTCGACAACCGATTCGGGGTCGATGTCGGCGCGTAGCTGCCCACGGGTCATGGCCCGGGTGAGGGTCTCGACGGCGAGGGCCCGGCGGGGGGCGGAGTAGCGCTCGCGGTAGGCGGCGGCCAGTTCCGGGTCGGTCTGCGCCTGCCCGATGAGTTGGCTGATGACCCGTCCGGCGGTGGTGTCCCGCACCAGGTGGACGAAGGCGACCAGTTGGTCGGTCAGGTCGGCCACGATGTCGCCGGAGTCCGGGAACGCCAGCGTGGGCGCGACGACAGTGAAGTAGCCGTCCAGGGCGAGCGCGCCCTTGGAGGGCCACCACTTGTAGATCGTCATCCGGCTGGCCCCGGCGAGGGCGGCGACCTTCTCGATGGTGAAGCCGGCCATGCCCTCGGCCAGCAGGCGTTCACCGGCGGCCGTGAGGATCTCCGTTCGTACCTGATCGGTGGGCCGGCGGCCGCGACCACGGCGTGCTGGCGGCTGGGCATCCGGCGTGAGCTCGGCCACTGGTCCTCCCGGTTATATGGACACGCTGTCTACTTGCTGGTTATATGGACACAGCGTACACAGCGGTCCCTGGACGCCACCAGGCACCGAGGACGACCGAAGGAGACGAGGGACATGACGGGTCTACGACGGCGACGGTTGGGTGCCTCCGGTCCGGAGGTGTCGATCATCGGGCTCGGCGCGATGGGCATGTCCGACCTGTACGGGCCGGCCGACGAGGCGGAGAGCGTCGCGACGCTGCACGCCGCGATCGATGCCGGCGTGAACCTGATCGACACCGCCGACTTCTACGGTTCGGGTCACAACGAGATGCTGATCGGCCGGGTGCTGCGGGAGCGTCGCCGGGACGAGGTGGTGCTCAGCGTGAAGTTCGGCGCACGCCGGACACCCGACGGCGGCTTCCAGGCGGCACCGTACGACGTGTCGGCGGCGGCGGTGAAGGACCGGCTGGCGTACTCGCTGCGACGGTTGGGCACCGATCACATCGACATCTACCGGCCGTCGCGGCTGAACCCGCAGGTACCGGTCGAGGAGACCGTCGGTGCGCTGTTGGAGATGCAGCAGGCCGGCTACATCCGGCACATCGGGCTCTCCGAGGTGGGTGCCGACAGCATCCGTCGGGCCGCAGCGGTCGCACCGATCAGCGACGTCCAGATCGAGTATTCGCTGCTCTCGCGAGGCCCGGAGGCCACCATCCTGCCGGCGCTGCGCGAGCTGGGCATCGGGCTGACCGCCTACGGGGTGCTGTCCCGAGGTCTGCTCAGCGGCCACTGGTCGGCGGAGCGTGAGCTGACCGGCACGGACTTCCGGGCGAACAGCCCACGGTTCCAGGGCGAGAACCTGGCCGCCAACCTCCGCCTGGTGGACGCGCTCGGCCGGGTCGCACAGCGGCTCGGGGTGACCACCAGTCAGGTGGCGATCGCCTGGGTCGCGGCACAGGGCGAAGACATCGTGCCGCTGGTCGGGGCGCGGCGGCGGGACCGGCTGACCGAGTCGCTGGCCGCTGTCGACGTGGTGCTCGACCAGGACGCGGTGGACGAGATCGAGCGGGCCGTCCCGGCCGGCGCAGCCTCCGGCCAGCGGTACGCGACCGCCATGATGGGCCTGCTCGACAGCGAGAAGTGACGGCGGGGGAGCCGGCTCATCGGCTGATTATCGTCCGGCGCGTTCCCAGGCCCGTGCCAACTGCATCCGATTGTGAATGCCCAACTTGTGGTATATGGAGCGGAGTTGGGTGTCCACGGTGTGGAAGGAGACGAAGAGGATCCTGGCCGCCTCCTTCTTCGTGGCACCGGTGGCGAGCATCTCGGCGACCCGCTCCTCCGCGGGGGTGAGCGCGTCGATGCCCCGGCTCGGCAGCCCGTCCATCGAGGGCCGGTGGCGCGGGGTGGCGGCGAGGGCGGCCCAGCGCTGGTCCGCGATCGCCTGGTCGCCTGGGGCACCGATCCGGGCGTACAGGGCGGCCGCCTCGTGCGCGGCATCGCGCGCTTCTCCGGACCGCGTCCGAGGGCAGTTCGCGAGGTCCAGCAACGCGTCGGCCAGCGCCGGCCGGGCGGCGGTGGTGCGCAGTTGGTCGACCGCCGACCGGAGTGCGCCAGCGTCACCGTCGCGCAACCCTCGGCTCTGGTCGGCCAGCGCTCGCCACAGCGGCACCGGCGTACGGGTGGACACCACCTCCACCAGTTCGGTGACCCGACCCGCGGCCTGGATGTCGCCGACTGCCATCGCCGCGCGTACCAGTCGGGGGCCGAAGTGCGGCACGGGCAGGAGCGGCCGGACCGACCGGTGCAGGTCGGTGACGACCCTGGTGAGCAGGCCCGCCGGAGTGCTGAGGGTGGCATCGCGCACCGCCACACAGAACGCGAACGTCCACATCGTACGGTCGGGCCACCGGTCCTCCGCCAGGCAGGTGCGGAGGATGGCGCGGGCGTCGTCGTGTTCGCCACGGCGGTAGCGGACCTCGCCGATCACCGCGACCAACAGGGCACGCACCTCCCTGCTGAGGTTCGCCGAACCGGAGCTGAGCGTCGTGACGGCCAGCGCGGCCGCCTCGGGCAGCTCTCCCACGGCCACCATGCGCAGGCAGTCCAGCGCGGTCAGCCCGGGGAGTGAGACGTCGGTCGCCTCGGGCGGCTGACAGGTCGCGGCCCGCGCGTCCTGGTGCCGGCCCAGACCGAGCTGCACGAGGATGCGTTCCGCCCTGATGGACGGGGCGTCGGCGCGTGCCGCCCAGGAGTCCGGGTCGAGGGCCGCCAGCACGGCCTGGGCGCCCGGCAGGTCGCCGTGCGCGAGTGAGCGGGCGGCCCGGCCGAGGGCAAGATGGCGAGCGGACGCCTGATCACCCGACGCGGCGTGCGCGGTACCCGCGTCGCGCAGCAGGGCATCGGTGTCCGGATGTCCCGTGCGGGCCGCGATCGTGGCGACCAGGGCGAGCACCGTGCTGCGGCTGCGGTCGTCCAGGCGGAGGTGCAACGCTTCCCGCAGACCGGCGAGGGCGATGGTCGGCTGCTCCAGTGCCACGATCTGCGCCAGGCGCCCGAGCAGGAGGGTGCGGTGGCGCTCACCGCTGCGACTCGTGACGATCTCCGCCGCCAGGACGTGCAGCGCCTCCATCCCGCGCCCGGCCAGCCGGAGCTGGTCCGCCGTGGCGAAGAGCCGGTGCCGTCGTTGTTCGGCGTCGGTGGCGATGTCGTCGGCCGGAAGCGTCCCGGCGTTGAAGGGTGATTCGGACAATGGCGTTCTCCCCGGTTGTTACCAGGCGCGTCGAAGGGCCGTCCTGCGACCGAGCCTATCCATGGCGTCAGGCAGGGGCGACCAGATCGACGAACCGGCTCGATTGGGTGGAATGGCCTGCGCCGTCCGGGATCTGACCGGCGGCAATGGCGCGATCACGTGATGCGACCGGCAGCGTTCGGCGCCAATCATCGAGTCATGGCCCAGCTCATCGAACTTCCCGGTCTGCATCGGCTGCGGGTCGTACTGCTGATGTTCGTCCTCTACGCCGGCACCGGAGCGGGTGGTCACGCTCCGGCGTGGACCCGTCTGGTGCTGATGGCGACCGCCGCGGCGATTCCGGTCGCGATCACGGTCCAGTACGGCTGGCCCGGACTGCGTGCCCTGCTGGGGGCCTCGTCCCGGCTACGGCTGCGGGGCGGATCCCTTCCCGCACCCAATCCGATCCAACCCGACTGAGGAGGCAGCGATCATGGCGAACAGCGATCCCCAGCCGCGGCGCGGCGATCAGGGTGCCGCGCCCCTTGCCGGCCGTAACGTCGAGCTTGAGCGGCAGAATCCTGATCTGGTGGTGCCGCCGACGACCGACAGCCGGTTGGTGCCCAACCTCAAGTTCTCCTTCTCGCAGGCGCACACCCGGGTGGAGAAGGGCGGCTGGACCCGGGAGGTCACCAGTCGCGACCTTCCGATCGCCACGCAGTTGGCTGGTGTCCAGTTCGGCTTGGAGCCGGGCGGATACCGGGAGATCCACTGGCACCAGCAGTCGGAGTGGGCGTACATGCTCAGCGGCAGTTGCCGGATCAGCGCCGTCGACCACGAGGGACGCAACTTCATCGAGGACGTGAAGGCCGGCGATCTGTGGTTCTTTCCGCAGGGCGTGCCGCACAACATCCAGGCGCTGGAGGACGGCGCACAGTTCCTGCTGGTCTTCAACGACGGGGCGTTCTCGGAGAACAACACGTTCCTGCTCAGCGACTTCTTCGCACACACCCCTCGGCACGTCCTGGCGAAGAACTTCGGCTGGACACTGGAACAGATGGAAAACCTGCCCGAGCGGGAGAAGTACATCTTCCAGGGTGATGTCCCACCGCCCCTGCAACAGGACCGGGTGGTCAGCCCGACCGGTGACATCCCCCGCAGCTTCAAGCACCGGATGCTCGCGCAGACCCCGCAACGGTTCCGTGGGGGTACGGTCCGGATCACCGACTCGACGAACTTCGCCGCCTCCGTGACCACCGCCGCGGCCCTGGTGGAGGTCGAGCCGGGTGGAATGCGCGAGTTGCACTGGCATCCCACCACCGACGAGTGGCAGTACTACATCTCCGGCACCGGGCGGATGGGCGTCTTCGCCTCGCAGGCCGCCGCCCGGACGTTCGACTTCCAGGCCGGCGACGTGGGTTACGTCCCCTTCGCGTACGGCCACTACATCGAGAACACCGGCGACGAGCCACTGGTGTTCCTGGAGATGTTCCGCCATCCCCGATTCGAGGACATCTCGGTGATGCAGTGGATGGCGAACACGCCCCACGAGATCATCGCCGACACGATCAACGTGCAGAAGTCGATGGTGGACAGCCTGCCGAACACCAAACAGGTAGTGATCTGAGTGAACCGGCCGTCCGTCCGTCCGACGACGGACGGCCGGTCCGGTGATCAGCAGCCCGCGGGTGCCGGGGAGGTGGGAGCCGCGGCAGGTCGTCGGCGTCGGGACACCGCACCCACCACCACGTCGACGAGGAGGAAGGCGAGCAGGGTGAGCCCGAACAGGGGCAGCGTCCAGCCGATCGCCGCCGTCACCGGTACGCCGATCAGCAGCGCCCAGAGCGGCAGGCCGCGTACGCCGCCACGCGCCGGCGGGGTGCCCGCCATCGCACGGCGGTCGGCGCGGGTGGGCCGGCGCTGCCACCACATGCGGTAGCCCCAGAAGATGACGCAGAGCAGGCCGAGGGCGAGCGCGGCGAGCAGGATCTGGTTGACCAGGCCGAAGAGGATCCCCATGTGGGCCTGGATGCCGAGGCCGCTCAGTTTGGCCAGCAGGGGCCAGTCGGCGAAGTCGCTGCGGGCGGTGACCGTGTCGGTGGCCGGGTCGACGGCGATGCGGTCCTTCTTGACCGGCCAGGTGTTGTCGACCTGCGTGACGGTCCAGGCGGAGCCCGGCTCCGGCGCGGGACTGATCTCAACCGGACCGGAGAGGCCCGCGCCGCGAGCGACAGCCAGGACCCGATCAAAGGCCGCCGACTCGACGATCCCGCCCGCCCCGGCGGCACCGTGCTCGTGACCGCCGCCGGTCTCGGCAGGGGCGGTGGGGCCGGCGGTGAGGCTGGTGGAGATCTCCGGAGTGCGGGCACTGAGCGCGTCCAGACCCGCGGCGAAGTTCGCGCCGGCGTATCGGGACCAGGTCAGGCCGGTGACGGAGAGGAAGAGGAGACCGACGGTGAGCCAGATGCCGGTGGTGGCGTGCCACCCTCGGGTGCGGCGGACACCCCTACCCGTGGACAGGTCCGGCACCAACAGGTGCCGGGCGGCGGCTCGGGCGGCGTTACGTCGCCGCCACCAGAGGACGACCCCACCGAGCGCCATCACCCACAGCCAACTCGCGGCCAGCTCGGAGTAGTGCTCGCCCACCGTTCCCAGGTGCAGGTGGCGATGCAGGTCGTCCAGCCAGGTGGTGATCGGCGTGGACCCGAACCAGGTGGTGAGCTGCCCCTGGGACTCGCCGGTGTACGGGTTGATGTAGACGGTGTGCTGGTTCTCGCCGAGCTCGGGCAGGGAGAACACCACCTTGGTGGTCTGGTCGCCGGCGCCGGGTTGCACTGTGGTGATGCTGCCGTCCGGGTGCGCGTTGCGCGCGGCCCCGATCTGCTCGGCCAGCGGCAGTTGCCGGTCACCCACCTGGGCGACCTCGAGCTGGTCGCCGTAGAGGATCGTGTCGAGTTGCGGGGTGACGGTGTAGGCCAGGCCGGTCAGTGCGGCGACCACCAGGAACGGGGCGACGAGGATGCCGGCGTAGAAGTGCAGCCGCAGCAGCAGCGCGCCGAACGGCGACGTGCGCCGGGCGGCTCGGGCCGGTCTCTCGGCGGTGGTGGCGGGCTCCGGCTGCGGGGTGCCGGACAATTCAGTCAGAGACATGGTGATCCGATCGGAAGAGTCGGGAAGCACGAAGGTGTTTCCCGTACTGGTCTGGTCGCCCGGTGAGGTGTCGCATCGGCCCTGACTGGTAGTCGGGGGGAAGACGCCGGCGGTTCCCGAAGATCGGTCCTCGATGTCAGTGCTGGTCCGGCCGGGCCGCGCGGCGCGAATCGATGTCGGGACGTCCGGCCGCGGCGAGAAACGCGTTGTAGCGGGCGAGGTCGTCCTCCGCGCCGGTGGCATCGGCCCGGTCGGCGGCCCGGTCGAGGCGGCCCTGTTCACGCTTGTCGGCGCGAATCCACTGGCGAATCAGGACGATCATGACGACGACGGCGGGCAGCTCGCCGAACGCCCAGGCGATACCGGCGCCGAGCTGCTGATCGGCGAGCAGCGACGACGCCCAGGTGGGGTGCACAGCGAGGTACCAGTCGGGGGCGATGACGGTGGTCGTCTGCATGAGGACCAGGCCGAAGAAGCCGTGCGCCATCATCGACGCCAGATGGATGACCACCAGCAGGGGATGGGGGAGGCGTCGACGGCCCGGATCGACCCCGATGAGCACCCAGAACAACAGGTAGCCCGCGAACACGAAGTGGGTGAGCATCGCGAGGTGACCGAGGTGGGAGCGCATCAGCACGCCGAGCAGGTCGCTGAAGTACAGGCCGAACAGGCTGGCGGTGTAGACGCCCAGCGCGACGAGCGGATGGGTGAGCAGCCTCGTGGGTCGGCTGTGCACCGCGATCAGCAACCACTCCCGGGCACCGCGTACCCCCGGGTCGGCCGGTCGACGCAGGGTGCGGAGGGCGAGGGTGACCGGTGCGCCGCCGACCAGCAGGATCGGCACCAGCATCGACAACACCATGTGCTGGGCCATGTGCGCGCTGAAGAGCACGTACGCGTAGCGGGCGACACCGAGGTTGGTGGCCGCCGCCAACAGCAGCAACCCACCCAGCCAACTCGCCGTCCGGGCGACCGGCCAGTGGTGCCCGGCGATGTGCATCCGGCGTACTCCGGCCAGGTACCCGGCGATGCCGAGAGCGCAGAGGGTCAGGAAGAACATGTCCGGCAGCGGCTGCCCGAGCAGGTTTCCCGCAGTGGGTGCGGTGGGCATCGGGAAGCCGAGCAGCTCGGTGATCGGGTCGGCGTCGGTGCCCGCCTCGGCGACCGGGGTGGGGCTGCGGGAGAGCGCCACCGCCAGCCCCGCGGTGGCGGCGAACACGATCAGCTCACCGGCGGCCAGCCGGCCGAACGCCCATCGCCGTCCGGCACGCAACGCCGGCAGGGTGCGGGAGCGGTGTATCGCGCCGAGCGCGCCGAGGATCAGCAGGGCGACGAGCTTGCCGAGCACCAACCAGCCGTAGCGGGAGTGCCAGAGCTGGTCGACCGAGCCGAGGCGAACCGCGGCGTTGGCCGCCCCGCTGACCGACACGGCGACGAAGCAGCCCAGGGCGAGGCGACTGTACCGAGCGGCGGCGTCGGCCAGCAGCCGACTGCGCCGTACCACCAGCAGGGCGATGAGGGCGCCGACCCACACCGCGGCGGCGAGGATGTGCAGGGCCAGGCTGCTGACGGCGATCTGGTGGTTGCCGGCCCCGGCGGAGTGCCCGGTGAAGGCCGGGGGAAGCACCGCCACCAGGGCCAGGACCGCGACGGTCGCGGCGAGGCCACGGGATACCCCGATTCGGGCCAGCAGTGCCACTGCCAGGGCCAGTCCGGCCTGCAGCATGAGCGATTGGCCCTGCGAGATGGTGGTGGCGAAACTGACGACGGTAGCGGGCCCGAGCGTCGTCAGTGGTTGGCCGAGCAGGTCCGAGGCGGTCAGCGCCAGCAGAGACAGCGCCGTCACCGACCAACCGAGCGAGGCGACACCGGCCCGCCGCAGCAGCAGGTAGCCGTGCGGCGAGACGCTGGGTCCGTCGCCCGGCAGCAGGAACGCGGAGGTCACCAGCATGCCGACGGTGACGGTGGCCAGACCGTCGGACAGCAGCCGGAGAACGGGTAGCGCCCGGGTGGTGATCGGCCCCGCGTCGGGGAGACCCGGAATCGCGGCCGTGAACGCACCCCCGACCCGGAGTCCGAGCACCAACAGGGTGGCCCCCGAGGCGACGGCGACGACGGTTACCAACCAGCCGGACCCCGTGGAACCCTTGGCTCGGGCGGCGGACGGGACTGGACCGGTCGGGGTCAGCGAGGCGGTGGCGGCGGTGCGGACACCGCTCGGATCGTCGCCGACGAACTGCCGTGGTTCTGTGTGGGACATGTGTCGACCTTGCTGATGAGGTGATGAGGCGAGCCGACCGCACGGGGGCGGGTCGGATCAGCGTCGGGCTGCCCGTCGCCACAGCAGCCCAGCCGCCACCAGGACGAGGAGGGCCAGCGCGGCAGCCGCGGTGAGGACACCGGCACCCGGGCCGCCGCTGGACGCCGCCGCGGCGGCGGCGGGCGGGGCGGGCGCTGACGCGCTGACGGCGACAACTGGCGCGGCGCTGGACGAGGGATCGGCCACCGTGAACGGGTACGACCCCTGAACCGGGTGCCCGTCGACGGAGACGACCCGGTAGGCGACCGTGTATGTCCCGTTCGGCAGGGGGTCGGTCACCTGGATCGTGCTCTTCGCACCGGTGACCACTGGTTCGCCGGTGGGAAGCTTCCGCTTGGCGGCGTCGGTGAGCACGATCGTGGTGAACGCGGGGTCGAGTCGCTGCATGAATTCGAGCGTGACCTCGGTCGGTGCGCTCGGCAGTGTCGCGTCCCGAGCGGGCGTGGCCGTTCGGAGCGAGTTGTGCGCCCAGGCCGGGCTGGCCGGGATGAGCACCGCCACGAGGACGGCGAGCACCGCCGCGCCGAGTCGGACGGCCGCGGGACGGGCCGGTGGCACGCTCATCCGAGCACCTGCTCGCCGATCCAACCGCCGGGACGACATCCGGGCGGGATGGCGAAGACAGCGGAGCCGATCGGCGTGGTCCACTCGTTGAGCAGGTCCCGGTCGGCCAGCCGGCGCTGGATGGGCAGGAACTGCCTTTCGATGTCGGCCTGGTACGAGGCGAAGATCAAGCCGCTGTCCGCGTGGCCCTCCGCCGTCGGCGCCCCGTCGTAGTTGTAGGGCCGGCGCAGAATCCTCAACCGGTCGTCGGTGACGCGGGCGCGGGTCATGTGCGAGAAGTCGGGGATGACGGTGAGGCCGTCGGCGTCGGTGGCGGCGAAGTCGGGCTCGTCGTGTTCGGCGGTCCCGGTGAGCGGTGCGCCGGTGTCGAGCCGCCGGCCGACGGCGAGTTCGCGGTCGGTCCGGCCGAGCAGGTCCCAGGTCTCCATGTTCATGCTGATCCGCCGGAGCACCAGTGTGGTGCTGTCGCGCAGCCACGCCGGACCCTCCGCGACCCAGAGCGCGGTGTCCATGGGCGCGCCGGGACTGGGGTTGGCGGTGCCGTCGAGCTGACCGAACAGGTTGCGTTGGGTGTGGCCGCCCGGCTCGACACCAGGGCTGCGCCGGAAGCCCTGCTGGACCCACCGCACTGTCGCGAACGGGCGGCTGTCCTTGACCAGGACCCGCTGGGCGTGGGCGACGGAGATCGCGTCGTCCGCGCAGATCTGCAGCAGCAGGTCACCGCCGGACCAGGCCGGCTGGAGTCGGTCGATGCGGAACGACGGCAGTTCGGTGACCGATGCCGGCCGGCGGTCGTCGACGCCGGCCGCCCGGTAGAGGCCCGGCCCGAAGCCGAAGGTCACTGTCAACCGTGCCGGCAGCAGCCCGAGTTCGGCCTCGGTGTCGGCCAACGCGGGTCGGCCCTGGGTGAGCCGGGCAGCGTCGTCGGTGAGCAACCGCAACATCCGGCCCAGCGCGGCCCGGTCGGTCCCGGCCCGCACTGTGAGCGCCACGAACGACGCGTGCGCCTGCGGTTCGGTGGACACCCCTGCCTGCCGGGCGCCATGGAACGGCTCGACCAGGCCACCGACGCTCGCCACCGGCGTGGTGTCGGCGGCGGCCGGTGGTTGCCCGCTGCCGGTACGGGTCGTGGCGATGGCGGCACCTCCGGCCAGGGCCCCTCCGGCAGCCAGGGCACCGCCGGTGAGCAGGCCGCGCCTGCTCACCGGCCGGACGGGTGGCGTCTGCGTCACGATGACGGGCTCATGCTCATCTCCGGCGTGGCGCTCACGCCGGGCATGGGTTGACCGTGCCCGGGGGCGTAGCTCTCCTGCGCGCCGGTGAACGGCTTGGCCACGGCGCTGAACTGCTGCGTTTTGCCGTCGGCGAAGGTCAGCGTGAAGGTCAACTCATCGCCGGCCTGGACGGGCTTGGTGAGGTTCATCAGCATGAGGTGGTCGCCGCCCGGCTCCAGCGCGTGCGTGCTCTTGGCCTTGATCACGATGCCACCCTGCTTGGCCTGCATGACCATCTTGCCGTCCTTCATGGTCATCTCGTGCAGCTCCATCGGTGACAGGGGGTTCGTGGCGCCCGTCACCGTGACATCGCTGTCGCCGTCGTTGACCAGGGTCCCGAAGGCCGCCGTCATGCCCTTGTCGGCCGCCTTCACCCACGGGTCACGAATGCCGAGCACACCAGCGTCCGGGTTGGCCGGGGCCGACGCGGACGGGCTCGCCTGCGCGGCCGACGGAGAGTCGGACGACCCGCACCCGGCGGCGCTCACCGCCAGGATCGCGGCGGCGAGGATCGCGGCCGAGCGGCGGCGTGAAACGTTCGGGCTGGTGGCACGCATGTGTTCTTCCTCCGATGGTTGCTGCTGGGAGGTTGGTCGGCCGCAGCAGGGAGAAAGTTCCGGGCTCAGGGAACGTTGATCGTGAACTCCCCGGTGTGCACCTTGCCGGCGACCTGGAAGTCGAAGAAGGCCCGGTACCGGCCTGAACTCGGCGCGGTCAGCCAGAACTTCACAGTCCGGTCGACCAGCTCCGGCTCGGGGTGCACGTGCACGTAGCCGAGGTCACCCTCACGAACCACCACCAGGTGCCCGTACGCGGCAAGGTATCGCTCCAGCTGCGCGGGCGTGGCCGTGTCGGCGCTGGCGACCTGGAAGTGGATCGGCGCCGTCACCCCCGCCGTCGGGGTGCCGGTCATCGACACCGTGTACGGGCCAGCCGTCGCCTGCGTCTGTGCCGGCGGCAGCGCGGTCGGGGTGTGCGCGCCGGGCACTGTGTGGTCGACGCCCAGCACGAGCGGCAGCGGCGTGCCGTTGGCAGCGGTGACGGAGAAGTCGGCGTAGACGCGGTAGCCGCCGGGTCGGGCCAGCGTCATGGGGACGCTCCAGGTGCCGTCGGGTGCCATCGTCGGGTGCAGGTGCTGGTAACCGCTCAGGTCACGGCCCACGACGATCATGTGCAACGGCTTGTCGTGGACGACCGCGAAGCGGGTCGCCGGCTGCCGGTCGGTGCCGACGATGCGGAAGCGGTAGTCGGCGCGTACCCCGGCGGGTTGGGTTCGTTCCAGCGGTTGCAGCGTGTACCCGCCGGCGCTGACGGTCGTCCCGGTGGCAAGCGTCTCGCCCGTTACGCCGTCGCCCCGGTGCGTGTGCGGTCCGGTGCCCGCCGGGTGTTGGTGTCCGTCGGCCGCGGACCCTGCCGGGCCGGAGTCGGGCGGACCGCCCGCCGGTTGCCGGGCGGTGTTGGCGGCCGGGCCCTCGTTGCCGCTAATGCGCGCCAATCCGAACCCGCCGAGCAGGGCCAGCACCAGGGTACCGACGAACAGTGCCAGGCTGGTGTTGCTCAGCCGGGACCCGGGCGTCGCCGTGGCGAAATCCGGGTCAGGCGATGCCCCGGAGTCGACGGGCGGTCGACTGTCCGTCGTGGCGAGGGCTTTCGCGTCCTCATCGGTCGGAGGTGGATCGACAGCGACGCCGGTCCGGGCCACGACGACGGCGGTGTCCTTACGCGCGGCCGGCACGGCGTTGGGTCGCCGCTTACCGTCCGAGGTCTGCGTACCGCTGCCGGTCGCCGCGACGGTCCTGTCTGCGTCGGTCCTGCCACCGGCCGCTCTGCCGCCGCCAGTCTTGGCAACGGCGGGCTTGCTACCGGCGCCCTTGGCACCGGCGGCCTTGGCGCTGGCGGTCCTGGTGCCGGCGGTCCTGGTCGCGGGACGGGTGCCGGTGCCGCGTCGAGCGGATGTCGCCGACGCGGTACGGCCCCGGCCGGCGGGCCTGCCGGTGGGGGTCGTCCGCCGACGCCAGACGACGAATCCGGCCGCCGCCGCCACGGCGACCACCGCCAGGCCGACCCACGCGACCGCTCCGGGGCCGCTCTCGTCAGTCGATCCGTTCGGCGCAGCCGCTGCCGCGGACGGTGGAACCGCCGTCTCGGCCGCGACTGTCGGCACCGCCGACGCCTGCCCGGACGATCCGTGTTGCTCGGCGGTGGCCAACAGCGCCGGATCTGGCTGGGTCGACGGCGGGCTCCACCCCTTGGGCGCCGCCGTCACCGGCCCGTCGTAGCGGAAGGTCAAGGTGCCGCGTACGGGGTCGCCGTCCGAGGCGACCGACAGGTAGCTCACCGAGTACTGGCCCTTGGCCGGCAGGTGCGCGACCGCCACCGTCGCGGGAAACCCGGTCGTGTACTCGCGTGGCTCGAACTGGCCGTTGACCAGGAAGTACTCGCGCACCGGCTTGTCCAGCGGCTTCGGTTCCCCGTACGACCAGCCATTGTCGACCCGGATGCCACCCGGCGCGGTGATCGTAAAGAACGCGTTGGCAGCGGCCTTCTCGGTGAAGAACAGCTGCACCGACGTCAACGGCTCGCGCACGGTTGCGCCGCTCGCCGGTGTGGACATCGCGAGGGTCCCGTGAGCTGCGGCGGGCTGGGCGGACGCGAGGAGAGCGACCGCCGAGGCGAGGAGGAGCGCGAGGAGGCCCGAGACCACCCGCCCAGGAATCTGAGGGTGACGACGCATCTGAATATCCTCACTGGGCGGAGACTTTTTACAAGAGGTGACGAACTTTTTCCTCACATGGCTAAAGCCGAACACCTCCCGGGTGGTCGGCCGGGCTGAGGGGCCATCGCTCCTGGCCAGCTATGCTCCCGGTGGCGCTGGTTCGCCCGGTCACGAGGTGGCTGGGCGTCGTAAGAGGGAACCCGGTGGGAATCCGGGGCTGCCCCGCAGCGGTGAGTGGGAACGACCGCCGTCATCAGCACTGGGCCAGTGGCCTGGGAAGCGACGGCCAGTAGGGGACCGGCGTGGAGCCGGTCGGGCCCGCGAGTCCGAAGACCTGCCAGTGCTGCGTACACAACCGTGTGCGCTGCCGTCGGCCTCGCGGGTGGGCTGAGCGGGTGACGTGCCGGGGCGGTGTGCGCCGGTGTGTCCTCGTCAGTGTGTGTCCGTGTTCCGGCGGTGTGGTTTCCCGAGGGACGGACTACCGCTGTGCACGACACGACCACGATCGCCGGCCGAGCGCCGTCGGCGTCGCACCTGACCCTGTCGCAGATCATGGACCAGCACCACACCAACCTGATGGGTACGGTGCATGGCGGCCGGATCCTCAACCTCATCGACTCGGTGGCCGGGGTGGTCGCCGCCCGCCATTCCGACGGGCCGGCGGTGACCGCCGCGATCGACGAGACCGCGTTTCTGCGCGCGGTGCGGGTCGGTGACGTCGTGCACGTCGACGCCCGGATCACCTGGGCCGGTCGCAGCTCGATGGAGGTGGCGGTCAAGGTGACCGCCGACCGGTGGGACCGGGCGGTGCCGCCCACCGACGTGGCCACCGCTCACCTGGTCATGGTCGCCATCGACGACGACGGCCAGCCTCGTACTGTGCCGCCGCTGCTACCCGAGACCGATGGTGACCGGCGGCGGTACCGGGAGGCGGAGATCCGTCGCAAGCACCGGCTGGCGCTGCGGCGCGCGCTGCTCGACGGTGCCGAAGACGACTGACCCGTACGCGGTGTGCCCGTCGCGGAGGTGACCGACTTCGAGCGGGGGACGAGGTGTACGGGGCTGTGCGGGGGCGTCGGCAACCTCCAGGGCTCGCTGGCCGAGTACGCCGCCGTGGACGCCCGACTGCTGGCCCGCAAGCCGAAGGCACTCTCGATGCGGGAGGCCGCCGCGTTGCCCTTGGCGGCGGTCACCTCTTGGGAGGGGCTGGTCGACCGGGCCGGAGTCCGCGCCGGGCAGAAGGTCCTGGTGCACGGCGGTGCCGGCGGTGTCGGGTACGTGGGCGTGCAGCTTGCCCAGGCGCGCGGCGCCGAGGCGTACGCCACGGGCGGGCCGGCGAGCATGCGGGTGATCGAGAGCCTGGGCGCCGGGTAACACAGCACAGCGAGGCTCCCGGTTGGGGCATCGGATCTTGGCCGACTGCTGTCTTACCGGGAGCCTCGTCCTATGTCGACACACGCTGCCTGCCACCCATCGCGACCAGGCCCATCACGATGAAAAGCCCTCAATGCCTGACCCGCACCATAACCTCGCAACGCCGCTATATCGACGCCAAGCTATCGTTATCTGACCCCTGCAGCGACAGCGCGAAGGTGAGTCATGGACGTAGTCAGCACCACCGAGGTCCCGGTTGAAGACGGGTTCGCCTTCTGGCGCGAGGTAAACTCGAAGCTCTGGGTGCCCTACGATTTACGCTGTGAATCGCAGTGGGAGCCCGGATTTCGGGCTCAGGTCGGAATCAGCGAGTTCGGTCCCGTGCAGGCGACATTAATGACCACGATGCCGCACTCGGTCCACCGCACTCCCAAGCTCATTCGGCAGGCCGATCCCGAGGTGTTCAAGCTGGGTTGCCTTGTGCGCGGTGGCGGCATGATCACGCAAGACGGCCAGCGCACAGATTTCGGCGTGGGGGACCTGATACTGTATGACACCTCCCGGCCCTACCTGGCCGAATTCACCCCGGATGAGCCAGTTAGTCAGCTGCTGCTCCTGCGCTTCCCGCGCTTTTTACTGCCGTTGCCCCCTTGGGAGTTGCGGCGCCTGAGCGCAGTTCGCATCCCTGGCACCCAAGGCATCGGCGCGTTATCTTCACAATTCCTGCTGCACCTTGCCCGGCACATGGACGAACTCAGTCCGTTGGACGCCGCCCGGCTGTCCACCCTCACCATTGACGTGTTGACAGCGGCACTGGCCAACGCGCTGGACGTCCAAAGCGCGGTGCCCTCCCACACCCGACGGCGAGCGTTGATGGCTCAGATCCACGCCTTCATCCGAGAGAATCTGGGCGATCCGCGCCTGACACCGGACGCGATTGCCGCAGCGCAACACATCTCGTTGCGATACCTGCACAAGCTGTTTCACGAGGAAGGGCACACGGTTGCCGGCTGGGTCCGCGAGCGTCGCCTGGAGCAGTGCCGACGCGACCTCGCCAACCCCCAACTAGGCGCGCGCCCGATCCACGCGATCGCCGCCCAGTGGGGGTTCACCAGCCCGGCGCACTTCAGCCAGGCGTTCCGCAGCGCCTACGGTCTTTCGCCACGCCAGTTCCGCGAGCAGTGCGCGAGAGTACGCGCAGACTAAAGACTTGTGCGCTTACCAGTAACGACAGACCCGGCTGCGGCCTGCATTCTTATCTTAGGAAATCCGCTCAGTCAGGGTTGAATCTGATTCCGGCTTACGGAAGAAGATTCAGGCAGCCAGCAGCATCATCTAGGCCGCAGCGGCGGCTGACAGGAGACGATTGTGAAAATGTGGTACAGAACGGCGTTCCGGATCTCGGCAGTGACCGCGATCCTCGGCGCACTCACCCTGTCCGGGACCGTGGCACAGGCAAGTCCGGGCGCCAGCTCCCGCCTGTCCCAACCCGAAACCACAGCGGTTTCGGAGCAGGTCAAGCCCGGCAGCGAGGACGTCGCCGCACAGGTTTGCGGCTACTACGAAGACGCGGTGACGGCCTGGTACAACCACTGCGGGAACACCCATGTGATCATCTACGTCGACGCGACGTGGCCCCGCAACGACTGGACCTGGTGCATCGGCCCGGGAACGTGGGACATCGGCGGCGCCAACGCCGTATCCAACGCCTGGTACTCGGGTCAAACTTGTTGAACCGCCAGCCAAGCGCCGCGCGATTCTCCACCTGCGTTCGGTGGTTGCGGATCAGGTCAGCGAGGCAAATGAGGGTGCGGTCGGACAGGGGAATCGCGGCAGGGTAGGACAACAGCGAGGCTTCCGGTTGGAGCATCGGATCTTGGGTCGACTGCTGTCTTGCCGGGAGCCTCGCCCTACGTCGATCCCTGCCCCCCACCCTACCGCCGTGACCAGCCCCGTCACGATGAAAAGGGCTCATTCAACATCGCGCTCGCCCTCAGCAACATCTGCGCTGTCAGGTCGCTCCTCGGCCAACACAGCATCGCGACGCGCTATTGAACGTTTACTCCTGTGGCGGGGAGTGAGCCAGGCCAGGGGTTGTCCGCCGAGGGCGGCGTCGGCAAGGCGGTGGGCGCTGGCGGTACTCGACGGCTTGGATGAGGCATTCCAGCTTGTCTGCGTCGCGAACCACCAGCCGGTGCGGGCGGCGCGTTTGAGGACGCCGGCTTCGAAGATGAAGTTCATCGCTCCGGCGGCGTCGTGGTCGTCGGTCATCTGCCCGTCCCTGTGCCGGTGAGTCCGTCCGCCCGCAGGCTGTCAGTCGTGGTGGTCGCGGCTCACGCCGTACCCGTGCTGGCCTTGGACTGGACGACCAACGGGCAGGCGCGGTCGATGACGGCGGCGCTGCCCGGAGGCCGCGCTTGACCACGCACGGCCCGGTGCTGCCGATCTGGAGTTGCGGCGGCTGCGATGCGCCCTGGCCCTGCCGCAGGCGGCAGCGCGAACTGCGTGCCGAGTTCGACGACCCTCCGATATCCCTGGCTCTCTACCTAGGTGCGCAGCTGGTGCGGGCCTCCGAGGACCTGACCTGGGTGCCGGCGGGTGCGCTGCACAGACGCTTCCTCGGCTGGCTTCGGTGAGCATCCCGCGGCCCGGTGACGAGAAGTTCCACTACAGCGACGGCTCGCACGGAAGTGGACGTGGCTCGGTCGCGCCTGGTAGGCAGGCGGTTGTGCGCATCGTTTCCCTGCTGCCGGCGGCCACGGACATCGTGGCCATGCTCGGCCTGACCGGGCACCTGGTCGGCCGTACCCACGAGTGTGACTGGCCGCCGGGGGCCCTGGCCGACGTCCCGGCGGTGACCGCGACGTCCCTGCCGGAGACCTTGACGAGCCGGGAGATCTCGGCGGCGATCGCCGGTGACGCGCACCGAGGCTCGTCGTTGTACCAGCTCGACGTCGCCATGCTGGAGGGCCTGAAGCCGGATCTGATCCTGACCCAGGATCTGTGCGACGTGTGTGCGGTCTCCTACGAGCGGGTCAACGACGCGGTTGGTCTGATCGATCTCGACACCAGGGTGATGTCCCTGGAGGCGCGGACCATCGACGGGATCCTGAACACTGTCGATGCCGTGGCCGCGCTGACCGGCACCGAAGGCAGGGCGGCGGAGATCCGAGCCGACGCCGAGCGTCGCCTCGCCGCGTTGCCGGGGCCGGTGCCCGGCGCGCCGACGGTGCTGTTCGTCGAGTGGCTCGACCCGTTGATGCCGGGCGGGCACTGGGTTCCGGAGCAGATCACCTACGCGGGTGGGCGGTCGCTGCTGCTCGGGCCGGGTGCGCACAGCACCCCGCACCCGTGGTCGGTGGTCGCCGACCTGGCCCCCGACGTGGTGATGTTCGGGCCGTGCGGGTTCACGCCGGAGCGAACCATCGACGAGCTGTCCGTGGCGACCGCGCAACCCGGCTGGGCGGACCTGCCCGCGGTGCGTGGCGGGCAGGTGTGGGTGGTCGACGGGCCTGCCTACTTCAACCGCCCCGGCCCGCGGGTCGTCGACGGCGCGGAGATCCTCGCCGGCATCCTCGCCGGCCGCCCCGACTCCCGCGCTCGGCGGGTGCCCCTCGACGTCGGCTGACGCTGTCGCGCCCGAGTGGCGGAGGCCGGCGGACCTCCGATGCCGGTCGCCCGTTTGCCCCCGGCAACGCAACGTCCCGAAGTGAGGGTCAGGTGTGCGCCCTCGCTGCACCGGCGAGGTCGACGATCCGGTCACTCCAGTGGTCCAGCAGGGTCTGGTCGTGGCTGATGACCAGCACACCGGCCTGTTGGGTCCGCTGGTAGTCGCGGATGACGGCGGCGACGTGTGCCTGAGTGGAGGCGTCCAGCATCGCGGTGGCCTCGTCGCAGAGCAGGTAGTCCGGGCGGTGCGCCAGGGCCCGGGCGAGGCAGGCGCGTTGCAGTTGCCCGTCGGAGACGGCGTGTGGCCGTCGGCTGCGCAGGTCGGCGGTGAGGCCGACGAGGTCGGCGAGTTCGGCGACCCGTTCGCGGACCGCCGGCTCGGGCGTCCGGGTGGCGCGTAGCGGTTCGGCGATCAGGTCGGCGAGGCTCAGTCGTGGGTCGGCGGCGGCACGCGGGCTCTGGAAGAGGGCGGCGACGCGGGTCCGCAGGGCGACCGGTACGGCGTACCGGATGCCGCCGACCGGTGTGCCGTCGATGCTGACCCGACCCTGATCGGGGCGGTGCAGCAGGGCCAGGACCCGAACCAGCGTCGACTTTCCGCAGCCGGAGGGCCCGCGCAGTCCGACCGTCTCTCCGCGGCCGATCCGCACTGTGACGCCGTCGAGGACGACCTGGCGGCCGTACCCGACGGTCACCTCGTCGGCGAGCAGGTGCTGCGGGCTGGTCACGTGGTGGCTCCCGTGGGGATCGGGTGGTGGCAGGCCACAGTGCCGCCACCGGCGACCGGTGTCGGCTCTGGTCGGTCCGCGCAGGTGTCGGTGCGGCGCGGGCAGCGGGGCGCGAACGCGCAGCCGGGTGGCAGCGCGGTGAGCATCGGCGGGTCGCCCGGCACCGGCCGGAAGGCCCGGTCCGGAAGGGCGTCGAGCAACGCCGAGGCGTACGGGTGGGCCGGCGTGGTGAAGAGCTGGTCGGTGTCGCGGTGTTCCACTATGCGGCTGGCGTACATCACGGCGACGGTGTCGGCGACCCGTTGCGCGGCAGCCAGGTCGTGCGTGATGAGCACGACCGCGGAGCCGTTGTCGCAGCGACGTCTCAGCAGGTCGAGGGTGTGGTCGACCAGGGGTCGGTCCAGCCCGGTGGTGGGCTCGTCGGCGATGAGCAGCGACGGGTCGGGTGCCAGCGCGAGCGCGGTGACCAGACGCTGTGCCATGCCACCGGAGAGTTCGTGGGGGTAGCGGTCCAGGTCCGCCGGGTCGAGCCCGACATCGACAGCGAGCTGGTCGGCGTCGGCGCGGTCGCGGCCGTGCGCCCGCAGCGTCTCGCTGAGCAGTCGGCGTCCGGTGCGTACCGGGTTCAGGGCGGTGGCCGGGCTCTGCGGCACCAGCCCGACGCGGCGCCCGCGCACCCTGCGCGCCAGGTGGCGCTGACCGCAGGTGATCAGGTCGACCGGTTCGCTGTCGGGCTCGTGCAGGACGGCGTGGCCGGTGGTCGTGGCGCTGCCGGGTAGCAGGCCGAGCAGGGCGTTGGCCAGGACGGACTTGCCGCAGCCGGACTCGCCGACGATGGCGAGCAGTTCGCCGGCCCGTAGGGTGAGGCTGAGGTCGGTGACGGCATGCACCGTCGTGTCGCGGAGCCGGAACTCGACGCCGAGGCCGTCCACTGTGAGCAGCGGCTGACCCGCGGTGGTGCGGGGAAAGGCCGGGGCCGAAACTGATTCGATGGTGGTCACAGGTGCAGCTCCGCTCGGACCCGGGGATCGAGGCGGTCGCGCCAGCGGGCGGCGAGGACCGCGATGGCGAGAGTGACGACGACGATGACAGCGCCCGGTGCCAGGCTCGCCCACCAGGCACCGGTCAGCAGCGACCCCTGGCCGTCATTGATCATGTTGCCCAGTGAGGCGAGGTGCGGAGGCAGGCCGAGGCCGAGGAACGACAGGGCGGTCTCGTGCCACACCGCGTGCGGGATCATCAGGGTGGTGGCCAGCGCCAGCCGAGGCAGGACGTGCGGCAGCAGGTGCCGGGTGAGGACCCGGAGTCGGCCCGCCCCACCGCTGATGGCGGCGTCGATGAACGGTCGGGTCCGCAGGCTCAACAACTCAGATCGGACGATGCGGGCGGTGGAGAGCCAGTGGGTGAGCCCGACGGAGGCGATCACGGCACCGAGGCTGGGACGCAGCATGGCGACGATGAAGATGCCCAGCAGCAGGTGGGGCATCGCGGCGATGGTGTCCACGACCCGCATCAGGATCCGGTCCACCCGGCCGCCGAGCGTGCCGGCGATCCCGCCGACCACGCCCCCGAGAACCGTGGCCACGAGGGCGGCGACCGCGCCGACGAGCAACGAGACCCGCAGTCCGTAGACGGCCCGGTGTGCCACGTCGCGGCCCAGGTCGTCGGTGCCGGCGAGGTGGGTCCAGGACGGTGCCGACCGGGTCTGGTCCAACGCGATCGCGCTCTGGTCGAGTGGCCAGACGAGCGGTGCGAGCAGCGAGCCAGCGACTGCCACCAGCAGGACCAGACCGGCGATGACGACACCGGTCTGGCCGGGTCGCAGCCGCAGCCGGGCCCGGGCCAGGTGGAGCAGCGGCGGTCGGGTGACAAGGTCAGCCATCGAGTCGCACCCTCGGGTCGGCGGCGGCGTAGGCGAGGTCGGTCGTGAGATTCGCGGCCAGCACCACGGCGGTGGTGACCAGCGTGATCGCCGCCAACAGCGGGAAGTCGCTGCCCAGCGCGGCGGCCACCGTGACGGCACCGAGGCCCGGCAGCGAGAACACCGTCTCGACGAGCACCGCCCCGCCGACCAGCTCAGGCAGGTGGGTGCCGACCAGGGTGAGGAACGGCAGCAGCGCGGTCCGTAACGCGTGCCCGAACAGGACCGTCCGCCCGGGCAACCCGCGGGCCCGCGCCGCGAGCACGTGGTCGTCGCGCATGCTCTCCGCCACCGCGTCCCGGACGAACAGCACGAACCACGGCGCCTGGGAAACGGCCAGCACTCCGACCGGCAGGATCAGGTGGTGCGCCACGTCGGCGGACGAGGTGCTGGTCGCTGTGACATCGGTGAGCCCGCCCGCCGGAAACCAGCCCAGGGCCAGCGCGAACACGGCGATCGCGGCGAGGCCCAGCCAGAACACCGGCATCGACTCGACCGCGTAGGCCGCCGCCCGCAGACCCCGGTCGAACAACCCACCCCGGCGGTACGCGGCCAGCGCACCCAGCAGCAGACTGCCGACCAGGACCAGGGCGAGGGTCACCCCGATCAGCAGCAGCGTCCAGCCGGCCCGGGCGGAGAGCACCGAGGCGACCGGCTCGTGACGACTCGTCGACCAGCCCAGATCGCCCTGGACCAGGTTGCCGATCCAGCGCAGGTACTGCACCGGCAGCGGGTCGTCGACACCCCAGTTGGCGCGGATCTGCGCCAGGTTCTCCTCGCTGGCGGTGAAGGCCGCCGCGCCCGCGTACTGCTTGGCGGGGTCCACCGGCGAGGCGGCACCCAGGGCGAACATCCCGATGCTCGTCGCGGCGAGCACGGGAACGGCTACCAGGAGGCGGCGTCGGACCACCGCCCCGGCCCCGGCCAGTCGCCCGGAGCGGGTCACGAGCGCGTCCAGGTGTTGATGTTCCACCAGATGCTGTTCGCCACCCCGTGCTCGTGCGCCTCGACCCGGGGTGCCGCGCCCTGGACGGAGGACTTCAGCACGTAGGTGTGCCGCAGGTAGGTGAGGAACAGCCACGGCACGTCGGCGGCCAACTGCTTCTGGAACTGCGCGTACGCGGCCTTGCGAAGAGCCGGGTCGATCTGGTCGCGGCCCTCCTGCAGAGCGCGGTCCGTCACCTCGGAGCGGTACGAGCCAGGGTTGAAGTAGCCCTGCCCGGCGAACTGGGAGCTGAACAGCTTGTACGAGACGAAGTCCGGGTCGTACGGCGTGCCGTAGCCCATCAGCAGGGCGTCGGACTTCATTCGCGGGTCGATGGCGTCCCAGGTGAGCCCGGCCGGGGTGACCTCGATGCCGATCTTCTTCGCGTCGGCGGTGACGGCCAGGGCCAGGTCCTTGCGCAGGGTGTCGGTCGCCGGGTACATCAGCGTGAACCGGGCCGGCCGGCCGTCCTTGGCCCGCACCCCACCCGCACCGGGCTTCCAGCCGGCCGCGTCGAGCAGCGCGCTCGCCGCCGTCGCGTCGGCGGTCGGCGTGCCGACTGTCGAAGGGTCGGCGAACTCGGAGGTCGGGGGGACCGGCCCGAACGCCGGCTCGCCGGCGCCACCGAGGATTCCGGACACCATCGCGGCCCGGTCGACGGCGAGGTTGAGCGCCCGGCGGACCGCCGGGTCGGCGAGGACCGGGTTGCCCATCGGCAGCATCACGCCCCGGTAGTCGGCGGTCGGCACCCGCTGCACCCGGTACGCGGTGTCGGAGTCGAATCCGGAGGCGAGCTTCGGCGGCAGTTCGGCGGCGTCGAACTCGCCGGCCCGCATCCGCTGGGCGCGGACGTTGTCGTCGGCGACGAACGCCACCACGACCCGGTTGTTCGCCGGCCGGCCACCGAAGTAGCGCTCGTTCGCGGTGAGCACCAGCCGGTCACCCGGCGTCCAGGACTCGACCCTGTACGGCCCGGTCCCGATCGGCTTCCGGTTGAACCCGGTGGTGTTGATGTCCTGCCCGCTGAGCAGCTTCGACGGCACGATGCCGAGGGTGAGTCGCTGGAGGAACGGCGCGTACGGGTAGCGCAGCCGGAACACGACGGTGGCCGCGTCGGGCGCTGTCACCGACTCCACCATGTCCAGGTCGGAGCGGAGCGTGGAGTCCACTTTCGGGTCCAGCACCGCCTGGTAGGTGAAGGCGACATCCGCCGCGCTCAGCGTGGTGCCGTCGTGGAACTGCACCCCGTCGCGGAGCTTCGCGGTCACTGTGCGTCCATCTGGGGACAGCTCCGGCAACGCCGTGGCCAGACCGGCGACGAGGCGGTTGTCGTCGTCCCGGCTGACGAGGCCGTCGAAGATCAGCGAGGCGCCGTCGACGCCGTAGTTGAGCACCGGGTTCAGCGCGTCCGGCTCGTCGGAGGTGGCGACGACAAGCGTCGCGCCGCCGGATGTGCCGTTGGGGATGGCCGGGGTCGAGCAGCCGGCGAGGACGAGCATCCCCGCCGCCGCGGTCGCCGCCACGAGGCGTCGGAGGGTCGGACGCATCCGGGTCACAGAGGGCTCCTGTGGTGTGGGGAGGAATCGGTGGTCGGGTGGGCGGAGCGCCGGAACCGTTGATCATCACGGTGGCACAGTTGCAACCTTTTGGCAATTACCAAAGGCATGCATTATGTCGTTTCCGCGCCTCACCCGACCAACCATCAGCAGGGCGGGTGGCCAGCGGCGGCGGCCGGCGGCCGGCGGCGCCGTGACCGTCCGTAGCGGTCCGCAGATGCCTCGGAAACCGACACTGTCCGTGTTCGTCACTTGACAAGCAGTGGTGAGAAGCGTGGTTAGGCTGCCCTGATGTGCGCGAAGCGAGCCGGGCTTCGCCGATTCCGGAGGTGCCACCACGATGGGCAGCCGAGTAGCACGTCCCACCAGACGTACCGGAATTCTCCTGTTGGCGGCGCTGAGCGCGCTGTTGCTGCTCGGGGTCGACGCGGTGCTGGGTCCGGTCGCGCCGGTCCGGGCCGGCAGCGCCGCCGCGACCGTCAGTGGCACCCTGACCGAACGGTCCGGCCGACCGGCCAGCCAGGTCAGAGTCACCCTCGCGCCGGACTCCGGCGCCGAGCATCCGACCTACTCGACCACCACGGACCGGGCCGGCCGGTGGCGGGTGTCCCGGGTGTCGGCCGGGCGCTACCGGATCACCAACCAACTGCCCGGCGTGTTCCGACCCCGCTACTACCCGAGCCGGCTCGGGTTCCCCTGGGGAGCTGTCACCGTGCCGGCCCGTGGCCGGCTCGTCGTCGACGACGTGCTTCCTCCGGCCGGCCGGATCCGGTTCGTCGCGGCCGACGCGGCCACCGGCGCCGAGGTGCGGAACTTCTGTGTTCAGGACCCGCTGGAGCTCGGCCTCATCTGCACCAACGCCGCCGGGACCTTCCCGAACGGGTACGTCGACCTGGAGGTGCCGCCCGGCCACTACCGGTTCACCGGCGCCGCGAACGACGGCGTACACGAGGGCGGGATGGTCGAGGCGACCGCGGTCGCCGGGCGGGTGACCCACGCGACGCTGCCGGTCCAGCCGCCCGGCAACGAACTGCGCGTGACACTGCGGGACCGGGCGACCGGCGCACCGGTGCCCAACACGGGAATCATCGCCATCTCGGTGGACAAGCGGTTCCCCGACATCTATGACGCCAACGAGATCTCCGACGAGAACGGGGTGGTGCGGTTCCGGAGCCTCCACCCGGACCGGTACAACATCTGGGCCGGCGGCTCGGCCAACGGGCACGGCGCGCAGTGGGTCGGCCCGGAGGGTGGCACCGGCGACCGGGCCAAGGCACTGGTGGTCGAGCCAGGGCCCGGGATCACCACGCTGCCCGACATCCTGCTGGACCGGGCGGGGTCGATCACCGGGTCGATCACCGACGCGGTCACCGGCCAGCCGGTGTCGGTGACCGTCGCGCTGACGACCTACGATCCGTTCTGGTACGAGACCACCTGGAAGGTTCCCGGCGACGGCTCGTACACCTTCAGCGGGCTCGGCCCGTACGAGTGGTCGCTGGCGTTCATCCCACCGGGCAACGGCGGCGCCAACAGCGTCTACGCCACCCAGTGGTCCGGTGGGGCGCCGAACAGCGTCAAGGCGACCCGGATCAAGGTCGTCGCCGGCGGCACCACCGTGGCGAACGAGCGGATGAGCGCCGGCACTGCCGTCTCCGGCCAAGCCAACGGCCTCCCGGTGTACGGCTACAGCTACCCCGTCTACGTCTACAACGCCGACACCGGCGACATCGTCGCGGTCGACGAGAACGTCGAGGACGGCCGGTACGACGCCCGACTCCTGCCCGGCCAGCGGGTCCGGTTCTGCCTGCACCCCGACCGCTGCTACCCGGACTATGTAAGGCAGGTCGACGCGTCCGCCATCCGGGTGGGCACCTCGCCGTTCACCGTCGACTTTCCCGGCCGGCGGGGCTGAGCCGGGCCGGGCACCGGCGCCGCCCGCGCACCAAACCGTGAGCTAGGGTTCCGGGATGTTCCGCGCCGTCGTGTTGATCGCTGCCGTGGTGCTCGCCGCCGATCAGGCCACCAAGTTCTGGGCCGAGTCCGCGTTGTCCGACGGGCAGACCATCACGCTCCTCGGTGAGCTGCTGCAACTGCGCCTCGTCTACAACCCGGGCGCGGCCTTCTCGATCGGCTCCGCGTACACCTGGATCTTCGCGGTGTTCGCCGCGGCGGCGGTGGTCGCGGTGACGGTGGTGGCCCGGCGGGTCACGTCGCGTCCCTGGGCGGTGGCGTTGGGCCTGGTGCTCGGCGGCGCGACGACGCACCTGCTGGACCGACTCTTCCGCGAGCCGGGGTTCGCGCGGGGGCACGTGGTGGACTTCATCGACTACGCCGGGTTCTTCGTCGGCAACATCGCCGACATCGCCCTGGTGGTCGGCGTGGGCATCGTCATGCTGCTCAACGTGCGCGGCGTCCCGCTGCGGAACCAGGCGGACGAGACCCGCGAGCAGGTGTCGTCAGACTCCTGAGCTGACCAGGACGACCTCCAGGCGGCGCGGGCCGTGCACTCCCTCGACCCGGTTCAGCTCGATGTCGCTCGTCGCGGACGGGCCCGAGATCCAGGTCAGAGGCGCGCGTGGGTCCAGCCGGGCCAACGCCTCCGGCAGCAGGCCGACGACCTGGTCGGTGCGGACGACACAGATGTGTCGGTCGGGCACCAGGGTGAGCGCGCGTCGCCCCTGCGTCGGGCCGGCGTCGAGGATGATGGTGCCCGTGTCGGCGACCGCCACGGCACAGCCGGTCAGGACCGCGTCCAGGCCGTCGAGCGCGGCCGGTGACAGCGGGGGCGCGTCGCGGTGCAGCTCTCCGGCGTAGCCGTCCAGCCAATGGGCGGGGGTGTCGGTGGGAACGGCGAGCCGGCCGACCTCGCCGAGCAGCCGGTGCAGGGCCTCGGTGCCACGGTGGACGACGGCCCGGTAGTCCTCCAGGCGGTCGACGAGGGTTTCGATCAGGTCGGGGTGGTCGCCGACCCGGCGATAGCGGCGGGGCACCTGCACCGGCGGCGGACTGTCGGCCAGGGCCGTCCGGAGCCGCGCCAGGATCTCGTCACGTGCGCTCACTGTTTTCCCCACCATTCCCGGAAGGTCTGCGGCGCGGGCAGCGGCAGGTCACGCGACCGGGTCCACGCCGACGCGGGCCAGGGCAGTCGCCGCAGCGTGCGAGCGCCGGTGCGCCGCTGACGGTACGCACCGAGCGGCCCCGCGCCGGCCCGGGCCAGGCGCAGGGCGGCGGCCCACCGTCGAGGGCTGCGCATCACCCAGGACAGGAGCCGCATGGTGGCCCGTTCCGCTGGCGGGTGCGGTGCCTGCTGGCGGAGGTGGACCAGGATCTCCGGAATGTTGATCTTCACGGGGCACACGTCGTAGCAGGCGCCGCAGAGGGTCGACGCGTACGGCAGTGAGGCGTTGTCGGCAACGCCGGTCAGCTGCGGCGACAGGATCGCGCCGATCGGGCCCGGGTACACCGAGCCGTACGCGTGGCCGCCGGCCCGTTCGTACACCGGGCAGACGTTGAGGCACGCGGAGCAGCGGATGCAGGACAGCGCGGGCCGTCCGACCGGGTCGGCGAGCACAGCGGAGCGGCCATTGTCGACGAGCACGACGTGCACGTCCTGCGGGCCGTCCCCGGGGGTGACGCCGGTCCACATCGAGGTGTACGGGTTCATCCGCTCACCGGTCGAGGACCGCGGCAGCAGTTGCAGGAAGACCTCCAGGTCGGTGAAGGTCGGCAGCAGCTTCTCGACGCCGACGACGCTGATCAGCGTCTCGGGGAGGGTGAGGCACATGCGGCCGTTGCCCTCGGACTCGACCACCACGAGGGTGCCGGTGTCGGCGACGGCGAAGTTGGCTCCGGAGACGGCGACCCGGGCCGAGAGGAAACGCCGTCGCAGGTGAGCGCGGGCCGCTTCGGCCAGCGCGGCCGGTTCGTCGCTCAGGTCGGGCGGCGCGTCGGCCATGCGACGTTCGAAGATCTCCCGGATCTGGGCCCGGTTGTAGTGGATCGCCGGCACCAGGATGTGCGAGGGGGTGTCCTCGCCGAGCTGCACGATCAGCTCGGCGAGGTCGGTCTCGTACGCGGCGATCCCGGCGGCCTCCAGCGCCTCGTTGAGCTCGATCTCCTGGGTCGCCATCGACTTGACCTTCACGACCTCGTCGGCCCCGGTGGCCCGGGTCAGCTCGACCACGATCCGGCACGCCTCGGCCGCGTCGCGGGCCCAGTGCACAGTGGCGCCGGCGGCGGTGACGGACGCCTCGAACTGCTCCAGCAACTCCGGCAACCGACGTTGGACGTCCGCCTTGATCGCCGAGCCGGTGTCGCGCAGAGCCTCCCAGTCGGGTACCTCGTCGACGACCCGGGCTCGCTTGGCCCGGATGGTGCGGGTGGCCCGGTGCAGGTTTGCCCGGAGTTGCGGGTCGGCGACGGCCGGCCTGGCGGCCGTGGGGAACGGCAGCGGGGTGCGGATCCGCCCGCCCCCGGTGGCGGGTGCGACCGGATGGCTCATGAGCTGGCTCCCGTCTCGGCGAGAATCTCGGCGTAGTGCACGGCCCGTACGCCCGAGCGGTGGCGGTCGAGACCGCCGCCGATGTGCGCCAGGCAGGAGTTGTCGGCCGCGGCGAGCACCCGTGCGCCGGTGTCGCGGACGCGGGCGCACTTGTCGGTGAGCATGGCGGTGGAGACGTCCGGGTTCTTCAGTGCGAACGTGCCGCCGAAGCCACAGCACTCCTCGGCGTCGCCCAGCTCGACCAGGTGGATTCCGCGCACCTGGCGCAGCAGGGTCAGCGGTCGGTCGCCGAGACGCAGCATCCGCAGGCCGTGGCAGGTCGGGTGGTAGGTGACCGTCTCCGGGAACTCGGCGCCGACGTCGGTGACGCCGAGAACGTCGACGAGCAACTCGGACAGCTCGTACGTGCGGGCGGCCACCGACGTGGCCGGCGCGTGCAGGCGCGGGTACTGGTCGCGGATCATCGCGGTGCACGACCCGGACGGCGCGACGATGGCGTCGTAGGAGTCGAAGACGTCGACGTAGTTGCGCACCAGAGGCATGGCCTCGGCCCGGTAACCAGTGTTGGCGTGCATCTGCCCGCAGCAGGTCTGGTCGGCGGGGAAGTCGACGGTGTGGCCGAGTCGCCGCAGGATGCGGGTGACAGCGATGCCGGTGGCCGGGAAGGCGAGGTCGTTGACGCAGGTGATGAAGAGGGCGATCCGCATGGCGGCTCCTCGGATCCGTGGGGGTGGGTCAGGCCGAGTCGCGCGGTGTCGCGGGGGTGGGGAGCCGGTCGAAGGCGGGCAGGTGGCGCTCCCGGGCGGCGCTGAGGTGGGCACGCATCGCCTCGGTGGCGGCTGTCGCGTCGCCGGCGACGATGGCGGCGGCGATGCGCTGGTGCTCGGTGTTGGTGTCCGCTGCGCCGGCGACCGGGAAGTACAGCCGGTGCAGGTGCAGGTGTGAGTGCAGCCGCGTGATGGTGTCCCGCAGCAACGGGCTGCCGGAGACCTCGGCGATCAGGTCGTGGAACGTCGCGTCCAGTGCGGTGAAGGCGGCGTGGCGGCGATAGCCGTCGCCGGCCTCCACGTCGATGCTCGCCGCCGCCTCGACGCTGATCCGTTGGCGCGCTTCGTCGGAGGCGTGGGTGGCGGCTCGCCCGGCGGTGGTGCCCTCCAGCAGTTGCCGGACGTCGAACAGGTCGTCGAACTCGGCACGGCTCAACAGTGGCGTCGTGGTGTAGCCGGAGAGCGGGCGTTTACGGACCAGGCCGTCGGCCTCCAGCCTCGCGAGGGCCTCACGGACGGGGGTGGGGGAGACGTCGAGCTCCCGGGCGAGCGCGTCGATGTTGACCCGCTCGCCGGGCGGAAGGATGTGGTCCATGACCAGCGTCTTTATCGACTCGTAGACGTCCTCGGCGAGGGTGAGTCGACGGGCGGGGCGGAGTCGACCCTCGCGAGGTTCCTGCTGGGCCATCTCGTCTCCTCAGCAACCCCTTGACTGTGCCGGTGTGAGCGAGTACACATCGAGCCGAACAGCATCCTATAGGAAATTGGGTTCTTGGCGACCCAGGCAGTGGAGGTTGGTTCGTGAGATTCATGCGCGTCGGGCCGGTGGGACGGGAACGCCCCGTGCTGTACGTCGATGGGCGGCACTTCGACCTCTCGTCGCTCACCGTCGACATCGACGGCGAGTTCCTTGCCAGCGACGGCGTCCGGCGTGCCCGCGAGGCCACCGACCTGCCCGAGATCGACGTCACCGGGCAGCGGGTCGGCGCACCGATCGCCCGGCCGGGTGTGGTGCTCTGCGTGGGGCAGAACTACGCCGCGCACGCCGCCGAGTCCGGTGCCGCGCCACCGACCGAGCCGATCATCTTCTACAAGGCGCCCAACACCGTCGTCGGCCCGTACGACGAGGTCCTCATCCCGCGCGGATCGACGAAGACCGACTGGGAGGTGGAGCTGGCGGTGGTGATCGGCCGAACGGCCCGCTACCTCGCCTCACCGGCCGACGCCCTCGGGCACATCGCCGGGTACGTGCTGTCCAACGACGTCTCCGAGCGGGACTTCCAACTCGCGGTCTCCGGCGGCCAGTGGTCCAAGGGCAAGTCCTGTGAGACGTTCCAACCGCTCGGCCCGTGGCTGGTCACCGCCGACGAGATCGGCGACCCGCAGGCGCTGCGGCTGCGCTCCCGGGTCAACGGCGAGCCCCGCCAGGACTCCAGCACCAAAGACATGATCTTCGACGTGGCGTACCTGGTCTGGCACCTGTCCCAGTACACAGTCCTGGACCCGGGCGACGTCATCAACACGGGCACCCCGGAGGGAGTGGGACTCTCCGGCCGCTTCCCGTACCTGGCCGTCGGCGATGTGATGGAGGTCGAGATCGACGGCCTCGGTCGGCAGCGCAACACGCTCCGGGACGCCTGATGCGGTGTGACGGTCTCGTGGCGCTGGTGACCGGAGGCGCATCGGGGATCGGCCTCGCCTGCGTGCGGGCGTTCGTCGCCGCCGGTGCCCGGGTGGGTGTCCTGGACCGGGAGCTGTCCGGGCTGCCCGAGACCCCCGGGGTGCTCGGCGTCCAGGCGGACGTGGCCGACCGGTCCTCCCTCACCGCGGCCGTCGCCTCGGTCGCGGAGACGTTCGGCGGTATCGACATCCTGGTGAACAACGCCGCCATCTCGGCCGTGGGCACTGTGGAGGAGAACGACGACGAGCAGTGGAGCCGGGTACTCGACGTCAACGTCTCCGGCGTGGCCCGAACCAGCGCCGTCGCCCTGCCCTACCTGCGCCGGTCGTCGTCCGCGGCGATCGTCAACATCTCCTCGATCGCCGCGACCACAGGTCTGCCCAAACGCGCCCTCTACTCGGCGTCGAAGGGTGCCGTGCACGCCCTCACCCTCGCCATGGCCGCCGACCTGGTGACGGAGGGCGTCCGGGTCAACTGTGTCGCCCCCGGCACCGTCGACACGCCCTGGGTGGCCCGCCTGCTCGCCGGTGCGGCCGACCCGACGGCGGAGAAGCGGCAGTTGGCCGCCCGCCAGCCGACCGGCCGACTGGTGACCGCCGACGAGGTGGCCGCCACCGTCGTCTACCTGGCCTCGCCCGCGACCAGGTCGGTGACCGGTTCGTCGCTGCCGGTGGACGGCGGCATGTCCGGCCTGCGCCTGCCCGCCCCGGTCCCGCCCGTGGCCAATCCTGCCGAATCGGGCGCGTGACATGATTGCGGCATGGGGAAACAGCACGACGTCGGCGAGGCCGACCGTCACAGCGCGTCCGGCACCACCGCCCACCGTCCGATCGGTGGCGGCGCTGACGCTCGGCTCGCCCTCGCTCAGGACCCCACAACGCCACAAATGACCCTCATCGACCTGGCGTCCGACCCGTCGGTCCTGGTTCGCAAGGCGGTCGCCTCTCGGGCCGACGCACCCGCGCAGGCTCTGCGACCGCTCACCCGCGACCAGGATCGTCAGGTCCGGGAGGCAGTGGCGAGGAACCCCTCCACGTCGATCGCCAACCTCATGCGCCTGGTCAAGGACGCCGACCGGTGGGTCCGCTGGGCCGTCGCCAGCAATCCGGCCTGTGACGAGTCGATCCGCCAGGTCATGGTGAAGACCTCGGACAAGGAGCTTCGCGGGCTCCTCGCGGAGAGTCGTCAACTGGAGCCGGAGCTGGCCGCCAAGCTGATCGACGACGTGTCACCCGAGGTACGGGAACGACTCGGCACGCACACCCACGACCCCAACGTGATCGACGCCCTGCTGGCCGATCGCACCGCACGCGTACGCAAGGGGGTTGCCCGCAACCCGCGGACCACCGCCGCGCAGCGCAGCGCGCTCGCCGCGGACCCGGTGGTCGACGTCCGCGCCGCGCTGGTGCGGGCCGTCGAGCTGAGCGAGGCGGACCTCGCCCGCCTGGTCGACGACCGCGCGGTGCAGGTCCGACTGGCGATGGCGACGTCCGAGTTCGTTCCGCCGCACATCCGGGAGACGCTTACCCGCGACGCCGACGAGATGGTGGCCACCGCGGCACGGGACTACCGCCCGGGGTCGGGCAACGCCTCCGCCGTTCGGGCGCCCCGCATCGCGCACCGGCCCTCGGCCACCGGCACGAGTCGATGGAGCGGCGGCACCTCGCACTAGCGCGACGACTGTCGCCTCCCGGCGACCCGTGCCTGCGGCCGGCGGGTCGCCTCCCGTCGCCTTCCAGGTCGTTCAGAGCGACCTGAGTGATGAGTTGTCGCATCCGCGCCCGTCATACCTAGGACAGGACATGACGAGGCGGAAGGATGACGTGATGAGTGCGGACACGCGGCTGCAGGAGCTGGGCGTGAGCGGTCTGGGCGAGGTCGACGAGCCGGCGTTCTCGGGGCTGGCGCAGCGGCACCGGCGGGAACTGCACGTGCACTGCTATCGGATGCTCGGCTCGTTCGAGGACGCCGAGGACACGGTGCAGGAGACGTTCCTGCGTGCCTGGCGGCGGCGGGAGACCTTCGCGGGTCGGTCGACGTTCCGGGCCTGGCTGTACCGGATCGCCACCAACGCCTGCCTGGACCTGCTCGCCAAGCGCCGCCCGGAGCCGGCGGCCGGCGGCGAGGTGCTGTGGTTGCAGCCCTACCCGGACCGGTTGCTCGACGAGCTGCCCGCTGGCGACGCGGACGAGCCGGAGACCGTCGCCGTCGCGCGGGAGACGATCGAGCTGGCGTACCTGGTCGCGGTCCAGCACCTCGCGCCGCGTCCACGGGCCGTGCTGATCCTGCGGGACGTGCTCGGCTGGCCCGCCAGGGACGTCGCGGAGCTGCTCGGGGACTCGGTCAACTCGGTCAACAGTGCCCTGCAGCGGGCTCGCGCCGGCATGCGGGAGCACCTGCCCGCCGAGCGGCAGGACTGGACCGGCGGCGACGAGGACGCCGGCACGCGCGAGCTGGTGCGGCGCTTCACCGACGCCAGCGTTGCCACGAACGTCGACGCGCTCGCAGCCATGCTGCGAGACGACGTCCGCTACTCGATGCCGCCCACGCCGGGCCTGTACGTCGGCCGCGACGCGGTGGTGAACAGCTGGGTCGAGGACGGCTTCGATGGCATGAAGGGCCTGCGTGCGGTCCCCACCTCGGTGAACCGCCAGCCCGCCGTCGCCTTTTACCACTGGCGGGAGCAGGAGGGCGCGTACCTGCCGTTGACGATCGACGTCCTGCGCATCACCGGCGGCGCGATCACCGAGGTCTTCATCTTCCACGACGACCAGTTCCCGCGGCTCGGGCTGCCGGAACGCCTGCCGGCGGACGGCACGGAGTAGTCCCGGTGCGGACGCTCACGCTGCACGGCGGCGCGCGCGCCGAGGTGGTCGCGGCGGAGTGGCACGACGCGTTCGGCGTGGTCATCAGCGGGCGGGTGCAGTTGGAGCTGCGCGACGGTGAGCCCGGGCCGGTCCTCGGGCGCGATGCCGGCTTCTGGCTGCGCGGCACCGGCGTCCGTGCGCTGTGCAACCCCGGCCCTCGCACGGCGCGAGTGCGTGTCTTCACGCCCGGTGCCGTCACACCTCAGTCAACACATCCGGTACGACAGCCTCCGTCTGAAGGAGACGACATGAACAGCATGAAGGACACCGGGATCGTCGCCGGCCCGGCATCGGGCCCACCCCGCTACACCCACCGATTCCGTGGGCTCGCCGGCACCGGCGTGATCGCCACGCTCGCGGCGATGGTGATCACCACCCTCGCCGCCGCGCTGGCCCGGGCCGCCGGCGTCGACTTCGAGATCCCCGATGGTGGCGAGACGATTCCGTTGTCCGGGATCGCCGTGGTGACCGGCTTCTTCTCGGTGGTGGGTGTCGTCATCGCCGTGGCGCTGCTCCGGTGGAGTGCTCGGCCCGCCGACCGGTTCGTGTGGACGGCGGTGGCCCTGACCGTGATCTCGCTGGTCCCGCCCCTCATCTCCGGGGCGAACGCGGCCACCGTCACCGCCCTTGCCGGGCTGCACGTCGTCGCTGCGGCGGTGATGATCCCGGTCCTGACCCGGAGCCTTCGCTCCCGGACCGACTGAACGTTGCTGCCTCCGATGAGCGGAGAGCCGGCCCACCGGGCCGGCTCTCCGTTCATCGGGCCGGTCGCCGGCCGCGCCGATCGCCTTTGTCGGCCTAGAATCCACCCCCGGTTCTGAAAGACGAAAGGCACCCCGTGAAGATCGTCGCAGCAGACATCATCGTGACCAGCCCCGACCGGAACTTCGTCACCCTCAAGATCACCACTGATGAGGGCATCACCGGTCTGGGCGACGCCACGCTCAACGGCCGCGAGCTCTCCGTCGCCTCGTACCTGCGCGACCACGTCGCCCCTTTGCTGATGGGACGGGACCCGCACCGGATCGAGGACACCTGGCAGTTCCTGTACCGCTCGGCGTACTGGCGTCGGGGCCCGGTCACCATGGCGGCCATCGCCGCGGTGGATGTCGCGCTGTGGGACATCAAGGCCAAGGCGGCCGGCATGCCGCTGTACCAACTGCTCGGCGGTGCGTCCCGCACCGGCATCATGGCGTACGGGCACGCGTCGGGGCGGGACATCCCCGAGCTGTTCGACTCGATCCGCAGCCACCTCGACGAGGGCTTCCGGTCGATCCGGGTGCAGACCGCGGTGCCGGGGATCAACGCCGTCTACGGCGTGGCCGCGCAACCCAGCGCCACCGGCCAGCGCTACGACTACGAGCCCGCGCAGCGCACTCCGCTGCCCGCCGAGGAGGACTGGGACACCCGCGCGTACCTGCGCCACCTACCGTCGGTCTTCGAGGCGGTGCGTGGCGAGTTCGGCCCGGAGTTGCCGCTGCTGCACGACGGTCACCACCGGATGACCCCGATCCAGGCCGCCAAGCTCGGCAAGGCCCTCGAACCGTACGACCTGTTCTGGCTGGAGGACTGCACCCCGGCAGAGAACCAGGAGGCGCTGCGGCTGGTCCGCCAGCACACCACCACCCCGCTGGCCATCGGTGAGGTCTTCAACACCGTCTGGGACTACCAGACCCTGATCCGGGAGCAGTTGATCGACTACGTCCGGTCCGCTGTCACCCACACCGGCGGCATCACCGCGATGCGCAAGCTGCTCGACTTCGCCGCCCAGTACCAGATCAAGTCGGGCATCCACGGCCCGACCGACATCTCCCCGGTGGGGATGGCCGCGGCCCTGCACCTGGACCTGGCCATCCACAACTTCGGGATCCAGGAGTACATGAAGCACACCCCCCTGGCCAACGAGGTGTTCCGGCAGTCGTTCACCTTCACCGACGGCTACCTGCATCCGGGCGACCAGCCGGGGCTCGGGGTGGAGCTCGACGAGGAGGCGGCGGCCCGGTTCCCGTACGAGCCGGCGTACCTGCCGTTCAACCGGCTCAAGGACGGCACGGTCCATGATTGGTGAGCCGGGTGGCCGGCAGGCACTCCGGCGGCTGCGGCTGGCCGAGGGCGTGTTAGGTTAGCCTGCCCTCACCTACTGGAGTCTGCCGCCATGCCCCCATCGATCCGAGCATGACAGTCGCCGAGGTCAGTGGGAGCGTGGTGCTCCGCCGCGCCCTGCGCCGACAGCGCCGCCGGGTGGTGCTCGGCATCGTGCTGCTCTGCGTCCACCAGGCCACCGAGGCCCTCGTACCGGTCGCCATCGGCGTGATCATCGACCGGGCGGTGGCCACCGGAGACGTCGCCGCGCTGCTGCTCTCCCTCGCCGGCCTCGCGGTCCTGTTCACCGCCCTCGCCTTCGCCTACCGCACCGGCGCCCGGCTGGCCTACGCCGCCGTCGAACACGAGGCGCACGCGACCCGCGTCGAGATCGTCCGGAGCGCCCTCGACCCGCGCGGACACCGCTCGGGTCTACGCGATGGCGAGCTGCTGTCCGTCACGGCATCCGACGCTGAGCTGTCCGCGCTGGTCGTACGCGTCGCCGGGCTCACCGCCGCGGCGCTCACCGCGATCGTGGTCGCGGCCGTCGCGCTGCTCGTCGTCGACGTCCCCCTCGGGCTCGGGGTGCTCGTCGGCGTACCGCTGCTGGTCGTCGCCCTTCAGCGGATGGCGCCGTTGCTCACCCGGCGCAGCACGTCGCAGCAGGAGGCCCTCGCGGCCACGACGGCACTCGCCGTCGACCTCGTCAGCGGGCTGCGCGTGCTGCGCGGCATCGGCGCGCAGGACCACGCCGCCCGACGGTACGCGGGCGCCAGCCGGCACGCCCTCGACGTGACCCTTCGCGCCGCCACCACCAAGGGTCTGCACCTCGGCCTCACCACCATGGTCAACGGACTCTTCCTCGCGACGGTCGCCGGTGTCGCGGGCTGGCTCGCGCTCCAGGGTCGGCTCACCATCGGCGAACTCGTCGCCGTCGTCGGGCTGGCCCAGTTCATCGCCGAGCCGGTGCAGACGCTCGGGTACTGCGTACAACTGTTCGCCATGGCCCGGGCCTCGGCGGCGCGGGTCGCCCGGGTCCTCGGCGCGGCGCCGGTCCTCGCGCCGGGTGACGCCGGGCCGCCCACCCCGAGCCAGTCCCGGCTCGCCCTCGACGAGGTTTCGCACGCCGGCCTCGACGCCGTCAGCCTGCACGTCCGCGCCGGCGAGATCGTGGGCGTGCTCGCCTACGACCCGAGCGAGGCCGAAGCGCTTGTCGCGCTGCTGGCCGGCCGGGTGCACCACGCGGACCACCGGGGGACGCTGTACGTCGACGGCGTACCCGTCGAGGACCTGCACATCGACGCCGCGCGCGCCGTGGTCCTGGTGGAGCCCCACGACGTGGCGCTGTTCGAGGGCACCCTGCGCGCCAACCTCAGCGCCGATGCCCAGGTCGACGACACGGTCCTGCGGGCCGCCGTGCGGGCCGTCGCCGCCGAGGACGTGCTCACCGCACACCCGGACGGTTTCGACCGCCGGCTCACCGAGCGGGGAGCGAACCTGTCCGGCGGTCAGCGGCAGCGGATCGGGCTGGCCCGTGCGCTCGTCGCCGACCCACCGGTGCTGGTGCTGCACAACCCCACCACTGCCGTCGACGCGGTGACCGAGGCGCTGCTCGCCGAAGGGCTGGCCTCGGTTCGCGCGGCGGACACCCGCGCCACGGTGCTGATCACCACCAGCCCGGCCCTGCTGCACGTCACGCACCGGGTCGTCGTGATCGACAAGGGTCGGGTCGTCGCCGAGGGGCCGCACGAGCGGTTGCTCGCCAGCGACACCCGCTACCGGGAGGAGGTCCTGCGATGACCGACCCGTCGACCGCGAGCGGCGTCGAGGCACGGCAGCTGCTGCCGACGGCCACCGGCCGGCAGACCTGGGCCGCCCTCCGGACCGAGCTCGCCCGCCTGCCGGTACTCAGCGCCGTCGCCGGCACGTTGCTGGTCGCCGCGTCCGCGACCGGGCTCGTCGCGCCGTGGGTGCTCGGTCGCCTCGTCGACGACGTCATCGCCGGCACCGACACACCGCAGGTAGTGGCCTGGGCCGGCGTGATCGCGGGCGCGGCGGTGCTCGCGGGGCTCCTCACCGCGGCCGGAGCCGCGGTCGCCGCACGCCTCGGCGAGACAGTGCTGGCCCGGCTCCGTGAGCGGGTCCTCGACCGTGCGCTGCACCTGCCGTCGGCCACCCTGGAACGAGCCGGGACCGGCGACCTGGTGGCCCGGGCCGGCGACGACGTGGCAGTGGTGACGAACGTGATCGCCACCAGCGGCCCCGCCTTCCTCGGCGCGACGCTGTCCGTCGTGTTGACCGCGCTGGGGCTCTTCGCCCTCGACTGGCGGCTCGGCATCGCCGGGCTGGCCGCTGCACCGGCGTACGCGCTGGCGCTGCGCTGGTACCTCAAACGGTCGGTGCCGTACTACGCCCGCGAGCGGGTGGCGACGGGTGAGCGGACGCAGGCGACGGCCGAGGCGCTGCGCGGCTCCGAAACGGTACGCGCCTACCGGATGGAGGACACGCACGTCGCCCGGATCGCGGCTCGCTCCGGCGTCGCCCGCGACCTGTCGCTGGAGATCTTCGGCCTGTTCACCCGGTTCGGGCTGCGCATCAACAGGTCCGAGTTCGTGGGGCTGGCCGCCGTGCTGCTCGCCGGCTTCCTGCTGGTACGCGAGGACCTGTCCACCGTCGGCGCGGCGACCACCGCCGCCCTCTACTTCCACCGCCTGTTCAACCCCATCGGCCTGCTGCTGTTCGAGTCGGACTCGGTGCTCCAGGCCGGCGCGAGCCTCGCCCGGCTGGTCGGGGTGACCACACTGCCGGACACCGCGTCGCCCGTCAGTCGCCGCCCGGCCCGTCCGGAGCGGCCCGAGCCCGCGGCACTGGAGGTGACAGTCGCGCAGCACCGCTACGACGACGGACCTGTCGTGCTGCGGGACATCGCCCTGCGTCTCGTGCCCGGGGAGCGCGTGGCGCTGGTGGGCGCGAGCGGCGCGGGCAAGAGCACCCTCGCCGGCATCATCGCCGGCATCGTCGAGCCCAGCCAGGGTTCGGTGCGCCTACGCGGCGTGCCGTTGGCCGACCTCGGCGAACACCAGCTCCGGCGGGAGATCGCCCTGATCAGCCAGGAGGTGCACGTGTTCGCCGGACCACTCGCCGAGGACCTGCGCCTGGCCGACCCGGACGCCACCGACGCCGAGCTGACCCGCGCCCTCGACCTCGTCGGCGCCACCGGGTGGCTGCGTACCCTGCCGGACGGGCTGGCGACCGCGGTGGGGGAGGGCGGTCGGCAGCTCACTGCGGCGCAGGCCCAGCACCTCGCGCTGGCCCGCCTGGTGCTCGCCGACCCTGCCGTCGCGGTCCTCGACGAGGCCACCGCGGAGGCGGGCAGCGCGGGCGCGCGTGACCTCGACCGGGCCGCCGTGGCGGCCACCGAGGGCCGTACCACGTTGGTCGTTGCCCACCGGCTCAGCCAGGCGGCCACCGCGGACCGCATCGTCGTCCTGGACCAGGGTCGCGTCGCCGAGCACGGTACGCACGCCGAGCTGCTCGCGGCCGGTGGCGGCTACAGCAACCTGTGGCGATCCTGGCGTACGCCCGGCCCGGTGCCGCCGCCCGCCCGGGAGAACACCGAGCGGATCCAGGACCAGAGTCACCCGAATGTGGGAGCTCCGGGAACTTTTCCGGACCGGCCGGCGACAACCAGATTGCGCGGCTGACCGGCGGCGTCCCGACGACGGCCTCTCGGCCGAAAAGGAGCGCCCGTGGCACACAGGACGGTGGTCTGTGCGGACCGGCGGCGTTGACGACGCCCAGGTCACCCGGTGGGCGCAGGAGGCGGGCCAGGGCGACCGGCAGGCCGCGACGGCGTTCATCCGGGCCCTCCAGGACCAGGTCTGGCGATTCCTGTCGCATCTCGCCGGGCCGGGCGAGGCGGACGACCTGACCCAGGAGACGTTTCTGCGGGCATTCCGCAACCTCCCCGGCTTCGCCGGCCGCTCGTCGGCCCGCACGTGGGTGTTCACGATCGCCCGACGGGTCGCCGTCGACCACGTGCGCACGGCGGTGGCCCGGCCGAGGCTGGTGTCCGTGCCGGACTGGCAGGCGGCGGCCGAGGCTGCCGGGGCGATCACCGCCGGGGCCGACGAGAGCGTGACAGTGCACCAGCTGATCGCCGGCCTGGCCCGCGAGCGCCGCGAGGCGTTCGTCGCCACCCAGGTGCTCGGCCTGTCGTACGCCGAGGCGGCGGAGATCTGCCAGTGCCCGGTCGGCACGATCCGGTCCCGGGTGGCCCGGGCCCGCGAGGATCTCGCCGCGGCCTGGCAGCTCGACAGCGGCCCGAGCCACGAGCGCCGAATCGGCTGAGGGCGGATTCCACAGGCACCGTGCGGCGTCGCCCTCCGCCTGCCTGCTGCGGCGACAGGACCAACCCGCATGATCAACGGGATGGACGAGGCGGACGGCGGTTCCTAAGATCACGCCGGTGAACACCGAACCTCTCAACGTCGCCGGCGTAGCTGGCCCGATCGTCATCGCCACCAAGGCGCTCTTCGGCCACCCTGCCGTCACCGTCGGCGGAGTGCCGGCCCCCAGGACGGGCAGGCGTTACGCGTTGCCGACAGTGGACGGTGGTGTCGTCCAGGCAACGGTACGCACCGTTCTCGCCGACCCTTACCCGACCGTGGAGATCAACGGTGTGCAGCACCGGACCGGGCCCTCCATGCCGATCTTCCTGCGCATCCTGGTGCTGCTGCCGATCCTGCTGTTCACCGTCGGCGGCATCCTGGGCGCGCTGATCGGGGCGTTGGGCGTCTGGGGAAACCTGACAGTTGCCCACACCCGGATGACACCCGCCGTCAAGGCGCTCGCCATGGTCGGCGTCGGCATCGGCGCGGTCATCGTCTGGCTCGCCATCGCCGTCGCACTGAACGTGGCGCTCAGCTAGACCGCCACGCACCTCACCCCTTCCACACGTCAGCACCACCGGTCGACGACCGGTGGTGCTGACGTGGTGCGGGCGTTCCGACCGCTCTACCCCAGGCGGGCCTCGATGGCCTCGATGATGCGCGGACGCAGTTCGGCGGCGCGGATGACGGCGTCCACCGAGCCGACCTCGACGGCACGGTGGATGTTGTGCACCCGGTCGAACTCCGCCGCCACCTCGCTCAGTTTCTCCGCGCGCACCGAAGACCGCAGCTCGTCGAGCTCCGCGGTCAGCGCGGCGCGCTCGGTGCCGCTGGCCGCCGCGACGCTGGCCTCCAGGTCCCGCACCCGCGCGTCGGCAGCCGTACGAGCGTTGACGTCGGCGGAGAACACCACAGCGGCAGCGGGTGCGCCACCGAGCACCGAGGCGAACGAGCCCTCCAGCGCCAGCACCGTCATGTTCGGGTTCAGCGCCTTCGAGAACACCACGAACGCACCGCCGTGGTAACGCGAGATCACGCAGAAGACGATGGGCCCCCGGAAGTTCACGATCGCCCGGCCGATCTCGGCGCCGTACTCCAGTTGCAGCTTGCGCATCGACTCCGGTGAGCCGTCGAAGCCGGACAGGTTCGCCAGCACGACGAGCGGCCGGTTGCCGCTGGCCGCGTTGATCGCCCGCGCGGCCTTCTTCGACGAGCGGGGGAACAGCGTGCCCGCCGTGTAGGTGTCCGGGCCGTCGGTGGGCGGGAAGCCGTGCCGGGGCACCGACCGGGACTCGATGCCGAGCAGGCAGACCGGGATGCCACCGAGGTGGACGTCCTGCACGACGGCGGTGTCCGCGTCCGCCATGCCGGCCCAGCGCTCCAGCACCGGGTGGTCCTGGTCGGAGAGGGCCCGCATCACCGTACGGATGTCGAACGGCTTCTTGCGGTCCGGGTTGGACTCGACGGAGAAGATCTCCCCGACGGTGGCGAAGGCGCTGCCCGCCACGTCGTGCGGGAAGTCGGAGATGTCGCGGTCGGCCGGGTCGGTGGTGACCGCCCGCCGGGGCGCGTCCTCGCCGGGCGCGACGTAGGAGTGGTCGTAGTGCGCCATCACCACGTCCCGTGCGGCCGTTAGGTTCGGCGCCCAGTACTGCGCCTGCCCGTTCGGCCCCATCACCCGGTCGTAGCCGCCGATGCCGAAGTTGTCCTCAGCCGACACACCACCGGAGAAGTCGAGCGACTGCTTGCCGGTGAGCACCATCGCCGAGTCGGGCGTCATCACCAGGATGCCCTTGGTGTGCATGAGCATCGTCGCCTCGGCGTTCCAGTACGGCTGCGCGCCGACGTTGATGCCCGCGACCACGATGTTGATCTCACCGCCGGCCTGGGTGAACTCGACGATCCGCTTGAGCGCCGCGGCAACCCAGTCCATGTTCTCCGTACCGGAGGTCATCGAGATCCGGGCACCGGCGGACAGCGCCCACCACTCCAGCGGCACCTGCATCCGCTCGGCCAGGTCCAGTGCGGCGATCACGCGCCGGCACTCCGGCTCCGACAGGGCGCCCAGCGACTTCGTCGGGTCGCCGAGCAGCACCACCCGGGTGACGCCCTGGGGGTAGCGCTCGGTCGGCGTGGTGACGACCCCGGCGACGATGGCGGCGCTGTTGCGCCCCTTCGGCCGATCCACCGGCACCAGCGCGTGGTCGGCGTCGAGGTCGTGCTCGACGAAGTCGCCGAGCCGGCCGGTCAGCTCGTACGGGTACACGGTGTTGCGGCTGCTGGCCCGCAGCACCTTGAGCCGGTACTCGTCGAGCGGCTCGAGCGGCTCGACCGGCGGCTCCCCGACGGCCAGTTCGGCACCGCCCGCGGCGTCGAACGAGATCCGTACGGCGATCTTGGTCAGCTCGCCGGTCCGGCGGTCGCGCTGGCGCGCGATGAACAGGATCTCCTCCAGGCCGGCGCCCGCGGTCGTCGGGCGGACCCGCCCGGCGATCATCTCCATCTCTTCGCGGGTCAGCTCGCTCGGCGGCCACACGTAGACGACGATGCGGTTGGTGTTGAAGCGCGTCTTCGACGGCCGCCGCGACTGGGCGCGGCGGATCGAGTCGAGGCAGGCGGCGATGGTGTCCTCGGCCGTCGGCAGCGCGACCAGTCGGCCGTCCTGCTCGCGGAGCTCGGTCAGGTCACGCACCTGCGCGAACGCGACGAGGCGCTCGTCGGCGCGGTTCTCCCGGGCCACACACTGGAAGAGGTAGACCTCCTCGTCCGACGACGGCAGCCGGGTCAGGTCGAACTTGTGCAGCCGCTCCAGCTGCATCCGCTGCGCGATGTACGGGTGCAGCCCACGGATCAGCCGGTCCTCGGTCAGCTGGGCGCCCGACGGACGGAAGGTGAAGTGGTGGTGCATCACTGCTCCGCCGCGACCCGCGACGGTGGTGGTGACCCGACGGACCTGGGGCGGCAGCGGGTGCGCGGCGATGACCTCGGCCAGCGCGGCCGCCATCGCGTCGAAGTCCTCCGGCTGGTTCTCCCAGCCGAGGTAGATGTCGGCGTCCACGGCGTCCTCGCCGGTGGCCAGCTCGGCCAGCCCGCGCAGGGCGCTGCCCAGCGCGTCGAAGCTGACCGCGGCGGAGACCACGCTGGAGTCGACGCGCTCGGCGACCACGAACGTGCAGCCCGCGACCTCGCGGGTGAGCACGCTGGTGAGCGACCGGTTGCCGTAGTACCGCCGGGTCAGCACCTCCAACATGACGGCGTTGTCGAGGTGGTCGCGGACGAGCCGCTGGCCGAGCAGCCGGACCAGCGGCTCGGTGCTGCGGACCATCGCGGCGATGCGCTCGGCGCGGTCCGGGGCGTCCGGGTGCGCGTCGAGGTGCCGCAGGTGCCCACGGACCTCGGCGTAGACGCGCGCGCGGTTGCGGCGCAGCAGCGGCTGGGCGAACCAGGCGAACACCACGCCGCGGGCGAGGTCCGCGATCACGGGGAAGCGGACCTGCGTCGCGGCGATCAGCCGCTCCAGTGCGAGGCCGGCCGGCTCGCGCAGCGTCTCGTCCGGCGGGGTCTCCAGCAGCCAGGCGCGCAACAGCGCCGCGACGACCTGCGCGTCCGCGGAGGCGCGCTGCTGGGCGAGGAAGATCCGGAAGACGGCGGCTTCGAGGGCGGGGGTGCGGTCCAGGTCGGTGACGCCGTACCGGCCGAGGGCCTTGCCGAGCCTGGTCTGGAAGGCGTCTGGCAGCCCGGCCCGCTCGACGTCGAGGCTCTGCAGGTAGGTGTGGAAGTACTCCCGGGCGCTGTGTACGTGCGCGGCGCCGCCGTCCTCGCCCGTCGGCCGGTTGCGGCTCAGTTCGGCGAGATCGGCGAACACCTCGATGAGGTCGAGTTCGGCGGCCAGGGGCCGCTGACCGGCTTCGGTGGCTGTCCGCCGCGCGGTGAGGTAGTCGTCGAGCACCCGGCGGTCGTCGTGCGGATCGACGTCGAAGCCGAGCAGCAGACCCCGCAGGTCCTCCTGGCCGCGCCTGCTGCGTTCGTACGCCGGGATGTCCGTGGCGGCGCTGGGCAGGTCCAGTTCGACGGTCTCGGTGCTGGGGTCGTCAGCGGTCTCCTCGGCGTCGTCCGCGAGCGGCTCCAGGCGCAGCAGCGGCGCACCGGCCTCCACCTGGCTGCCCACCGAGACGGCGCACTCCTTGAGCCGTGCCTTGAACGGCGCCCGCAGCACCGTCTCCATCTTCATCGCTTCCAGCACCAGCACCGGCGCGCCCGCCTCGACCTCCGCGCCGACCTCGAGGGGCGTGGCGACGACCAGCGCGGGCATCGGGGAGCGCAGGACGCCACCCTCGTCCCGGCTGACCCGGTGCGTCACGCCGTCCACCTCGACCAGGTGGGTCGGCCCGTACGTGCCGGTGAGCAGGCGGTAGCGGATGCCGTTGACGACGATCTGGCCGGTGTGCCGGTCGAAGCGGTCGAGCTCGACGTCGGCGGTGCGCACGACGGGGCCGGTCTCGATGCCGACCCGGAACCGGTGGGCGCCGACCCGCGCCACGCGGGTGCGGTAGCCGACGCCGCGCAGCTTGAGGTCCAACGGTCGGCCGCTGGCGTGCTGCACCTGCGGGCGCCCGCCGGCCGCCGTCGACAGCAGCCGCTGACGCTCGACGCGCTCCTCCTCCTCGTACGCCTCGATGGCGGCGGCGGCCAGGGCGACGGCGGAGTGGCGGTGCGTGACGAGGCGGCCCTCGCCGCGGACGCGGTCGATCCATCCGGTGTCCGCGCTGGCGTCGATCACCTCGGGCTGGTCGAGCAGGTCGAGCACGAAGCTCTTGTTCGTGGCCCCACCTTCGATGATCACCGTGGTGTTCGCCATCGCCCGGCGCAGCCTGCCGAGCGCCTCGTCGCGGTCCCGGCCGTACGCGATGATCTTCGCGATCATCGAGTCGAAGTCGGCGGGGATGGTGTCACCCTCGCTGACGCCGGTGTCCACCCGGATGCCGGGGCCGCTGGGCAGGTCCAGCCGGGCGATGCGGCCGGGGGACGGTGCGAAGTCGCGGTCGGGGTCCTCGGCGTTGAGCCGGGCCTCGATGGCGTGCCCGCGCTCTGCCGGCGGCGCACCGTCGAGCCGCCCGCCGGAGGCGACGTGCAGCTGGGCCTTGACCAGGTCGAAACCGGTGGTCAGTTCGGTGATCGGGTGCTCGACCTGGAGGCGGGTGTTGACCTCCAGGAACGCGAACAACCGGTCACCGGGGTGGTAGAGGAACTCGACGGTCGCCGCGCCGCGGTAGCCGACCGCCACGGCCAGTCGCTCGGCCGACGTCTTCAGCTCGGCGGCCTGCGCCGGGTCGAGCACCGGCGACGCCGACTCCTCGATGACCTTCTGGTTGCGTCGCTGCACCGAGCAGTCGCGGACGCCGAGGGCCCACGCGGTGCCCTGCCCGTCGGCGATCACCTGGACCTCGACGTGCCGGGCCCCGGTTACCAGGCGCTCCAGGAACACGATGCCGCTGCCGAAGGCCCGTGCCGCCTCCTGGCTGGTGCGCTCGTACGCGTCGACCAGCTCGGCCTCGTTCCTGATCACGCGGATGCCGCGTCCGCCACCGCCGGCTGTCGCCTTCAGCATCAGCGGGTAGCCGATCTCGGCCGCCGCCGACCGGGCGGCGGCGAGGGTTTCGACGGCGCCTCGGCTCCACGGCGCGACCGGCACGCCGACCTTCTCGGCGATCAGCTTCGAGCCGATCTTGTCGCCGAGTTGGCGCATGGCGTCGGGGCTCGGGCCGACGAAGGTGACGCCGATCTTCTCGCACAGCTCGGCGAACGCTGGATCCTCGGCGACGAAGCCCCAGCCGACCCACGCGGCGTCGGCCCCGGTCTCGATCAGGGCGCGCTCCAGCACCGCCAGGTTGAGGTACGGGCGGGCGGAGGCCGGGCCGAGGTCGTAGGCGATGTCTGCTTCGCGGACGAATGTGGCGTTGCGGTCGACATCGGTATAGAGGGCCACGGTTTCGAGCTGGATGCCGGTCTCCGCGGCCAGCTCGCGGACCGCGTGGATGAGCCGCATGGCGGCTTCACCACGGTTGACGATGGCGACACGGTTGAACACCCGAAGAACCCCTTAGCTAGACCTCGACCTGCGTGCGGAGAGACGGCGGCTCCCAGCAGTGATCACCTTTCCGGCTGACGGCGGCAAGCGCTATGGCGCAACCACCGAACCCACCGTCCCTCAGTTGTAGGAACTCCACAAAACTTTTTGGCACCCCCGGGTGATCGGCTGACCAGGAAGATCATCGCCGGTCCGGTCAACAACCGCCCGGCCCGACCATCCCGGCCAGGCCAGGAACGCACCAGGAAAGGAGCGGCAATGAGGTCACCGCACCTCGTACGCCCACGTCTGGCGCTGCTGCTCGCGGCGGGACTCACCGCGCTCGTCACGCCGGCAGGCGTCGCCCACGCCGCGACCGCCACGGTACCCGCGACCGGCACCCCGATCACCATCACCTCGACCGAGCAGCTCGCCCCGGGCGTCACGTACGGCTCGTTCGAGGTGACAACGCCCCGGGGCGTCGGGTCGAGCACGGTCGCCGTCCGCGAGCCGGGCCAGGCCGCGGCCACCGCCCGCAACAGCCCGTCCGACGGTACGGAGCGAATGGTCGCCAACGGCATCGGGATCTTCGTCGGCAAGCACTGATCGGTCCACCCCGCTCGAATTCGCCCCGTCCGGCCTCACCGGGCGGGGCGAATCCGCGTACCGAGACTGTCGGCCCCGGGTCGGATAATCAGGCCGGCCGAAGGGACCTGATGACCATTCTCGACAAGCGGGCGCTCAACCGCGCGACGCTCGCCCGGCAGATGCTGCTCGACCGCGCCGACCTGCCGGCGCTCGCCGCCGTCGCCCACCTCGGCGGCCTGCAGGCCCAGGAGCCGCAGGAGCCGTTCATCGGGCTGTGGTCGCGGCTGCGCGCGTTCGACCCGACCGTGCTCTCTACCCTGCTGACCCAGCGACACGTGGTGCGTACCCACCTCATGCGCCGCACCGTCCACCTGCTCGTCGCCGACGACGTCGTGGCCTGGCGCACCCGTCACGACGCCATGCTGCGCCAACGCGTGCTCGGGGTCTACCGCGGCGCGCTCGACGGGGTGGACCTCGACGACCTCGCCGCTGCCGCGCTTGCCGTGGTGGCCGACGGTGAGCCCCGCTCGATGCCCGACATCGGGCGGGCGCTCAGCGAGCGGTGGCCGACGCCGGGGCTGCGCGTGCTGGGCGAGATCGCTGTCGCGCTGCTCCCGATGACGCAGGTCCCGCCGCGCGGGGTGTGGCGGGCGAAGGGAGGCGCGCGTTACGTCCTGCTCTCCGCCTGGCTCGGCCGGGAGATCGACCCGCCGGCCGCGACCGGGGTCGATGAGGTCGGCCGGCTGCTGGCACGCCGTTACCTGGCCGCGTTCGGCCCGGCGGCCACGGCCGACCTGCGCGCCTGGTGCGGTCTCGCCGGGCTGCCGGCAGTGGTGACGGCCATGCGGGACGAGTTGGTGACCTTTCGCGACGAGCGTGGCCGGAAGCTCATCGACCTTCCCGACGCGCCGCGCCCCGACCCGGACACACCCGCCCCGGTGCGGTTCCTGCCGGCGTTCGACAACGCGATCCTCGGCTACGACGACCGCAGCCGGATCATCGACGACGCGCACCGTAACCTCTCGGTGGCCGGTGAGCGCGTGGTGCTCGTCGACGGTCGGGTCGCGGCGACCTGGACCGTCGACTCGGGGACGGTTGTCGTGAGACCGCTCGGCGGCCTCTCCCGGACGGATCGGGATGCCGTGGCCGAGCAGGGGCAGGCGCTGGCGTCCTTCCTCTCTGACAAGGAGAGCGATCGGGTGCGGGTCGATCCGTCTCCCCGGTGACGGACCAGGACGGTCCGACCCCGGGGAGACGAAGGCGTCAGTCGACGGTCGGCGGAGCCGTCCTCGCTGCCTCGGCGAGCGCTGCTGCCGCGCCGGCGTACGGGTTGTAGCTGTAGGTGCGGGCCAGGCCGCTCGGCACCGTGAAGTACGCGGCGGCCAGCTTCGCCGGGTCGCTGGCGATCTCGCCACGCGCGGGGGCGTCGTTGCCGTCGTCCCAGCCCCAGGGCGCGTTGGCCGAGTTGGTCGAACAACTCCAGGTGCCGACGCCGCAGTCGCCGGACGTGTCACCGGCGAACGTGCCGAGGCTGGCGAAGAGGCTCGCGTTGGACCGTTGCGCCCACAGGCCGCCGGTGGCGAAGATGTCGATCAGCTGATACCGCACGTCGCGGTCGTTGCCGCTGCTCGGCGTCTCGGCGACGGTCGACGGGTAATAGACCAGGCCGTCGCCGTTGATGTCGTACTGCGGGTGCGCCTTGAGGCCGTGGCCCTGCGCCTCCTGTGCCGTCACCGGGTGCTGGAACGTGTCGTGCGGTGACGCCTGAAACCTCAGAGTGCCGTCGATGCTCTCCCCGCCGCTGGTCCAGGTGCTGCCGGTCGGCGTGTAGGAGAAGAAGTCACTGTGCGCGACGGTGACAGCCGAACGGAGAACGCCGTACGTGGAGCCGTCGCGTTCGATTGCGAACAGCGCGCCCTCGCCGTCGTTCTCGTGCTCGGTCTCGAAGAACGGGTGGTCGGTCCAGTCGCGGGGGTGGAAGAAGAAGTATGTGATGTACCAGTGGGTGCTCGTCTCCATGACGGAGTAGTACACGTGCGCGGCGAGCGCGGCGATCGGGTTGTATCGATACCTGTCGACTGCCATGCTGTGGTTCGGTCGTGCTCGGGGAGCCAGCGCGCACCAGATCTCCTCCGGTCCACGGGGCGCGCGAGGTGACCATGTCACCCGTGCCGGGCAGCCTTGTCGATGACCGGAAACCGGAGCGCGCACCGGCTACCACCTCGGTCATCGGTGCCCGCTGACCACGGAGGTTCCGATGCTTCGCATGTTCCTCGCTGTCACCACCATGGCCCTGGCCGCCTGGACCGGGACGACCAGCGCCACCGACGCGACGCCCGCCCCCACCCTGTCGGCCACGCCGTCGCCGTCGCCGACCATCGCCTGCCCACCGGCTCTGCCGATCACCGGGAGCGTCGCCGGGGTCACCACCACCAGCGTGACCATCTCGTACTCGATCTTCTTCCGGCCGCCCTGCGGCTACGACCCGCCGATGACCGTCAGCCTCTTCGCCAGCCGCGAGGACGCCCAACAGTGGCGGACGCCGGTGGCCGAGGCCGTTTCCGGCCCGGAGCGCTTCGGCACGGTGACCATCGGGGGTCTGACGCCCGACACGGAGTACTGGTACCGGTTCAGCGACCCTGACGGCAAGCGCGACCCGTACATGATCGGGTCGGCGCGGACCGCCCCGCTGACCGCGTGCCGGGCGACGGCCACGATCGACGCCCGCTGGGGCAACGGTTTCGTCGCCACGGTCACCGTCCGCAACACCGGGACGCAACCCTTGGACCGCTGGCGCGTCTCCTGGCGGTGGTCCGGTGACGAGCGGGTCCAGACCGTCTGGGGTGGAGTGGTCGAGACCACCGGCGCCGACGTGTCGGTCCGCAACGCGTCCTACAACGGAACGCTGGCGCTGGACGGAGCAACGACCTTCGGGATGCTCGTGACGGCCAGTGCGGTTCCCGACGGGCTGACCATGAGCTGCGCCCGGTGAACGACGACCGCCCCGCTTCCGGCGCGACGGCGGGAGCGGGGCGGACGTCGTGTCGGTCAGGGCTTGCGGGCCACTGCCCCGTAGGCGTCGATCCCGACCGCGTCAGCGTCGTCCGGTCGCCACAGGGGGATCGGCACCAGGCCGGGCTCCACCTTGGTCAACCCCGCGAAGCAGGTGTCGAGCTCCTCCGGGCTGCGCAGGATGTACGGCACTCCACCGCTCTGTGCCAGCCGTTCGGCGCCGGCGACGACGGCGGGGCTGGTGTCGGTGCCGTCCCAGAGCACGAGATAGCTGCCGGACGGCATCGCGGCCATCGTCCGCTCGACGATCGACCGCACCTCGGCCAGGTCGGGCTCGTAACCCATCACGCCCATGTACATCACGGCGATGGGCTGACTGAAGTCGAGCGTCTGCGCCGCCTCGGCGAGGATCTTCTCGGGGTCGTGGTAGTCGGCCGGAACGTAGGTGGTGACACCCTCCGACGTCGTGCTGGCCAGCAACGCCCGCGCGTGCACCAGCACCATCGGGTCGTTGTCCACGTAGACGATGCGGGAGTCGGGCGCGATGCCCTGGGCGACCGCGTGCGTGTTCTGCATGCTGGGGAGGCCGGTGCCGATGTCCAGGAACTGCCGGATGCCCGCTTCGGCCGCGAGGTAACGCACCGCCCGCACCAGGAACACACGGGACTGCTGTGCCATGAGGACGATCTCCGGGTAGACCTCGGCGACAGCGTCGCCGGCCGCCCGGTCGGACTGGAAGTTGTCCTTGCCGCCCATCCAGTAGTTCCAGATCCGTGCCGCGTGCGGCACGTCAGGCTGAAGCTTCGAGGCGAGTTCGGGGTCCGGGCCGGCCATGCCAGGCTCCTATCGAGGGGTCGTCAGCTGGAGGTCACCACTGCGGTACGAGCGGGATCGTACTCCGCTGATGTCCACAGTCGACCTGTGGTGGACGGGCCCGCGCGCACCGGGTGGCGGGCGCTCACGGCGCCGTGCCCGGTGGGCTGGGTGAACGCTTCGCCGATCAGCGGGGTGAAGCGCCTCAGCGGGTGGGGGCCTACCGAGGATGCTCGACCAAGGGTCTTGAAATCCTACCTTGTTGGTAGGAAAATCGACCGCATGCCGCCGGTTCGGTTGTTCACCTCCCGCCGGGTCGTCGACCTGATGCGGGTCGCCGCGCAGCTCTGTCCGGGCGCTCCCAGCCCCGTCTGAACGGGCCTTCGAGCCCTCGCCTGCCCGGTGTCCGTCGCTGGCCTACCGCCGACGCGTGGCCGGTATCCCGCACCCCGCCAAGGTGGTGGTGCGCCCTTGAGGAGGACCTGTGACGATCGCCGATGCCCCAACGCACACCACCGCCGACCCCCAGTTCGAGTTCGACGAGGAGTGGCGGCAGTGGCACCGCAGCCACGAGCAGGTTCGGGCCGACCCGCACGGCTTCCTGGCCGTCACCGGTCTGCACTGGCTCACCGCGGGGCCTCAGCGTTTCCCGGACGTGCCGGGGGAGTGGTACACCGGTGAGAGCGGCCCGGTAGTGACTCTCGGCGCCGACGAGAAGTTGGTCATTGACGACCGGCCGGTGCGAAACCGGCACGCGTTCGGGCCGATCACCGAGCGCGGGGGCGTCACAGTGGGCATCGACGGTGGGGTGCTGGAGGTGGCCCGCCGGGGTGGGCACGACATCCTCCGTCCCCGACGCCCGGATAACCCACTCCGTGTCGCCTACCGGGGTACCTCGACCTTTCCGCCCAGCCGCCGATGGGTCCTGCGCGGGCGCTTCGTGCCGTTCGACACCCCTCGGCCGACCTCTGTCGGTGCGGCCGTTGAGGGGCTCACGCACGTCTACGACGCCCCCGGTCGGATCGAGTTCACCGTCGACGGGGTTCCGCTGAGCCTGACCGCGTTCAACGGCCACGTGCCGGGGAGCCTGTCGGTGCTGTTCACCGACGCCACCTCGGGCGTCACGACCTATCCGGCCAACCGCGCCCTCTCCGTCGCGGCGGCGGACGAGCAGGGCCGGGTGACGCTCGACTTCAACCGGGCGACCAACCTGCCGTGTGCGTACACCGATTTCGCGACCTGCCCGTTGCCCCCCGTGGAGAACCGGCTGCCGATCGCTGTCGAGGCGGGCGAGAAGACCCCGTACGAGCGGCTGACGGGCGATCCCGTCGACCGTTCGTAGGCCCAGCGGACCAACCCCTCGGGAGGATCGCCATGACCCAGTCCACCGACGCCCCGATCGACGCCGACAGCGACGCGCTGCGGACGTTGCTGCGCCACCAGGCCAGCACCGTCACGGTGGTCACCGCTCCCGGCACGCCGGCGGTCGGCTTCACCGCCACCTCGTTCACCTCGGTGTCACTGGCGCCGCCGATCGTCTCGTTCTGCCTGAATCTCGGCTCGTCGAGCTGGCCCGCGGTGGCCCGTGCCCGACATGTGGCAGTGCATCTGCTCGCCCACCACCAGCAGGCGCTCGCCCGGACCTTCGCGACGAGCGGCATCGACCGGTTCGCCGGCTCCACCCGCTGGCGGATCGGCCCGGAGGGGGTGCCGATCCTCGACGACACCCTTGCCTGGTTGCTCTGCCGGGTCGTCGACCGGGTGACCGTCGGCGATCACGCCGTGGTGCTGGCCGAGCCGGAGGTGCTCCGGCACGCCGATGTCGGCTCCCCCCTGCTGTACCACAGGGGTCGCTACGCCGGTCTGGCCGGCGATCACGACCCGGCGGCCCGCCGCCCCGCCGCCTGACCGGTCCTCGGCACGCCTCTCACTGACGGGAACGATGCCATGCGCGCGGTTGTTGCTGCTCCGGACACCGATGAGGGGTTCCGGCTGACGGAACTGCCCGATCCCGTTCCGGGTCCCGGGCAGGTGCTCGTCGAGGTGCGGCACGCCGCCGTCAACGCGGGCGAGATCCGGCATCTCAGCGGCTGGCCGGCCGGAAGCGTGCTCGGCCATGACGCCGCAGGTCACGTGCTGCGAGGCGCGATCGACGGGACCGGCCCTCGCGAGGGTGACCGGGTGGTCGCCTTCGGGGCGGGTGCCTGGGCACGCCTCGCGGTGTTCGACGTGGACAGCGTGGCGGTGGTCCCCACCGCCGTCGACCTGGCCGAGGTCGCCGCACTGCCCATGGTCGGCCTGACCGCTCTGCGTACCTTGCGGACATCGGGCGCGCTCCTCGGCCGCCGGGTTTTGATCACGGGTGCGTCCGGAGGCGTGGGCCGGGTCGCCACCCAGCTCGCCCGGCATGGTGGCGCGTACGTGGTAGCGGTGGTCGGCTCTGCGGCGCGTGGTGCCGGGCTGACGGATCTCGGCGCGGACGAGGTGGTGGTCGGCCTCGACGCGGTCGTCGGCTCGGTCGACGTGGTGCTGGAGACGGTCGGCGGCCCGTCCCTGGTGACCGCCTGGGGTCTGCTGGCCCCGGATGGGGTGTTGCACAGCATCGGCTGGGCGTCCGGCGAGCCGGCGGCCTTCCCGGTCAATTCCACCTTTGCGGTGGGCGCGGCGAGGACGTTGCGGTCCTTCGGTGACGCGACCGCTGCGGGGCCGGATCTCGCGATTCTGATCGATCTCGTGGCACGTGGTGTGTTGCGTGCGCCGATCGGTTGGCGCGGCTCGTGGCAGCGTCTCGGGGAAGCCGCCGACGCGCTGCGGGGGCGCCGGGTGGCGGGCAAGGTCGTGCTCGACCTGGATTGAGGTCAACGCCCTGGGTTCCCCACCGGTCCGGACGTAATCCCTGCAAACCCTATAGCCTTAGTAGGTTATGCGTCAACGAATCGACGTCCTCACGTGCGATAGCCGACATCCGGCGGCCGATTCGTTGACACCACCACGCTCTGGAGGTGGACTCGGCTCATGTCCAGCGAGCTGCGGCTGACGATCCGCGGCCACATCGACTTCGGTCGGGTGTGGTCGAGTTCCTGTCTGGTCTGACCCGGCACCAACGCCCGTAACCCGGCCGGCCGTATCGGCCCGCCGAGGTGAGGCGCACCGCCGCGCCACCACCGCACCGACACCGCCACCGGCCCGCGCCAAGCGCAGGGGCCGACCGTCGGCATACCCGCTCGCACCTGCCTGGACAGGAGATCTCACCATGCCCGCGTACCGTCTGCGAACCCTGGCCGCCGCCGCGCTCGCCCCACTGCTCGCCGTCGTCGCCGGCTGCTCCACCGCGGCCCCGCCGGCCGCAGAGGCGGCCGGTCAGCCCCGCTCCGGTGGCACCCTCACCTGGGCCGTGGAGACCGAGCCGATCACCCTCAACCCGCACCAGTACGCCCAGGCGAAGGCTCGTCTGCTGGTCTGGAACACCTTCGAGTCGCTGCTGACCTACGACCAGCAGGGCAAGCTGGTGCCGTGGCTGGCGACCGGCTGGGCGGTCGCGCCGGACGGGCTCTCCTACACCCTGACGCTGCGCGAACGGGTCACGTTCACCGACGGCACGCCGTTCGACTCGGCCGCCGTCAAGGCCAACTTCGACAAACTCCGGGAGCCCGGGTACGCCCCGGCCGTCGCCGCCGTTCAACTGCGCAACCTCAAGGCCGTCGAGGCCGTCGACCCGCGCACCGTACGGCTCGTCCTCAGCGCGCCGGACGTGCTCATCCTCGACTTCCTCGCCTCCCCGCAGGGCGCGCAGATCTCCCCGACCTCGCTTCGACAGGCGAAGAACCTCAAGGCAGGTGGCGTGGACGTGGTCGGCACCGGACCGTTCGTACTGGACCGCTACGTCCCCGGTCAGGAGCTGCACTACCGCCGAAACGCAACGTACGACTCGGCGCCACCCACCGCGACGCACACCGGTCCGGCCCACCTCGACGGCATCACCTACCGGTTCCTCAAGGAGTCGGCGGTCCGCGTCGGTGCCCTCACATCGAGCCAGGTGCAGCTCATCGAGGGGGTACCGGCCACCGACCAGCCGCTGGTCACCGGCAACCGGACGCTGCGCCTGACCCGCGAGCTGAACTCCGGCTCCGCCTACTCCTACTACTTCAACACCTCACACGCACCCTTCGACGACCTGCGGGTCCGGCAGGCGTTCCGGGAGGCCGTCGACGTCGACACCGTCCTGAGGTCGGTCTACCGCGACACCGCCACCCGCGCCTGGAGCGTGATCAGCCCGTCCAGCCCCCTGTACGACAAGCGCCTCGAAGGTGGCTACAGCGGCGACACCGCCAAGGCGAACACGCTGCTCGACCAGGCTGGTTGGGCTGCCCGCGACGCCGACGGCTACCGGGTGAAGGCCGGCAGGCGGCTCACCGTACGGCTCGTGCAGTCAGCGCCCTTCGTCCGGGACCGCCGTGACGTCCTGGCCCAGGCCGTCCAGGCGGCCGTCAAGCAGAGCGCCGGCATCGACCTCAAGGTGTCGCTCGTCGACCAGGGCACCGCCACCGACGCGTTCCAGCGCAACGAGTACGAGGTCTTCGACAACTCGCGCGCCGACACCGACGCCGGGGCCGCTCTGAACCTGCTGCTGCACTCGAAGGGCGGCATCAACCGCACCCAGGTCAACGACCCGCGCATCGACCGGCTCCTGGAGGCGGGTCAGGCCGCCGCCGACCCGACGAAGCGTGCCGGCATCTATGCCGACCTGCAACAGCAGGTCGTCGCTGAGCAGGCCCTGCTGCTACCGCTGTACGCCCCAGCCGACCAGATCGCCGCCAGCACCGGCGTCGGCGGGGTGCGCTTCGAGCCCACCGCCGGGGTGCCCGCCAGCGCGTACGACCTGTGGATCGGCAAGTGACATGAGCCGCTTACCCGTGCGTGCCGTGGCCCGCCGGCTCGGTGCCGGCCTGGTCGTCCTCTGGGTCGCTGCCACCGCCGCCTACCTGGCGTTGCTGGCCGCGCCCGGTGACACAGTGGACAACATCGTCGCCGACGGCGCCGACACTCCACAGATCCGCGCCGAGATCACCGCCGAGTGGGGCCTGGACCGGCCGGCCGTCGTGCAGTACCTCGACTACCTCGGGCGGTTGGGTGGCGGCGACCTCGGTCGCTCGTACCTGCTGCAACGCCCCGTCACCGAGATCATCGGCGAACAACTCGCCCCCACCCTCACCCTCGCGGTCGCCGCCGCCGGGTTCGGGGTGCTGCTCGCCCTGATCGTCGCGGTGGCCACCGCCGGGGACCGGCGACAGTGGCTGCGCCGGGTCAGCTCCAGCACCGAACTGCTGCTGGTCTCCACCCCGTCGTTCCTGGTCGGCCTTCTGCTGCTCAGTGTGCTGTCGTTCCGGTTCGGGTTCTTCCCGGTCTCGGGCGACAGGGGGCTCAGCGCGTTGGTTCCCCCGGCCGTCACCCTCGCGTTACCCATCGCCGGGCTGCTCACCCAGGTGCTGCGTGACGGCATCGACAAGGCCCTCGACGAGCCGTTCGTGCTCACCGCCCGCGCCCGTGGCGTACGGGAACGAACCGTGCTGGTGCGCCATGCGTTGCGGCACGCGTTCCTGCCGGCCGTCAGTCTGGCCGGCTGGGTCTTCGGCGTCGTGGTCGGCGGCACCGTCATCGTCGAACAGGTCTTCGGTCGGCCTGGCCTCGGCCAGGTCACGCTCAGCGCGGTCACCACCCGGGACATGCCTGTGGTGCTGGCCGTGGTCACCCTCTCCGCTGCCGGCTACGTCGTGGTCAACACCACTGCCGACCTGGCGTACCTGCTGGTTGATCCGCGTTTGCGAAGGAGCTGACCCCCGATGACAGTCACAGTGGGCCCCCCGCTCACCGACGCCCCGGCACTGACCCTCACCGACCCGGCCGATCGGGCCGTACGCCGACGGTCCTGGCCGCGACCCGGCCCGCTCGCCGCCGGGGCGTACCTCATCCTGCTGGTCGTCGCCGCGGCCTGGCCGACGGCACTCGCGCCCGGTGATCCGCTCGCGGCCGACCCGCTCGCGGTACTCCGTCCGCCCGATGCGGCGCACTGGTTCGGCACCGACCACCTCGGCCGCGACGTCCTGACCCGGGTGGTGCACGGCGCCGGTCACTCGCTGACCATCGGCGTCGCCGCCACCGCGATCGCGGTGACCGGGGGCGTCCTGCTCGGCCTGCTCGCGGGCCTCACGCACCGGGTCGCCGACGAGGCGCTGAGCCGCACGTTCGACGCACTCTCGGCGTTTCCCATGTTGCTGCTCGCCCTGCTGTTCATCGCCATCGCCGGAACCGGCACCGGCAGCCTGATCGTCGCCATCGGCATCGCCACCCTGCCGCACCACGCCCGGGTGGTCCGTGGTCAGACACTTGTCGTCCGCCGCTCCGGTTATGTCGAACAGGCTGTCACTTTCGGGCAGTCCCGGCCCCGGCTCGTGTTTCGACACGTGCTCCCCAACGTGGTGGGCCCGGTCCCGGTGCTCGCGGTCATTGGGCTCGGTGAGGCCATCCTGGCCGCCGCCGGTCTCAGCTTCCTCGGCATGGGTCCGCAGCCGCCGTCGCCGGAGTGGGGCGCGATGCTCTCCGAGGGACGCAACTACCTCCAGGTGGCCTGGTGGATCAGCATCCTGCCCGGCCTGGCGGTCACCGCCACGGTGGTGTCGCTGACCGTTGTCGGCCGCCGCTGGCAGGCCCGCTTCGACGGGCGGCAACGCTGATGTCCGCCCTTGTCACAGTCGAGGACCTGCGCGTCGACTTCGACACCCCGACCGGCCCGGTGGCCGCGGTACGCGGCGTCAGCTTCACCGTCGAGCGTGGCGAGTGCGTGGCCGTCGTCGGAGAGTCCGGCTCCGGCAAGAGCGTCACCGCCCGTGCGCTGGTCGGCCTCGCTGGCCCGGGCGCGCGGGTCCGCGCCGGCCGACTCGAACTGGCCGGCCAGGATGTGCGAGGCCACCGGCCACGGGACTGGCGACGTGTCCGCGGCCGCCTTGCCGGTCTGGTCCTGCAGGACGCGCTGGTCTCCCTCGACCCGCTGCGCACGGTGGGCGCCGAGATCGGCGAGGTGCTCAGCACACACGAGATCGTCAGCCGCCGGGAACGGGCCGGGCGGGTCACCCACCTGCTCGACCAGGTCCACCTGCCGGAGCCCGAGCGCCGGGCCCGGCAGTACCCGCACCAGCTCTCCGGTGGGCTGCGGCAGCGGGCACTGATCGCCTCGGCGATCGCGGGCGAACCGGCGCTGCTGATCGCCGACGAGCCGACCACCGCGCTGGACGTCACAGTGCAGGCGCAGATTCTCCGTCTGCTCGCCGAGCGACGCGCTGCCGGCGTGAGTCTCCTGCTGATCAGCCACGATCTGGCAGTCGTCGCCCAGATCGCCGACCGGGTCCTGGTGCTGCGCGATGGCCGGATCGTCGAGCAGGGCCCCACCCACCGGCTACTGCGGGCGCCGGAACACCCGTACACCCGGCAGTTGCTGGCCGCGGTGCCCTCCGCGACGTCGCGAGGCCGCCGGCTCGCCGGGGCGTCACCGGCCGGGGGCGCACGGACGGCGCTGCCCGCCCGGCCCGAGGTCCGCGCCGACGACACAGTGCTCGACGCGGACAGCCTGACCAAGAGGTACGGCGAGCACACCGTCGTGCGGGACGTGTCCTTCACCATCGCCCGAGGCGAGACGCTCGGCCTGGTGGGCGAGTCCGGCTCCGGCAAGAGCACCGTCGCCCGGATCGTCGCCGGTCTGCTCGACGCCGACGCGGGGACCGTCACCTTCGAGCAGACGCCGTGGGCCGGCGTGCCGGAACGGGCCCGCTACCCACTGCGGCGCACGTTACAGCTGATCTCGCAGGACCCGCTGAGCTCCTTCGACCCTCGCTACAGCGTCGGGCGGGTCGTCGCGGAGAACGTCGGCCCCGATGTCGGTCGGGCGGACCGCCGCGATCACGTCGTCGACCTGCTGCGGCGCGTGGGTCTCAGCCCGGACCTGCTCGACCGGCACCCCCGGCAGCTCTCCGGCGGGCAGCGGCAGCGCGTCGCCATCGCCCGCGCCATCGCTCCCCGACCCAGCCTCATCATCTGCGACGAACCGGTCTCCGCCCTCGACGTCTCCGTGCAGGCCCAGGTCCTCGACCTGCTGGCCGAGCTGCGCGCCACAGACGGCACCGCACTGCTCTTCATCTCCCACGACCTGGGCGTCGTGCACCACCTCAGTGACCGGGTGCTGGTGATGCACGAGGGCGCGGTGGTCGAGCAGGGACCGGTCGGTGACGTCTTCACCTACCCCCGACACGACTACACGCGGTCCCTGCTGAACGCGCTGCCCACGCTGGTCACCGCCGGCCGACCGGAGGAGAGACACCAATGACCGACACGAGCCTGCATGTGGCCGTGGCCCTCGACGGCCTCGGCTGGCACCCTGCCGCCTGGCGGCTCTCGCACGCCGACGCGACAGCGCCACTCACCGCCCGCTACTGGAACGCCCTCGTCGGCGAGGCCGAACACGCCGCACTGGACCTGCTCACCATCGAGGACAGCCTCGACCTCCAGTCGTCCCGGCCCGACGGCCCGGACGACCGCGTCGACGAGGTACGCGGACGCCTCGACGCGGTGCAGATCGCGGCCCGTGTCGCCCCGCTGACCCGGCACATCGGTCTGATCCCGACCACCAGCACCACCCACACCGAGCCGTTCCACCTCTCCACGGCGATAGCCACCCTCGACCACATCAGCGGCGGGCGGGCCGGTTGGCGGCCCCGGGTCTCCGCGCGCAGGGCCGAGGCCAGGCACTTCGGTCGCCGCGACATACCGGCACTGGACCTGACCCGCCTCGACGAACCGGAAGCCGTGCAGCTCGTCGGTGACCTCTTCGCCGAGGCGGGCGACGCGGTGGAGGCGGTCCGCCGGCTCTGGGACAGCTGGCAGGACGACGCCGTGATCCGGGATCTGCCGACCGGCCGTTTCGTCGACCGGGAGCGGCTGCACTACGTCGACTTCACCGGCCGGTGGTTCTCCGTCAAGGGCCCCTCCATCGTGCCCCGGTCTCCGCAGGGTCAACCGGTCGTCGCCGCGCTAGCGCACTCGTCGGTGCCGTACGCGTTCGCCGCCCGACACGCGGACATCGTCTTCGTCACCCCGACAGACCCCGGCCACGCCGCCGCGATCGTGGCCGAGGTACGGGCGGCCGAGGAGACCGTCGGCCGAGTGGATCCGCCGCTGCGCGTCCTCGCCGACCTGGTCGTGTTCCTCGACGAGACATCGACATTGGCCCGGCACCGTCGTACCCGCCTCGACGAGCTGCACGGCGACGAGTTCACGTCCGACGCGACAATCTTCACCGGTACCCCGGGGGAGTTGGCCGACCTGCTCACCGAGTGGCACCGCGCCGGAGTGGACGGTTTCCGGCTGCGTCCCGCCGTGCTCCCGGACGACCTGACCGCGATCACCCGGGCACTGGTGCCCGCGCTGCGCGACCGCGGGCTGTTCCGTGCCGGCTACCCCGGCGGGACGCTGCGCGACCTGCTCGGCCTTCCCAGACCGGCGAGCCGCTACGCCGCCGCGACCGCCTGAGCATTGGAGACCGTCATGCCCAAGCAGATCATCCTGGCCGCGCACTTTCCCGGCGTGAACAACACCACCGTGTGGAGTGACCCTGCCTCCGGCAGCCAGATCGACTTCTCGTCCTTCGTCCACCTGGCCCGCACCGCCGAGCGCGGCAAGTTCGACTTCTTCTTCCTCGCGGAGGGGCTGCGGCTGCGGGAGCAGCGGGGGCGCATCCACGACCTGGATGTGGTCGGACGCCCGGACACCCTGACCGTGCTCGCCGCCCTCGCGGCGGTCACCACCCACCTGGGCCTGGCCGGCACCCTCAACACCACCTTCCGGGAGCCGTACGAGCTGGCCCGGCAGTTGGCCAGCCTCGACCATCTTTCCGGCGGGCGGGCCGCCTGGAACGTCGTCACCACCTCCGACGCGTTCACCGGGGAGAACTTCCGCCGGGGCGGCTACCTCGACCGCACGCTGCGCTACGAGCGGGCCGCCGAGTTCGTGCGTACCGCCCGGAAGTTGTGGGAGTCGTGGCCGGCGGAGGCGATCGCGGGCGACCGGGACGGCGGCCGGTACGTCACCGAGGCCGCGCCCGGCGCCTTCGCCCACGACGGCGACCAGTTCGACATTTCCGGGCACTTCACGGTGCCCCGCAGTCCTCAGGTGCACCCGGTGATCCTCCAGGCAGGCGACTCTCCCGACGGTCGCGAGTTCGCCGCGTCCAGCGCCGACGCGATCTTCTCCCGACACGGCACCCTGGAGGACGGCCGGGAGTTCTACCGGGACGTGAAGTCGCGGCTCGCCTTCTACGGCCGTCAACCCGACGACCTGAAGGTGATCCCTGGTGTCACGTTCGTGCTCGGCGACACCGACGCCGAGGCGCAGGAACGCGCGCATCACATCCGCCGGCAGCAGGTCAGCCCGCAGACCGCCATCCTGCTACTGGAACAGCTCTGGAACCGGGACCTGTCCGGGTACGACCCGGACGGCCCCCTGCCCGCCGAGGACCCCGACGTCTCCGGCGACGCGATCAGCCGGGGCCGCGCCGGCATGTACTCCGACCCGGTCGGCACCGCCCGGCGGTGGCGGGCCCTGGCCGAGGAGAAGGGGCTCGGCATCCGCGACCTGATCATCGAGGTCACCGGCCGGCAGTCGTTCGTCGGCACCCCACGGCAGGTCGCCGACCGGATGAACCACTTCGTGCAGTCGGACGCCGCTGACGGTTTCATCCTGGTGCCGCACCTGACCCCGGGTGGCCTCGACGACTTCGTCGACCGGGTCGTCCCGCTGCTTCAGGAGCGCGGCGTCTTCCGCACCGAGTACGAGGGCACCACCCTGCGAGACCATCTCGGGCTCCGCCCCGCCCGCGCGGTCAACCAGGTCGGTGTGGTGTGACCCCGCCGCTCACCGCCTGCCAGCGACGCCGACCCGACCCACCTGCCTGACCCTGCCTCCCCGAAAGTGACGGTACCGGCGTGAAGTTCCTGTTGATAACGCTCATCACCCACCTGCCCGACCCGGTCACCGGTCAGCAGAGGAGCACCACCGAGCGGTTTCGGGAGGTGGTCGACACGGCCGTCCTCGCCGAGGAACTCGGGTTCGACGGGTACGGCGTCGGTGAACGGCACGAGCGCCCGTTCATCTCGTCGTCGCCGCCGGTGGTGCTGAGTCACATCGCGGCCCGTACCTCCACCATCCGCCTGTTCACTGCGGTCACCACGCTCAGCCTGCTCGACCCCGTCCGCGCCTACGAGGATTACGCCACCCTCGACCACCTCTCCGGCGGCCGACTCGAGTTGATCATCGGTAAGGGAAACGGTACGGCGCAGGCGCAGCTGTTCCACGTCACCGCAGACGACCAGTGGGACCGCAACCGGGAGGGCTACGAGCTGTTCCGCAGGCTCTGGCGTGAGGAGAAGGTCACCTGGTCCGGGACGTACCGGCCGTCGCTGTCCGACGCCGAGACCTGGCCGCGCCCGCTCCAACAGCCCATCAGGGTCTGGCACGGCAGCGCCACCAGCAGAGACTCCGTCGACCTCGCCGCACGGTACGGCGACCCGATCTTTTCCGCGAACGTCACCAACCCGATCGAGCCGTACGCCGAACTCATTCGCCACTACCGGGAACGGTGGGTGCACTACGGGCACGACCCAGCCGACGCCCTCGTCGGCGCCGGTACCGCCGGCTTCCACGTGGCGCGCACCTCGCAGGAGGCGATCGAGCGGTACCGGCCGATCTTCGACGCCCGGGTGGCCGCGTTCCGGCGACTCGGCGTGCCACCGGTCTTCGGCACCCTGGAGGACGCCATCGACCGCAGTTCGATCCTGGTCGGCAGCCCGCAGCAGCTCGTCGACAAGGTGCTGCGCTATCACGAACAGTTCGGCCACGAGGTCATCCACCTCCAGGCCGACCATGACGGGCTGACCGACAAGCAGCACCGCGAGAGCCTGGAGCTGTTCCAGGCCGAGGTGGCGCCGGTGCTGCGCCGGGAGATCCCGAGCCGTCCCTTCCCGACGGTGACCGTACCCACCACGACCTGACCAGAACGGGGACCACAATGCCCTCCACCCCACTGTCCATTCTCGACCTCTCGCCGGTGCCCGCCGGTGGCACCGTCACCGACGCCCTCCGCAACACCGTCGATCTGGCCCGCCGGGCAGAGCAGTCCGGCTACCACCGTTACTGGCTGGCCGAGCACCATCTCGCCGCCGGTGTCGCCAGCTCCGCTCCGGCCGTGCTCATCGGGCAGGTCGCCGCGGCCACCAGCGCGATCCGCGTCGGCTCCGGGGCCGTCCAGGTCGGCCACCGCACCGCACTGTCGGTCGTCGAGGAGTTCGGCACCCTCGCCGCGCTCTACCCGGGCCGCATCGACCTCGGACTCGGCCGCTCCGGTCAGCGGCGCGTCGAGGCCGCCCGGGAGGTCGCCGCGCCCACACCGCCAGCTGTCGATGCTCGGATCGTCGACGGGCTGCTCATCCCTCCGCCGTTCTCCTACGCCCAGGTGCTCGCCTCACCGCGCTTCGCCCTGAGCAGCGCCCTGCTGCACCAACCGGGCGCCCAGCCACCGCCCTTCGCCGAACAGGTCGCCGACGTCCTGGCCCTGCTGCGCGGCGACTACACCGACGCCGACGGTCTGGACGCGCACGCCGTGCCGGGGGAGGGCACCGATCTGCGGGTGTGGCTGCTGGGCAGCAGCGGTGGGGAGAGCGCCCAACTCGCCGGCGCACTGGGCCTGCCGTTCGCCGCCAACTACCACGTCAGCCCATCGTCAGTGCTCGACGCGGTCGGTGCCTACCGTGCCGCGTTCCAGCCCTCGACCACGCTCACCGAGCCGTACGTGGTGGTGTCCGCCGACGTGGTCGTGGGCCAGACCGACGACACCGCGCGCCGGCTGGCCACACCGTACGGCCCGTGGGTGCGCAGCATCCGCAGTGGCGAAGGCGCGATCCAGTATCCGAGCCCGGAGCAGGCCGCTGCGCTGCCCTGGGCCGATGCCGATCGGGAGCTGGTTGCCGATCGGGTGGACACCCAGTTCGTCGGCTCGCCCACGACGGTGGCCGAGCGGCTGCGCACCCTGCGGGACGTCACCGCCGCCGACGAACTGCTGGTCACCACGATCACCCACTCCCACACCGACCGGGTCAGCTCCTACGAGCTGCTCGCCAAGGAGTGGAACGGCTGATCCCGTGGGGTGGCCGCGGTGACGTGGGTGGCACGAGCACGGTCATCGGTGGACCACCCCGTTCTGGTACGCCCACACGACGGTCTGTAGCCGGTCCCGTGCGCCGATCTTGGTCATGGCGCGCCCGAGGTGCGACTTGACGGTGCTGGTCTCGATGAAGAGCCGCTCGGCGATCTCGACGTTCGACAGGCCCTGCGCGAGCAACTCCACGATCTCGGTCTCCCGCGCGGTCAGCTGGTGCGCCGCCGCCGCGTCCGAGCGGGGTGCGGGCGTACGCCTGGCGAACTCGGAGATCACCCGACGGGTGACGGCCTGGTCGACGAGCCCGTACCCGCTCGCCAGCCGACGGATCGCCTCGATCAGCTCCTCGGGCTCACAGTCCTTGAGGATGAACCCGCTGGCACCGGACTCCAACGCGCCGAAGACGTACTCGTCGAGGTCGAAGGTCGTCACGACCAGCACCGCCGGTGGCGTCCCGCTCGCCTCGGCGACGATCTGCCGGGTCGCGGTGAGCCCGTCGCCGTGCGGCATCCGGACGTCCATGCAGATGACGTCCGGTTGCAGCCGGCGGGCCAGCTCGACGGCGGTGGACCCGTTCGACGCCTCGGCCACGACCTCGATCTCGCCGGGCTGCTCCAGGATGACGCGAAAGCCGGCGCGGACCACTGCCTGGTCGTCGACGAGCATCACTCTGATCATGCTGGGGCCTCTTCCTTCGGACGGGATGCGGCGGGACCGTTCGTCGGGAGCGTCGCGGCGACCGACCAGCCACCAGCCGCCGTCGGGCCGGCGGTGAACGTCGCCCCGATCAGCTGGGCCCGCTCACGCATGCCCACCAGGCCGACGCCGCCGGTGCGTGCCGCCGGTACGCGTCGCGGCGCAGCGGGTTCGTTCACCACCTCCAGCGACACCGAGCGGGGCTCGAAGCGGAGCACCACCCGCGCCGCAGCGCCCGGGGCGTGCTGGCGTGCGTTGCTGAGCGACTCTTGCGCGATCCGGTAGAGCGCGACGTCGGCGATCGGTGGCACCTCGCGCTGGTCGCCCTCCCGGACGAACTCCACCGTGCCGGCGAGGTTGCCCGCGGTGCGGACGAGGTCGTCGAGCATGCCCAGCCCTGGCACCGGAGTGGCACCGTCGCCTCCCTCGTGCCCCGGTCTGCCGCGCAGCACACCGACGACCAGCCGCAGGTTGTCCAGGGTCTCCTTGCCCTGGCTGCGGATCCAGGCCACACCGGCCTTCGCGGCCGCCGGGTCCCGGTCGATCAGCCGCTCGACCGCCGCCGCCTGCACGACCATGCCGGAGAGGTGGTGCGCGGCCACGTCGTGCAACTCCCTGGCCATCCGGGAACGCTCCGCGCCGATCGCCGCCTGGACCTTCGTGTGCTGCTCCCGGATCGCCTCGTCCGCCCGCACCCGGACCAACTCCACGTAGCGTCGGTAGGTGGCCACGTAGCCGCCGACGAAGGTCGCGCCGCCGTAGGTCAGGGCGCTCGCCGAGACGTACGCGATGGCCGTCAGCAGATCCGGGGTCACCACGACGGCCGCCCCGATCGACTCCACCACCACGACCGCGCTGACGGCCAGCAGGGCACGGCGAACCGGCAGCAACGACCCGACCGTGTACGCCGCGACGAACGGTGCGAGGCCCCGGATGGTCGCCTCCGGCAGGGAGAAGCCGATGATGGGCAGTTGGAGGCCGACGACGAGCGCGAGGCAGAGCAGCGGCCGGACCCGACGCAGGCACAGCAGCATCGCCTGCGCGCAGCAGATGGCAACGAGCAGCCAGGCCCGCGCCGGGTCGAACGACACCCCATCTTCCGGTGCCACGAACCAGAACAGCGCGGTGAGCAGTACGAACGTCAGGACGGTCAGCGCCGCGGCCAGCAGGCAGTCCCGGCGGAACACGCCGTTCACCCCGAGCCGGGTGAGCCGTCCGTCGAGCCACTTCGTCAGTCGCGGTGTGCCGGGTTCGGTGTCGACGTGGTCCCTCATGCGGTGCGCATCCTTGCTCCGGATCGTCCCGGGTCGGGCGGGTCAGTAGGAGATGCTAGGCGCGAGCAGGTGAAACTCCACCGCGAACCAGCCCGCTCCGGCGAGAGCGAACAGGATCAGGCCGCTGCCGGTGATCCGCCGCCAGCCGACGTGGCGTCGCACGTCGTCGACGAGCCGGACGGCGGCGGGCAGCACTCCCAGCAGACCGAGCAGTTGCAGCACCTGGATGGTGCGCAGTGCGGGCCCGGGTACGTCCTGGAGACTCATGATGCTGCCGATGGCCAGCACCCAACCGGCGAACGCGAGCAGCGTGCCGGCGACGGCGAGGCGGCTCAGGATCCGCGCGGTGCGCCCCGCCCGTTCCCGGGGAGCGCGCCCGAGCCGACGGCGGACGATCGCGCCGACCGGCCAGGACAGCACGGCGAGCAGCAGCGCGACGGTGGACAGGGCCAGCACCGGGACGGCCACGGCGGAGGCGCGGGCCGGCTCGACGGGCAGCAACGCGAACGCGGAGTCGAAACTGATCGCCTCGACCCGGTCGTCGGTCGCCCGCATGGCGATCGTGCGCTGCCCGTCGACTTCGCGCCAGACCCAGGGCGCCACCTCCTCGTAGAGGGCGGGAGTGTCCGACAGCGGGCCCGGGTCCACCAGCAACCGGTCGCCGTCGGCAACGCTGACAGTGGTCCGACCGACCAGGCCGATCGCCGTCAGGAAGTTGCTCCCGATCGCTCGCGAGGACTCGTAGGTGCCGGCGGCCAGCGCGGCGTGCTCGGCGGTGGTCGCCGGGTCCACTCCGACGGTCTGCTGGGCGTCGCGGGCGGGGAAGTAGCGGTCGGCGAAGCCGTTCACTACCGAATCGCGAAGCTCGTGGCTGTCGAGGGCACCGGAGCCGTTGCTGTTGAGGGACAGGAAGATCCCGGCGCGGTCGTCGGGGTAGATCTGCAGGTGCGAGTGGAAGTACTTGGTGTCGCCGCCGTGGCCGAGGATCCGGTGGCCGTTGCGGTCCTCGGTGAAGAATCCGAGGGTCATCCGTGGCCCGTCGGCCAGCGTGCCCAACGACGTCGCGTCGAGTGCCGGCCGCTGCATCAGCTCACGGGTCGGTTGGTCCAGCAGGGGCGCGAAGCCCACCGGCTCGCCGAGCTGGGCGAGCATGAATCGCGCCATGTCCGTCGCCGGGGCGCTCAGCGCACCGGGCGGGGGCGTGCCGACGATCTCGAACGGCACGGCAGGCCCGGCGGAGGTCTCGTACCCGTTGGACATCCGGTCGCGCAGCGCCGCCGGGAGGGGCTGCTCGAAGGTCGACGACGGCATGCCCGCGCGGTCCAGGACGTTGCGTTGGACGTACTCCTCGAAGCGCGTCCCGCTGACGCGTTCGACGATGTAGCCGGCGAGCGCGTTGCTGTAGTTGGAGTACGCCGGAACGGTGCCGGGCTGGTAGATCTGCTCCGGTGGGTCGGTCATCAGGGCCTTGCGCAGGTTGAGGTCGCTGCCGTCGGTGCCGATGAGGCCGGCGATCCGCTCCTCGAAGCCGGCGGTGTGCGTCAGCAGGTGCCGCAGGGTGACGGCCCGCTCGTGGCGGAGAGGCAGTTCGAAGTCGAGGTACGTCCTGACGTCGGTGTCGAGGTCGAGCTTCCCGTCCTGCACGAGTTGCAGCACCGCTGTGGCGGTGACGAGCTTCGACACCGATCCCATCCGGAACAGATGGCGGTCCGGGTCGACCGGTACACCGGCGCTCTCGCCGGCCCCGGTGTCGGCGTACCCGTACCCACGGGTTGTGAGGATCTTGCCGTCGTTCACGACGGCGACAGTGGCTCCCGCGATGCCGGTACGGTCGAGTGCGGCCGGCAGCAGGCCGTCGAGCCAGGCGTTGACGTCGGTGTCGGTCAGGGCGGAACCCGCCCCGCTCGCGGCGGCCGGTGCCGCCGGAGCGTCGATGGGCGGTGCGGGGTTGTGCTGCGCCGCTCCGCAGCCAGCGGCGCTGACAGCGATGACGGCAGTGGTCAGGAGCACCGCGCCGAGTCGGACGCCCGGTCGGGGTGCAGCGGGGGCGAGAAGGGATAGAGAGCGCATCGTCTGCCAGTGCCTTTCCTGGGCGAACGGGTGTCCGGAGCAGGTCCGTACGGCGTCACCCGATGCCGTGGAACAAGCCTGTTCGAGTGACCGCCCCGAGCCATCTGGCGCGAGACGGCAATGCGCTTACGACCTGAGGAGGAGGGCGGGTGCACCGATGGTGGGCAGGTTTGCCCACGATCGAGGGACATCGTTTGACTTGTGCGACGAATGCATCTTTGATGGTCGATGTACTTGTTCGGCGTGGTCGGGCGCTTCGTCGTCTGGGTGGGCCGGTCGATGCCCTGAGCCTGGAGGACTGATGCGAGTCGTCGCACGGAGGAACCCACTACGCCCACGACGACGGCTGTTGCCGGTGGCGATGGCGGCGGTGACGCTGCTGAGCCTGGCCGTCGGTGTGCCGGCGTCCGCCGCGGCGCCGTCGACAGTCGTGGGCGTGGCCAGCGGTCGTTGCCTGGACGTGGTCGGCAACGTCAGGACCGCCGGTGCCGGCATCAACATCTACGACTGCAATGGCCAGGCCAATCAGGCGTGGACCTTCACCTCAAGTGGTGAGCTGCGGGTCTACGACGACACGATGTGCCTGGACGTGGTCGGTCAGGACACCACCGCGCCGGCGGCGCTACAGATCAACAACTGCACCGGTGGGGCGAACCAACGCTGGCGGACCACCACCTCGGGGACGATCGTCGGCGTCCAGTCCGGTCTGTGCCTGGACGTGAACGGCGCCGGCACCGCCAACAGCACCACGGTCGGTCTCTGGACCTGCAACGGGCAGTCCAACCAACGGTGGACGACGTCCTTCGGCAGCGCCGACAGCCAGCCGCCGACGGCGCCGGGCAGCCCTCGGGTCAGCGGCCTGACCTGCAACTCGGTGACGTTCGCGTGGAACGCCTCGACGGACAACGTCGCGGTGGCCTTCTACGACATCTACCACGACGGCCAGTTGATGACGTCGGTGAGCGGTACGACGCTCTCCACCAACCTGACCGTGGTGGCCGGGGCGACCTGGGGTCTGTACGTCAACGCCCGCGACGCCGCCGGCAACGTGTCGCAGGCGAGCGCCACCGTCTCGATCACACCGCCGCCCTGTCAGGCCGACAGTCAGCCGCCCACCGCGCCGCAACAGCTCACCGGCACCGCGTCGGGCACCACCGTGACGCTGCGCTGGACCGCGTCGACCGACAACATCGGGGTGCGGGCGTACGACATCTACCGGGCCGGCGCGAAGGTGGGCACTGTCACCGGCGCGCCGCCGGCGACCACGTTCACCGACAGCGGCCTGACGGCGAACACCTCCTACCAGTACTACGTGGTGGCTCGGGACGCGCAGGACAACGCCTCGTCGCGCAGCGGCACTGCGACGGTGACCACCGGCGCGGCGTGCGCCAACCCGGTGTGCGGGGTGCGGCAGGTCACCACCGACACCGACATCCCGTGGGGTCTGGTGACGTTGCCCGACGGCAGCGTGCTCTACAACCGGCGCGACGCGCACGACATCATCCAGCTCAACCCGAGCACCGGGGCCAAGACCAACCTGGGCACCGTGCCGAACGTGCAGAGCACCGACGGTGAGGGTGGCCTGTTGGGTCTCGCCATCTCGGCCAGCTACTCCAGCGACCGGTGGCTCTACATCATGCACACCTCGCCGAGCGACAACCGCATCGTCCGGATCAGGCTGGAGAACGGGCGACTCAACACCGCCAGCGAGCAGGTTCTGCTCAGCGGCATCCGGCGTAACAAGTACCACGACGGTGGTCGCCTGCGGTTCGGCCCGGACGGCAAGCTGTACGCCAGCACCGGCGACGCCCAGAACGGCAACTACGCCCAGGACCGGTCCAGCCTCGAAGGCAAGATCCTGCGACTCAACCCGGACGGCACCGTCCCCTCGGACAACCCGTTCGGCAACTACGTGTGGAGCTACGGCCACCGCAACCCGCAGGGGCTGGCGTTCGACTCGCAGGGCCGGCTGTGGGAGCAGGAGTTCGGCAACTCGGTGATGGACGAGACCAACCTGATCACCAAGGGTGGAAACTACGGCTGGCCGGCGTGCGAGGGCACCAGCGGCACGTGCGGTACGGCCGGGTTCATCGCGCCGGCGCGCACGTACCCGACTGCTGAAGGGTCCTGCTCCGGCATCACGATCGTCCGCGACGCGCTCTACGTGGCCTGCGCCCGAGGCGCTCGGATGTACCGGGCGGTGATCAGCGGCAGCAGCCTGACGAACGTGCAGACGTACTTCAGTGGCACCTACGGCCGGCTGCGGACCGTGGAGCCGGCTCCGGACGGCGGGCTGTGGCTGACCACCACCAACGTCGGTGACAAGGACAGCACCCCGAACAACAGCAACGAGAAGATCCTGCACGTCACGCTCGGCAACTAACTCCGACGTCTACGCAGGGCCACCCCCGTGCTGGCCCTGCGGAGACATTCGTGCTCGCGTGGGCTCGGTTCACCAGTACTGGTACGGGCTGGTCGCCGTGTACATGAACGAATTGTTGACGTTGTAGAAGTTCACGTTCGTCCGCGCGTAACCGCTGGAGCATGGCTTGTTCAAGCCAACCGTGGGCGAGTGATTGGGAACGATGGTCCACCAGTACGGATCGGAGATCGCGGCGATGCTGCCGCCGCACCACGCGATGATCTGGATGTTGGCTCGTCTCTCTCCGGACGGGGTGGAGTTGAGGTAAAAGTCGCCGATCAGTGGATTCGTCGTGCCGCTGCGGACGCTGATGCAGACGTACGGGTTCGAGTAGGACCCGTGGTTTCGGCAGCCACCACCCGAGTCCGCAGCCGCCGGCGCGGACGGCGCGAGTGCCGCCGTAGCCAGTACCAGTACGATCGCTCCGATCCGTGCCATGCTCCTGAGCATCGACCCTCCCTCTGGGTCCGTCCGGCCCGTCGATCCGCGCCGGCTCTACCGAGAGACTGACGCGGCGGACTGACCAAACCCTTACCAGGGCAGGGCAGCCCGGTGGCTCAGGCCGGATCGGTCGGTGCGTGACGGCCCGCCCTCGCGAGGGCGTCGGCGGGATACTCCGCATCCGCAGTGCCGATGTCGGTCATCAACCCAAGGGACTCCTGCCAGCAGGCGACCGCCTCCTCGGTTGACCCGAGGCCGTCGAGACCCACGCCGAGCCAGTAGAGCCCGCGAGCCGTGCTGAGATGATCGCCGAGGTGTCGCAGCGCCATTGCCGCTCGGGCGTGCCGAACCGTGGCCTCGTACCGTGCGAGGTTTGCGTTCTGGTGCGCGAGGTGCACCTCAAGCGGGGCGATCTGCTGCCGGATATCGTGGTCGACGGCGATCCGCAGCGCCTCTTCGAGGAGGGACAGCGACTCCTGCGCCCGACCCTGCTCGGTATAGAGCCATCCGAGATTGCTCAGGCAGACACACAGGATGAAGACGTCGTCCAACTGCCGGGCACCGGCCAGGGCCTGGCGCAGATGCCTCTCGGATTCGTCCCGGTCGCCCTTCTGCCCGTAGGCGTTGCCGATGTTCATCCGGCTGACGACCTCGTCGCGGGGGGAACTCTGTTCCAGGTTGACCTGCGCGGCAACTTCCATCCACCTGATGGCCTGGTCGAAGTTCCGCCCCAGCGCGTAGGCGACACCCAGCCCGTTCGCCATCAGTCGCTCACCGTCCGGCCGGTCGTCGAGGCGCGCCGCGACCATTCCCAGCTCGTGAGTCTCCCGCAGTGTCGTCAAAGCGTGAGTTCGCAGCAGGAAGCTGTACTGGCAATCGGCGAGCTGCCAGGTTTCTCGCGCCAGTCCGAGGCTGTCGCAGATCCTGACCAACGCCAACAGATTGGCGGCCTCCACCTGGAACCAGGCGCTGGCAGCACCCATCGAGTCGAAGGTGGGCGCCTGCGCGAGGGGATGCGCGATGCGCATGGCGACGGACGTCCGGAGGCGCTGGAACATGCTCTGAGCGGCCACACCCTGCTGGACGTACGCATCGGCGAGCCGCCCCACCGCCAGGAGGCGATCGTGATCGGTGTCTTCCTGCTCGGCCCGCTCGGCGCCGTAGAGCCGGAGCAGGTCGTGCATCTGGTAGCGGCCCGTGCCGTCGTCGTCGAGAAGGTGCCGACCCACCAACTCGTCGATGTGCTCCTGGATCTGGCTCTCGACCTGGCCCGCGAGGACTGCCACTGCCGCGGCCGGCAGCGCCGTGTCCGGCACGAGGCCCAACAGCCGGAAAACGCGCGCCGGGGCGGCCGGCAGTGCCCGATAGGACACCGCGAAGACGCCGCGTACCGCGCTGTCACCCTCGACGACCAGCCCGGAGAGCCGCTCTCGGGCGTTGGCAAGCTCCAACAGCAGATCCGGGACGGTCTGGCGTTCGTCCACAACGATCCGTGCGGCGGCGACGCGCAAGGCCAGTGGCAGGTTTCCGCAGAGCGCTGCCAGCCGGAGAATCTCGTCCCGGCTGGCTGCCGCACGATCCGCACCGATCATCGTCGCGACAAGCCGGTACGCCTCGTCGTCGGACAGCAGACCCAGCCGTAGACTCTGCGCCCCCTCGTGCGCCACCAGCCCGTCGAGACGGTTACGGCTGGTGATGACCGTCAGGCAGCGCGCCGACGCCGGGAGTAGCGGTCTCACCTGCTCGGAGGAGATGGCGTTGTCGAGCAGGACCAGCACCCGCCGGTCCGCGAGCGTCGACCGGTACAGAGCCGCTGCCTCGTCGACGTCGAGGGGTATCCGCTCCGGTGGCACGCTCAGCGCCCGCAACAGCTGGCCGAGTGCGTCGATCGGGCGGGTCGGCGAATCGGTTCCGTGGCCGCGAAGGTTGACGAACACCTGGCCGTCTGGATAACGCGACGCCACCCGATGCGCCCAGTGCACTGCCAACGCCGTCTTACCGAGCCCGCCGATTCCGCCGATCGTGCAGATCGGGGCGACCCCGGAGGGATCCCCACCGTCGCCGACGGCACTGTCGAGGATCACGAGATCCGCCTCCCGGCCGATGAAACCCGGGATGTCGCGCGGCAGGTGTCGCGGTGCTGCGGACATGCTGTCGGTGCCGCTGGGCGTCGGGAAGGCGAGATCCGGATCGTCGGCGAGGATCCGTTGGTGCAGGCGCTGAAGGTCCTGGCCGGGCTCGAGACCGAACTCCTCGACAAGCGTCCGGCGCGCGTCGCGGTAGACCTCCAAGGCTTCGGTACGCCGGCCGGCCCGACTCAGCGCCAGCATGAACAGCTCAATGCCATGTTCCCTGGTCGGAAACTCCCGCACCAGGTCGGCCAGCAGCCCCACCACCCGGACATGCTCACCGGCCGCCAGTTCGGCCTCCACCCGCCGCTCGAAGGCAGCCAACCGCCGCTCCTCAAGACCACGCCCGAGCCGCCGACGTAGCGCCTCGTCGGCGACGCCGGCCAGCAGCGGACCGCGCCACAGATCGAGGGCCGCCGCCAGAGCCTGAGCGCGGACCGCCGGGTCGGCGATCGTGCGCGTCCGGTCCACCTCCGCCGTGAACCGGTGCAGGTCGACCGTCGCGGGGTCCACGTCGATCAGGTAACCCGCGCCGCGCGTGACGATGCGCGCCCCGTACGGAGCGAGCCTGCGCCGCAGCCGGGCCACGTAGGTGTGCAGGGTCGCGCGGCGATCGGCCGCGTCGACGTCACTCCAGAGCAACTCGATCAGGCGTTCCGTCAGCAGCACCCGGCCGGGCTCCAGCAGCAGCAACCCCAGCAGACAGCGCTCCTGCCGTCGACCCAACTCGACCGGGCTGCCCCGGTGGCTGGCCGCGACATCCCCGAGCACCTGGAACTCCACAGGGCGCAGCGTATCGGCTATCGATGTCCTCAAACGGCAGTCAGATGTGCTGCGCCAGGGCCTGCAACGCCCTCAGCAGCTGGTCAGGAGCACGAGTTGCTGGGTGGCCCGGGTCATCGCGACGTAGCGGTCAACCGCCCCCGAGACGCCGCTGCCGAACGCTTGCGGGTCGACCAGGACGACCAGGTCGAATTCGAGGCCCTTGGCCTGCTCCGGGCTCAGTGACCGGACCCGGGACGTCGGCGGAAAGGTCGGGTCGCCGATCACGCAGGCGATCCCTTCGGCGTGGTCGGCGAGCCAGGTGTCGAGGATCGACCCGAGGTCGGCGGCCGAACCGTGGACGACGGGGAGCCCGTTGCCGCGGATGGAGGTGGGCACGTTGGCGTCGGGGAGTACGCCCCGGATGACCGATTCGGCCTCCGCCATGACCTCCGCCGGCGTCCGGTAGTTGATGGCCAACGAGGCCACTGTGACCCGGTCGAGCCCGACCCGCTTGAGGCGTTCCTGCCACGACTCGGTGAACCCGTGCCGGGCCTGGGCGCGGTCTCCCACGATGGTGAAGCTGCGCGACGGGCAGCGGGCCAGCAGCATCTGCCACTGGGCGTCGGTCAGCTCCTGCGCCTCGTCGACGACGATGTGTGCGAACGGGCCGGCCAGCAGGTCCGGGTCGGCGTCCGGCAGCGCGGAGTCGTCGACCAGGACGTCGCGCAGGTCGGGTTGGCGCAGCATCGCCAGTAGACCCTCGCCGTCGTCGTAGGTGTCGGCCGCGAGCAGCTCGTCGACGACCCGGGCCATGTGTTCGCGTTCCACGGCGGCGGCCGGGTCGCGCCGCCGGGTGCGCCCCGCCCTCTCGGCGTCGCCGAGCCGCTGCCGGGCCGCGTCGAGCAGCGGCAGGTCGGACACGGTCCAGGCCCGGGGCTCGTCGCGTTGCAGCTTGCGGACCTCCTCCGGGCTGAGCCACGGCGCGCACCTGCTCAGGTACGCGGGCACCGACCACAGGTCACCCACGAGATCGGCCGCGTCGAGCAACGGCCAGGCACTGTTGACTGTCGCCCGCAGCTCCCCGTTTCGCAGCAGCGAGTCGCGGAGCACGGCGTCCGGCTCCTCGCCGTCGTACCGGTCGATGAGGATCGTCAGCAACTCCTCCCAGATGTCCTCGCGCGCCTCGTTGTGCGGGGTGCCCGGACCCGGCGCCTGGAACGCGTCGGCCCAGTCGTCGGCGCTCAGGCGGACGTCGGATTCGCCGACCGTGATCGTCATCGGGGCGACCGGTGGGTCCTCGTAGAACCGGACGGCCGCGTCGATCGCCCGGACCAGCTCGGCCGAGGACTTCAGCCGGGCCACGTCCGGGTCGGCCTCGACGGTAGCCGTGGCTCCCTCTGCGACGAGGCCGCGCAGGGTGCAGGTCTGCACGTCCTCCTCTCCGAGGCTGGGCAGGACGTCGGCGACGTAGGCCAGGTAGGGCTGGTGCGGTCCCACGAAGAGCACTCCACCCCGGCGTTGACCGAGGCGCGGGTCGGAGTAGAGCAGGTACGCGGTGCGGTGCAGGGCGACGACGGTCTTGCCGGTGCCCGGACCGCCGTCGACCACGAGGGCGCCGGCCGACCCCGCCCGGATGATGGCGTCCTGGTCGGCCTGAATCGTGCTGAGCACATCGCGCATCCGGGCCGACCGAGCACCGCCCAGACTGGCGATGAACGCTGACTGGTCGTCGAGCGCGACGGCGTGCCCCACGAACCCGTCCGGGGTGAACACCTCGTCCCAGTAGTCGCTGATCCGGCCGCGGGTCCAGCGGTACCGGCGGCGGCTCGCCAGGCCCATCGGGTTGGCGTGGGTCGCGCCGAAGAACGGCTCGGCGGCGGGTGAGCGCCAGTCGAGCAGCAGCCGCCGGCCCGTGCTGTCGGTGAGGCCGCGACGTCCGACGTACACCGGCTCGTGGTTGTCCGCCCCGACGACGTGGCCGAGGCACAGGTCCAGCCCGTAGCGGCTCAGCGAGCGTAGGCGGGCGGTCAGTCGGCGGACCTCCTCGTCCCGGTCGACGGCCTGCCGGCCCTTGCCGCCGGGCGCCCGGCGGGCGGTGTCCAGACGGTCGGACAGCTCGGCGTTCAGCTGCGCGAGGCCCTGCGCCATGGCCGCGAAGTGCCGCTCGTCGTGGGCGATGAGCGCCGGGTCGGCCTTGGGGGCGAGGTGATCGGGAAGGTCGAACACGGAGGTAGGCAAGGAATCCAATTCATGACTTCCATTTCGGCAGAATCTGGCCTCGGCCGACGATTCTGCGTCATAAACGGGGTCTTGCCGCAAGCCCCCCAGTGCGCTATAAGTTAGAAGTGGCGGGAGACCAGAGGTCTCCCGTTTTCCGTGTTCAGGGCGCGTCGACGACCTCACGCCCGAGCGGCCAGAACGCCGCCGGTACGAGCTTGAAGTTGGCGATGCCGAACGGAATCCCGATGATCGTCACGCAGAGGGCGATGCCCGCGAGGATGTGCGAGAGCGCGAGCCACCAGCCGGCCAGCACCACCCAGAGGATGTTCGCCAGGCCGGAGCCGACGCCCACGCCCGGCTTGGGCACCAGGGTGCGGCCGAAGGGCCACAGCGAGTAGACCGCGAGGCGCAGCGAGGCGACGCCGAACGGGATGGTGATGACCAGGACGAAGCAGATCAGCGCGGCGATGCCGTAGCCGACCGCCAGCACGAGGCCACCGCCGAAGACGAGCCACAGCACATTCAGTACGAAACGAATCATTACTCCAGCATGAGACATGCTCGCCACCCGGTCGCCTCGCCCCCGTTCCCTCAACGGGGGACGGCCACCGCGTGGCCCTCGGAAAGGGGCCTCCCGCCACCGTCGGAGAGCTCGGCGAGGGCGTGGTCGCGGCTGTCGAAGATCGGGAAGGCCCCGTCCAGACGCATGGTGTGCAGGACGGTGCGGATGAATCGCGACGGCGCGGCGAGGCAGAGCGTGACACCCCGTTCCCGGGCATCACGGTGGGCGCGCACGAGCAGACCGAGGCCTGTCGAGTCGATGATGTGCACCCGGCTCAGGTCGACCACGACATGCCCGCCCACCTCGGCCACGTGCCGCAGCGCCGTGCGCAAGTTGTCTCCGGTGTCGATGTCGATGTCACCGGTGGCGGCGATGACTGTCGTGCCGTCGAGGTGGTCGATGCCGAGGATGCCACCGGGGCCATGCTCGTCGCACGACGCGTGGCCACCGGTCGAGGCGGGCAGGAGGCTGCAGTGCGGGCAGCGGTGCGGCCCGGTGGCGAAGGGGGAGCCGCTCCAGCCGTGTTCGGCCACCAGGGTCCAGACGACCTCGGCGTCGGGGAGCACGCACGCGGTGCCACGGATGGTCTCGCCGCAGGTGTCGCAGATCAGGGTCATCAGATACTCGTCCGGGACGACGGTCATGCTGCTGGTCCTTCCTCATTGACGATCGGGAGCACCTGATCCAGGCGAGTGATCTGCAGGATGCGCCGGACCCGGGGGTTCGGATCGCGGACGGTGAGGGCCGCGTCGGCGCGAGTGAGCCGCCGGTGCACGTCGAGTAGCAGGCCGATGGCGGCGGCGTCGAGGTGCTGGCAGTCGGACAGGTCGAGCACGACCTGTGCGGGGCGCAGCGCCAGCAGCCGGTCGAACACCGCGCCGACCTCCGGCAGACAGGCCAGATCGAGTTCGGTGACGCGAAGCTCGACCAGCGGCAGCGTGTACCTCGCGGGCAGCACCGGCGTCGCCATTGCCGTACCCCTCTCCGTCGACCTTGTCTCCTCCCCACCGTGCTGGGCGGGGTTGGCGGTCACTGCAAGGCTCTGTGACAGTTGTGTGACAAAACCGCCGGCCGGCGGGCACGGTTGGCCGCCCGGCGGTCGGCCGAGGATGATTCCGGGATGACGGCCGTACTGGTGATCGAGGACGACGACCGCATCCGGCTCGCGCTGCTGCTCGCACTTGAGGACGAGGGCTACGACGCCCTCGGCGCGGCCACGGCCGAGGAGGGCCTGCGCGCCCAGCGCCACCACCCGGCCGACTACGTGCTCGTCGACCTGATGCTGCCCGGCCTCGACGGCTTCGAGTGCATCCGACAGTTGCGCCGAGACGACGACGTGCCGATCGTGGTGGTCAGCGCCCGTGACGGCACCGACGACATCGTGGCCGCCCTCGAAGCCGGCGCCGACGACTACGTGGTCAAACCCGTGGCCATCCGGGAGCTGACCGCCCGCCTGCGGGCTCTGCGCCGCCGTGCCCGGCCGGTGGTCACGACCTCGACGCCGGAGCCCGTGCCGGCGGTCGCCTTCGGCGAGTTGGAGATCAGCCCGGAGGCGGGGGAGGTGCGCCGCGCCGGCCAGCAGGTCACTGTCACCCGCACCGAGTTCCGGCTGCTCTGTGAGCTGGCCGAGCACGCCGGTCGGGTGCTGTCGCGTCAGCAGTTGCTGCAACGGGTCTGGGGGTACGACAGCGGCGACGAACGGCTCGTCGACGTGCACGTCGGCCGGCTGCGGCAGAAAATCGAGCTGGACCCGGCGAACCCCCGGCACCTGGTCACCCTGCGGGGCCTTGGCTACAAGTTGCAACGATGAGACGCCTCGGACTACGTACCCGGGTGACCGCCGCGTTCGCCGTCGGCGCGCTCCTGCTCTCGGCGTCGATGGCCCTGATCTCCTACGAGTTGACCCGCCGTTCCCTGCTCGACGACCGCGAACGCATCGCCCTGCGGGCCGCCTACTTCGACGCCGCGGTGGTGCATGCCGGCCTCGACACCGACACCCCGGACGTGGTGGAGGTGCTCCGGTCGTTGGACACCGGCGGAAGCCGTCGACCGGTGCTGCACCTCAACGGCGAGTGGTACGCGAGGGCCGCCGATCCCGGCACCACGGCCGCCATCCCCGACGAGCTGCTCCGGGTCGTCTCCGCCGGGGAGCCGGCCGTGCAGCGTGTCCGCGTCGACGGCCAACCGGCCCTGGTGGTCGGTGTGCCGTTGTCCGCGTCCGCGACGTACTTCGAGGTCAACTCGCTGCGCGAGCTGGAGCAGACCTTCCGGGTGCTGGCCCTCGCGCTGACCAGCGTCGCGGTGCTGGTCGCCGGATCCGGCGCCGCCCTCGCCTGGTACGCCACCCGACACGGGCTGCGACCGCTGACAGCGGTCGCCGACGCGGCCGAGAAGATCGCCGCCGGTGACTTCACCGCCCGGCTCGACCCGGCCACCGACCCTGACCTCACCCGCCTCTCCTCGTCGTTCAACCAGATGGTCGACCGCCTCGCCCTGCGCATCGAACGGGACCGCCGGTTCGCCGCCGACGTCAGCCACGAACTGCGGTCCCCGTTGCAGACCCTCGCCGCGGCGGCCAGCGTCCTGGCCCGCCGTCGGGAGCACCAGGACGAACGGACCGCCACCGCCGCCGGGCTCGTCGCCGACGAGATCGATCGTTTCCAACGGCTCGTCAACGACCTGATCGACCTGGCCCGCAGCGACCAGCCGGCCCACCGTGCCCCGGTGGACGTGGTGGAGCTGGCCCGGGAGACCTGCGACGCGTACGACCTGCCGGGCACCCTCGTCAGCCTGGCACCGGAGGTGCCCACGACATGGCAGGTCGAGCGGCGGCGGGTCGCCCAGATCCTGGCGAACCTGCTCGACAACGCCGCCACCTACGGCGGTGGCCCGGTGGCTGTTCGCCTGGACCGGGACGGGAACAGCGGCGTCGTCGAGGTCGACGATGACGGTCCGGGTGTTCCCGTCGAGGACCGCGAGGCGATCTTCGACCGGTTCGTCCGGGGGCGAGCCGCCCACACCCGTGGCGCCGGCGACGGCACCGGCCTGGGGCTGGCGCTGGTCGCGCAGCACGCCGCCGCGCACGCGGGGCAGGTGACGGTCGCCGACCGTCCGGGCGGGGGCGCCCGTTTCCGGGTCACCCTGCCGGGGAGCCTGTCGTGAAGCCCCGCCGTCTCGTCCCGCTGGCCCTCGTTGTGCTGCTGACCGCATGTGGCATCCCCACCGACGACACCCCACGTGCGGTGCCGGCCCCGCGAGGGCCGCTGAGCAGCGCCGCTCCCGCCGACACCACCGCACCGGCCGGCAGCGCCGCCGAGACGCTCTGCCTGGTCCGGAACAACCGCATCGTCCCCGTGGTCCGGCGCGTCGACAGGGCACCCAGCATCGCGGACCAGTTGCGGCACCTGCTCGCCGGGCCCAGCGGGGCCGAACGGGACAGCGACCTGACCAGCGCGCTGCCGGGGGCGGTCAACGCCGCCCTCGCGACAGTTACCGGGACGCGGGCCGTCGTCGCTGTGGACGAACCCGCCGAGGTGGGCGGTCGCAGCGACGAGGTCCTCGCCTTCGGGCAGATCGTCTGCACCCTCACCAGCCGCGAGGACGTCTCCACAGTGGCGTTCCTGCGCGACGGCAGGGCTCTGGGTGTGCCCCGGGCCGACGGCTCCCTGTCCAGCATGCCGCTCACCCGCGGCGACTACGCCCCCCTCATCAGCGAACGCTGAACGCGAGGTCCCGGGGTCGCTCGGTGGAAGAGCTTCGGGGTTGCTCGGTGGAAGACCTGAGACGAAAGCCAGGGCGACCCGAGGGAAGCTCCCGGAGGTCGGGCAGTCGCCGACGGTCACATGCTGACTGGCATGAAACGCGCTGCGCTCTACGTGATCGCCGGCCCGGTCGGCATCGTGGCCTACGGCCTGATCCGGCTGTGGGGAAAGTCAGACGGGGTGTACGGCCCCGGGCTCGACTGGCAGGCCGCCCACCTGGCCGCCCTCGCCGGCATGGTGTGCTTCGTCCCGGGTGTGCTCGCGCTGTCCCGCCTGCTGCCCCGCAGCCCGTGGCGCACCGGGGTGGTGGCCGGCACGTTCGTCGGCCTCGCCGCGACGATGGTGCAGTTCGGCGCGGACATTGTCGAGGGGCTGCTGGCCGAGGACCGGGCGGAGATGTCGAGGCTCGGCGCGGAATTCAAGGACATCCCCGGCGTGGAGGTGGCCTTCTACGACGTCGTACCCCAGTTCTTCTTCCTCGGCCTGCTCGTGCTCACGGGCATGCTCGCCGCCCGACGGCGGCTGCCGTGGTGGAGCGTGCCGCTGCTCCTCGTCGGCATCGTCCTGCCGGCGGTCACCCTCGACCTGCTTCCCATCGGCGGCCTGTGCATGGCGCTGGCGTTGGCCCCGGCGCTGCCACTGGTACGACAGCGGGGCGAACGTGCCGGGTCACCGGTCGGCATCCACTGAGGACAGGGGTGGCGCTGACCCCATCGGACCAGCGCCACCCTTCGAGTCGTTACTTCAGTGCGAGGGTGCGGGCGTCGGCGGCGATGACGCTGGCGATCTCCGCCGGCACCAGCTTGCCGGCCTGCCGGTCGGCGTAGGTGGCCAGCTCGGCGTACTGGGCGTGGGCCAGTTTGATAGTCATCGCCGTGACGGCGGCCGGGTCCGCGCCCGAGGTGAGGATCAGGTAGCCGAGGCCAGCCTGGCTCACTGTCACGGTGAAGGTGCTGGTCGCCGTGGCGGTGCCCTCGGGCCCGGTCGCCTCGGTGGTGATGGTGTGCCGGCCGGCGGTCAGCTTGGCCAGGTCGAGCTTGCGCCCGGCGGCCGACTTCTTACCGTCCAGCGTCACGCTGACGGTGTCGGCGTTGGTCGCGGCGACCGCGATCACCGGTGACTGCGCCCGGTCCAGCCGAGTCCCGTCGGTCGGCGAGGTGATCTGCACGGTCGGGTCGCCGGGGGCCCGCTGGACGAACGCCGAGTTCCAGCCGACCAGCTCCGCCGCCCGGTTGGTGATGATCGCATCGGTGCCGATCCGCTCCAGCCGCTGCCACAGGCCGGCGGAGTCCATCGTCCACGCCATCACGGCGACCCCGGCTGCGTGCAGCGGGGCGATGACCTCGGGCTTGGCCAACAGCGCGTTGCCGTCCGGGTTGTACGCGGTCAGGTGCAGCTCCTTCGCGATCGCCACCGGGTCGGCGTCCAGGGTGCTGCGGAGCAGGCCGAGCGGCAGCTCGGGGGCGATCTCGTAGGTGTACTTCAGAGCGTCGACCTCGAAGCTCTGGATGAAGACCCGGCCCATCATCTGCTCGTCCCGGATCACCTGGATGATCGTGGCGACCTCGTCGCGGGTGTGCTTGCCCTTGATCTCCACGAGCAGGTTTCCACCCCGCGTCCGCAGGTCGGCGAGCTGCTCCGCGAGGGTGGGCACCCGCTCACCGACGTACTGCGGGCCGAACCAGGAGCCGGCGTCGAGCGCCTTGATCTGCGCGGCGGTCAGGTCCCGGATGTTGCCGGTGCCGTCGGTGGTCCGGTCGACGGTGCCGTCGTGCAGGATGAACGGGACGCCGTCCCTGCTCGGCTGGACGTCGTTCTCGATCCAGTCGGCGCCGCCCCTACGGGCGATCTCCTGGGCGACGAGGGTGTTCTCCGGTGCGGCGGCGGACGCGCCCCGGTGGGCGATCACGGTGAACGGGCTGCCCTCGGGGCGGAGGTAGCCGTTCGGTGCCAGCTCGGTGACGGTGACGTCGTCGTACGACACTGTTGCGCCGTTGACGAAGAGCCCCTGGACGCCGTCGGCGGAACGCTGGAGGCTGCTGGTCCGCATCGCCTCCCGCCCGTCGAAGATCCAACGGGCCTGGTTGCCGTGCACCTCGACGGCGACGCGCACGTCCCGGCCGGTGCCGGCGGCGGACGGGGCGGAGGCGGTGTTCGTCACGACCCAGGCGTTGGCAGTGGTCCGCTGGGCGAATTCGAGCCCGTTGGCGGCGGTGGTGCCGCTGCGCATGGTGGCGATCCACCAGGGGGTCGCGCCGCTGGCGGGGACGTCGATGCCGAGCGAGGCCCAGCGGGTGGCGGCCGAGACTGCCTCGAAGCGCATGGTCGCCTCGAGGCGGAAGTCGTTCAGGTGCCGACCGAAGGTGATCTTGTTGTTCTCGCTGGAGCTGGCGGAGGTTCCGTACAGTCGGCCGTTCTCGACCTTCCAGGTGCCGTCGACCGCGTGCCAACCGGCGGGCAGCGACCCGGCCGAGAAGTTCTCCGAGACGACGACGCTGCCCGGCTCGGCGGTGGCGGGTGACGAGGTCGCGACGGCGACCGCGACGGCAGCGCTGGTGACGGCGAGAGCGGCGACGGCGGCGGCGGCCCGGGCACCCAGGGCGCCGAGGCGTGACCCGGCGCGGCGCGGCGACGGTGATGCGGGTGGGACAGTCATGGTCGCGACGGTACGAAGCACGCCCGAACTGATGATCAATCAAGCATGGCTGCCGTCGGAACGACGGGTGTACCGCGCTCGATCCGGGCGTCCCGGACCGGTCAGTTCGGCAGGCCGGAGCAGGCGACCCCGTCGATCGTGCACGCCCTGGGGGCGGCACCGGTCAACGATCCATTGACCCGGAACGTCACCCGGACCGAGGCGCTGCCGGGCACCTGACCGGTGTTCGGGTCCGGCACGAACGTCCACACCGCACCGTCCCGGCTGGCCTGTGCCCCCTCGACCCCGCTGACCCCCAGCGACTCCCGGGGCAGGGTGACGACCAGCGTCCACCCCGGTGCCGGGACCGGGCCCGGATTGCTGATCGTCACTGTCGCGCCGTAGCTGAGCAGGGCATTGTCAGTGATGGCGAAGTCCGCGCCCAGGGCCGCCGGGGTGGGTTCGGCGGTGGTGCCGGTCGGCGTGGGCCGGGTCGACGACGCGACGGCCGGTGGGACCGACGAGGCCGAGGCGGACGGGGGCGCGGCCACCGCCGGGCTGGTGAGCGCCGGTCGCGCCTGCGCGCGTGGGGTGGCGGACGGCGACCCGTCCACCTGCTCGACCGACGGCGGTGGGTCGAGGGTCACCGGCGTCAGCTTCTCCGGCGTACGCAGCACCCCGACGACGGACACGGCCGTCGCGATCAGCACCCCGAGCGCCGCGACGACAGCCACCCAGGTGGCCCGCGAGACGTCCTCCCGACCGGTGAGCACCCGCCGTGCGGCCGTGACGAGGGCCACGACCCGATCCAGCAGGATGATCGCCACGGTACGGCGTGGTTGGGGTGGTGTTGCCGGCACTGCCAGTCTCTCTTTCAGTTCGTCGCCGGGTGCGTGCCCACGATCCGTCCGGGTCGCGGGTGGCGGCTGCCCGGTCACAACCCGCGAAGCCCGACGAGTATCGCCTCGAGCAGGTCCTCGGTCGGCAGCTCCGACAGCATCGGCGGTTCGTGCGTCTCGATCAGCCCGGCCGCGAGCAGGTCACCGAGCAACACTCGGACCGTCCCCAGCGGAAGATCCAACTCGGCACCCACCTCGGCCACCGACACTGGATGGTGACACAGCTCGACGATCCGCGCCTGTTCGGGGAAGAGCGGCGTGGGAGGGGTAACCCCCCGCCGGGCGACGACCAGCGAGATCAGGTCGAACTGGCCGCGTGCGGGCGCGGTACGCCCCCCGGTCATCGTGTAGGGCCGGGCGACCGGGCCCGCGTCGTCGTCGTACCAAGCCTCGTCAGTGGCGCCGCTGGAGTGCACCTGTGTCCCCGATCGTCACCGAGGAGGCCGGGCCCAGCGTGATCGGCAGGTGCTGCTCGGCCTGCCCCACGAAGAGCGCCACCTCGTACGCCATGTCACCGACCTCGACGTCGTCACCGGCGATCCGCACGGTGAGGATGGTCCCGTTCGGGATGGTGGCGATGAACAGGAACGCTCGCGACATCTGCACCACGACCTGACGCAGCTCACCCGCCTCGCAGGTCCGGGTGGCGGCCAGCCCCAACGCGATCAGTCCGGCGACCACGCCGGAGATCTGCTCGGCCAGCTTCGCCCCCACCCGCCGCGAGCCACCCAGCGGCAGCCCGTCCGGTGAGAGCACCACTGCGAACTCCGCACCGTGCACCCGGTCGACCAGGTCGTTCAGGGCGTCGGTCAGGCCGCCCTCGGTGACCACTGCAGACGTCATTGTTGTCTCCTCGCTGTTCTGGCGACCGGCAACTCAACCGTGTCGAGGCTGGTCCGGACGTGTTCCGGGCCGTTCGGCCCGGGGTGGCGGACCCGCGTCGGCAGCGCGCCGTCGCCGACGGGGTCGGTCAGGTCGGCGCCGGTGTGGGCCGATGGGTACGGGCTGTCGGGTGGTGCGTTGGCCGGGATACCGCCGCTGCCGGTGACCGTGATCAGCCGGGAGGGTAGGAGCACGACAGCGGCCGTCCCGCCGCGCCGGCTGGGGCGCAGCGAGACGTGGGCACCGCATCGGTCGGCCAGTACGGCGGCCGCGTACCAGCCGGCGCGGCCCGGGGGCGGGCCGTCCGGCGGCGGACTGCCGAGCAGGTGGTTCGCCTCGGCCAGCGCGGCGGCGTCAAGGCCCGGCCCGTCGTCGACGACGATCACGGCACATCCCTGCGGTCGCTGTTCGCCGCTGACCCGCACTGTGGTCTCCGCCCCGGAGAAGGCCAGCGCGTTCTCGATCAGCTCCGCCAGCAGGTGGATGACGTCCGTGACGGCCGGGCCCGCGAGCGACCATGGCCAGTGCGGCGCGATCAGGACCCGGTGGTAGTCCGGCACCTCGGCGACCGCGCCGCGCGCCACGTCGAGCAGCGGCACCGGGCGTCGCCAGCGGCGGGCGGGTGTCGCGCCGGCCAGGGTGATCAGCTTCTCCACGTTGCGGCGGACCCGGGTGGTGAGGTGGTCGAGTTGGAACAGCTCGCCGGTCTCCTCGGTGGACCGTTCCCGACGTTGCATCCCGTCCAGCAGGCTGAGCTGGTCGCGCAGCAGGACCTGGTTGCGTCGGGTCAGCCCCAGGAACAGCTCCCGCTCGGTGTCAGCCTCCGGCGTCGCCTGCGTCGGGGGCGGGGCCGGCGTGCCCGGTAACGGAGTCGGGAGGTCGGTGCCGCTCCCGATCAGTTCGTCGGTCAGGCGTCGGACGGTGCCCGCCCAGCTCAGCAGGAGCACGAGCACGACGATGAGGCCGAGCCCCACGACCGCCCCGGTACGCGCGATGAGGATGGCGGCACCGGGGGTGGCCCGCTCGACGCTGCCGCGGGCGGTGTTCGTCACCACCGTCTGCAGCGCGCCGAGGGCGGCGTCCGCCGCGGCCCGCCAGTCCTGAACGGTGAGACCGGCCAGGGCGTTGGCGGCGCCGCCCTGGAGCAGCAGCCGGTCCTCCAGGGCGAGCAGGGCCGCGAACTCGGGGCCGGCCGCGAGGCGCTGATGCTCGGCCCGGCCGTCGGGCGGGAGCCCGGCCGCGGCCTCGGTGTGCGCGTACCGCTGGATGCTGACCAGCGCACTCAGCCGGCGCTGCTCGTCGGCGCTGAGCCGTGCGGCGGCCAGGCCCGCGCTGACCGCGGTGTCCTCCCGGGCGAGCAACTCCCGGGCGCGGGCCAGAGCGATCACCGCGCGGGTGTCGGCTGCCAACCCGCTCTCGTACGCGCCCCACTCCGGGCCGTACACCCCGAAGGCGACGTCGATGACCTCGTCGTACCCGTCGACTGCCGCGCCCTGGTCGAGCCCCCCGGTGTCGACCCGGGACCGGGTCGTGCCAAGGCCGTCGAGCCGGCGGACCAGCTCGCCGGCCCGGTCGCGGACGGTGCCGGCGCTGAGCAGCCGAAGGTCGCGGCCCTTGGTGAACTCGCGGATCTCGGCGGCGGCCCGGTCGGTGCCTTCCCGGGCCCCGACCAGCGCGGGCGTCGTCTGCCCCGCACCGGCGATCGTCTCGGCGGTGATCCGGCGTTCCGTCTGGAGGCTCAGGATCAGGCGGTCGATGGGCTGGCCCAGCGTGTCCGCCAGCGCCCGGACGCGCAGCAGGTCGACGGCATCCTGGCTGGACACGTAGGCCGCGTACGACCAGAGCGTCACCAGCACGGCGGCCAGCACGGCCAGCCTGGTCCGGATCAGCCGGACGTCGTCACGGGTCATCGGGTCGCCCGCTGCGGCCATGGTTGCCCGGCCGTGTCGCTGGCCCGATCGGCGACGAGGGTGCGCAGCAGCGCCAGCAGTTCGGTGCGGTTGGCGCAGTTGAGTCGGTTACGCATCCGCGCCACGTGGTGTTCGACGGTCTTGGCCGAGATGAAGAGCCGATCGCCGATCTCCCGGTAGGTCAAGCCGGCGAGCACCAGCTCGGCGACCTCGTACTCGCGGTCACTCAGGCCGTGTTGGGTGGGCCCGGCGACCCGCGCCGTGCTCGCACCGACCGTCGGTGTCTGCCCGCTCTGCCCGCTGGAGGGCCGCCCCTGCAACGCTCGGGCGCATTCCAGCAGGGTGGTCATCGCCCGTCGGTCCGCGGTGCGGATGGCGGCCTGCCCGGCGAGGCGGGCGCCGTCCCAGCACAACCCGGTGTCGTGCAGCCCTCGGGCGGCGGCCTCCACCCGGATCGGGTCGACGACACCCCGGAGCACCTCCACCCAGCTCTCCGCGGCTGCGGCGACCACTGCCGCGTACCGGCTGTGGCCGGCGGCGGCCAGCAACGCCGTGACGTGTCCGTCGGCGATCGTCGGCTCGCCGGTCAGGATGGCGGCGTGCAACCCGCTCCAGTGCAGCGGAACGCTCCACAATGGTGGATTGTCGAGGCGGTCGAGGAGCTCACGCCCCTGGTGCAGGTACGGCTCCAGCCGGGCCAGGTCACCCAGCCGTGCGCCCGCGATGGCCAGCTCACCCAACGGCAGCAGGGTGAACAGGTCGACGGGATGCCGCACCACGGCCTCCAGTGCCTGCTCCCAACCACGCTTGAGCGCCCCGAGGTCACTGTTGCGCCGGCCGATGCCCATCCGGATCGCGGCGGCGAAGAGCTGGTCGCGTGACTCCAGTGGCCGCCCGTCGAGCGTCACAGTGGCGAGCCGCTCGCCAGCGGCGTGGATCTCGCCACGGACCATCAGGATCCAGGCCTGCAACAGCCGGTGGCGGCGGGCCATCAGCGGGCCGCCGACACCGGCGCCCAGGGCGCGGTGCAGCACCCGCTCGGCGATTTCCAGCTCACCGCAGTGCACCGCCGTCAACGCGGCGAGTGCCGCCGGGCTGTCCGGCAGCAGCGCCGCCCGGCCGTCCGGCTCCAGCAGCGCGGCGGCCTGCACGAGCGCGGAGAGCGCGGCAGTCGGCGGGCCGGTCACGCTCTCCCGTACACCGTTGGCCATCAGTCGGGCGGCGCTGGCGTGCAGGGTCGGGGGTTCGCCCGCCGGGTCGCCCGCCGGTGACTCGGTGCTGGCGGCCGGGTCGCCGATGGCCAACCCGCCGACGATGGCGAACGCCGCCGCCGAGGCGGTGCCCGACCACCGGAACAGCTCGACGCTGCGACCGATGTGACCACGGTGGGCCAGGGCGGTGGCGGCGACCACGGCCGCCTCGGAGCGATCGGGGGGAGCGGCCGTGGCCAGGAGTCGGTCCGCCAGCCGAAGCGCGTCGTCGAGGTCACCGGCGAGCGCGGCGGCGAGCGCCTGCCGTGCGTTGGGCGGCCGGCCGGCCGCCGTGGCCGCCGCGAACAGCTCGGCGGCGAACGCCGGCTCGTCGGCCAGCGCCTCGTCCGCCGCAGCGGCCAGGGTCGCGGCCGGGCAGTCGCCGAGCGCGCCGAGCGCGAGCAGCGAACGGACCAGCGGCAGCACCGCCCCACCCCGGGCGAGCTGCAACTCGGTGAGCCCCCGCCAGACCGCTGTCCGCTCGGTGGTGGGGCTGAGTGTCGCGACGGCCCGCCGGACGATCGGTGCGAGCCGGCCGTCCGCGCCGAGAAGCCCGGCCGCCCTGGTCGTGGCGATCAGTTCGTCCACTCCGGCCGGGTCCCGGCCCAGCAGCGCGCCGAGCATGCTCACCGGCAGCGCCCCGCCGGCCGCGACAGCGAGCAGCAGTCGCCGTACCCCGGCGGGCTGGACGTCCAGGTCCGGCCCGAATTCGAGGATGACGGAGCGGGGTGGGTCCACCGTGCCGGTCCGAATCTCCGCGCCGGCCAGGCCGCGGGCCAGCCGTGCCACGTCCCGGGGTACGCCGGCAGTCTGCGTGTGGACGAAGTCGACCAGGTCGGCCGGGCGGCCCAGCTCGGGCGTGGTGGCGAGATGGGCGGCGGTCTGCTCCCGGGTGAACGGTGTGAGCAGCACGGCCTGCCCGTCGCGTCGCAGAGCGTCGACCAGCTCACTGAACGCCGCCGAACGGGGCCACGGGCGGTGGGCGACCACCAGCCGGTGTCGCCGGCCCGCGACCAGACGCAGCAGCGCTTCGGTCCGTGCGTCGTCGAGCAGGTGCGCGTCGTCGACCAGCACCACCGTGTCGGGGTCGACCGACTCATCCGGCTCCGGGGCGGCCGTGCGGACGGCGATCCCGGCGCGCTGGTGAACGCGCTCCAATTCGGTAAGGAACGCGGTCTTTCCGTGACCGGCCGGGCCGGCGACGCCGACGGCGAGTGGGCCGCTCGGGTCCTGCGCGACCGTGTCCAGTAGCGCCTGCAACCCCCTGTCCAGGATCAACCCTGGTGCGGCGAGGTCATTCATGATCATCGGGGTCATCCTTCGCGTCCGCGGCCGCGGGCCAGCGCCAGGCGGGACGGCTTCGGCAGTTCCAGTGGGAGGACCCGGACCGGGGGCCGCGGTGGCGGATCGCCCGGAACGGTGTGATGAGCGCGGCGTGGTGCCGGGAGGGTGGCCCGCCCGGCGCCGCTGACCGGGGCCGGAACTCGGGCCGGCGCTTGCTGGCGAGGGCGTGGTGACACCACCTGGCAGGCGGCCATCGCCGCCCCGGTGGCGGCGGTCAACTGTGCGTCCGGCTCCACCTCGACGGGCACCGCGAGAGCCGCGCCGATCAGTTCGGTCACCAGCGGGACCCGGGTGGAGCCGCCGGCCAGCAGGACGCCGTCGAGCTGCGCCGGGGTCAGGTCGGCACTGCGCACGGCCCGGAGCAGGAGGTCGACGGTGGCCTGCACCGTCGGGCGGATCATGGCCTCGAACTGCGCCCGGGTCACCGGCACCCGCGCCGGGCCGCTCGGCAGGGTCAGCACCACGTCGGCCGTGAGGTCGACGGTCAGCACCCGCTTGACCCGGTCACACTCCGCGCGCAGCCCGCGCAGCGCGGCCTGGGCCCCGCGACGCCCGGTCGCGGCCAACTCCCGAGCCAGCACGGTACGGGCATGCTCGGCGAGCGCCTCGTCGAAGTCGGCGCCACCGATCGAGTCGAGACCCTGCGGGGTGCCGAACGTCTCGTACGTGCCACGCGGGGTGCGGCGCACCAGAGCCGCCTCGAAACTGTTGCCCCCGAGGGCGTAGACAACGGCAGTGCTTCCCGCGAACCCCCGAGCGGCGTGGCTCTCGGCGACGGTGACCGTGCGGGGTAGCAACGTCACGTGCCGTAGGCCGAGGTCCGACAGGGCCCGGTGCAGCACCTCCCGCCGGTAGGGGCGCCACCCTGCCGGGTGGCTGAGCACGATCGCCTCGGCCGCCCCGCCCTCCAGGGCGTGGACCCGCTCGACCACCCACGCGGCCAGTTCGGCGGTCAGCGTCTGCGGCGCGCACGGTTCGCCGCCGAGCAGCACCGGCACGTCGTCGCCGATCCGGTGGACGAAGTCCCGGGTGGTGCGGCTGCCGTCGTCGGTCACCGGCTCGCCGACGCGCAGCGAACCGTCCTCGACCAGGCACAGCACCGAGGGTATGAGAGGTGAGCCGGCGCTCAGCGGGACGGCTTCGGGACGGGTCCAGGTTGCGCCGCGGCGCCGTGCGACGGCGGCGGCCGTGTTGCTGCTTCCGATGTCTATCCCCAGGACGTACGGCATCGTCTCTGTCTCTCCCCGTGAGTCAGCCGGTCGGTGGCGATGGCGTCGGCTGCCCGACGACCCACCCCCGGCGAACCCCGCGGGCTCCTACGTTCGTACCAGAGATCAGTCCCTGGTCGGGACCCTAATCTCGTCGGGACGGTTTCCCCCTGTCCCCCTAACGTACGAGGTGGCGCAGCCCCTAGTTCAACCGACCCGGATGCGGGCTCAGCCCCGATGCCCGGGGGTGAGCCCCGGCAATAGCGTCGTCACCGTCGACGTACGACACCCCGCCACAGCCACATCCGAGGAGAACCGGCACATGGACTCGCAGCAGACGCTCCACGACTTCGTGCTCGACCTACTGACGAACCCGGATGCGCGGTCGGCCTTCGACCTCGACCCCGAGGGTGCGTTGCGGGGCGCCGGGCTCACCGACATCACCGCTGCGGACGTGCAGGACGTCGTACCGCTGGTCGTCGACTACGCGCCGGGTGCCGGTCTCGCGCCGTTGGCCTCGCCGGTCGGGCAGCTCGGGCTGGACCCGCTGCTCACCGACACCACCGACGTGGTGGGTCAGTTGCAGAGCGTGGCGCAGCAGATCAGCGTCACCAGCTCGCCCAGTGGCGTGGACGTCAAGGCCGGCGTGCTCGGCGCCATCGCTGTCGACCCGTCGACCGCCGCCGCCGGGGTCACCGTGCTGCCGGGCATCGGTCTGGGTGTCGGCCCGTCCGGCCTCGACACCGACCTGGCCGGTGTCTCCGACGTGGCGCACACCCTCGACGCCGACGTGGTGCAGCCGGTGGACGCGATCGCTGACCCGGTGCTCGGGGACGTCACCGGCACCGTCGGCGACCCGAGCGGTCTGCTCGGCGTCACCGACTCGAACCTGATCGGCGGCGACCTGACCGGCGGTGTCCTCTCCGGCACCCACGGTCAGCTCGGCGGGGTCGTCAGCTCCCTCGGTGTCGACGACACCCTTGGCGGGCTGGGCCTCGGGCACGGCGACGGCATCGTCGGCGGGGTCCCGCCGCTCGACGTGTCGTCGACGGTGGGCGGCGTGACGCACCAGGTGGACAGCCTCCTCCCCGGTGTCACCGACACGGTCGGTGACGTGACCGGTGGGGTCACCGATGGTGTGCTCGGCGGCGACTCGCACGCCTCGTCCGATCACGGGCTGCTGGGTATCACCGGCGGTCTGCTCTGATCCGGAATCCCGGTCGGAGCGGAGGGCCGGATCGTCTCGGGCGATCCGGCCCTTCCCGGTTCCACATCCGGTCCCTCTTGATAATTGAGCCGAAATCCGCACACTTGGTGCGGTGATGGCCGGGATCTGGTTGGACGTGCTGGACGAAATCGCCCGCACGTGCAGTGCACACGGTCGCGGTGACCTACTTCAGACGGTGCGGCAGAAGCGCGCGCAACTGCTGGACCCGACGCTGCGTGTCCTGGTCATCGGCGAACCGAACCAGGGCAAGAGTCAGCTGATCAACGCGATCATCAACGCTCCGGCCTGCCCGGTCGGCGACGGCCGGACGACAGTCCTGCCGACCGTGGTGCGGCACGCCGAGGCCCCCACCGCGGCGGTGGCGCAGGCGCCACCATCAGCCCCGGGGCACCCCACCGGCGCCGCCGACGCGATGGCCGTCGAGCGGACCCCGGTGGCGCTCAACCAGGTCGCGGCGGGCGTGGCCGGCCTGGTCGGTCGTCGGCCGGGCGGCGGCCCGGCGTACGTCGAGATCGGAGTGCCCCGTGCGCTGCTCGGTGCCGGGTTGGTGCTGGTGGACACTCCCGGCACCGACGAGGTCGCCGGCATCGGCGCCGCCGCTCCGGTCGCCGCGCCGGCCCGCGCGGACACCGTGCTGCTGGTCTCCGACTCCACTCGGGAGTTGTCGGTCGCCGAGCTGAACATGCTGCTGCACATCATGCGTTCGCATCCGAACGTGGTGGTGGTGCAGAGCAAGACCGATCTGGTGGCGGACTGGCGGACTGTCGCCGAGCGCAACCGGCAGCACCTGGCCGAGGCGGGGGTTCCGGCGACGCTGATCCCGGTTTCGGCGGCGCTGCGACTGCGCGCGGCCGCCGCCGACGACCGTGGGCTCAACGCCGAGTCGGGCTTCCCCGCGTTGATCGCCCGCCTGCAAGGTGACCTGGCCGGCAAGGCCGACCACCTGGCTCGGGCGGCGGTGCAGACGGTGGCCCGGACGGTGGTGGAGCAGTTGGCCGCGCCGCTGCGCGCCGAGTTGGCGACCCAGGAGGCCGAGGAGCAGTCCGGGCCGATCTCCCGTCTGCACGCGGCGCAGCGCGAGGTCGACGAGTTGCGCCGGTGCTCCACCCGGTGGCAGAACACGCTGACCGACGAGATCACCGACCTGCTCGCCGACCTTGAGTACGACCTGCGTGACCGGACCAGACAGATCCTGCGCGCGGTGGACGAGGCGTTCGACACCGCGGACCCGTTGGTCGCCTGGGACACCTTCCAGGACTGGCTGGAGCGGAGCCTGGTGGAGGCGGCGGAGGCGAACCACGAGTGGCTGATCCAGCGCTGTGACTGGATCGCCCGGCGGGTGGCCGCCAACTTCGACAGGTACGGCTACGACGTGCTGCCGCCCTGGTCGATGACGATGCCGGACGACATCGGCGAGCGACTGCCCGACCTGCAACGGCCGACGATCGACAGGTTCACCACCGGTCAGAAGCTGTTCACGGGCATGAAGGGCTCGTACGGCGGCATGCTGATGTTCGGTCTGGCGACCACCCTGGCCGGCATGCCGATGATCAATCCGGTTTCGGTCGGCATCGGGGCGCTCTTCGGCGGCAAGAGCATCCGTGACGAGAGCAAGCAGTTGCTCCGTCGGCGGCAGGCGACGGTCAAGACGGCCATTCAGCGGCATGTCGACGATTTCTTCGTCCGGATCATCCGAGACTGCCGCGACGCCGCCCGGCAGGTGCAGCGGATGCTGCGCGACCACTTCACGGGGCTGACCGAGGAGCTGCAGGAGGCCATCGTGCAGTCGTTCCGCAGCGCGAAGCAGGAGGCCGACACCGATGCCTCGGTGCGCGAGCAGCGGCAGCGCGAGATCCGGCTGAAGATGACCAGGTTGGCGGCGGTGTACGAGCAGGCTCAGCAGTTGACCGGCGCCCGTTCCGCCCCGCTGCTGTTGGAGCCGCAGGCATGACCGTGGGAGTGCGCCTGGACGAGGCGGCGTGGGGGTTGCTGCACCAGGCCATCGAGCTGTACCAGGACAATCCCCGGGCTGTCGCCGAGCTTCGGCAACAGGTGGCCCGGTTGGAGCAGCCGCTGCGGATCGCCATCGTCGGCCCGTGGCGATCGGGTAAGTCGACGGTGCTCAACGCGTTGATGGGTGAGGAGGTCGCGCCGGTCGAGCGGGCGGACGGGGCCTTCACCTGGTACGAGGACGGTGCCGCGCCGCGTGCCACCGCCTACCCGGTCGGGCAGCCGCCGCAGGAGTTGGCGGTGGTGAAGTCGGCGACCGGGCTGCGGGTGGATCTGGGCTGGGGCGCGGGGGAGGTGCGGGACATCGTCGTGCGGTGGCCGACGCGGGCGCTGCGACAGATCACGCTGATCGACACTCCGGCGGTCACCGGTGGCGCCGAGCAGGGCCGGGCACCGGTGTTGGAGCGGGTGTTGCGCGACTCGGACGCGGTGTTGTACCTGACCCGCGACGGTCGCGACAGCGACCTGCGGGTGCTGGAGTCCGCACGGGACAGTGCCGTCGGGCAGTCCGCTCCGGTCAACGTGATCGTGGTGCTGTCCCGCGCCGACGAGACCGGTGGCGGCCGGATCGACGGCCTGCTCACGGCCCGACAGCTCGCTCGCCGGCACTACCGCGACCCGAGGGTGAACGCGCTCAGCGTCAACGTCGTGGCGTGCAGCGGCATGATCGGCCTGGCCGGCCGGTTGCTCGGTGAATCCGATTTCGCCGCGCTCGCGACAGTGGCTCAGGTGCCCCGGGCGGAGCTGGACACCCACCTCATCTCCGCCGACCGCTTCCTCAGCGGCGAGCTGCCGGTACGGCTGGACACCGAGGTACGCGCCGCGCTGCTGGGCCGGTTCGGGATCTTCGGTGTCCGGCTGGCGGCCACGCTGGTGCGCAGCGGGTTCGACAGCCGGGTGAAGCTCTCCGCCGAGTTGATTCGGCGAAGTGGTCTCACCGAGCTGCGTGAGTCGCTGACGCGGTCCTTCATCGATCGCCGCGACGCCCTCAAGGCGCGGTCCGCGCTGGCCGCGGTGGAGGCGCTGCTGCGGGCCGAGCCGACTCGGGGCTCCGCCGAGCTGGTCGGCGCGGTGGAGCAGATCCTCGCCGGCGCGCACGAGTTCCGGGAGCTGCGCCTGCTGGTGGCGCTGCGGAACACCCGGCTGGGGTTCGACGCGGAGCTGGCCGCCGAGGCGCAACGGCTGGTCGGCGGCGACGGGGTGGGCCTTGCGGCTCGGCTCGGTGTCGAGCATGAGGCCGACGTGCGGCAACTCTGGGAGGTCGCCGCCGAGGCGCAGTGGCGGTGGCGGGACCGGGCGGAGGATCCTCTGCTCCCGCTGGCACAGCGCCGTGGCGCTCAGGTCGTCGTCCGCAGTTGCGAGGGGATGATCGCCGAGCTGGCCGCGGGCGGGCGCTGAGCACCTGCCTGGTCGGCATCGGACGCGAGTGAGGGACGGCAGTGGAGGCCGTCCCTCACTCGTGTCGCGCCGGGATCAGCGCGGCTCGTACGTCTGACAGTCCGCGATGTCCTGACCCGGACCCACCCGGATGGACGGCGCGTGGCACTCCAGCTCGGCGTTGTGCTGACAGTCGGACCGCTTGCAGGCACCGACCTGGGCGATGACGCGGTCCAGCCCGCCCTTCGCCGAGGTGTCGATGAACGTGGCGCAGCTGGCGTTCTGCTGCCCGATGGTGATGGCGAACGCGTGGCAGCCGTCGTGGTTGTAGCCGCAGTCGGTGACTGTGCACTCGTGTACCCGCGGCATCTCCAGCATGTCGGTCATGGGGATCTCGCTTCCGTCGGTGGCACCGGGTCATCTCCATACCCGGCTCCGACCGGACAATTCCCTATCTTTTGGGGCGTTTGTGTAGGACAGCCTTGCCTAACCGCCGATGACGGCGACTCAGGCGCAGGTGTCGGCACCGGAGCCCCCGACTGATGGATCGTGGCCCGAAAACCGTTATTCGATCTCACTTCACACAGTCGCGCCTGACCTGCGGAGATAACGCTCTCACGGATGCTGGGAGAGTGCTTGACGCGCCCGTGATCCGACCGCAACGATGCATTCACATATCTCGTCCCACCACCGCCTGGCGTGATCGGCGCACGCCGTCCCCCCGCACCGCGAAAGGACCCCACTGTGCGCAGATCCCTGAGATCGTGGCTCGGCCTCGCGCTGAGCGCGATCCTCGTGGCCGGCGGCATCGTCGCCTCGCCACCCACTGCCAGTGCCGCACCGTTCACCGTGCTGGTCTTCAGCAAGACCGCCGGGTTCCGGCACGGATCCATCACCCCGGGCATCGCCGCGATCCAGCAACTCGGTGCGGCAAACGGCTTCACCGTCGAGGCCACCGAGGACGCCGCCCAGTTCACCGACGCCAACCTGGACCGGTTCGCCGCGGTGATCTGGCTCTCCACCACCGGTGACGTTCTCAACGCCGCCCAGCAGGCCGCGTTCGAGCGCTACATCACCGGCGGCGGCGGTTACGTGGGCGTGCACTCCGCCTCCGACACCGAGTACGACTGGCAGTGGTACGGGGGACTGGTCGGGGCGTACTTCGCCTCGCACCCGGCCGAGCAGAACGTCACGGTCAAGGTCGCCGACCAGGTGCACCCGTCCACAGCGGGGCTGCCGCAGCGGTGGAGCCGGTTCGACGAGTTGTACAACTACCGGACCAACCCCCGGGGCAACGCGCACGTGCTGGCCACCCTGGACGAGACCACCTACACCGGCGGCAGCATGGGTGCCGACCACCCGATCTCCTGGTGCCAGAACTACTCCGGCGGCCGAGCCTGGTACACCGGCCTGGGGCACACCGACGCGTCGTACACCGAGGCGAACTTCCGTCAGCACCTGCTCGGCGGCATCCGGACGGCCGCCGGCGCGGTCGACGCCGACTGTGGCCCCACCGTCACCAGCAGCTTCCAGCAGGTGGAGCTGGCCAAGGGCGCGGCCGAGACCGGCGAGCCGATGAGCCTCACCGTCCTGCCCGACCGGGGCGTGCTGCACACCTCCCGCAACGGCGTGATCCGGCACACCGACGCCGCCGGCAACACCAAGATCGCCGCCACCCTGCCGGTCTACACCGGCGACGAAGAGGGTTTGCAGGGCATCAAGGCCGACCCGAACTTCGCCACCAACCGCTGGGTGTACGCGTACTTCGCCCCACCACTGAGCACCCCTGGCGGTGGTGCGCCCGCCGAGGGCACGCCGGCCCAGTTCGCCGTCTGGGAGGGCGTCAACCGGTTGGCCCGGTTCACTGTGAACGCGGACAACACCATCAACCTGGCCAGCGAGACGTTGATCCTCAACGTGCCGACCAGCCGGGGCATGTGCTGCCACGTCGGTGGTGACATGGACTTCGACGCGGCCGGCAACCTCTACCTGTCCACAGGCGACGACACCAACCCGTTCGACTCGGCCGGCTTCACCCCGATCGACGAGCGGGCGGGGCGTAACCCGGCGTTCGACGCGCAGCGCACGTCGGCGAACAGCAACGACCTGCGCGGCAAGGTCCTCCGGATCAAGCCGAGCGCGACCGGCGGCTACACCATCCCGGCCGGCAACATGTTCGCCCCGGGCACCGCGCGGACCCGCCCGGAGGTCTACGCGATGGGCTTCCGCAACCCGTTCCGGATGAGCGTGGACAAGGCCACCGGCATCGTCTACCTCGGTGACTACGGCCCCGACGCGGGCACCGCCGACCCGAACCGGGGGCCGGCGGGCAACGTCGAGTTCGCCCGGATCGACAGGCCCGGCTTCTACGGCTGGCCGTACTGCACCGCCCGCAACGACGCCTACAACGACTACACCTTCCCGTCCGGGCCGTCCGGGGCGAAGTTCAACTGCGCCGGTGGGCCGGTGAACAACTCGCCAAACAACACCGGCATCACCCAGCTGCCGCCGGCCGTTCCGGCCTGGTTGCCGTACGGCGGCTCCGGCTCGCCGCCGGAGTTCACCGGCGGTGGCCTCTCGCCGATGGGCGGGCCGGTCTACCGGTACGACCGCAACAACACCTCGCCCGTGGCGTTCCCCGAGTACTACGACGGGACCTACTTCGCCGGTGAGTTCGGTCGCCGCTGGATCAAGAACATCAAGCTCGACGCGTCCGGCCAACCGCTGAAGATCAACCCGTTCCCGTGGACCGGCACCCAGGTCATGGACATGGAGTTCGGCCCGGACGGCGCGCTCTACGTGCTGGACTACGGCACCGGCTGGTTCAACGGCGACGCCAACTCGGCGCTCTACCGCATCGAGTACGCCCGCGAGGGCAGAGCACCCATCGCCAGGGCCTCGGCCACCCCGACCAGTGGCACCGCGCCGCTGACAGTGGCCTTCTCCTCGGCCGGCACCCTCGACCCGGACGGGGACCCGTTCACCTACGCCTGGGACTTCGACAACAACGGCACCACCGACTCGACCGCGGCGAACCCGAGCTTCACGTACACCACGAACGGAACCCGCAGCCCGACGCTGACGGTCCGGGACACCACCGGAAAGACGGCCACCGCGAGCGTGGTCGTCACTGTCGGCAACAGCGCCCCGGTGGTCACCGTCAACACCCCGTTGAACGGGCAGACCTTCACCTTCGGGGACGCCGTGCCGTTCTCCGTGACTGTCACCGACGCCCAGGACGGCGCGATCAACTGCGCCCGGGTGAAGGTGAACTACGTCCTCGGCCACGACTCGCACGGCCACCAGCTCGGCAGCGTGCAGGGCTGCACCGGGGTCATCCAGACCTCGAAGGACGGCGAGCACGACGCGGCGGCGAACATCTTCGGCATCATCGACGCCGAGTACACCGACCTGGGTGGAGGCGGCCAGCCGGCGCTGACCACGCACACCCAGGCCGTCCTGCAACCTCGGGTACGCCAGGCCGAGCACTTCGGTGACTCGTCCGGCATCCAGATCGTCGCCGGGGCAGCGGGCAACGGCGGCGCGGCGGTCGGCTACGTCGACAACAACGACTGGATCTCGTTTAGCCCGTACAACCTGACGGGCGTCCAGTCGTTCAGCGCCCGGGTCGGCGCACCGGCCGGTGGTGGCGGCACGCTGGAGTTGCGGGTCGACTCGCCCACCGGCCCGCTCGTCGGTTCGGCCACCGTCACCTCCACCGGCGGGTACGCCACCTTCGCCACGGTCACCGGCGGGGTCACCGCCCCGACCGGCACCCGGACCCTGTTCCTGGTCTTCAAGGGCACCGGCCCGTACTTCGACATCGACGAGTTCACCCTCTCCACCAGCCCCGGCGGTCCCGGACCTGACCCGGACCCAGACCCGGATCCCGAGCCGGGCGCCAACCTGGCCCGGGGCAAGCCGGCGCGCGCGTCCAGCTTCGAGGGCGCGTTCACCGCGGCGAACGCGTTCGACGGCGTTGCCGGGACCCGGTGGGGCAGCGCCTTCGGGGACCCACAGTGGATCGACGTTGACCTCGGCGCCACGTACGCCATCAACCGGGTCAAGCTGACCTGGGAGGCGGCGTACGGCAGTGGCTACCAGATCCAGACCTCGCCGGACGGGGTCAACTTCACCACGATCCGTACGGTGACCGGCGGTGACGGCGGGGTGGACGACCTGACCGGGCTCAGCGGCTCCGGCCGGTACATCCGGCTCCTCGGCACCACCCGGGGGACCGCCTGGGGCTACTCGCTGTTCGAGTTCGAGGTGTACGGCGGCGGCGGTGGAACCGGTCCGCCCGGCGGCAACCTGCTGCTGAACAAGCCGACGTCGACGTCCAGCAACGAGGGGGCCGACGTGTCCGGCGCCCAGGCGGTCGACGGCAGCCTCACCACCCGCTGGTCGAGCACGTTCTCCGACCCCCAGTGGATCCGCGTCGACCTCGGCAGCCCCACCGCGATCGGTCGGGTCAAGCTGAGCTGGGAGGCGGCGTACAGCAGCGCGTACCAGATCCAGACGTCGAACGACGGCACCACCTGGACCACGGTGAAGACGGTGACCGGGGCCGACGGCGGCGTGGACGAGCACACCGCCCTCGGTGCCAACGGCCGCTACCTGCGGATCCTTGGCACGGCCCGGGGCACCGGATATGGCCACTCGCTCTGGGAGTTGGAGGCCTACGCCAGCTGAACCACCACCGGTGATGTGGCCGGCACGGGGATCCGTGCCGGCCACGTCCGTTCACAGCCTTGCATATACCGCCTGTCGGTATATGCTCCCTGGCATGGCTGAGGCTCCACTGCGGGAACCGACGTTCCTGGTGCTCACCGCGCTGGCGGAGGCGCCCATGCACGGGTACGCCGTCATCGAGGACGTGCTGCGCATCTCCGACGGCCGGGTGCGCCTGCGCGCCGGCACCCTCTACGCCGCCCTCGACCGACTCCGCGCCGACGGCCTCATCGAGGTCGAGCGCGAGGAGGTCGTGCAGTCCCGACTGCGCCGCTACTACCGCCTCACCGCGTTGGGCGCGCGGCGGCTCAGCGAAGAGGCGGCCCGCCTGCGACACAACGCGGACGCCGCTCGGGTGCGGCTGCGCCGCGGCGGCCTACTGACCGACGGGGGTGCGGCGTGAGCGGCGACGAGCTGGAGCGCGGTTACCGGCGACTGCTGGCCGTCTATCCCTGGGAACACCGGCGGGTGTACGAGGACGAGATGCTGGCCGTGCTCCTCGCCGGTGCGCGACCGGGTCAGCGTCGACCTGACGCCGCCGACGTGCGGAATCTGGTCGGCGCCGGATTGCGGGCGCGGCTGCGGGTGGGCGCACGGGGGTTCACCGAGCCGAGCTGGGCCGACGCGGCGACGGTGACCGGCCTGCTGATCGGGGTCGTCCTGCTGGCCCTCGCCGCGAAGGGACTGCTCAACCAGCTCGTCCGTGCGCCAGGCCTACCGCCCGGGTTCGCGCCGAGCGGCCCGGATCTCGTCGACTGGCTGCGCGTCGCGGGCTGGGCGGGCGTCTGCGCCGCGCTGCTGGTCGGGTGGCGTTGGCTCGCCGCCGGTCTGGCCTGGGCCGGCGTGCTCGGCTGGGGTGCGCTCGTCGCCCCGCAGACCGGTGACAACCCGACGTACGTGGTGGACATGCTCCCGCAGCTCGCCCTCGCCGTGGTGGGTGCCGCCGCGCTCACCGTGCGGGCGCCGCGTCGCCGGGCGATCGCGCTGCTGGGCGTACGCCGACTGCTGGCACTGGTGCTCGCGCCAACCGCGATGGTCGCGCTGTTGGTGGCGAACCGGGTGGGCAGTCCCACTTTCGACTTGTCTGCCGATGGGGCGTCCTACCAGGTCTTGTACAGCCTTGAGGCGAGCAGTGAGCTGGTCATCTGGCTCTACGTCGCGGGCCTGGCGGCCGCCGCGTCGGCCATGGTGATCGTGGTGGTCACGCTCACCCCGGAGGTACGCCGACGGATCGTCGTCATGCTCCTGCCCGTGGCGGCCCTCGCCCTGGTGATCGACAATGCCCTGGCGGGGTGGGTCACCTCGACGATGAACATGGGGCACGCCATCCCCCTGGTGCCGGCGCAGTGGGCGATGCTGGTGCTGGTCGCGCCGGTGACCTTCCTGGCCGGGGCGCTGCTCGTGCGACGTCGAGAGGAGACCCTGCGCATGGTCGCCCTCGGCCGAAACGCGGACCGCGAGCAGAACGGCTAGTCGTCGGCGACGGACACCGGCTCCGAGCCGATGCAGCGCACCTTCAACTCGTACTCCCGATTCGCCCCCTGGAACGTGACCTCCACGTCGTCGTCCGGGCCCCGGTCCACGTCGCGGACCCGGTAGCCCTGCGCGGGCGCCCAGGAGACGAGGCGTACGCCGCCGACGCCGCACTCGGCGACGGCAGTGCCGCCGTCCGTGGCGAACCCCCGGCGGGCCCCGGAGGTGGCGCTCGGCGCGGCGCCCGTCGTGCCCGGCGGGGCCGAGGCGGTGCCTGTCGTGCCCGGTCCGGCCGTGGGCGCCGGCTCTGGTGAGGCGAGCGCCCGCTCGATGTCGGCCTCGCTGCGCACCCCACCCGGGGTGCCGGTGAGACTCTCGCCCACCAACCGGATCGCGCCCAGACCGATCACTGTGGCGATGGCGGCGGTCGCCACCCACCCGGTGGCGACGAGGATCGAACGACGGCCCATCCCCTGACTATCCCCGATCCGGCCTTGTCGTTCGCACATCCGAACGCTAAGGCGTGGTTAACGTACGCCGCACCGACGACGGCAGCGGTTAGCCTGCCAGCTGTGGCCCGCCTGTTGCTCATCGAGGACGACCTGACGATCCGTACCCCACTGATCCGGGCCCTGCGCGAACGCGGACACGCGGTCGCGGCGGCCTCGACCGCGATGGCCGGGCTCCGCGACGCGCTGGAGGACCGACCCGACCTCGTCGTGCTCGACCTGGGCCTGCCCGACCTGGACGGCCGCGAGCTGTTGCGGATGTTGCGCGCGGTCAGCGCGGTGCCCGTCATCGTGGCCACCGCACGCGACGACGAGACCGAGATCGTCCGGGTGCTCGACTCGGGCGCCGACGACTACGTGGTCAAACCGTTCACAGCGGCGCAGCTCGACGCCCGCGTCCGGGCGGTGCTGCGGCGGGGCCCCTCCGGCACCGAAGGGCAGGTCCCGGCGCTGGTCGTCGGCGGGCTCCGCGTCGACCCCCGGGCGCGGCAGGTGACCCTGGACGGGATCGCGGTCGAGCTGACGCCCCGTGAGTTCGATCTGCTGCACCACCTCGCCGGCCGGCCGGGCCAGGTCGTCACCAAACGTGAGCTGCTCACGGAGGTGTGGCAGATCCCGTACGGCGGCGCCGACAAGACCGTCGACGTGCACCTGTCCTGGTTGCGTCGCAAGTTGGGGGAGAACGCCCAACAGCCTCGCTACCTGCACACGGTGCGTGGTGTCGGGGTGCGTCTGGAAGCCCCGGCGGCGCAACCGTGAGGGCGCGTCTCGCGCTGCTGGTCGCCGCGGTCAGCGTCCTCACCCTCATCGCGTTCCTGGTGCCGTTGGCGTTGCTGGTACGCACCGTCGCCGAGGACCGGGCCACCGTGCGGGCCACCGCCGACGCGCAGAGCCTGGTGCCGGTGGTCGGCACCGCCGACGCGGCGACCATCCGGCTCACCGTCGAGCAACTCGCCGCGGAGTCGGGTCGACCGGTGAGCGTCTTCCTGCCCGACGGCACTGTGCTCGGCGCCCAGACACCGCGTACGCCCGCGGTGGCCCTCGCCGCGCGCGGACAGAGCCTCACCGGTGAGTCGGCGGCCGGCCGGGAGGTGGTCATCGCCGTGCAGGGCCGGGCGGACGGCACCGGGGTGATCCGGATCGCGGTGCCGCAGCACGAGCTGACCGCCGGGGTCACCCGGGCCTGGCTGGTGCTGGCGCTGCTCGGCGTGATCCTCGTGCTGATCGGGCTTTTGGTCGCCGATCGGCTGGCGCGCACCCTGGTCCGGCCGATCAGCGACCTCTCGGCCGTCTCACACCGGCTGGCCAACGCCGAGCTGGACGCCCGCGTCACGCCGGCCGGCCCACCCGAACTGCGCGAGGTGGCCGGTGCGCTCAACCACCTCGCCACCCGGATCCAGGTGCTCCTGGTACAGGAGCGCGAACAGGTCGCCGACCTGTCCCACCAGCTGCGTACGCCGCTGACCGCGTTGCGGCTGGAGGCGGAGTCGTTGCGTGACCCGGACGACGCCGCCCGGATAACCGCCGCCGCCGACGGGCTCGAACGCGCGGTAACCGGGCTGATCCGGCAGGCCCGGTGGCGGCACGCACCGGCACAACCGGCCTCCTCGGACGCGGCGGCGATCGTCGCCGACCGGGTCGCGTTCTGGTCGGTGCTGGCCGAGGACACCGGCCGGGCCGTCACCCTCGACCTGACACCCGGCCCTCTCCCCGTCGGTGTGGCCGCCGACAACCTGACGGCGGCCGTGGACGCCCTGCTCGGCAACGTCTTCGCGCACACCCCCGACGGGACGCCGTTCACCGTCCGGCTCGTCCGTGAGGCGGGGGAGTCGGGCGAGGTGGTCCTCACCGTCGCCGACGAGGGGCCGGGCATGCCCGCCGGGGCGATCCGGCGGGGCGCCAGCGCGGCCGGGTCCACCGGCCTGGGCCTGGACATCGCCCGGCGTGCCGCGCAGGCCGCCGGCGGTCGACTGGAGGTGCGGGCGGGCCCGCACGGCGGCGCGCAGGTGCTGCTCCGGCTCGGACCGTCGACGTCGCCGGGGGACGCATAGGCCCGGCGGTGCCGGGTAGCTGCCAGTCATGGCGCGGTATACGAAACCCGAGCTCAGAGAGCAGATCAAGGAAGAGATCCAGGCCTCCGACAAGGGCGGCAAGCCGGGGCAGTGGTCGGCGCGCAAGTCGCAGCTGGTCACGCAGGAGTACAAGCGGCGCGGCGGCGGATTCCTGGGTCAAAAGGACGAACGGCAGAAGGCGCTCCAGCGCTGGGGCAACGAGAAGTGGCAGACGAAAGAGGGCGACGCCCGGGCGCGCAAGGACGGCACGACGAGCCGCTACCTGCCCAAGAAGGCATGGGACGAGATGTCGGAGAGCCAGAAGCGGGCGACCGACACGAAGAAGCGGGAAGCCTCTCGAACGGGCAAGCAGTACGTCGCCAACACCGGACCGGCCAAACGGGCGCGTCGGGACGCCACCACGGCCGGCCGGATGACGGAGATGTCGGTCGCGGAGGCGGCCAAGCTGGTCCGTGGCCTCGACACCCGACAGCTCAAGACAGCGCTGCGTAACGAGCGCGCCAGCAAGGACCGCAAGACGCTCGTCCAGCGGCTGGAAGCCGAACTCAACCGGCGCGGCTGACCCGGCCCTCGACCGCCTTAACCCGGCCTTAGCGTCCGGACAGCGCGCTGCTATCCCGATCTGGCCGATCCTCGGAGTCGACAACCGAGGAAAGGTGGACACCACTATGAAGCGCACCAATCTGCTTCTGGCGTCGGTCGGCGGGTCGGCGGTGCTGGCGGTGGCCGGGATCGCGCTCGGCGTCAACGCCGCGAACGACTCGCGGACCGGCGGCACGGCACTCGCCGCGGCAACCGTCGCGCCGACCGCCACCGACGCGCCGGCAATCACCGGTACGCCGTCAGTCGGCACCCCATCGGGTACGCCGTCGAGCGCAACGCCGTCCGGTACGCCGTCGACCGGCAGCGCGCCCGCGGGTAGCGCGGTCGACGAGAAGCGCGCCGGTGAGATCGCGCTCGCCAAGGCCGGTGGCGGTCAGATCGTCGAGGTCGAAGCCGAGAAGGAGAACGGCCGACCGGTGTGGAGCGTCGAGATCGTCGCTGGCGACACCGAGCACGAGGTGGACGTCGACCGGGACAACGGCTCGGTGGTCAAGGCCGAGCAGGAGCCGGTCGACGACGATGACAACGACGCTGACGACGACAACGACAACGACAACGACGACGCTGACGACGACAACGACGACGAATGAGCTCGGTCGCCGCTCACCCCGGGTGCTGCGGTGAGCGGCGGCGCGCTGTGACGCGGTGGTCGGACTGTCCCTCGCGGGCGGATCGACCACCGCGTGCGTCATGTGGCGACGCGCTGCTCCTGGACCGTCGGTCGCTCCTGTGCTGCCGGTTGCCCCTGTGCTGTCGGCTGCTCCTGGGCGAACTGGGTGCGGTACAACTCGTGGTAGCGGCCACCCGCCGCGAGCAGGTCACTGTGTCGCCCACGTTCGACGATGCGCCCCGCTTCCACGACGAGGATCTGGTCGGCCGCCCGGATGGTGGAGAGCCGGTGCGCGATGACCACGCTCGTCCGGCCGGTCAGCGCCTCGGCGAGGGCGTCCTGAACCGCCGCCTCCGAGGTGGAGTCGAGATGCGCGGTGGCTTCGTCGAGGATGACCACGCGCGGGCGTGCCAGCAGCAGGCGCGCGATGGTGAGCCGTTGCCGTTCCCCGCCGGACAGGCGGTATCCGCGCTCGCCCACGACGGTGTCCAACCCATCGGGTAGAGAGCGGATCAGGTCGTCGAGGCGGGCCCGCCGGAGCACCTCCCACATCTCGTCTTCGGTCGCGTCCGGCTGGGCGAACGCCAGGTTGGCGCGGATGCTCTCGTGGAAGAGGTGCCCGTCCTGGGTCACCACGCCCAACGCCGCCCGGATCGACTCGGCCGACAGCTCACGGACGTCGACGTCGGCCAGCTTCACCGCGCCGTCCTCGACGTCGTACAGGCGAGGCACGAGCTGCGCGATCGTCGACTTGCCCGCCCCGGAGGAGCCGACGAGCGCCACCATCTGCCCCGCTTCGGCGCGGAACGACACCCCGTGCAGCACTTCCTCACCGCCGCGCGTATCGAGCTTTGCCACGTCCTCCAGGGACGCGAGCGACACCTTGTCCGCTGACGGGTAACCGAACCGGACCCCGTCGAACTCGACCGCGACCGGCCCCTCCGGAAGGGGTCGGGCGTCGGACTTGTCGAGGATCAGCGGCTTGAGGTCGAGGACCTCGAACACCCGCTCGAAGCTCACCAGCGCGCTCATCACCTCGACCCGAGCACTGGCCAGCGACGTCAGCGGTGCGTAGAGCCGCGACAGGAGCAGCGCGAGAGCGACGACCGTCCCGGCGTCGAGGCTGCCCCGTAGGGCGTAGAGACCACCCAGCCCGTAGACCAGGGCCAGTGCCAGCGAGCCGACGACGGTGAGCGCGGTGATGAAGACCCACTGGAGCATCGCGGCGCGGATGCCGATGTCCCGGACCCGGCGTGCCCGAGCCGCGAACTCGGCGGACTCCTCGGCCGGCCGCCCGTACAGCTTGACCAGCGTGGCACCGGGTGCGGAGAAACGTTCCGTCATCCGGGTGCTCATGGCCGCGTTGTGCTCGGCCGCTTCACGCTGCAACTGGGCGAGCCTCGAACCCATCCGCCGGGCCGGAAGAACGAAAATGGGCAGCAGGACGAGCGCCAGCAGCGTGATCTGCCACGAGAAGGTGAGCATCACGGCCAACGTCAGCATCAGCGTGACGGCGTTGCCGACCACACTCGACAGGGTGTCGCTGAAAGCCCGCTGCGCGCCGATGACGTCGTTGTTCAGGCGGCTGACCAGTGCGCCCGTGCGGGTCCGCGTGAAGAAGGCCACCGGCATGCGCTGTACGTGGTCGAACACAGCCGTGCGCAGTTGAACGATCAGCCCTTCACCAATGCTGGCGGAGAGAAATCGCGTCACCAGCCCCAGCCCGGCCTCGGCGAGGGCGATCACGGCGATCAGGACGGCCAACCGGATCACCACGCCGCTGTCGGCGCCGTCGACGATCGCGTCGACCACCCGACCGGCGAGAACGGGTGCCGCCACAGTGAGGACCGCCGTCACCACACTCAGCAGCAGGAACCTGACGATCAAGGCGCGGTGTGGCCGTGCGAACTGCGCGATCCGCTTCAAGGTGGCGCGGGACAGCGGTCGCTCGTCCTGCGCGTTCATCGCGTGGTGCAGAGACGTCCACGCGGCAAATTCCATGCTCATGCATTACCTCCGATATTGGAGGCTAGGACCTCACCCGAGCTTGAGGTCAAGTCGCCACGCGATACTGGCGATATGGACCCGGGCGTGCGCGGCGACGACGGCTGCCGTCTGTGGGCGGATCAGGCCGGCGCCGGGCCGCCTCTGGTGCTCTGTCACGGGGGTCCGGGTCTGTGGGATTATCTCGCCCCGGTAGCCCGGCTGCTCGAAGAGCATGCCCGCACCATCCGGTGGGATCAGCGCGGCTGTGGGCGCTCCGAGCGGCGTGGACCGTACGGCATCGCCCGTTTCGTGGCCGATCTCGACGCGGTACGTGACCAGTTGGCCGGTCCTCGGACAGCCCTGTTGGGCCATTCGTGGGGTGCACACCTGGCGTTGCGGTACGCCATCGAACACCCCGAACGGGTCAGCCATCTGATTTACGTATCCGGGACCGGCATTGATGCCGATCGCGGCTGGCACCCGCACTACAAGCGCAATCTGCGGTTGCGGCTCGGGCCTCATCTGGGTCGATGGGAGGCCCTCAGCGCGCGCGACCGCACGCCCGCGGAGGAACGTGAATGGGCGGTACTGCAGTGGTCGGCCGACTTCGCCGACCACGGCACGGCACTGCGCAACGCCGATCGCATGGCCACGCCGTGGCTGGGCATCAACCGCGAGTGCAACCAGGCTGTCAACGCCGAGGTCAAGCAAGAGCTCAGCACATTCGACATGGCCGAGCAGTGCCGAGCGCTCGACCTGCCCGTGCTGATCATCGACGGCACCGAGGACATCCGGCCCCGCTGGGCCGTCGACTCGCTGCACCGCGCTCTGGCCAACAGCCAGCGGGTGAGCCTCGCCGGGGCCGGCCACCTTCCGTGGGTCGAAAACCCGCACGACTTCCGCCGGGCGGTGGACACGTTCCTCAGGCAGTGAAGGTGCCAGATCTCCGGCTGGCACCCGGACGATCCTGCCGTAAGCGCCGGGTGGCGGGGCCGTCGGCGAAACGAACGGCGACCCCGCCACCACTCAGCGAGCTAGCCGATGCGGAACTGTTCGCCGTAGACGGCGAACGTCAGGGGCGTGTTGAGGTTGAAGTTGCCGTTGTTGAGGAACACCCGCTGGGCGGTGTCGACGCGGGAGGTGTCCGAGTGGGCCGCTTCCTTCCTCATCTCGAGGACCCGCTCGTCGAGGAAGGCGTTCAGCCAGGTCCGCTCGTCGCCGCCCTGGGCTGGCGGCTTGGCCCGGTTCAGGGCGCGGCTGCGGATCTGGCGCATGCCCTCGTACCCGTGCATGACCGCCGCGTCGTAGTAGGCGAACTGGCCGAGCGCCCGGACCTGGTCGTTCTTGCCGTCGCGTACCGATGGGTTGAAGTAGACCCTGTCGCGTTCGGCCTCCTGGGCGGCCTGGAAGACGGAGTCGTTGGCTGCGGTCCGCCAGTCGCGGGGGAAGTTGGGGTCGAGGCCCGAGTGTGACGGGGTGCCGTTGACGTTGCGCAGCGCCGGCAGGTAGCCGGTGAGCACGTTGCCCGGCTTGGTGCGGGTGTACGCCTCGACCAGTTCGAGCATGTCGCCGGTGCCGGAGCAGAAGCCGATGATGCCGGCGGTGTAGCCGCGCCCGTCGCCGATGTCCTCGATGTAGGAGAACTGCGCGCGCCAGTCGAGTGAGGAGTTCTCGGCGGCCGAGACGAGCTGCATGGCGACGTCCTTCTTCGCCGGGTCGTCGAGGTTGGTGCCGGTCGGGGTGGTGGGCGGGGGAGTGGTGGGGGTGCCGCCGCCCGGCAGGGTCCACCGCTGGTTCGTGGTGCCGCCGCACGTCCAGATCTGCAACCGGGCACCGTTGGCGGTGCTCCGGTCGGTGACGTCGAGGCACTTGCCGGAGGCGGTGTTGACGAGCGCGCCGTTGCTGGCGGTCCACTTCTGCGCGCCGGTGTTGTTGCAGTCGTACAGCTGCACCTTGGCGCCGTTGGCTGTCGACGCGGCGGTGACGTCGAGGCACTTGCCGAGCGCTCGGATCGAGTTGTCGCTGTTCCCGACGGTCCACGTCTGGGCCGCGCTGCCGTTGCAGTCGTAGAGCTGGACGGCAGTGCCGTTGGCCGAGCTGGCGCCCGCGACGTCGACGCACTTGCCGCCCAGGCCGGTGATCGGGCCGGCGGTCGCGGCGCTCGCCGAGGGCAGGCCGTAGCCGACGGCGGCGACGCCGATCAGCAGGGTGCCCACGACGTAGGCGGCTGTTTTTTTGTGAACCATGGGTGTTCCTCGGGGAAGGGGCGGCGTGCCGCCAGCCGGTCGGTGCGCGGTGCCCTACGGCGCCGAACTGCCGCGCCGGGCCAAGCATCAGGAAACTGTATTAACAGATACCAGTACGTCGATTCGCCGTCAATCGACGACCGCGAGGCGTGACGGCCTCTGTTCATCCCGTCGTTGGCGGGACGTACCTGCCGGTGGCTATCGTCGGGCCGTAACTGATCAACGGGCCGGTCCGTCGGAACCAGCACCGTCCGACGGACAGAAGATGGTCATGGAGTCGAGTCTGCGCGCTCGGGTACGAGCCGGTGACCCCGGCGCGTTCGCCGAGCTGTTCGACGCGTACGCGCGCTCGGTGTACAACCACGCGTTCCGGCTGACCGCCGACTGGGCCACGGCGGAGGACGTCATGGCCGCGACGTACCTGCAGGCCTGGCGCTCCCGGGAGCGGGTGACCGAGGAGGGTGGGTCGCTGCGTCCCTGGTTGCTCGGCATCGCCACCAACGAGGCCCGTAACCACGCCCGCAGCAACCGTCGCTACCGCAGGGTGGCCGCCGCGCTGCTCGCCTCCGACTTCACACTGCCCGACCACGCCGACGAGGTCGCCGGCAGACTCGACGACAGCCGCCGCATCGCCGCCGCCATCGACGCGCTCGCCCGGCTGCGTCGATCCGAGCGCGAGGTGCTGACCCTGTGCCTGTGGGAGGGCCTCGACTACGAGTCCGCCGCGGAGGCGCTGGGTGTTCCGGTCGGTACGGTGCGCTCCCGGCTGTCGCGGGCCCGCGCCCGGCTCCGTACCCTCGTCGACGCGCCACCGCGCGCCGCGCGACCGCCGATCGTGGACACCTCGCTCGCACGGGAGGGCAGCCAGTGAGCGCGCCGGACCCGGCCGAGTGGGCGAGGATCGCCCCCCACCCCGGCTACCAGGACCTGCCGGAGGGCCGGCACGAGGTGCACCGCCGTCGCCTGCTCGCGGCGATCACGCAGGAGCCGCGTACCCGAAGAAGGGCCTTCGTGACGTCGCGGCCCGCGCTCGCGGCGGCCGCGTTGGTCCTGGTGGTGGCGGGGATCGGCGGAGGGATCGCGAGCCGGTCCGGCGACGCGCCCCCGGCCGCGATCCCGTCACCCGAGGCGACCCGCCCGGCCGCTCGGCCGGCGCCGCCGGGCACGGCCGCCAAGAATCGTGGGTACGGCACCGTGCGCCAACTCACCGACACGGCCGACCTGGTGGTCCGCGGCGAGGTGGCGTCGGTGACGGACGGGCGGGCGGTCTACCGCGTGGCGGAGGTGCTGTACCGCGCCCCGGCCGCCCCGGTGCCCACCGAGATCATCGTGGCCGCCGAACTGGCCGGGACGGCCGGCCGGCCGAGCGTCCTCTACCTGGGCCTCGTCGACCCGGCTGGGCGCGTCTACCACCCGCTCGGAGGGGAGTTCGGGATCTTCGACCTCGCCGGGGAAACGGCCACCAGCCGGTCACCGGCGATGGCGGTGACCGGTCTGCGTAGCGAGGACGCCACCGCTGCGGGTCGCGCGTTCGTCACCACGCTTGCCGAGCTTCGTCAGCTCGCGCGCGAGCGGCGTTGACCCCCGAAAAGCCGAGCCCAAAAAAAATGGAACTCGGTGCCCGGGACGCACAGATAGAAGGCGTAAGCAGTGCCGCGTTCCGAGCGAGACGGCCCGGGACGGCACCGAGACGCGAGGAGCGTTCCATGGCAGTCGACCTTCGCCGTACCCGGCCGCTGTGGGCCACGGCCGCCGCCGTGCTGTCCGTCGCGGCCCTGGCCGCCTGCGGCAGCGGCGGTGACGCCGACCGGGCCGCCGGGCCCGCCCCGAGCAGCGCCGCCCCGAGCAGCGCCGCCACGCCGACGGACGTCGCGCCCCCGCCGATCAAGGGCAAGCTGCGTGGGTACGCCACAGTGCGGCAGCTCAGCGACACCGCGGACCTGGTGGTACGCGGTGAGGTCGAGGAGACCGGATTCCGGGTCGACGAGGTGCTGAGTGCGACGACCGGATCGACAGTGCGGGCCGGGGCGCGGATCACGCTCGCCCAGCTGCCCGCCGGTGTGCCGGACATGGCGCACATGTCGAAGCTCGAGGCCGGCCAGGTCGTGGTGCTCTACCTCGCCCAGGACCCGGCGGCCTCGACGTTCCGGACGCTCAGCGGCGACTTCGGCGTGTTCGACCTGAACGGGTCCGGCGCGGAGGCCGTCGCCACGACCCGCTCGCAGACCATGGCCGTCAGCGGCCTGAACGCCGAGGACCCGGCCGCCTCCGGCCGCGGGTTCCGCACCACTCTCGGCCAGCTGCGGGCCGTCGCCGCTCAGGCCAGGTAGGAGGAGTGGGCACGCGGACGGCACCCGCCGAGTGCCGTCCGCGTGGTCACTGTTCCCGGTAGGTGGCCAGGTCGAAGTCGGCGTGCACGCCGTCTCCACCCAGGTCCTGTACCCACAGGCCCAGGAACGCCCCCGTGAAGCCCCACGCCGCCGGCTCACCGTCGATGATCAGCGCGGCGTGCTCGTCGGACAGGATGGTCGCGTCCAGCTCGACAGGTAGCCGCTGCCAACCGGCGCCGAGGTCGTAGTCGAAGCGCACCGCCGGCCCGTCGAAGATGGCCCGCAGGCCGACCCGGGTGACACCGTCGACATCGACGGTCAGCTCGGGGTACGCGGTGCGCCGCCCGTTGTCGGAGCTGAGCAGCTCCAGCACCGTCCGGCCGTCGTCGGCCCGGGTCAGGTAGAGGTGGTGCCAGTTGAGCGTGTTGTAGTAGGCGGTGATCCCGGCGAGCTGACGGTGGTCGGCCGGTGCGAACTCCACAACGGTCTCCAGCGAGCACTCCCTTGCGCCGACGCGCCGCCCGACCAGGCTGGGTGCCTGTCGACCCACCGGCGACTGCCCGCCGTGGACCCGCAGGTACGACGGGCGGGTGCGCAGGTCGACCCAGTCCGGAGTGGCCGGCCGACGCAGCGTGGACCAGCACCGGCCCAGCTCGGGGGCGTCGAAGTGGTCCGTCTCGGGCTCCGCCGGCCAGGGGTGCGCGGGCAGGTCGGGTGCGACGACATCGTCCGCCGGCACCCCTCCGGCGATGCGCGGCCAGCCGCCCGACGGCCACTCGACCCGCTGGATCGCTGTCTCCCGACCCAGCACGCAGTTGCCCAGCGGGGAGTACGGGCGACCAACCAGGTGGGCCATGTACCACTCGCCGTTCTGCGTGTGGACCAGGCTGCCGTGCCCCGCCTTCTGCAACCGCAGGTCGGGCCGCCCGAAGGAGGTGAGCAGTGGCCCGTCCGGGTCCACCTCGTACGGTCCGAACAGCTCCCGGGACCGCGCCACGGTGACCTGGTGCTCCCAACTGGTGCCGCCCTCGGCGGTGATCAGCCAGTACCAGCCGTCGTGGCGGTACAGGTGTGGACCCTCGGTGACCCCGGCCGGGGAGCCGGTGAACACGATGCGGGGGCTGCCGACCAGACGGCGTGCGGCACGGTCGTACTGCTGGATCTCGATGCCACCGAAGCGGTCGCGGCCGGGCCGCCAGTCCGCGCTCATGCCCAGCAGCCAGGTGGTGCCGTCGTCGTCGTGGAACAGCGCCGCGTCGAACCCGCGCCCGTGCAGTTTCACCGGATCGGACCAGGGGCCGGTGATGCACTCTGCGGTGACCAGGAAGTTCTGCGGATCCCAGTAGCCGCTGGCGAAGCTGGCCACGTCGCTGTAGACGAGGTGGAACTGACCGTCGTGGTACGTCAGGTCGGGCGCCCACACTCCGTTGGAGTCGCCGCATCCGCGCAGATCGAGCAGGCGCCGGTCGGTGATGATCCCACCCAGGCTGCGCCAGTTCACCAGATCACGCGAGTGGTGCACGAGCACACCCGGATACCACTCGAAGGTCGAGGTGGCCAGGTAGTAGTCGTCGCCGACGCGCAGGATCGACGGGTCCGGGTGGAAGCCGGCGAGGATGGGATTGCGGATCGACCGGATAGCGGTCGCCACGTTAGCGATGTCGGTCGACACGAGCACTCCTCTGGACGGGCTGTCTGGAACTTCCGGAAAATCGCGGTCCTGGATCACTGGAGGCCCTGCTTACGCTAGCCGCTCTTTTCGCAATAGGACAGAGGTCTTGACCGCTGGGACAACAGCTCGTAGCGTGCCGGCCATCGATCGGCATTACCGGCGAAGCATTGAAAGTTTCGGAGATCCATAGCTCCGCAGGGGGGACCGTGGGCACGGAGAACGGCCGAAACGTCACCATCGCCATGATCGCGCGGTTGGCCGGAGTCTCCGTGCCCACCGTCTCCCGGGTCATCAACGGCCGCTCCGACGTCGCCCCCGACACCCGGGAACGCGTCGAGGAGCTACTGAACCGGCACGGCTACCGCCGCCGCTCACCGTCACGGCGTACCGACGCCGCCCTCATCGATCTGGTCTTCAACGACCTGGACAGCCCGTGGGCCGTGGAGATCATCCGTGGGGTGGAGGACGTCGGCCAGACCAGTGGCGTCGGCACCGTCGTGTCGGCCATCCACTGGCGCATCTCCTCGGCCAAGCAGTGGCTCGACAACATGCGTACGCGGTCCACCGAGGGAATCATCTTCGTGACCTCGATGGTGAACCCACCGTTGCAGGCCGAGCTGCGCCGGCTCCACCTGCCGGTCGTCATCATCGACCCGGCCGGGGTCGACCCGCAGGAGTCACCCACCATCGGCGCCACCAACTGGGCGGGCAGCCTCAGCGCCAACCAGTACCTGATCAGCCTCGGCCACCGCCGCATCGGCTTCATCGCCGGCCCGCCGCACCTCATGTGCAGCCGGGCCCGGATGGACGGCTACCGGGCCGCCCTCGGCGCCGCCGGGATCCCCATCGACGACGCCCTGATCCGCCCCGGCAACTTCTACCACGAGGCCGGCTTCACAGCGGGTACGCAACTGCTGGCCCTGCCCGACCCGCCCACCGCCATCTGCGCCTCCAGCGATCAGATGGCCCTCGGCGTCTACGAGGCGGTCCGTAAACGGGGTCTGCGGGTGCCCGACGACGTCAGCGTGGTCGGCTTCGACGATCTGCCGGAGGTGCGCTGGTGCTCGCCACCGCTGACCACCGTCCGGCAACCCCTGGCCGAGATGGGCATGCTGGCCGCGCGGACCGTGCTGCGCCTCGCCAGCGGCGAGAGGACCGAGAGCCCCCGTGTCGAACTCGCCACCGAACTCATCGTCCGCGACAGCGCCGCACCAAGGCGCTCGTGACCATGCCTAGTCGACGCGCAACGCGTCGTCGACGCCCGTCTCCCGACGGCCGAGGTGCGCCGGATCCCGACCGGAGAGCAACTCCAGCGCTGCCTTCAGGCAGGCGCCGTTCTCCCGGTACGAACTGAACCACCACGTCTGGGCGTACCGCTTCGCGCTGTCGTCGCCCACGCCGTTGGCGTCGATGCCGAGGCGGCGGCACAGTGCCACGGCGCGCGGAAGGTGGAAGGTCTGGGTCACCACAGTGGCTCGCCGCACCCCGAAGATCCGCTCAGCGCGCGCACACGAGTCGTACGTGTCGAAGCCGGCGTAGTCCGGCACCACCTTGTTCGCTGGTACGCCCCGCTCCACCAGCCACTTTTGCATCGCGGCGGGCTCGTTGTAGTCGGCGTTCATGTTGTCGCCGGACACGAGGATCGCCCGCACCTTGCCGGCGTCGAACAGCCGCCGGGCGATCTCCAACCGGGCGGCGAGGACGGGTGAGGGCGTGCCGTCGGCGTCCACCTTGGTGCCCAGGACCAGGGCGACCGGGGCGTCCGGCACCTCGGACTCGCCGTAGAGGTGGCCCTCCGCGGTGTCGCGGATCCACGTCACGCTGGCCACCGTGCCGCCGGTCAGCACCACGATCCCCACCACGAGCGCGAGGACCGTACGACGGACCAACGGATGCTCCCCGTACCAGCGTCTGGCCGCGCCGAATCGTCCCCGCATGCCGCAAGGCTATTCGGCCCGCGCTCACGACTGTCGTCGGCGTCGCTGTCGACCTGATGCCGTAGCCGAGTCATCGATCGTCTATGGACAATTGCTCACTGTTAACGCTAACGTGACGGACAGTCGTCGATACTCGACCGATCTCAGGCCGCCGTGACGGAGCTGTCGCCATTGGCCCGAGGCGTGACGGATGACGATCGTGGCGTGGGGCGGGTGGCACGTGGCCGGCGCGAGACGGCCCGAGACCACCACCGGGCGACCCGCGCGCCACGCGGCCGAGGCGTGAACGGCCACCGGGATTCCAGGGCACCGCAGCAGCCGGGACAGTCGTGCGACGACGACGACGACCGGCCCGCCCACCTGCCCAGCGCACACCGCTGAGCAGTGGCCCACAGCTGGGCCGCCCTGATGGCGACCGTCGATCCCGGCCCTGGCCGCCGGGTTGCGTCCCGCTGTTCGGAGTCCGGGCCCGAGCAGCGGGACGCACACCCGCACGAACAACCGACGGGGTACGCCGCCGTCGGTCACCGCGTCAGCTTCGGGACCACCGCTGGCTGTTCGAGCCGTTGCAGCTCGACAGGACCGCAGGGGTGCCGTTGGCGGTTCCGGCGGCGTTGGGCGTCAGGCACAGGCCGGACTGTGCGCCGGTCACCGTGCCATCGGTGTTGACGTTCCACTGCTGGTTGGTGCCGCCGTTGCAGTCCCAGATGATCACCCGGGTGCCGGGCGAGGTTCCGGCGCCCTCGGCGTCCAGGCACTTCGTGCCGTACACCTGGAGTTGTTTCGCGGCGGTCGACGTCCACTGCTGGTTGGTGCCGCCGTTGCAGTCCCACAACGTCAGTTGGGTGCCGTTGGTCTGCGACCGCGACGGGACGTCGAGGCAGCGGTTGGCGGCCGCGTTGCGCAGTGGCGCCGACGTGCCGCCGGGTGGCGGCGTGGTGGGGCTCGTGGTGTCGAAGCCGAGGAACCGGATGGCCTGCGCGGCGTCGAACGGGATGGAGTGGCCGTACCCCTGGAAGCTGATCGCCTCGACGGGCGCCGTGCCGCCGGTGCCTCCGTACCGGGTACGGGTGGCGCTGGCCTGCGGGGAGTCGGTGAAGCTGGGGGTCTGCGACACGCCCAGCACGTTGGTCCACTGCTTGATCTGCTCGCCGAAGTTGACGTAGCTCAGCGTGGTGTCCGTGGTGCCGTGCCAGATCTGGAACCGAGGACGCTTGCCTGAGTAACCGGGGTAGGCGTTGCGGACCAGGTCACCCCACTGCTGCCCGGTCCTGACGATCCGGCCGCCGGAGCACTCGCTGTTCCACTCCGCGCCGTTGGTGGTGGCGAAGCACCCGAACGGAACCCCGGAGGAGCTGAACCCGGCGTGGAACACATCCGGGTAGAGGCCGACCATGACGTTGCTCATCATGGCGCCGGAGGAGAACCCACCCACGCCGATCCGGTTGGCGTCGACCGGGTAGCGGCTCCGCACGTGGTCGACCATGGACTTGAGGCCCACCGGATCGCTGCCGCCGTCGCGCCGCAGGGCCTGCGGTGACGAGACGTCCCAACACTTGCTGCTCCGGGTCACCGACGGGTAGATCACGATGAAGCCGTAGCGGTCGGCGAGGGTGCTCAGGCCGAAGCCGCTGTGCACCGCCGGACCGCTGCCGGTGCAGTAGTGCAGGGCGAGGAGCAGGGCCGGCTGGGCCGCGACCCGGTCCGGCACGTACAGGTGCATCTGGAGGTTCGTCGGGTTGGTGCCGAAGTTGGTCACCTGGGTGAGCGTCGCGGCCGACGCCGGGGTGGCGACCGTGACCACTGCCGTCATCGTCGCCAGGGCCGTCGCCAGCGTGGCGGCCAGCAGTGCGATCCTTGATCTCATCGGCGGTTCCTCTTGTCGTGAGTCGGGGACCCGGCGGCAGCACGGCGGTCCGGCGCAGGCGGATCGACGACGGCGCCAGGGTGGCCCCGGGGCGCGCGACGTCCACCGCGCGTCACCGGCGGCTGCTGACGGATCCTGATGCGACGTCCACCTGCCCCGGGGACGTCCTGACCACTGAGGTCGAACCAGCGAGGGCCTCCCGGTGAGCCGCGGACGCTGACCGCCTCGCATCGACTGTGAGCGATAACATGCCGTTCGTCAAGCTGTAACGTTCCCGGCTGCCGTGAGTGTCCGCAGGCGTCGTTCCGGGCGCGGCGAAGACGACGTCTGACGCGTATTGAGATTGTCCAACCGACAGTGCCATTGTGGTACGTCGATGAAGAGCCGCGCGCGGGGCTGACGTCCGTCCACTGGGCAGCCGGGATCCAGAGGTGATCTCGGGGGGCGGTGACACGAGCGATGGACCAACCCGAGTCTGCCGTCCACGAGATCGCCCGTCACCGGTTCGCACCCTGACCGGTCGGGCGGCTCCTCTGCGCGAAGGAACCCCGCCCATGCGTAAACCGAAGACCCGAGCAGCACTCCTGGCGGGCCTGCTGCTCGCCGCGAGCGCGCTCGCGGGCGTCAACCCACCAACCGCCAGCGCGGCGGCCGACCCGGTCACCGTGACCGTCAACACCCGCGCGGGACTGGCGAGGGTGCCGGACACCGCTCTCGGCGTCAACCACGCCATCTGGGACTCGAACCTCGGCACCCCCGAGACGTCGGACCTGCTCAGAGATGCCGGTGTGCAGATGATGCGCTACCCCGGCGGCTCGTACGCCGACATCTACCACTGGAAGGACCACACCGCGCCCGGCGGTTACGTCGCGCCGGGGACCGACTTCGACACCTTCATGGCGGCGGTCCGGCGCGTCGGCGCGCAGCCGATGATCATCGCGAACTACGGCACCGGCTCGCCCGCCGAGGCAGCCGACTGGGTGCGGTACGCCAACGTCACCAAGAAGTACGGCGCGCGGTACTGGACCGTCGGCAACGAGAACTACGGCAACGGCCACTACGGGTCCGCGTGGGAGGCCGACGACCACCCCGACAAGAGCGCCACACAGTACGCGAGGCTGGTCGTCGAGTACGCCGACGCGATGAAGGCTGTCGACCCGAGCATCAAGGTCGGAGCGGTGCTGACCATGCCGGGCAACTGGCCGGACGCCATCACCGCCGGCAGCGATCCGGGCCCGTGGAACCAGACAGTGCTCTCCATCGCCGGCCCGAAGATCGACTTCGTGGACGTGCACTGGTACCCGGGCGGCACCGCCGCCGAGTCGCTGGCCCGCGTCAACCACCTCCCCGACGCCACCTACCTGCTGCGGCAGCAGCTCGCCCGGTACGCCGGCCCGAACGCCGACCGCATCGGCATCAGCTTCACCGAGCTGAACGTCGACGCCGGCCGGAACACCCAACCGGCGGCGCTGTTCCTCGCCGACGTCTACAGCGGTCTGCTGGAGAACGGCGTCTTCACCGCCCACTGGTGGAACGTGCACAACGGCATGGGCACCGTGACGCAGGTGGCCGGTCAGACCGACTACGGCGACTTCGGGATGCTCTCCAGCGGAGCCTGCACGGAGGACGGCTCGGTCTGTCAACCGCCGCTGAACACACCGTTCGCGCCGTACCACGGGCTGAGCATGATGAAGCTCTTCGCGAAGACCGGCGACCAGTTCGTTCGCGCTGGCACCGACGAGCCTCTGGTCACCGCCCACGCCGTCCGCCGGAGCAACGGTGACCTCGCCGTGCTGCTGGTGAACAAGGACCCGGACAACGACCACCCGGTCACCATCGACTACTCCGGGTTCACCCCGTCGACCGTCGCGCCGACGGTGTCCACCCTCACCAACGGGGCCACCGGCATCGTCACCAGCCAGTCCGGCTCGGCGACCAGCCGGACACTGCCCGCGTACTCGTTGACCACGCTCGTGCTGCGTGCTGCCGGCACCACCGCCGGACGGCCGACGGCACCGGGCCAGCCGACCGCGAGCGGCGTCACCGACCGCGCCGCGACGATCACCTGGCCGGCGTCCGCCCCGGGCGCCAGCCCGATCGCCAAGTACGAGGTGCACCGGCAGTTCGGCGCGGTCAGCGAGCAGGTCGGCGAGACGACGAGCACCTCGTTCACCGTCGACAACCTCGTGCCGGGCGGCAGGTACACAGTCAACGTGCTCGCGCGCGACACCGCCGGGCGGGTCTCCTGGGCCTCACCGCCGCTCACCTTCGCCACTGGCAGCCCTGCCGCCAGTACGTGCACCGTCCGCTTCAGCGCCAACAACGACTGGGGCAACGGTTACATCGGTGGCGTCGAGATCATCAACAACGGGTCCAGCCCGATCAACGGCTGGACGCTCACCTGGACCTGGCCCACCGGTTGGCAACAGGTGAGCAGCGGTTGGAGCGCCACCTGGGAACAGGTCGGCACCGCGGTGCGGGTCACGCCCACCACCGACAACCGACAGATCGCCGCCGGCGGCACGGTGAGCGCCGGCTTCGTCGGCGCGTACGGCGGGCCGAACGTGCTGCCCACGGCGTTCACCCTCAACGGCACGATCTGTAGCACCAGCTGACACCACGGTGGTGGTCCGCCTAGCGTCCGGTGACCTGGTTGCCGACCGCGACGTCAGGTCACTGCCCGCGCGAAGGACGCTCAACGGCCCCGTCCCCGACCGATGCCCGGTCGGGGGCGGGCTGGCCGGCAGACGGCAGGCTCAACCGATCTGACGGACGGCGACCGTCGCCGAGCCGGTCTCGTCGGCCCACGGGTCCAAAACGAGTGTGTACGTGCCGCGCTTCGGCAGCGGACCCGTCTCGAACCGGCCGGTCCCGCCGATGATGCAGCCGCTGCCCATCGGGTCGCCGTCCGGGCCGGTCAGGAGCAGGATGCCGCACCGGTCAGGCAGACTCCCGGCAGTCACCACGACGGTGACGCGACGACCGGCGTCGGCGGTGAACCTCAGCCGGCTCACCGCACCCGGTCTGCTGACGGTCAGGGTGGCGGGTCGGCCGTCCGCGACGCTGTCGGCCTCCTCGTCGTGAGCGTCGCGTAGCCGCACGTCCGCCGAGCCGGTGTCGGTGGAGGTCCCGTCGACCTCCAGCACGTACCGGCCGGTGGCCGGCAGGACGAACCCGTCGACATGTCCCTGGCCGCCGATCACGCAGCCGCTGGTCACCTGTTCACCGGCCGGGTCGCGCAGGCGCAGCAGGTTGCACCGGTCCGGCACTGTGGCGTCGGTGACCTGGAGGAAGATCTTCTGACCGGCGCGGCCGTCGAAGGCCAGGCGGCTGACAGCGCCCGGTTGGGCGAGCGTCGCCCGGACCGCGGGCCCGTCCAGCGTGAGCGTCTTCTCCTCGTCGGTCACCGCAACGACCCGTACGGTTGCCCGACCGAGGTCGGCATCCCACGGATCGAGCACCACCTGATGGTCGCCGGTGGCCGTCAACGTGGTCGTGTCGATGAAGCCGGCACCGGAGATGACACAGCCGGTCGCCAGTTGCCGGCCCTGCGGGTCGAGCAGCAGCAACACGCCGCAGCGATCCGGCACGGTGGCGGCGGGTACCTCCACGAAGATCTTCTGACCGGCCCGGCCCGGCACCTTCGTCGCGGCCGTGGCGCCGGCCCGGGTCACCTCCAGCTCGACATCACCGGCGGCGGGCACGTCGCGCTGCGCGCGGGCGGCGTCCTCGGCGAACGCCACCTGCCCGGTGAGGCCGACGTCGAGCACACAGTCGGCGAAAATCTGCGGGTCGGTGACACCGGCCCGCCGGCAGACGAGTTCGGCGGTGGCCCGGTTGGGCAGGTCCCCGACGGTGAGCAGTCGGTCCGGGAACTGCCGGTCGGTGAACGTGCCGGTGTTCTGCCCCGGCTCGTAATCGAACAGCGACCGTTGCGCCTCGACGCGCCAACTGTCGGCGAAGCCCGGGTACAGCGCCTCGAAGGTGGGCGGCTGCGCCACCCGCTTGCCGTTGCGGACCGTCAGGTCGTCGCCGGGGTCACCGTCATGGTCGCCGAGCAGACCCTGCAGCGTCCCGGCCCAGGCGGTGGGCGCACTGACGCTCACGCTCAGCCCCCACACCCCGATCGGCTGCGCGGTCAGTCGCGCACCGCCCGGCCACTGCACTGTCACAGTGCCGTCTCCCCAGGTGGTGACGGTGCCACCGCGCGGCAGCTTCACCCCGTCCGGAGCGGACACCGGCGCGGCGCCGTTCACCCGGACCGCAGGACCGTCGGGTGTGGCGTATACGCCGACCCGGTCACCGGCCACCCGAGCGGCGACTGCCGAGTTGACGGCCACCACCGAGCTGGCCGGGAACATCGTCTGTCGTACCTGGACCTCGAAGTCGTCGGTCGTCGAGCGGGTCAGGACGAACTCACCGGCGGCCTGGAAGTCGTAGCGCAGACCGTCGTAGGTGAGCAGGTGCGGGTCGCCGTTGCTGTTCGCGCACCGGTAACCCTTGCCGATCACCGAGACCGAACAACCACCGCCACCGGGCGGTCGGGGCTTGGGCTGGTCGCAGTCCTTGCCGTTGGACGGGAGTTTCACACCGCTGTACGTCGTGCGCAGTGGCACACCGACCGCCTTGCGGTACGCGTTCTCCGCCAACACCGCGTGCACCTCGGCCGGGTCCGCAGTGCTGGCCTGTTGACCGCCCTGCGTGCAGAACTGGCCCCGGTCGGTGTCGTTCACCTCGTCGAGGGCATGGTTCATCTCGTGGATCAGGGTGGCGCACTGGTCCTCGGTGAAACCCGTTCCCTCCTCCGACAGCGCCCGCCCGTCGTTCTCCGGCACCCAGTTGATCTGCACGTCGCTACCCGGGACGTACGTCGTGGTGCTGCTCTCCGAGCCGAAAATGGGTCTACGCACCTTGATCTGCTTGCCGGAGCGTTCCAGTTCGTCGAGCACGGCACCGTTGCCGGAGCCGCGGATCTGTCCGACGCAGCCTGCGTACTCGGCTTGCAGGTCGTCGTTGACGCTGACCACGGCGGACGCCGCCTGTGGGGCGAGCAGCACCAGGACGCCCGCCAGCACGACGCCCATCCGCACTCGGCTCCGCAACCCGGTCACCCGCCCCTCACCTCGAACGCGACAGTGCCCTGCTCGGCCGTCGCGGCGCAGGCGTCCGCCGGCACACCGCGCAGCGGCGCTCGCAGGTAGCCCAGGACCAGCCGGTACGCCCCCGGTTGGTCGACCGGCCACCACGTGACGGTGGCCCCGCCCCGCCCGTCCGGCGCGGAGGTGGTCAGCGCCGCGCCGACCGGGCTCTGCGGGTCGCTGCCCAGCGTCAGCTCCACCGACCCACGCGGGGGCACCCGTACCAGGTTCTCGGTCAGGTACGCGGTGATGTCCCGGTAGTAGGCCGCGCCGCCGATCGCGGGCCCCACCGCCGTGCCGTCGCGGGTCAACGACATGACCGTCACCGCCCCGTCCGGCACCCGACTGAGCTGGCACTCGGCGTCGCGGTTGTTGACCAGCCTCAGCCGCAGGCTGATCTGCTCACCCACCCGGTACGACGGCTGCGACGCGCTGACCGTCAGGCCGACAGTCGCCGTGCCGCTGGTCGGTGTCGGTGACGGACGCGACCGTCTGCACCCGGCCGTGGTGACCAGCAGCAGTACGGCGAGACCTCCGGCGATCACCACCGTCCCTGCGCGGGGTACGCCCATGGGCCGCGAGCCTCCTCCGGGTGCCGACGGTCGGCACAGATCCCGGCCAGCCTGCCCCGAAGGGTGCCGCGAGCGCTGTCGTGATCCGGCCCGGCGGATGTCCGCTAGCCGACCCGGAGGGCCGAAAATCGATCATCGCGGGCGTTATGCTGCGGGACCGGACAGCCGGGGGAGAGGTGGTCGATCATGACGCAGTCGCAGTCGCAGTCGCAGTCGGAGGCAGCCCTGCAACCGGACAGGCCGAACGCGGCGCGGATGTTCGACTACTACCTCGGCGGGAAGGACAACTTCGCCGCCGACCGGGCCGCCGCCGAGATGGTGTTGCAGGTGGCGCCGTGGATGCCCGAGGCTGCCCGGCAGGGCCGTGACCTGATCGCCCGGACGGTCCGGCACCTCGTGCAGGAGAGGGGCATCCGACAGATCATCGACCTCGGGTCCGGGCTGCCGACCCGGGACAACGTCCACGAGATCGCGCACCGGATCGACCCGGACGTGCGGGTCGTCTACGTCGACAACGATCCGGTGGTCTGCGCGCACGGCCGCGCGTTGCTCGCCGAATCGCCGTCGGTGTCGGTGGTCCAGGCCGACCTGCGCGACCCCGAGCAGGTGCTCGGCCACCCCGAGATCAGCGCCGCGATCGACTTCGAAAGCCCGGTCGCGGTACTGATGATGTTCGTGCTGCACCTGGTGCCCGACGAGCAGGATCCGCAGCGGATCGTGGCCACCTACCGCGACGCGCTCGCCCCCGGCAGCTACCTGGCGCTGTCGCACGCCAGCACCGACACGCACCCCGACCTGATGGCCCGGATCTCCGCGATCTACGCGCGAGCGAACAGCCCCTTCGTGCCGAGGAGCCACGCGGACGTCTCCCGGTTCTTCGGCGACTTCGTCCTGGAGTCGCCCGGGCTGGTCAACATGTGGCCGTACGCCGAACCGCCGGCCACCGAGGACCCACAGGTCGCCCGCACCGGCTACAGCGGCGTCGCCCGCAAACCCTGAGCCGGGTCGGCAGGCGGGTCGCCCCCGTGCAGCAAGATCCACTCGTGCTTACGGAAGTCGGGGTGTTCCTGGCCGTCCAACACCCCGACTTCCCGGAAAGCGAGTGGATCAGCCCCCACCGGCCGCGCCGTTGGTGACACTCCGCTGTGGAGGCCATTACGCTCAGACAGTGGCTCACGGAATCGGGTCGAGCTGACGAAGCGTTCCACGCCGGGTAGCGGTGTGAGTAGTTGTGGGGGAACACAAAATGGCCGACTTGCCACACCCGCTCGCCGCGTTCATCGTCGCCGAGATTCGCCGCGCCCGAGGAGCCTCCGGGATGACCCAGGATGCCTTCGGTCGGGGCGCGGGCTTCAGTGCCTCCCACGTCAGCGCCGTGGAGAGCGAGACGCGGGCCCTGACGTTGGACTTCATCAAGGGTGCCGACCGGGCGTTCAAGAACGGCGGCCTTTTCGAGCGGATGGTCGCGAAGCTGGGGGCACCATCCTGGTTCCTGCCGTGGCTGGACGCCGAACGTGTCGCGACTCAACTCCGGTCCTGGCAACCGTCCCTGATTCCCGGCCTGCTGCAGACCGAATACTACGCCCGAGCGGTCATTCGCTGCGACGACATGCTCAGCGATGAGGAAGTCGACAAGCTGCTCTCGGCTCGGCTCAACCGGCAGTCGATCCTCACTCAGCCGAAGGCACCGCAATTCGTTGCGGTTATCGGGGAAGAGGTGCTGCGGCGGGCGGGCGAGGACTTTCGGGCGGTCATGGTCGGACAGATCACGCACTTGTTGACCTTGGCCGAGCGCCCGAACATCAGTGTTCACATCGTGCCGTGTGACGTGAGCATGCACGCCGGGCTGACTGGCCCGTTCATCCTGGCCCGGGCCGCCGATGGCAAATGGGTCGGCCAGTTGGAGAACCAGCTTGGCGGGGCGGTCATCGACAACGACGATGACGTGGCTACGCTTCTGTCGAAGTGGGAAACCGTTCGGAACGAGGCCCTACCTCGGCGGCAGTCAACTGACCTGATGAAGGAAGTGGTGACGTCATGGACCTGATCGACGCTACGTGGCGCAAGTCCACTCGCAGCGGTTCCAGCGGTGGCGACTGTGTAGAGGTCGCGGACAATCTCCCCGGCATCGTCGGTGTGCGCGACTCGAAGGACCCCGAGGGGCCGGCGCTGGTCTTCGAGCCGATGGCCTGGCGGGCGTTCGTTACCGACGTCGTCCGGCGGTCGTAGCCCTCAGCACGCACGGAAGCGCCCGCCCCCAGACGCGAGGGGGCGGGCGCTTCGCCGTGCACGGGTTGGTCAGCCCACCACCGACCGCAGTGGCACCTTGGCGGCGTTCAGCGCGCGTACCAGATCCCTGGCGAACGGATGTTCGTCCACCTGGAGCCCCTGCGGGTTCGGGATCACGACGTACGCCGAACCGTTCTTCTCGGACGCCTGCGCGTCGGTGGTGAAGCGTTCGACGATCGCCCGGGTGCGGGGCAGGTCACCGGCCGCCACCTGGATGGTGATCGGCCGCCAGCCGCCGCCCAGGTCCGGCGTCACCGGCGCGGCGGCGGCGCTGGCGCGCGCCGCGTCGACAGCGGCCGGGCGTCGGGCGTCCGACGCGGCGGTCGCCGGGTAGAGCAGCGCGTTGGCGACCAGGTGCAGGCCATTTTCGTTGTACGCGCGGAAGAGCGGATTGAACGCGAACAGCACCGCCCGACCGGCGCCGGTCGGTTCGTCGACGACGGCGGCCGTGCCCTTGAGCGTCTCCGCCCCGACTGTGTAACCGTTGGCCCAGAAGGTGTCACCGGTCGGGTAGGTGAGCACGTTCGTCCCGGTGGTGCTCGGGGTGAGGATCGGGTCGCTGTTGTTGAACTCGAAGTCCTCCGCCGGGCGACCCAGCGCCACCGGGCTGTTCCGGTCGACGTCGACGCGCAGGTGCGAGCCGATCACCAGGTAGTCAGCGGGCTTCGTCTTCTCGGTGGTCGAGGTGAGCCCGGCGGCGCGGGCGACCCGGGTGCCCTCGTTGCGCAGGCCGAGGTAGGTGTGGCCCCGGCCGATCCAGTCGCGCAGGTTGGCCTGCCCGGCGGCGGTCAGACCGCCGGTGGCGCTGCTGCCGTCCGGCACCAGCAGCACGGTACGCCCGGTGAACGCCTCGGTGTTGTCGTTGATGTCAGCCGTGGTGACCGGTGTGAGGTCGAGCCCCCACCGCTTGCCGAGCACGTAGCGGGCCTCGCCGTGCGAGCCCGAGGTGGTGGAGATGCCGGTGCCCTGGAACAACCCCACGTCGGGCAGGTCGAGGCGGGTGCCGGCGGGCCGACCGCCCGGGGTCAGGGTGACGCCGAGCCCCTTGGCCAGTTCGTCCACGGTCCGGTTCACAGTGGCCGCCGGGATGGCGACCCTGCTGGTCGTGAGGTCACGGACCAGGGGTACGCCACGGCCGAGCAGACCGAAGGTGAACTCCGCGGCGGCGGCCGAGTCCAGCGGGTACGTGTACGAGCCCCAGGGCCACGCCGCGCCGGTGCGACCGCCGGAGACCGTGCGCACCAGTTCGGCCCTCGGCCGGACGGTGTCTCCGGTGTAGATGGTGTTGATGCCCATCAGCAGCGGGTTGCTCCAGGACGACACGTCGTAGAAGTACGGGAACGGGACGTACGGGTCCTCGCCCATGACGGCCTGGATCCAGTGCTTCTGCGGCTGGTCCATCGGAATCCAGTACGCGCCCTTGGGCACTGTCACGTTCGTGGCGCTGCGCCCGCCGAAGACCCGTGCGGTGGGCACCCGGGTCGCCTTCTGCACCTCGTACACCTCGACGTCCATCCGGCGTAGCCGCTCGACGAGTTGGCGGACGTCGGCGAGCTGCCGGTCGGGCAGCAGGAAGTACGAGCGGATGGTGAGGTCCGGCACCGGGAACTGCACCTCGTTGGTGGGCTGCACCACCTCGTTCGGCTCCAGGGTGCCCGCCCTGCCCTGGGCGAGCGCGTCGGTCCAGATGTCGAAGTAGCCGTCCAGCACCTCGCGCTTGTTGGCGGCGGCCCAGCCGAGCGTCGACCACTGGGTGTGGAACTGCTGCTGGACCCGGTCGGCCACCGCCGACGCGCTGCCCTTCTCGTACGTCATGCCGGCCGCGCCGAAGCCGGTGGTCGGCACGGTGTCGCCGTAGCCCATGAAGAACATGTCGTACGTGTCGTAGTTGAAGTAGCACTCGGTGGTGACGGTGTCGTCGCAGGCCCCGTTGAAGCCGAAGCCGGCCTTGTTGGCCTCGCCGATGCGGTTGATCCAGTCCACCGCCTCACCGGCGATCTCGTGGTGGATCGGATCGGCGTTGGGCGGGAAGAAGTACTGCCGGCCGCCCATCTCGTGTGCGTCGATGAACACCTGCGGCGGGTAGCGGCGCAGCAGTTCGAGCTTGCCGTCGGTCTCCTGTTGGGTGCGGGCGAACCAGTCCCGGTTCAGGTCGAAGCCGAACTCGTTCTGCCGGCGGGTCGCGTCACGGCCGTCCGGGTTCTGGGTGGGGACGATGATGGTGACCAGGTTGTCGTTGCGCTGGGCGACAGCGCAGGACAGACCCGCTGCCAACTCGTAGAGCGTCTTGAGCGCCGCGTCGGCGCCGCTCTTCTCTCCGCCGTGCACGTTCGCGGTGACCCAGACGATGGCCGGGCTGTCCTTCGCCGTCCGGGCGGCCGTTCGCGCGCTGGTCCGGCGCGGGTCGCGCAGGTCCCGGATGTCGTCGGCGATCTCGCGGAGCGCGGCGGGCCGCACGTGGCTTTCGTTGGACACCACCGCGTACGGCAAGGGCTGGCCGAGCACACTGGTGGTCATCACGCCGGTCACGACCCGGTTCGAGGCGCGATCGACCGCCCCGAGGTAGGTCCGGACCTCGTCGTTGGTGACGACCCGCTCCTGTCCCGCGCCGAGCGGGAAGCCGAGCACGGCGTCCGGGCTGGGCACTGTGGTCAGCCGGGCGGTCGGGTCGCTGCTGCAGGGGGTCGGCCGGGCGGCGCTCGCGGCTGCCGGGCCGCTGAGCAGGGGTGCCATACCGAGCAGGAGCGCGATCGTGGCGGCGTTGGCCAGCCGCTTCGCAGGGAGGGTCCAGAACGGACGCGACGATGGGGCCATGTCTCGGGTTCCCTTCTTGGGGGAAAGCCTCGCAGTGGCCGGAGCCTATGGACGGGCGGACGCGACGGTCAAGCTCTGATCGACTTCGGTGACTGCGAGGGCTGCCGAGGGCCACGCCGGCTGGCAGGATGACGGAGTGGGGTTGGCCGTCGCCGGAAGGAGAAGACGTTGCCCGCGTCTCAGGAGACGATCACGCTGTCGGTCTGTCCGGATCTTCCCTCTGCCGATGCTCGACGTTCTCTGGGGTCCTGGCTTCGCGCCGAGAACCGGCTCCGTGACAGTGTGACCACCGCGCCCGTCGCGGGTGCCACTGACGTGCTGCTGGTCGCCGTCGACGGTGGCGGCGCCGCCATGGTGCTGGTGCAGGCGATCGCCGGCTGGTTGACCCACCGCCGCGACGACGTGACGGTGCGGCTCACCGGTGCGGACGGCTGGTCGGCCGAGTTGGACGTCCGCGGTGCTCGTGACATGGATCAGGTGACAGCGCTCATCGAGGCTGCGGTGCGTGCTCTGGCCGATCACCGACCGACGGTCGAGACGAACGACCGCTGAGCCGCTTCGGCCCGAGCAGGTCGACCGGCCGCCCGCACCCGACGGCCGTCGAGGTGCCACCCGCCTCGACGATGACCGATATCGATCGCTGTGCGATCACCCGGTCACGCGCTCCGAAGTGGATCCATGTCGGGTTCTCGACCCAGCGCTACCGCCCGAATCCCCTTGCCCGGACAGTGCACTGCGCCGGAGGAGGTGGGGAAGTTGGGGCAACCGACGGGCGAGACCGTCATGATCCGGGACTGGTTCAGTGTGCCGCGGGTGTCCGCCGAGAACCGGGCGGCGGTCTACGGCGTACGGACCCAGGATCCGCGGGTGGAGTTCGTCGCGCTGACCGTACGGTACTGGGTGGACGCGCACGCCACCCGCTCGATGACCCGCGACCGGGTGTTGCAGGCGATGACCGGCCGGATCTCCGCCGACAACGTCTGGGACCTGGTCGCGATGCTGGCGAAGCTCGGGCTGGCCGAGGAGTTCTTCGACCTGGCGGCCTCCGACGTCGACGGGGACGGCGCGTTCCGACGGTTCCTGCTCGGCCTCGACCCCGCCCTGTTCGACGCGATGCGCCACTACGCGGCCTGGAACGGCATCAATCCGAAGCTGTTCATCGACGGCTTCCTGGTGGGCGTCGGGGAGTCGCTGGCGACTGTGGTGGTCGACCTCGGCAAACTGGTGCAACTGGTCGGTCGGCTCCAGCAGGAGCAGTTCACCACCCTGATCGTGCTCACCGTGGACCCCCGGGCCGGCCTGCGACGTCTTGCCGAGCAGGCCACCGTCGTCCGCGAGGCGCTGGCCGGCGTCGTGGCCGCGCTGGACCCGAGCACAGTGCCCGAGCGGCTGCTGACGCTCTGGCGCGGCTGGGCGACGGAATTCGGGCGGCACCTGGAGGATCTCGATCCGTTCGCCGCCGGCCGGCTGCTCGGCCGGATCGCCGGCGACCTGTTCCAGGTGCTGACCGGCATAGTCCACCTGGTCCGGCTACTCGGTGGCGTGGCGGTGCGCGCCGCGATCCGGTACGTGCCGCTGCTGATCGTGGGCGCCCGGGAGGCCGCCGCCGAGGTCCGTCTCCTGACCACCCAGATCGCCGCGCTGCTCGTCGCGATCGGCCGGGCGGCACTGCTCGCCACACCGCAGGTAGGCCTGGCGGTGCTGCGTACCCTGTTCCCCCCGAAGGTGCTCGACGCGTTGTTCCGGCACGGCCGGGCGCTGCTCGTCGATGCCGAGCTGACCCTGACGGTGTTCAACCAGGCCGCGCACGCCGAGGCGTTCGCCGGGGCGGGTGCGGGCGCCCGGCTCAGCGCGCTGATCAGCGCCGACGGCAAACCGGTCCTGATGGCGTGCATGTCGGAGACCGTGTCGTCGGCAGGTCGTTCGGCTAGCCGAGCGGAGCTGAACCAGGCGCTCGACGAGATCATCAAGCGGGTCGAGGACCTGCGCGAGCTCAAACCGCCCAAGACCCCCCGCGACATCCGGGCCGCCGCAGTGCGGGCCGCCATCGCCCGTCAGCTCGAGCAGCGCCTGACCACCGTGTTCAACAGGGCGTTGCAGACCGCCGCGTACGAGGAGTTCCGCGCGCTGCGGAAGGCCGGGCAGGCACAACCGTGGCGGCTCGGCCAACAGGTACACCGGCGGATGGCTGCCGAGACCGCCCAGTTGGTCGCTCGCTCGCCGGGGTTGCAGCCGTTCGCGGAGAAGTCGCTCGCCACTGTCGTCGAGGCGGTCCGCGCGGCCAACCCGGAGCTGGCTGCGGCCCTGCGTGGCTCCGACGCGGTGCTACGGCAGACGGTCGCTCAACTCCTGCTCAGCCACCCGGACCGGGACCTGCTGCTGCGTCTCGTCGGGTTCACCAGGAGCCCGGCCGCGGCCGGCGCGGAAAAGGCGTTGGCCACCCATCTCGCCGAGCGGTTCGGCTGGAAGGCGTCCACCACCGTCGGTGAGCTTCGCAGCGACCTGCTGTTGGTCGATTCGGAGGCGGCCCGGGTCACCAACGTGGACTGGACCGCGTCGACGAAGCTGGAGCGCTTCGAGAAGACGTGGGGCACGGTCGCCGACGACCTCGGCGAGGCGTTCGACGGTCGCTGGGAGGCGATCGCGGACGCCTACCAGCGGGCCAGCAAGGGCGGGGTGCCGGCTGAGGTCGTCGCCGGCCTGGAGGAGCTGACGGCGCACGCGGTGCGAGAGACCGTCGTCCGGCAGGCCGCCCTCAGCCAGTTGTTTCCCGGGTTCTTCGTCACCTCGCACGAAATGACCTACCAGGGTCTGCACGCCCTTTACAAACTGCCACTTTAGAGGAGCACCGATGGGTGAAGTCGTCGTCGCCGAGGCGGACCTGGCGACGCTGGGGTTCAGTAACGCGCACTCCGACCGCTACGTCTACTCCAACTACTTCGTGCCGGTCCAGCTCACCTTCGACGACGGGCAGACGCCGCTGTTGCCCTTCTACGTCAAGCAGGCGTTGATCGAGGCGATGCGGTACGGCGGGCTCTCCCAGGACCGGCTGCCGCACCTGCTCAAGGAACTCGGTCTGTCGGGGCTGTGGAAGGCCAACGACATGGACGCCGCCGATGCGGCGCTGCCGGGGCAGGACTCCGGCATGATCTACCGGGAGCCGCCGGCTCGGCGCCAGAGCATCCTCGGCGACCAGGAGGCGGAGTTCGTCGCCGGCCTGCTCCAGTCCGACGTGGGCATCGCGTTCCTCGACCGGACCCGGATCCGGCCGGTGGGCTTCGCGCTCGGCGAGCACGTCTACGCGTTGGCGCTCGCGCCCGGCGAAGAGGCGGTGCTGGAGCAGCGCACCTACACCAAGCGTGAGCTGACCCTGGAGGAGCAGGACGAGACCGAGAGGCAGACGGACGTCGAGCTGACCAGCGCGCTCACCACGGAACTACAGGAGGGCTTCGAGCGGCAGAAGTCGCTCACCGACACGTGGGGGCTCAACGCCAGCCACACCGGCCAGTACACCAGCCCGACCGGCGTCTGGGGCACCTTCAACGCCAGCCACACGATCGGCTACACGCGCAGCGTGACGGCGGCCAGCCAGGAGACCAGCCGCCGCGCGGTGAAGGACAGTCAGACCGCCACCTCCAAGGTCGCCGCCCGCTATCGCACCCAGCACAAGACCGACTTCAAGCTGGTGAGCGAGACCGGCATGGAGTCGACCTCGAAGCGGACCGTCCGCAATCCCAACCGGGCAACGCCGATCACGCTGCACTATTTCAAGGTGCTGCAACGCCTGGAGCTGGCCCACGAACGGTACGGCGCCCGGGTGTGCTGGGCGCCGACGGTGAGAGACCCGGCGCTGGCGTTCGCCAAGAAGATCACCGACGGGCGCCAGCGGATCAGAGACAACGCTCTCGCCGCGCTGCCCGCCATGCCGGTGAAGCCGGTGCGCCCCGCACCCGGTGTGCCGGCCGCCGTGGAGACCCGCACCATCCACTCCCCGGTGGTCACGCTCGACAAGTGGGGCTTCACCGGCGACATGAGCGCCGACTACGACATCGACGTCACCTTCGACAGCGGGTGGGAGTGGGACGGCGACATCGAGAGCATTCGGCAGAGCCTCAACCTGATCACCCGCCGGCCGCCGACGGGCATCGCGGCTCGGGTGGTCGGCGTTCCGGTGGTCACCGACGTCAACGGTCAGCCGGCACTGCGGGTACGCATCCACGTCGGCGCGGCCAGCTGGCTGGCCGGTCCCGGCGCCGACGTGCAGCTCGCCGCCACGTTCCGGCGTACCCCGACGCAGGTCGACCAGAATGCCGACGACGCCGCCTACAACGCGCTGGTGGCTGGCTATCTCACGGATCTGCAAGCCTGGCAGGACGCGCGCGTCGCGGCGCTGGCGGCGGCCGAGGAGGCCGGGGACGAGTTCGAGGCGCGGCTGCGCGGCGGCTACTCACCGGTCAACGAGATGGTCTCGCAGATCGTCGAGGCGCACTTCCCGGCCAGTGTGCGAGACGAGGCGTGGGAGATCGACTTCTGGCACCGCGTCTTCGACTGGGAGCGCGCCTCGTTCGTGTCGTACCCCGGCTGGTGGTCAGCCGGTGACGCCCGTGCCCCCGAGCGCGACCCTAGTGACTTCCTCAACGCCAGCTGGGCCAAGCTCTACCTCCCGGTGCGGGCCGGTATGGAGCTTGCCGCGCTGCGGTGGATCTTCGGCAAGGCGGTGGCGACCCGGCTCGCGCCGGCGGTGGAGGAGCAACTGGCCACGTTCGTCGACGAACTGGCCGCGTTCCGCACCAGTCACCTCGGCACCGGCGACGAGATGCCCGAACTGACCGGCGAGTGCCAGGAGGTGCCGGAGCGGGTCTACTGCCTTGCCAAGTGGGCCGAGCTGATGCCCACCGACGGCACTCACCTGGAGGTCGTGCAGGGTGCGACGACCGCGGCGGACGCGATCACCAGCAAGGAGATCACGGACGCGGAGGCTCTGCGGGCGGCACTGCTCGACGGCGAGCTTCAGACCAACCGGCTCAAGACCAGGGCGTACGACCAGATGACCGAGGCCGCTGACGTCGACATTCACCTCGGCACGTCGGGTAACAGCAGCCCGACGGCGTGACGCAGTGACGGTTCGCCGCCGGCCCGCCGCCAGCCGAGGAGTCGGCCGGCGGCGGGCCGGGTGGATCGGGTACGGCTACCAGGTCGTCAGACCGAGGCCGATCGTCTTGGTCAGCGTGGCATTGTCGTCGTCGCCGTCGAGCGACCAGATCATCGCGCCGGCCAGGCCGGCCCGTCGGATGTAGAGCGTCTTCTGCAACACGACCGCCGGATCGTCGTACGTCCACAACGTCGTACCGTCGAACAACCAGGCGTGTCCGGCGCGCAGGTCGCGATGCACGGTGTAGCCGTTACCGGCCAGGGTCTTGAGGTTCTTGTAGTCCTCGTACCCGGCCTCGAAGGTGGCCGGCGCGGGCCCGGTGGCCGGCTGGAACAGACCGTTGCCGCCTCCGGTGATGCCGGTCCAGCCGCGACCGTAGTAGGGGATGCCGAGCACGAGCTTGTCGCGCGGCGCTCCACGGGCGATCCACCCGTCGATGGCGACCTCGACGGAGAAGTCCGGGTTGTCCGGGGCACCCGCAGGGACGCGTAGCGCCGACTGCTGGTTGGCCCGTGCGTCCCAGCCGCCGTGGAAGTCGTACCCCTGCACGGTGGCGAAGTCCAGGTACTTGAAGATCTTGCGGCCCTCGTAGCCGGCGTCCATGGTGGCTGGGCTGGCCGGCAGGAACGCGGTCAACGGGTGGTGCGCGCGGGTCGTGCGCCCATACCCGTCGAGCTGCCGGCGGAACTCGGCGAGCAGCTTGGTGAAGTTTTCCCGGTCCTCCGGGCGGATGACGTTGCCGGGCTCACCGTCTGAGCCGGGCCACTCCCAGTCGAGGTCGATGCCGTCGAAGACGCCGGCCCCGGCACCGGCGGTGGTGCCCGGCAGGTTGCCCTTGAGGTAGAGGTCGATGCAGGACGTGACGAACGCCTTGCGGGACGCGTCGGTGCGGGCCGCGTTCGAGAAGTACGTCGACCAGCTCCAGCCGCCCAGCGAGATCAGCACCTTCAGCTTGGGGTGCTTGGCCTTGAGCTTGGCGAGCTGGCCGAAGTTGCCGTTGAGCGCCTGGCCCGGGGCGTCGGCGACACCGTCGACGCTCTCCTCGGCCGGGACGGGGCGCTGGTAGTCGGCCCAGGCGTCGCCCTCACCCGGCCCACCGTCGACGTAGCAGCGGCCGTCCTCGCTGACGTTGCCGAAGGCGTAGTTGAGGTGGGTGAGGCGGCTCGCCGCCCCGGAGGTTTCGAGCTTCTTGACCGGGAAGGCCCGGCCGTAGATGCCCCACTGGGTGAAGTAGCCGACCCGGTGGTAGCCGGCGCGTTCGGGCTTGGCGCCCGCGTTCGCGGCGGTCGGTGGGGCGGCGGTGACCAGAAGGGTCGTCAGAGCGACGACGGCGGTGAGACGGCGGTGACGGAATGGTCGCATCGGCACACTCCACGAGACATCAAGCAGAATTAGTTAAGACACTTATCTGATTGATGAAGTTAAGCCGGTCACCGTCTGCGGTCAAGAGGCGTCCGTCCGCACGGGGGATTGTGAACGCGTTACCCGGTGGTAACGATGTTGTGCCATGGACTCCGCCCTGACACTGATCGGACTACCCGTCGCCCTCGGCATCATCATGCTCGGTCTGGGTCTCGGACTGACCATGGCGGACTTCCGCCGGGTGGCTCAGCACCCGCGAGCCGCCGTCATCGCCCTGGTCTGCCAGGTGCTCGTGCTGCCGGCGCTCTGCTTCTGCCTCGTCCTCGCGTTCGACCTGGCACCCGAACTGGCCGTCGGCATGATGCTGCTCGCCGCGTCACCGGGCGGCACCACCGCCAACCTCTACAGCCACCTGTTCGGCGGGCACGTGGCCCTGAACATCACCCTGACCGCCATCAACTCGGTGCTCGCCGTGTTCACCCTGCCGATCCTGGTCAACCTGTCGGCGGCGTACTTCCTGCCCGACGGCAGGAGCATCGGCCTGCAGCTCGACAAGGTGCTCCAGGTCTTCGCCATCGTGCTCGTCCCGGTCGCGATCGGCATGCTCATCCGGGCGCGGATGCCCCACGTGGCCGAGCGGCTGAACCGTCCGGTCCGGATCCTCTCCGTCGTCGTACTCGTCGCGGTGATCGCCGGCGCGGTGCTCGGCGACCGGGAGAACATCGCCGACTACTTCGTCTCGGTCGGCCTGGCCGTGCTCGCCTTCAACCTGCTCAGCCTCGCCATCGGGTACGGGGTACCGCGCCTCGCCGGCGTCGACCGGAGCGCCGCGACGGCCGCCGGCTTCGAGATCGGCATCCACAACAGCACCCTGGCCATCACGATCGCTCTCAGCCCGGCGCTGCTCAACAGCACCCAGATGGCGATCCCGGGAGCCGTCTACGGCATCGTCATGTTCTTCACCGCGGCGGCCTTCGGCTACCTGGTGACCCGCGTCGGCGCCCGGTCCGCCCCCGCCCTGACGCCCTGACGGCCGGCGCCCTGTCGCCCCGACGGCAGCCGTCGAGGCGACAGGGCGGACGGCAACGGTCAGCCGACCTGGTTGTTGTCCTTCTGCGCACCCCAACCGTGCCAGCGGTCGATCTCGATCAGGGCGCTGACCCGGGCGCGTTCCCGCCGTGGGTACGCGTTGCCCGTGTAGTGCTTCGACAACCGGTCGATGTCCGCCAGGCCCTCGTCAGGGCGCAGTTCGGCGACGTGCCCGATGATGCTGACGTGGGTGTACCAACCAGCCTCGTCGAGCACGGTGAGGGACACCCGGGGGTCGTTGCGGACGTGCTCCAACCGGCGGCGGCTCTCGTCCATGTTCACCAGGATCCGGCCGTCCTCCCACAGGTACCAGGTGGCGGCGGACACCGGCTGACCACCGTTGCGAAGCGTGGTCATGACGGCCGGGTTCGGCTTCTGCAGCATGGCGACCGCGGCCTCGGGAAGCGGTGGCTTGGACATGAAGTCTCCTCTTCGCGACAACGTTTACCCCTGCACGTTACGCACCTGCCCACCCGATCGCGCTCGGATCGCGATCGCGGCGCGGCGGGCCGATCCCACCCCGCTGCCCGGCTGCCGCCGACGGCGGCGAAGATGTGGTCATGAGCATCTCCGCATTGCCCAGGCGTGTCGTCGTCACCGGCGCCTCCGGCAAGCTCGGCCGCGCCGTCGTCGCCCACCTACGGGCCGCGGGTGTCGACGTGCTGGCGGTGGACCGCGCCGGCGGCCGCGACCCCCGCGACGTGGACGGCGAGTTCCTCCTGGTCGACCTGACCGACTATGGGCAGGTGGTGGAGGCGTTCACCGGGGGCGCCGACGAGCACGCGGGCGGCGTCGACGCGGTCGTGCACCTGGCGGCGGTCCCGGCCCCCGGGCTGATGTCGAACGCGACCACGTTCGCGAACAACTCAGCCACCACGTACAACGTGTTCGCCGCCGCGCGGGCGGCCGGGATCAAGCGGGTCGTCTGGGCGTCCAGCGAGACGGTGCTCGGGTTGCCGTTCGACACGCCGCCGCCGTACGCGCCGGTCGACGAGGAGTACGCGCCCCGGCCCGAGTCGACGTACTCGTTGAACAAGGCACTTGAGGAGGAGATGGCCCGGCACTTCTGCCGGTGGGACCCGGAACTGGTAATGGTGGGTCTGCGCTTCTCCAACGTGATGGACGTCGAGGACTACGCGCCGTTCCCCTCGTTCGACGCCGACCCGCAGCTGCGCCGGTGGAACCTGTGGGGCTACATCGACGCGCGCGACGGGGCACAGGCGGTCGAGCGCGCGCTCGCGCACGACCAGCCCGGTGCCGACGTCTTCGTCATCGCCAACGCCGACACCGTCATGACCCGGTCCAGCGCCAGCCTGATGGCCGAGGTCTACCCAGGCGTCGAGATCCGCAAGGAACTCGGTGAGCACGAGACCCTGCTCAGCATCGAGAAGGCCCGCCGGGTGCTGGGTTACGATCCGCGGCACTCATGGCGAGACCACGTGGACGTGCTGTAGGTCAGCGTGCCGCCTGGTAGGCGCGACCGACGGCGGTGGCGGTGCTGCCGGTACGGAACAGGCCGGTCTGGTCCTTGTCGGTGGCGGGCAGGCCGAACCACGCGTACCGCTGTAGCCAGGACAGCCCACCCAGCATCTTCGTCGCCGCAGTGAGGAACGCGGCCTGCTGTGCCTGGGTGGGGAAACGGACGCCGTTGGAGAAGTCGATCAGGGCGAACTCGGTGAGCCAGACCGGCAGGTTGTACCTGTCGTGCACGGCCTGGAGGTACGACTTGAGCTGGTTGACCGCGTTGGCCGTGGTGAAGTCACCGCCGTACCAGTGCAGGGCGATGAAGTCGACCCGGTAGCCGCGCTGCTTGGCCCCGGCCATGAACCGGTCGAGCCACTCGCCCTGCCGGTCGCCGCCCCAGGCCACTGCCGGGCTGCCCAGCGGCAGGCCGGTGGCCTGCAACTGCGGCCACAGCTCAAGCGCCTGCTCGACGGTCATCTCGGCCTGGCCCTTCAGATCCGGCTCGTTGAAGCCGAGCAGGTAACGGCCGTTCTGCTTGGCCTGTTGCAGGTTGCTCGCGGTGACGCTCTTCGCCCCCCAGATCATCGGGACGAACTCGGTGCCCTGCGGGCTGGTGACGCCCTGGTGCTTCACGTCCCAGGTGTAGTACCAACTCGCCCCGGAGTTGGCCAACGCCTGGCTGACGCCGTCGAAGGTCCACACGCCGACGCCCTTGCGCTTGGAGGTCACCGCGGTGGCCGCCGGGGCGACCGGACGCCCGGATGTCGGCTTCGCCGCCGGCGTCGACGGGGGAGCCGTCCCCGTCGGGCTCGCCGTGGCGGCGGGCGTGGCCGCGGCGGGTGTGCCCGGCAGCGGGCTCGTGGACGGTGACGCGTCGAGCGCCTGCGTCGCCGCCGGGGCGGGCGTCGGCCCGGTCGGCTGCACCACGACGATCACACCCGTCACCAGTACGGCGACCGCGGCGGCCACGAGCAGCGGCCACAGCAGCCGCCTCACGTTGTTCGGGAGGCGGCCGAGCATCCCGCGTCGGGGTTCCGCGTGGACGCCCCGGTTCCCCCTCGCGGCGTCCGCCTCACCCTGGCCGGTTGCGCGCATCGTCTCGACTCCCTCGTTCGGTCGTACCGCTGACTGACGGAGACGATGACGGAAGATCCGTCACCTGCCTCCCCTCAGGAGACTGGCCGGCCGCACCGGGATAACGATTTCCACAGCTGATGATCTCGGGCGAAACCCTGGGCGTCTGGACCGACCCCCGGGGGCGCACCGCTGGCCGTTACCACCCGGCCTGCGCGGTCAGGGTCTCTCGCAGGTACGTCTTCGGCCTGGACCCCACTGTCGAGCCGACGACCTCGCCCTGACGAAACACGAGCAGCGTCGGCAGGGACATCACCCGGTAGCTACGGGTCGCTCTGGGATTCTCGTCGGAGTTGAGCTTCGCCACGACCATCCGGTCACCGAACTCCTGGGCCAGTTCGGCGAGGCTCTTCTCGATGGCCTTGCAGGGGGGACACCAGTCCGCCCAGAAATCGACGACAACGGGTCGGTCGCTGGCCAGCACCAGCTCCGCGAATGTGTCGTCCGTGACGGTGACGAGCGAGCCTATGTGCGTCTCCTGGGGCATGTCTTCTCCCGATGTGCGATCGCCTGAGTGAGTTGACTGTGCAGTTGCTGGCGTACCGCGCCGAGCCGGTCGATGACGGCCTCGACTTCGACGATCTTGCGCCGCAGCACCAGCACCGAGTCCGGGCAGACGTCACCGGACGTGTTGCCGGCCCGGAGGCAGGCGACGAACGGCCGAACATCGTCGAGGCCGAACCCGACGTCGAGCAGCGTCCGGATCTCCCGTACGACGCGTAGCTCCGACTCGTCATAGTCGCGGTAACCGTTGGGGGAGCGCTGCGCCCGTACCAATCCGTGCGCCTCGTAGTAGCGCAGCGTGCGAGGGCTCGTGCCGGCCCGCTCAGCCAGCTCGCCGATCAGCATCCAACCTCCTCCATCGGCCCGTCGCGACCACGCTAAACCTTGTCGTCAGCGTCAAGGCAAGGGCCGACCGTGCGGAGGGCGGGACGAGGCGACGGTCGTCACCGACGCAGGGTCGTGGACGGCGTCTCGCCGAAGCGGCTCCGATACTCGGTCGCGAACCGACCGAGGTGCACGAAGCCGTGTTGCAGGGCAACCGTCGTCACGGACGCCCCCGGAGCGGCGGAGCGGAGCGTGCGGTGCGCCGCGTCGAGCCGGCACGCCCGCAGGTACGCGGTCGGAGTGATCTGCAGCTCGCGACGGAAACAGTCCTGAAGTGTTCGCACGCTCACCCGTAGCGCCTCGGCGACGTCACCGACGGTCAGCGCCTCCCCGTGGTGTTCGGAGATCAGGGCGCAGGCCCGGCGGACGAGACGCCCGGGGTGGGCGTGCTGGCCCGGCTCGGCCAGCAGGTGGGAGTGGCTGTGCTGATGGGCCAGCAACAGCTTGCCGATGAGCCCCTGTTCGAAGCGGGCGGATACCTGCGGGTGGTCGAACAGGGACGCGTCCGCCGGCTGGGACAGCTCGTCGGCGAGGAACGCCACCCCGCGCGCCCACGCCTGCGCGGTCGGCGTGGTCATGAGCATGCCGACGTCGAGGCGGACCGGGTCGTCCACCGGGTGGCCCAGCAGGCGGGCGAGTTCCCGGTCGACGGCGTGCCGGTCGGCGTAGAAGATCCGGTGGGGTGATCCCTCGGACCACCGCATGTCCGAGGAGTCGTACGGGGACAGCACCGAGGCGACGTCGGGGGTCGAGGTCACTGTCTGACCGGCGTGCCGGACCATCGTGCTGCCGGCGCTGGGGATCTGGACGAGGTAGAAGGTCTCCAGGGCTGGCGGTTGGATGCGCACCGCCTGCCCGTAGTCCAGGTCGATGACGCCCACCCCGCCCGCCCGGCGAGCCGCCATCCGCAGTTGCACGGCGTGCACACCCGCCTGCGGGGTGAGCCGGTGTGGACAGAAGACCCGACCCACCTCGGCGCGAGCCCGGTCGACGTCGTCCGTCCGGACCGTCACCGCATCCATCCGACACCTCCCGGGCGTCCCGTCGCGCTGACCGTAAGGCGTGACCGGGCCGGACCAGATCCGAAAGCCGTCGACCCGACAGGAAAGGGTCTGGCTGCGTACCGCGGACAGCGCCCGCGTCGAGCGGATAGCGACCTTCGTGGCCTGCTCGCTAGCGTGCGAGCACCGCGGGCGGTCAGCGCCGGCACGGTTCGTACGTCCTTCGGAGGAGATCATGAGGATTGCCGTCGTCGGTGCCGGATTCGCCGGTGTGAGCGCAGCCAAGGTGCTGCGGCAGAGCGGATTCGACGTCACAGTGTTCGAGCGCGCGCCCGACGTCGGCGGGGTGTGGAGTCGTACCCGGCGATATCCCGGTCTGCGCACCCAGAACGACAAGGGCACCTACCACCTCTCCGACCTGCCGATGCCCGCCGACTGCCCGCAGTGGCCGTCGGGTGAGCAGGTCCAGCGGTACCTGGAGAGCTACGTGGAGAAGTTCGGGCTGGCCAGCGCGCTGCGCCTGTCCACGGAGGTCGCCTCGGCCGAGTTGGTCAACGACGAGACCGGGTGGCTGGTGACCTCGCGGCCGGCGGGCGCCCCGGCCCCGTTGACCGTGGAACGGTACGACCACCTGGTCGTCGCCAACGGCATCTTCTCCGACCCGGTCGTCCCGTCCTTCGACGGGCACGCGAGCTTCGCGGCTGCCGGAGGGCGCGTCCTGGCGACGGGGGAGTTCCACGACATCGAGGCCGCCCGGGGCAGGAACGTCCTCGTGGTCGGGTACGGCAAGTCGTCCTGCGACGTGGCGGTCCCGGTGAGCGAGGTCGCCGCCCAGACCCACGTGGTGGCGCGCGAACTGCTCTGGAAGATGCCCCGCAAGCTCGGTGGAGCGCTCAACTACAAGTACCTGCTGCTCACCCGGATGGGTGAGGCGCTCTTCCGTTACCTGCACCTGAAGGGCTTCGAGCGGTTCCTGCACGGCCCGGGGAACGGTCTGCGCCAACGTATGGTCGACAGCGTCGGCTCGGTCGCGACCCGGCAGTTCAACCTGCGCGAGCTGGGTCTCGTGCCCAACGGCAGCTTCGAGGACATCGCCCGCAGCACGGTCAGCCTCGCCACCGAAGGCTTCTTCGAGCGGGTCACCGACGGCCGCATCGCCGTACACCGGGAACAGGTGATCACCGAGTTGCTGGTCGACGGTGGCCGGCCCGCCGCGCGCCTGGCCGACGGCACGGTGCTCCCCGCCGACCTGGTGATCTGCGGTACGGGCTTCCGCCAGCACGTGCCGTTCTTCGACGACGCGTTGCACGCCCGGCTCCAGGACGACGCCGGCAACTTCATGCTCTACCGGCAGATCCTGCCGATCGGCGTGCCGCGGCTGACGTTCGCCGGCTACAACTCGTCGTTCTTCAGCCCGCTCAGCGCGGAGATGGCGGCGGTCTGGACGGCCGCGTACCTGCGGGGAGGGATCACACTGCCGACCGAGGTCCAGATGCGCGACGAGGTGCGCGCCCGACTGTTCTGGATGACGAAGCGCACCAACGGACGGCACGCTCGGGGCACGAACATCATCCCGTTCTCGATGCACAACGTCGACGAGGTGCTCGACGAGCTGGGGCTCAACGTCGGCCCGCTGACCCGGGCCCGGCAGTGGCTGCTCCCCGTCGACCCGGGCTCGTACCGCAGGGTGACGGCACAGATGATCCGGCGTACCGCCGACCCGGTATCCGCCATCAGCGACGGAGACCCGATGAAGGTGGATAAAATACGCAGATAGGCATCAGGTGGGGCCGGTCGGCGAGGGAGGCTCGGGGACGATGGCAGCGGAACGGGGTCACCACAGTGGTGCGCCCGTCTCGACGACCCTGGCCGGCTGAGCTGTCCCGCCGTCCGTGCTGACGCGCACCGAGTTCTTCCGTGGGCTCGGGGACAGCAAGAGCCCTCGCTCGGCGACCGTCCTGGAACTGCTCTTCGACATCGTCTACGTCTTCGCGCTGGCCCGCCTCGCCGGGCGGGTCGCCGACGACCTCACCATCGTCCGGCACACACTGCTGTCCGAGGCCGGCCAGACCGTTCTCTTCTTCGCGGCGATGTGGATGATCTGGTCGCTCAACGCCCTCCTGGCGAGCACCTACGACCCCCGGCGCCCCGATCTCCAGGCCGTCCTGTTGGCGACGATGTTCGGCACGCTGGTGCTGGCTGTCACATTGCCACAGGCATTCGGCCAACGTGGCGTGATATTCGCCTGCACCTACGTGATCATCCAGGTCGGCCGACCGCTCTTCCTGGTGTTCGCTCTGCGGGGTCACGCGGGTCAGGCGTTCTCGCTGCGGGTGCTGACCTGGCACCTGGCGTCCAGTGTGCTCTGGATCAGTGGCGGCATCAGCGGTGGTCTCGGCCGGGGCGTCTTCTGGACCCTCGCGCTCGCCATCGAGCTGATCGGCGCCGCCACCACCTACCCCCTGCCCCGGATGGGCCGGCGACAGCTCACCAGCCTGCGGGTCACCGTCTCGCAGGAGCATCTCGCCGAGCGGTACAACCAGTTCTTCATGATCGCTCTCGCCGAGGTGGTGCTCGAAGCCGGTGCCGCGGTCAGCTTCCCGGGCTTCACCACCGAGGGATCCATCGCCCTCGTCGCCTCGTTCGTGGCGGTCGTCTCGTTTTGGCGGATCTACTTCTACCACGTCAGATCCGGTTCCGCCTCGACGCCGAGCGGGGAGGGGATCCAACTGTCCCGGTGGGCGAGCTACAGCCTGCTGTTGATCGTCGGTGGCATCATCTGCACCGCCGTCGGCTTCGGACAGGTCATCGAGGATCCGCACCCGCCGATCGACTGGGCTCTGGTGGCCATCATCTTCGGCGGCCCGGTGCTGTTCCTGATCGGGCGGAGCACCCTGGAGAGCGAAACCCGAACCGCGCCGCGGTGTCGGGCGCTGTACTTCGGCGCGGTGGCGCTGCTCGTGGCGGCCCCGCCGATGGTGCTGCTCCCGCCGATCGCCGTCGCGGCCGTCGCGGCGATCATCCTGGCCGGCATCACCGTGTACGACCAGCGAGCCCACAAGCGTGGGGCGCAGACCAACCCGACGTTGTGACGATCCATTGCGGCCGGCGACCCCTGCGCATATGGTCGTCGGGCACGCCGTCGAGATGGAAGGAGGTCAGAACAATGTCCGATGTTCTGCGCCCCCTCCGCGCTCCGGCGTCCGCGCGGATCTGATCCGGGGCGCGCGCTTCCCGGAGGTCCAACCCATGACTGATCTGGTCATCCGTCCGCTCGTCGCGGGCGAGGAAAACCTGTTCGACTCCATGCCTGATCCGCTGCCCCAACTGCGCCAGGTCGCGTACGCCGACGGGATCGCCGGTGGCGGCTACCGTCCCGAGAACACCTGGGTCGCGCTGCGCGCCGGGCGGTTGGTGGGCCGTGCCGCCTGGCTCCTTCCCCCGGGTGCGGTCGGTGCCCCGTGGCTGGAACGGTTCGACCTGGATGCCGAGCCGGAGGTGGGCGCCGAGCTTCTACGCGCCGCCCACCAGGCGCTGGGCGGTCCCGGTCTGTACTACGCCGCGCTGCCGGCGCACTGGCGGCGTCGGCCCGAGGTGCTGGCCGTGGTGCGGGCGCCCATGGCGGCCGCTCGCCTCGCCGGGCTGGTCGAGCGGGGGGAGCGACTCCGCTGCTCCTGGACGGGCACCCCCCTGCCCGCGTCCTCCGGTCGGTACGACTTCCGTGCGCCCGTCGACGTGGCGGAGGTCAACTCCCTGGTCGCCAGGATCGCCGAGCCGGACGTGCTGACCGGCGTCGAGATCGCGCGTGTGGTCGGCGGCGTCGACCTCGCCACCGACCCGCTGGCCTGGTTGGGCGACAACACCGGGCAATGGCGCGTTGCGGTGGACGCCGGTGAGCCGGTGGGCCTGGCCGGTACGGCCGGAGACGCCTGCTACCCCCTGCTCGCCTACCTCGGCCTGCTCGACGAGGCCGCCCGGCCCGAACTGTTGGCCGAGGCGGTCCGGGTGCTGGCCGCCGGCGGTGCCCGCGAGGTCATCGCCGACGTGGACTCGCACCGGGTGGCGGTACTGGCGGAGTTGGAGCGGACCGGCTTTCGGCAGTTGCGCACCCGGGTCGTCTTCGCGCCGCCGAACAGCAAGGAATAGCTGACCGGGTGCGCCCGGTCACCCGGGCGCACCCCCTCAGCCGGCGTCGAGCGCGGCCCCTGTCAGCATCTGACCATGCCGGAGATCATCGCGCTCCTCGTCGGCGGGTTGGCGCTCGTCGTGGCGGCGGTCGCCGGGCTCTACCTCTGGCCGGTGGGCCGCAAAGGGTTACGGGTCGCGCCGGCCCGACCGCTCGACTTCGACACGGCCACCCGTGCCGCTGCGGCCATCATCGCCGCCGAGACGGCCGGCCCGGAGGTGCGACCCGAGTCGCGCAGTCGCCTGCTGAGCCACGGTTCCCGTACCGGCCGGGCCGTGCTGCTCTTGCACGGCTACACCCTCGCGCCCGAGCAGTACGAACGGCTGGCCGAGGAGTTCTTCGACAGTGGGTACAACGTCTGGGTTCCCCGGGCGCCCCGGCACGGGACCGTCGACCGGCGGGCCCACCACCGGGTCGAGGCCGGTGAGCTGACGACGTACGCCGCGCAGGGGTGGGCCGTCGCGGCGGCCCTGGGAGACGAGGTCGGCGTCGTGGGCATCTCCGGGGGCGCCGTGCTGGCCGCCTGGCTGGCCCAGGTGCCGGGAAACGTCGTACGGCATCTGCTGTTGCTGTCGCCGTTCTTTGCTCCGAATCCGCGACAGGCGCCGGCCTACGCGGTGAAACCGCTCATCACGCTGTACGGGCGTCGCGTTCTGCGGGATCGCGTCACGTCGCGGGGATACTCCCTCGCCGCCGTCACCCAGTACCTGACGATCGCGCGCACACTGCCGAAGCCGCCGCGGCGGACCGGTCTGCGGAGCGCGGCGGTCGCGATCAGCCCCCTCGACGGCGTGGTGGACCTCAGGGCGGCGGTCGACGTGCCGCGCCGGATCGCCGACGCGAATGCGATACCGCTGCGGGTGTGCACCCTGCCGGAGACGTTGGGCGTCGAACACAACACCCTCAACCTCGCCGCCCTCGGCGTCGAGGGCGGCGAGCTGCGCCGGCTGTACGTGGCGCTCTACGAGGGTGCACCAGCACCAGAACCAGACCCCACACCAACCCACCGCTAAATCCCCCGCGGGGTAGGGGTAGGGGTAGGGGCAGGGGTCGTGCGAGGTTCTACTTGGCGTTGAACACCGGCGGGGCGTAGCCGGCCGGCTTGTCGCCGATGCCGAGGCCGGGGCTCACCACCCAGGACTGGTACTGCGGGGTGAACATCACGTAGGGCACCCCGAGTTGCGGAGCGCTGGCCTCGTCGAGACGGCGACGCGCGTCGGCCGGGATCTCGAAGTCGAGTGCCTCGAAGTTGCTGCCGATCTGCTCGGCGCTGCTCGCGCCGATGATCACCGAGGCCACTGCGGGTTGGGTGGCGACCCAGTTGATCGCGACCTGGGCCATGCTGCGGCCCAACTCGGTGGCGACGCTCTCCAGGGCGTCGATGACCTGCCACTCGCTGGCGCTGACCTCGCGGCCGCCAGTGTCGGGATTGGTCAACCGGCCGGTCCCGCTGAGGCCGTCGCCGCTGCGGCGGTACTTGCCGCTGAGCAGGCCGCTGGCGATCGGGCTCCATGCGGTGAGCCCCATGCCCATGGTCTGGGCCATCGCCACGTACTCCGCCTCGATGTCGCGGCTGACAAGGGAGTACGGCAGTTGCAGATTGATCATCGGGGCCAAACCGTGCGCCTCGGCGTAGCTCTGCGCCCGGGTGGCATACCAGGCCGGTACGTCGGAGAGGCCGGCGTACCGGATCTTGCCGGCACGCACCAGGTCGTCGAGAGTGTGCACGACCTCCTCGACCGGCGTGATCCGGTCCCAGGTGTGCAGCAGGTACAGGTCGATGTAGTCGGTGCCCAGTCGCCTTAGCGACGCCTCGACGGCCCGCATGATGTGCTTACGGCCGTTGCCACTCGCGTTCGGGTCGCTCGGGTCGACGGTGTTGGTGAACTTGCTGGTGAGCACGAGCCGTTCGCGCACGCCGGCCCGCTCGATCAGCCGGCCGAGGATCTTTTCGCTCTCGCCGGCGGTGTAGAAGTCCGCCGTGTCGATGAAGTTGCCGCCCGATTCCAGATACCGGCGGAAGATCGGCTCGGCCTCCTCCTCGGTCTTGCCGTACGCGGCGTGGAATCCGTCGACGCCGAAGTTCATGGTGCCCAGCGCCAGCCGGCTCACCCGCAGACCGGACCGCCCGAGCAGGTAGTAGTGGTTCATCGTTGTGTCCTCTCGATCACGTGGCGGCCCCGAGCGGACCGTTTTCCAGACCTTTGCTCGACAAAATTGGACCTGCAAGTCCAAAAGCCGAGCTAGGGTCAGCCGGGCAGGCACGAGGGGCAAGCGGTGAGGGAGGTCTCATGACAAGGGCGCTGACCCGCAAGGGTGAGGCCACCCGGGCGCGGATCGTCGCCGGCGCCGCCGCCGAGATCCGTGAGCGCGGCGTCGACGAGGTACGCCTCGAGGATGTGATGGCCCACACCGGCACCAGCAAGGGCCAACTTTTCCACTACTTCCCGGACGGGAAGGAAGAACTGCTGCTGGCGGTGGCCCAGCACGAGGCGGACCAGGTCCTGCTCGACCAGGAGCCGATGCTCAGCAACCTGACGTCCTGGCCGGCCTGGCTGGCGTGGCGCGACCGACTGATCGAGCGCTACCGGGCACAGGGGGTGAAGTGCCCGCTCAACGGTCTGCTCGGCCAGACCGGGCGGCGGGCGCCGGGCGCGCAGGCGATCGTGACCGGGCTCATGTGGCGCTGGCAGAACGCGATCGCCGACGGCGTCCGGCACATGCAGTCGACCGGGGACATCTCCGCGGACGTGGACGCCGACCGCGCCGCCGCGGCGCTGCTCGCCGGCATCCAGGGCGGCGTACTCCTGCTGCTCTCCACCGGAAAGACCGACCACCTGGAAGCGGCCCTCGACCTCACCATCGACTCCCTGCGGGCAGGTGCCCCGACGGCCTGATCGTGTCAGGATCTGCCCGTCGGACAACAGCTCGTCGAGCACGGGCGGGAGCTGAGCCGAAGCCGGCACGGTTATTCTTGCGCCCGAGTTCTGGGAGATCGGAGCAGACGCGGCAGGTGACGACGACATTTCCGGGTGAGCACCCGCACCGGCCGCCGACGGGCGCGTGATCGCGCCTCCGTCGCAGCGGCCTCCGTCGTCATGTCCTGCTCGACGAGCCCACCAACCACCTCTCGCCGACGCTCTGTGACGAGTTGGAGGACGCGCTGGGCACCGGCCCGGGTGCCATCGTCGTGGCCAGCCACGACCGCAGACTCCGCTCCCGCTGGCCCGGCCGAGAGCTCCGCCTCCCCACCTGAACCCACCCCACCCCCACCCCCACCCCCACCCCCACCCCACCCCCCGGAACTGTTGATCATGAAGTTATCGCCACGACACGCCGCTGCGCAGGGCAATAACTTCATGATCAACGCGGCGGGGTGGGAGGTGCGGTGCGGTGCGGGGGTGCGCGGTGGGGTGCGGGTCGCGGGGGTTGGAAACGTTTTCGTAACGGGCCCTTGACCTCTCCGCCATTTGCGGAGCAGACTCCCCGGAAACGTTTACAGCTATCGGGTGGAGGTGCCGAACGTGGGTCGTAAACGTTTACAGGAACCGGCGGACGGCCGGCCCACGGTGCACACCGTCGCCGCCCGCGCCGGCGTCTCCATCGCGTCCGCCTCGCGGGTGCTCAACGGCGTCGGCGGCAGCCCCGAGACGATCCGCAAGGTTCGTGAGGCGGCGGCCGAGGTGGGCTACGTGCCCAACGCGATCGCGCGGTCGTTGCAGTCCCAGCGCACCGGTCTGATCGCGCTCGCGGTGGAGGACATCGGCAACCCGGTCTACGTGGAGATGATGCGGGCCATCGAGGCTGTGGTCGCGTCCTCCGGGCGGCAACTGCTGGTGCACGCCACCGGCGGGCGGATCGACAACGAGACCGCTCTGCTGCGACGACTGGCCAACCGCTACGTGGACGGCATGATCGTCTCGCCGATCCGGGTCACCGACGACCACCTCACCGCGCTGGTGGACAGTCCGGTGCCGGTGGTGGTCGTCGGCCAGCTCGGCGAGGACGCTCCGATCGACAACGTGCGTACCGACTCGCGACACGGTGTGGCGCTGGCCGTGGACCATCTCGTCGCCACCGGCCGACGGCGGATCGGTTTCGTCAACGGTCCGCTCGACACCGTTCCGGGCGCCGCCCGCGACGCCGGATTCCGGGCCGCCCTGACCCGACACGGCATCCCGCTCGACGCCGACCTGATCGAGGTCGGCGACTTCCAGTACGCGGCCGGCCGCGCCGCCACCGAGCGACTGCTCGCCCGCGCCGACCCGGACGCCCTGGTCTGCGCCAACGACCTCATCGCGGTCGGCGCGCTGCACGCCCTGCTGGTCGCCGGCCGTCGGGTGCCGCAGGACGTCGCCCTGGTCGGCATGGACGACACCGAACTGGCCCGGATGATGTTTCCCCAGCTCTCCAGCGTCTCGCTCGGCTCGGCCGAGCGTGGTCGTCGAGCCGCCGAACTGCTCCTGCACCGCATTGCCGACGCCACAGTGCCACCGCGACGCGAGCAGGTGCCGCCAAGTCTCGTCGTTCGCGCGTCCAGCGCCGCGACCCTGCCGGTCCCTCGACCCGCCGGCCCACCCACCACCCACCCGTCCAGCGAAGGGGTGACCGCATGACCACCCTGACCGAGCGGCCGGACGTCGAACGGGCCGAGCCGGCCCGGCGGCGCAACCGGTTCCGCTCCGACCGCACCACCATCTACCTTCTCCTGCTGCCGTCGCTGCTGCCGATCCTGGTGCTGTCGGTGTTTCCCCTGCTGCGGGGCATCTACCTCGGCTTCACCGACGCCCGCGCCGGTCGCAACGTCGAGGTCAGCTTCACCGGCCTGGCCAACTACCGGGACCTCCTCGGCGACGAGCTGTTCTGGAACTCGTTCAAGATCGGTCTTCTGTGGGCGGTCGGGGTGACTGTGTTGCAGTTCCTGCTCGCCCTCGGGCTGGCGCTGTTGCTCAACCAGCAACTGCGGTTCCGAGGTGTGGCGCGGGTGCTGGCCGTCGTGCCCTGGGCGATGCCGCCCGTCGTCGTCGGCATCCTGTGGAAGCTCGTCTACCACCCCGACGCCGGCCTGATCAACGAGTTCTTCCACCGCGTCGGGGCCGACGGACTGCGGACGAACTGGCTGGGCGACTTCAGCACCGCACTGCCTGCGGTGATCATCGTCGGGGTCTGGGCGGGCATGCCGCAGACCACCGTCGTCCTGCTCGCCGGCCTGCAGGGTGTGGGTCGCGAGCTGCACGAGGCGGCGGCGGTGGACGGGGCCAGCACCTGGCACCGGTTCCGGCACGTCACGCTGCCCGCGCTGGCGCCGGTGATCGTGGCGATCACCTCGCTGGACTTCATCTGGAACTTCAACTCGTTCGGCCTGGTCTACGTGCTCACCGCCGGTGGACCGGGCGGCAAGACGATGCTGCCGATGCTCTTCGCGTACGAGGAGGCGTTCCGCTACGGCAACTACGGCTACGCGGCGGCACTCGGCAACGTCATGGTCGTGATCATCATCGCGCTGCTCGCGGTCTATCTCCGTCGCCGGCTCAGGGAGGCGAACTGACATGTTCGGAAAACCGAGCCGCACGAGCCGGACGCTGCAGTACCTGGCGCTCGCCGGCTACCTGATCTTCCTCGGGTTCCCGCTGGTCTGGCTGCTCTCCACGGCGTTCAAACCGCCGCGCGAACTGGTACGCCTGCACCCGACGTTGATCCCGGACAACCCGACACTGCAGAACTTCGTGCAGGCGTTCACCGAACAGGAGCTGGGCCGGGCAGCGCTCAACAGCCTCCAGGTCTCCCTCGCCTCGGCGGTCCTGACCGTGCTGGTCGCCATGCCGGCGTCGTACGCGTTGGCCCGGTTCCGCTCCAAGCTCGGCACCGCCGCGCTGGGCTGGGTGCTGCTGTCCCAGCTCTTCCCGTTCGTACTGCTGATCATCCCGATCTTCCTGGTGCTGCGGCAGGTCGGTCTGGCCAACACGCACGCCGGGCTGGTGCTGATCTACGTGGTCTGGGCGCTGCCGTTCGCGCTGTGGATGTTGCAGGGCTTCGTCCGCAACATCCCGAGGGAGCTGGAAGAGGCAGCGTCGGTCGACGGCGCCACCCGGGTGCAGGTCCTGCGGCGGGTGGTCTTCCCGCTGCTCGCTCCGGGCCTGGTCGCGACCGCGTTGTTCTCCTTCATCTCGGCCTGGAACGAGTTCTTCTTCGCACTGGTGCTGATCAAGACCCCGGAGCTGGCCACCCTGCCGGTGGCGCTGGCCCGGTTCGTCGGCATCGAGGGCACCGCCCGGCTGGGTCCCCTGGCCGCCGGTTCACTGCTGGCCACGCTGCCCAGCCTGATCTTCTTCGCGTTCATGCAGCGCCGGCTCTCGTCCGGGTCGCTCGCGGGCGCGGTCAAGGGCTGAACCGTCCCCCCAACCACCACCAAGGAGGTACCCCCATGCTTCGTACCCGATTCCGCCGACTCGCGGCGGGCGCCGCGGTCGCGGTCGTCGGCCTCGGCGCGCTCACCGCGTGCGGCTCCGGCGGCGACGACGAGGCCGCGTCCGGCCCGGCCAAGCTGCGTTTCCTCAGCCTCGCCTGGCAGAAGGAGTCGCTCCAGGTCAACAAGGACCTGGTCGCCAAGTGGAACGCCGAGCACCCGGACATCCAGGTCGAGTACGTCCAGGGTGACTGGAACTCGGTGCACGACCAGTTGCTCACCTCCTTCGAGGGCGGCGACGCGCCGGACATCGTGCACTACGAGGCGTCCTCGATCGGGGAGTTCAGCAAGCAGGGCTACCTGGCCGACCTCTCCGACCTGGTCTCCGACGACCTGAAGGGGCAGATCGACAAGGGCATCTGGGACACCGCCACCGTCGACGGCAAGGTCACCGGCGTGCCGTTCCTGCTGGAGTCGCAGGTCGTCATCGCCAACAAGAAGCTGCTCGACGCCGCAGGTGTCGCGGTGCCGCCGGCCGACGGCGGCTGGACCTGGGACGAGTTCCAGAGCAACGCGCAGAAGCTCACCAAGCCCGGCCAGTACGGCGCGGCGTGGGCGTTGAAGTCGCCTACCAACCGGGTGCTCAACCTGGCGCTCAACTACGACGGCAAGTTCTTCTACGGCGACGGTGGGCGCACCGAGGTCAAGGTCGGCGACGCGGAGAAGGAGATCCCGAAGCGGATCCACGACATGCTCTACACCGCCAAGTCCGCCTCCCCGGAGGCGCTCGGCATGAGCGGCGCGGACACCCTGCCCGGCTTCTTCGGCGGGAAGTACGCGATGCTGCCCGGCTCGGTGTCGCTGCGCCAGCAGATGGTCGAGCAGGCGCCGGCCGGCTTCGAGTGGGTCACCCTGCCCCCGATCAAGGGACTCTCCACCAAGCAGGCCGCCAACCCGCAGACGCTGTCGATCTCCGAGGACAGCAAGCACAAGAAGCAGGCCGCGCAGTTCCTGGAGTACTTCCTGAACCCGACGAACATGGCCGCCCTCGCCAAGGGCGACTGGCTGGTGCCGACCGGCAAGCAGGCCAACGAGCAACTGGTCAAGATCACCGAGGGCAAGCAGGGCTGGGACGTCGCCTCGGACAGCGCCGCGGACCTGACCGTCGCCCCGTTCCAGCAGGCCGACGGCTACCCGGAGTGGAAGACCAAGTACGCCACCCCGGCCCTCCAGCAGTACTTCGCCAACAAGATCACCCTCGATCAGCTCGGCACGCAGCTGGTCGACGGTGGCAAGCAGGTTCTGAGGTAACGACATGTCACTCTTGCTCGACACATCGGTTGGTTGCCTGGTCGGCGCCGCTGTCGGAGACGCCCTGGGTGGCGCCACCGAGACGGCGCTGCCCGAGCAGATCCGTTCCCGCTTCGGCGGCTGGGTAGAGGGCATCGTGCCCCCGTACCACGCCGACTGGGCCACCGCGCGACCCCTCGCGCCCTACCACAAGGGCGACGGGCACCTCACCGACGACACGTTGATGACCCACGCCCTGGTCCGCGCGTACGCGGCCAAACGGGACCACCTCGATGCCTTCGACGTGGTGGACCTGCTGGTTCCCGACCTGATCGAGCGGGTGGTGTACATCCCCGACCTGGAGCGCGACGGGGTGACCTTCCACCGGCTCGCCGCCGCCGAACGGTGGCTGGTCACCCGACTGCACCACGCCCACGCGGACCCCCGCGAGGCCGGGGTCGGCAACATCGTCAACTGTGGCGCGGCCATGTACATGGCACCGGTCGGCATCGTCAACGCGGGCGACCCGGCCGGGGCGTACGCCGAGGCGGTGGAGATCGCCGGCGCGCACCAGCACAGCTACGGGCGGGAGGCAGCCGCCGTGTTCGCGGCCTCGGTCGCGGCGGCCGCGACCCCCGGCGCGAGCGTCGAGGACGTCGTCGCGGCGGCGCTGGACCTGGCCCGCGACGGCACCCGCGCGGCCATCGACGCGGTGGTCAAGGAGGCCCGCGGCCACAGCGACTGGAAGCAGGCCATCCCGGCGCTGCGGGCCGCGGTCGCCCCCTACGACACGGTGGGGGAGGAGTACCGCAGCCCCGGCCTCGGCGCGCGGCGGCCCAGTCGCCTGCACGCCATCGAGGAGCTGCCGGTGGCTCTCGGCATGCTCGTGGTGGCGGGCGGCGACTTCCGGGCCGCGGTGCTCGGCTCGGTCAACTACGGCCGGGACGCCGACTCCACCGCCACCATGGCCGCCGCCATCGCCGGGGCGCTCGGTGGCGCCGACGCGGTGCCGGCGGAATGGTCCGACGTGGTCGCCACCGCCTCCAAGACCGACCTGGTGGAACCGGCCCGGGTCCTCGCGACGGTGGCCGGCGAGGTCTTCGAGCGCGACCAGGCTCGCTTTGCCCGCCGGGCGGAGCGGTTCGCCGGGCTGGCCGCTGGTGCCACCCGGGGGGTTGGGGGCGAGACCCGGTGAGGATCACCTGGGTTCAGCCGGAGGACCTGCTGCCGCACGAGCTGGCTGCCAGCCGGGACGAGGGACGTGACGTCGCCGCGATCGCTCAGCGGTGGACGGCGGCTGGCGGGGACCTGACGCCACCGGTCAGCGGGGCGTCGGTGAACCCGGCGTCGCCGGAGCTGCGGGCCCTCGCCACGGAGCTTCTGGACGCCGCCGACGCGGTGCCCGCCGTCGACACCACTGACGAGGCCGACGACCTGACCTCGCTGCGGGCCGGGTGGCCGACCACCTGGTCGCTGCCGACCGAGGCGGCGTACGACCGGCTGCACGGCGGGTGGCTCGGCCGGGCGGTCGGATGCCTGCTCGGCAAGCCGGTGGAGAAGATCCCCCGCGAGGGCATCCGGGAGATCCTCACCGCTACCGACCGGTGGCCACTGCGCGACTGGTTCACCGCGAAGGGGCTCCCGGCCGACGTTGCCGCCCGCTGGCCGTGGAACCGGCGCAGCGCGCCGACCAGCCTCGCCGAGAACATCGACGGGATGCCCGAGGACGACGACCTGAACTACGCGTTGCTGGCCCTGCGCGTGCTGGAGACGCACGGTCGGGGCTTCACCAGCGCCGACGTGGCGCAGGCGTGGCTGGACTGGCTGCCCGGCGGGCGGGTCTTCACCGCCGAGCGGGTGGCCTATCGCAACCTGCTGCTCGGGTACCCACCGCCGCAGAGCGCCCGCCGGCACAACCCGTTCCGGGAGTGGATCGGCGCGCAGATCCGCACCGACGTGTACGGCTGGGTCAACCCCGGCCGGCCGGACCGCGCCGCCGATCTGGCGGTACGCGACGCGACGGTCAGCCACGTCCGGGGAGGGGTGCACGGCGCGCTCTGGGCTGCGGCCCTGTCGGCAGCCGCGCCGGTGGCCGACACCATGGACGAGGTGCTGGACGCCGCCGAGGCGGTGCTGCCGCCGAACAGCCGGTTCGCCGCCACGGTCCGGGAGGCACGCGCCCTCGGCGCGGGCACCGACGACTGGGAACGCGTCGTCGACGAGCTGTACACACGACACGGCCACCTGCACTGGGTGCACGTCCGCAACAACGCGGCGCTGGTGGCCGCCGCCCTGGCGTACGGGCGGGGGGACCTGGAACGGTCGATCACCGCCGTGGTCAGTGGTGGCTGGGACACCGACTCGACCGGCGCGACGGTCGGCGCGGTGGCCGGAGCGCTCACCGGCGCGTCCGGGCTGCCGCAGCGCTGGGTCGCCCCGCTGCGCAACCGGCTGGCCAGCAGCATCGCCGGCTTCGACGGGATCGGCTTCGACGAGCTGGCCGAGCGGACCCTCGCCCTGGCACAGCCGGCGACGGAAGGGAGCGTGGCATGAGCGCGCGGGTGGCGGTGGTGGGCAGCAGCAACCTGGACCTGGTGGTCACGGCGTCGCGGCTGCCCCGCCCCGGTGAGACGGTGCTCGGCGAGAACTTCCGGACCGTACCCGGCGGCAAGGGCGCCAACCAGGCCGTCGCCGCCGCCCGGGCCGGTGCGGCCTGCGACTTCGTGGGAGCGGTGGGCGACGACGAGTTCGGTACCCGGATGCGGGCGAGTCTCGTCGACGCCGGCGTGGACGTCAGTGGTCTGCGGACCGCAGCCGGCCCCTCCGGTGTCGCGTTGATCGCCGTCGACCGGGACGCGGAGAACTTCATCCTGGTCGCGCCCGGCGCCAACGGAACGCTGACCGAGCTGGACGCGGACGACCGGGCGACGATCGCGGCGGCCGACGTGCTGCTGCTGCAACTGGAGGTGCCGCTGAGCGCCGTGCTCCAGGCGGCGAGCTGGGCCCGGGCCGACGGCACCACAGTGGTGCTGAACGCCGCGCCCGCCGCCGCGCTGCCCGCCGCCCTGCTCGACCTGGTTGACGTGCTGGTGGTCAACGAGCACGAGGCGGCGGTCGTTGCCGAGGTCGCCTCCGACGAACCGCCGGTGCTGCTCGACGCCCTGCTGAAGCTGGTGCCCCGGGTGGTGCTCACCCTCGGCGCGCGCGGGGCCGCGTACGCCGATCGACACGGCCTGCGTCTCGCGGTCCCGGCGCCGCAGATCGACGCTGTGGACACCACCGCCGCCGGTGACGCGTTCACCGGCGCGCTCGCCGTCAGCTGGGCCGAACGCGGCGGCGCCAGCAGCGAGGACACCGTCACCGCCAGCCTGCGCTGGGCCTGCGCCGCCGGCGCGGCCTGTGCCCAGCGGCCCGGAGCGTCCACCGCCCTGCCCGAACGGCCGGCCATCGACGCCCTCTACGACGCGACCTACCGAGGTGCACCGTGAGCTTCAACCCGTACGTCCCGCGCCCGATCGACCGGCCGACCGAGGTGCCGTTGGGCGGGCACGCCGACCTGAGCACCCTGGACGAGGCGAAGATCTTCGCCGCCCCCGCCGACCCGGCCGACTGGCCGGCCTGGCGGGAGCAGATCGCCCGGTGGCGGGTCGACGCCCGGGACCGGATCGGCTATGTCGGCGAGCACTACGACGAGATCGCCGGTGACTGCTTCAGCGTCTGCCTGGCCTGGCTCTGGGACGAGACGCTCTACGACCACGAACGCGGCGTCTTCACCGTCGACGAGTTCCTCGACGCGGCCGGGCGGGACTTCGGCGGCTTCGACGGGGTGGTGCTCTGGCACGCGTACCCGGTCATCGGCCTCGACGACCGCAACCAGTTCGACTGGTACCGGGACGTTCCGGAGCTACCCGATGTGGTGCGCGCGTTCCAGCAGCGTGGGGTGCGGGTCTTCGTCGACTACAACCCGTGGGACACCGGCACCCGGCGCGAGGTGGGCAGTGACGCCGAGGAGGTCGCCACGCTGGCAGGCAAGCTCGGCGTCGACGGGGTCTTCCTGGACACCCTCAAGGAGGGCGCCGGTGAGCTGCGCACCGCGCTGGACGCGGTGCGCCCCGGCATGGTCCTGGAGGGCGAGAGCCGGGTGCCGCTGGCCCGCATCGCCGACCACGCCATGTCCTGGGCGCAGTGGTTCGCCGACTCCGAGGTGCCCGGCGTGCTGCGGGCGAAGTGGTTCGAGCGACGGCACGTGCTGCACCACACCCGGCGCTGGCACCGCGACCACCTCGACGAGCTGCACTCCGCCTGGCTCAACGGCGTCGGCGTGCTGGTCTGGGAAAGCGTCTTCGGCGTCTGGGTCGGCTGGAACGAGCGCGACCGCGCGGTGCTGCGGGCGATGCGCCGGGTGCAGAGCAGCCACGCGGCGTGGTTGCGCGCCGAGGACTGGGTGCCGCTCGCCGACCACCCCGGCGACGGCCAGGTGTACGCGTCCCGCTGGACGCACGACGACGAGCCGCTGTGGACGGTGGTGAACCGGGGCGCGGACCACGACGGCCCGTGGCTGGTCACCGATCCGAGCGCTGGCCGACACTTCGTCGACCTGGTCACCGGTGCCGCGTTGACCGTCACCGAGACCGCCGACGGTCGACTGGCGGTGGGCGGCCCGCTCCCGGCCGGCGCGATCGCGGCCGTGGCGCGCGGACCCGCCTCAGCGCACCGGCACGAGCCGCCGACCGGCGACCCGTCCTTCCCGGCCCGCGCCGCGGTGCGAGTCCGTACGCCATGGGCGCCCCGACCGCAGGTGCCGCCGGGCCTGGTCGCCGTCGAGGGCGGCCGGCATGACCTGGTCGTCCGGCACCGGGTACGGGAGACCGGGCTGTACGGCGAAGCGCCCTACGTCGACGAGTGGAAGCCCTTGCCGCCCCGGCTGCACCACCCCGGCACGCTGCGGCGCAGTGTGCGGCTCGGCCGGTTCGCCATCGCCATGCACGAGGTCACCCACGGCGAGTACGCCGAGTTCCTGCGCGCCGCCGGCTACGTTCCGGTGCGCCCGGAGCGGTTCACCGCCGGCTCCGGTCCGGCCGGCGCCCCGGTGACCGGGGTCGAGCTGGCCGACGCGCGGGCGTACGCGGCGTGGGCCGGGCTGCGACTGCCCACCGAGGACGAGTGGCAGGTCGCCGCCGAGGCGGGGCTGCTCGTACGGCGGGAACCGCTGGTGTGGAACCTGACCGAGAGCGAGCACTCCGACGGTCGTACCCGCTTCGTCATCCTCAAGGGCGGCGCCCAGTACCGGGCGCAGGGCTCCGACTGGTACCTCGACGGCGGCCCGCAACCGGCGGACGTGTCGGTGAAGCTGCTGCTCACCGGTGCCGGCCTCGCCCGCTCCGAACAGGTCGGCTTCCGTTGTGCGGCCGACCTGCCGGAGGTGACCCGATGACCGCGCCACTGGACGGTGTCAAGGTCGTCGACCTGGCCACCCTCTTCGCCGGGCCGCTCGCGGCGGCGTTCCTCGGTGACTTCGGCGCCGACGTGATCAAGGTGGAGCATCCGGCCAAGCCGGACCCGTCGCGGGGGCACGGCCCGGCCCGCGACGGTGTCGGGCTCTGGTGGAAGGTGCTCGGCCGCAACAAGCGCACCGTCACCCTCAACCTCTCCGACCCGGACGGCGCCGCGTTGCTGCGTCGGCTGCTCGCCGACGCCGACGTGCTGGTGGAGAACTTCCGCCCCGGAACGCTGGAGCGGTGGGGGCTCGGGCCGGCCGAGCTGCACGCCGTCAACCCCCGTTTGGTAATCACCCGGATCAGTGGGTTCGGGCAGGTCGGCCCGTACGCCCGCCGGCCCGGCTTCGGCACCCTCGCCGAGGCGATGAGCGGTTTCGCCGCGGCCACCGGGGAACCGGACGGGCCGCCCACGCTGCCCCCGTTCGGGCTGGCCGACTCGGTGAGCGCGCTCGCCGCCGCGTACGCGGTGATGCTCGCCCTGCGGGCCCGCGACGTCACCGGCGCCGGGCAGGTGGTCGACCTCGCCATCATCGAGCCGATCATGGCGATGCTCGGGCCGCAGGTCACCTGGTACGACCAGCTCGGCTACATCCAGCCCCGGCTGGGCAACCGGTCCAACAACAACGCCCCGCGCAACACCTACCGCTGCGCCGACGGGCGCTGGGTGGCGGTCTCCACCAGCGCGCAGAGCATCGCCGAGCGGGTGCTGCGACTGGTCGGCCGCGGCGAGCTGATCGACGAGCCGTGGTTCGCCACCGGCAGCGGGCGGGCCGCCCACGCCGACGAGTTGGACGCGGCGGTGAGTGCCTGGGTGTCGCAACGGGACCGCGACGAGGTGGTGGCCGCGTTCGAGGAGGCCCAGGCCGCGGTCGCCCCCGTCTACGACGTGCGCGACATCCTCGTCGACCCGCAGTACGCCGCGCTGGGCACCGTGCGCACCGTGCCGGACGAGGAGCTGGGCGAGGTGCGGATGCAGAACGTGCCGTTCCGCCTGACCGAGACGCCCGGCGAGATCCGGCACGCCGGCCGGCGGCACGGCCAGGACACCGACACGGTCTTCGGCGCGCTCGGCCTGAGCGCCGAGGAGTTGGCCGCGCTGCGCGAGCGGGGGGTGCTCTGATGCTGTTGAGCTGGCTCTACGTACCCGGCGACCGCCCGGACCGGTTCGCCAAGGCGGTCGCCTCCGGTGCCGACGCGGTCATCCTCGACCTGGAGGACGCCGTCGTCGCCGGACGCAAGGCGTACGCCCGGGACGCCGTCGCCGAGTTCCTCACCGAGGGGCACCCGGTGCCCGTGCAGGTCCGGGTCAACGAGCTGACCGGCCCGGACCTCGATGCCGACCTGGCGGCGGTGGCCGGCCGGCCCGGGTTGGCCGGGCTGCGGCTGCCGAAGGTCGAGTCGGCCGCGACGCTGGCGGCCCTCGCCGAGCGGGTCGACGTGCCCCTGCACCCGCTGATCGAGTCGGCGGCCGGGCTGGAGGCCGCGTACCCGATAGCCGCCGCTCACCCGGCGGTGGCCTCGATCGGGCTCGGTGAGGCCGACCTGCGCTCGGATCTGGGGGTGAGCGACGACGACGGGCTGCTCTGGGCGCGCGGCCGGGTGGTGGTCGCGGCCCGCGCGGCCGGTCTGGCCCCGCCGGCCATGTCGGTGTACGCCGACGTCGTCGACCTCGCCGGTCTGGCCGCCTCCTGCGCGGCGGGCCGACGGCTCGGGTTCCTCGGCCGTGCGGCGATCCACCCACGCCAGCTCCCGGTGATCGTCGACGCGTTTCGCCCGGCCGATCGGGAGGTGGCCCGCGCCGCGGAGCTGCTGGCCGCCGTGGCGGACGCGCACCAGCGGGATTCGGGGACCGTGGTGCTGCCCGACGGTCGCTTCGCCGACCGGGCGATGGTGGCCGCCGCCCGGCGCGTCGTCGACCTCGCCGCCCGCTACGCCGCCTGAGCCGCGCCGGCTGTTCCTCCAAGTCGTCGGTTGTGGGTGGGGCCAGCCAGCCTCGGCTCCGCCCGATCGCCCACTGAGCGCGCGACTACGCGGGGTCGAGGTGATCGAGCCGTTCGAGGTCGGCGGTGCCGGACCGAACCACGGCCGCCGCCAGCGCGACGGTCGCCGGCTGGGCCCCGCTCTGCTGCTCCGCGGTGGCGATCCGGACCGACTGTGCGAGATGCGCCCGCAGGTGCCCGGCGAGCAGGCGGTGAAACGGCTGCCCGTTGGCCGCCCGCAGCGCGGCCATCTCCTGCGCGGTGGCCATGCCTGGCATGTCGTGGCCCTCGTGCGGATTCGTGGTCGGGGCGGCGGCGTCGGCCAGTAGCCGGCGGGCGCGTTCCAGATCGGCGCGTCGGGTGGTGGCCACCTGGGTGGCCGTCTGCCGCCAGGCCGGGTCGGTGGTCCGCCCCGGCACCAGATCGAGGACGGGCAACAGGCGTTCGGTCATCGCCACGGTCAGTTGCAGCCAGGCGACGTCGGTCGGGTTGAACGCCGTACCCGTGGAGGTCGGCGTGCTCGTGGCCGGTGGCGCGGCCACTGGTGGTGTGGCGGTGCGGACCGCGTCGCGTGGCCCGGGGCCGCAGCCGGCGACGAGCAGCACGGCGATGAGCACCGTGGAGGCTGCGGGCTGGCGCATCCGATCTCCCTTCCCAACCAGGGCGGCGGGCCCGGGTGACCGGACCCGCCGCCGTGGTGTGGAGCTGTCGCTCAGATCGGTCGGCCGTCGTGACCGCACTTGATGACGGGACGGATGCAGTCCTGGACCCGGCGGGCCAACTCCGCGACCGGCCAGGCGTTGAAGAAGTCGCCGTGCATGGTGTAGCCCGGCCCGGAGGCCAGCCGGAACCGCGACGGATCGCCGGTGACCGGGTACCGCAGCACCTGGCGCAACTTCGGCACGTGCACCGGGTGGGTGCTCGGGCAGGCCTGGTTCACCGGGTACGCCAGGTGGCTCTTGTGGTCCGGCGAGTCGAGGTCACGGCCGTTCCAGCACTGCGGGAAGTCCAGGTACGACTCCAGCATCGTGCCCGATGGACAGTTGACGAAGTCCTTCGACGGCGGCACGTGCCCGGCGTGCAGGCAGGACCAGCGGGCGATGCTGTCGTTCGGCCCGGTGGCCTTCGCGTTGCCGGCGACGAGCCGCAACCCCTGCGGGAACGGCTGGGTGTTCGCGACGACGTCGGCGCGTACGCCTTCGCCCAGGTAGTAGAACGTGGCGATCGCCGGCTCCACCGCGACGTTGTCCCGGTACAGCGTCGGCACCCAGTACGACGAGACGTCCACCTGCGGGTTGCAGGTGGTGGGCGAGTTGACCAGGTCGGGGAGGGTGGTCCTGGCGTTCGTCACAGTGCTGCCGAAGAAGCTGTGCATGTGCGACGCCCCGGGCAGCCCGGGGAAGACGATCGGGTCGTCCGGCAGCCGGTGGCTGTAGGTGCAGTCGGCGGGGAACTCGGCGACCCGGATGGCGTTGGCGCCGAAGTCAGCGCCGGCTTGGCCGGGGGCGGCGTCGGCCCGGTTGGTGGTGGACACCAGGTACGTGCCGAGTAGTACCAGCAGGGCGCCGATCGCCGTGGCGAGGCGCAGTCGGCGGGGGATGCCGGAGAGGGGTGCGGCCCTGTCCATCGTGACTCCTGTCGGGGGACGGGTCAGGGACAGCTCCGGCGCCGCCGCCGAAGGCATCGGAGTTGTGCCTGGCCAGACTGGGTGGTGGCCGGTTGGGCCGGGTGCGAGAGAGCGCTCTCACTGCTCCCAGCCTCACGCCGAAGTCGACAATTGTCAATACGTGCCGCAGATGGTGGAAAGACGACGAAGGGCCGGACCCTCGTGGGGTCCGGCCCTTCGGTCGTGTGGTGTGGGTCAGCTGGTGGCGTAGCCGCGGGTGGCGATCCAGTCGGCGAGGTGTTCGACGCTGATCTGGTAGGCGG